>JAKKUO010000007.1 GCA_021890795.1 Bacillota bacterium | reverse complement strand
AAAAGACCGGGGGCAGCGGACCGCTGCCCCCGGTTCTCGTTTCGTTGGCTCGTGCAGCCTGCGGCTTTCCCGGTCCCGCTCAGCCCGCGGCCTCCGCCCGGGCCCGGCGGAGGACCGCCACCACGTCGGTGGGCTTGATGAGGGCCCAGACCAGCCCCCGGCTATCCCGGACCGCGAGGCCGTATCCGCCCCGCTCCACGCTCACCACCGTCACGTCCTCCACATGGCCGTTCTTGAAGGGGTTGCGGATCCGGAGCAGGTCGCCGGGGTGGAAGGCCGGCACCTCCGCCGGCAGGGGCGCGCCGCACCACCGGCAGCGCTCCTCGCCGGGGCTGACGTGCCCCCGGCAGTGGGGACAGGTGCGGACGGACATGGCTGGTGCCTCCTCCCTGGGTACGTCGAGGGTACGTCAGGTGTGGAGAGCGGTGCCGCTGTCCGGCCGGGGCTGGGGCCGCCGCTACCAGCCCCGGGCCGCCAGCCGCTCTTCGGACCGGAGGGTGCTGACGTTGATGCCCACCATCGGCTCCCCCAGGTCCTCGGAGATCTCCGCCAGGATCTTGGGATCGTCGTAGTGCCGGACCGCAAGGACGATGGCCCGGGCCCGCTTCTGGGGGTTGCCGGACTTGAAGATCCCCGAACCGACGAAGACCGCCTCGGCCCCCAGCTGCATCACCAGGGCCGCGTCCGCCGGGGTGGCGATGCCGCCGGCGCAGAAGAGCGGCACCGGCAGCCGGCCCCGGCGCTTGACCTCCTGGACCAGCTCGTAGGGGGCCCCGAGTTCCTTGGCGATGGTCATCAACTCCTCGTCGGGGGCCTCCTTCACCCGGCGGATCTCCCGGAGGATCGACCGCAGGTGCCGGACCGCCTCCACCACGTTGCCGGTGCCGGCCTCCCCCTTGGACCGGATGAGCGCCGCCCCCTCGCCAATCCGGCGCAGGGCCTCCCCCAGGTTGGTCGCGCCGCAGACGAAGGGAACCCGGAACCGGTGCTTATCGATGTGGAACTCCTCGTCCGCGGGGGTCAGGACCTCGGACTCGTCGATGAAGTCCACGTCCAGGGCCTCGAGGATCTGGGCCTCGGCAAAGTGGCCGATCCGGCACTTGGCCATCACCGGGATGGAGACCGCCGCCTGGATGGCCTTGATGAGCTTCGGGTCCGACATCCGGGCGACGCCGCCCTGGGCCCGGATGTCCGCGGGCACCCGCTCCAGGGCCATCACCGCCACGGCGCCGGCCTCCTGTGCGATCTCCGCCTGCTCAGGGGTGACCACGTCCATGATGACGCCGCCCCGGAGCTTTTCCGCCAGGGCGACCTTCTCCTGCCAGGTCCGCGCGGCCGCCGCCACCGTCCATCGCCTCCGCAGTGCTCCCGGACTCCCGGCGCAGGGTCCCCGTCGCAGGATTCGCAACGGTCTGGCCAGGGCTTTCGCCGTCTATCTTACCCCGGGGGTCCGGCCTGTCAACGGCCAATGGACGGGTCCAATTGGCTGGTTTGGCTGGCCCGCGGACCGGTCACTCCTCCCCTTCCTCTTCCTCCTTCACCTGGACCCGGGCGATGGCCACCAGGGAGTCCCCTTTCTCCAGGTTCATCAGGGTCACCCCCTGGGCCACCCGGCCGGTGCGCCGCACCTGGGCCACGGGGATCCGGAGGATGATCCCCTGCTCGGAGATGAGGAAGAGCTCGTCCTGCTCCCACACCGTCTTGATGGCCACCAGGTCGCCGGTGCGCTCCGTCAGATGGATGGTCTTCACGCCCCGGGCCCCCCGGTTATAGGTGGGGTACTCGTCCAGGGGGGTGCGCTTACCCATGGCGTTCCGGGTGACCACCAGGAGCTCGGCCCCCGGCCGGACCACATCCATGCCGATCACCTGGGCCCCCTCGTCCAGGGCGATCCCCCGGACGCCCCGGGTATCCCGGCCGGTGGGCCGGACGTCCTGCTCGTGGAACCGGATGGCGTAGCCGGCGGAGGAGACCAGGATGATCTCCTCGTTGCCGTTGGTGAGCTTGACCCCGACGACTCCGTCGCCCTCCTGGAGATGGATGGCGATCAGCCCCGAGGAGCGGACATTGGCGTACTCGGCAATCGGGGTCTTCTTCACCAAGCCCTGCCGGGTGGCGAAGAAGAGGTAGCCCTCCTCGCCCACCCCCTTGATGGGGATGACGGCCTGGACCCGCTCCCCGGGCTCGAGGTTGATCAGGTTGACGATCGCGGTCCCCCGGGCGGTGCGGCTGGCCTCGGGGATCTCGTGGGCCTTCAGGCGGAAGCACCGGCCCCGGTCAGTAAAGAAGAGCATGTCGTGGTGGGTGGTGGTGATGAAGAGATGCTCGACAAAGTCCTCCTCCCGGGTCGCGGTCCCGGTCACCCCCCTCCCGCCCCGGCGCTGGCTCCGGTAAGTGTTGATGGGCATCCGCTTGATGTACCCCAGGTGGGTCAGGGTGATGACGATGTCCTCCTCGGCGATCAGGTCCTCCACCTCAAAGTCCCCGGAGGCATCGACGATCCGGGTCCGCCTGGGGTCGCCGTACTTTTCCCGGATCTGCCCCAGCTCCTGCTTGATGATCTTGTACTGGAGCTGGTCGCTCCCGAGGACCGCCCGGAAGTAGGCGATCTTGTCCTGGAGGTCGTGGTACTCCTCCTCCAGCTTGCTCCGCTCCAGGGCCGTCAGCCGCCGGAGCTGCATGTCCAGGATGTGCTGGGCCTGGACCTCGCTGAAGCCGAAGTTCTCCATCAGCCGGGTCCGGGCGGTGTCGGTGTCCGGGCTCTGGCGGATGGTCTCGATCACCTCGTCGATGATGTCGAGGGCCTTGAGGAGCCCCTCGACGATGTGGGCCCGGGCCTCGGCCTTCTGGAGGTCGTACCGGGTGCGCCGGACGATGACCTCCTTCTGGTGCTGGAGGTAGTACCAGAGCGCGTCCCGGAGGGTGAGGGTCCGGGGCCGGCCATCCACCAGGGCGAGCATGTGGATGGCGAAGTTGGACTGCATCGGCGTGTACTTGTAGAGCTGGTTCAGGATGACGTTGGGGTTGGCGTCCCGGCGCAACTCGATGACGATCCGCAGCCCGGTCCGGTCCGACTCGTCCCGGAGGTCGGTGATGCCGTCGATCCGCCGCTCCCGGACCAGCTCCGCGATCCGCTCGATCAGACGGGCCTTGTTGACCAGGTAAGGCAGCTCGGTGACGACGATCCGATGGCGGCCGTTCTGCAGGGTCTCGATCTGGGCCCGGGCCCGCATGATGATTGAGCCCTTGCCGGTGGCGTAGGCCTTCCGGATCCCGTCCCGGCCCAGGATCAGGGCACCGGTGGGGAAGTCCGGCCCCTTGATGTACCGCATCAGCTCCTCGTTGGTAATCTCCGGCTTGTCGATCATGGCCTCCAGGGCCGCCACCACCTCGCTGAGGTTGTGGGGCGGGATGCTGGTGGCCATGCCCACGGCGATGCCGGAGGAGCCGTTCACCAGGAGGTTGGGGAACCGGGAGGGTAGGACCGCGGGCTCCCGCTCGCTGTTGTCGTAGTTGTCCTGGAAATCGACAGTGTCCTTCTCAATGTCGGTCAGCATCTCCCCGGCGATCCGGGAGAGCCGGGCCTCGGTGTACCGCATCGCTGCCGGCGGGTCGCCGTCGATGGAGCCAAAGTTCCCCTGGCCGTCCACCAGGGGGTAGCGGAGGTTCCAGTCCTGGGCCATCCGGACCAGGGCGTCGTAGACCGCGGCGTCGCCGTGGGGATGGAACCGGCCGATGACGTCACCGACGGTCTTCGCCGACTTCCGGTACGGCTTATCCGCGGTGTTGCCGGCGTCGTACATCGCGTAGAGGATGCGGCGCTGCACCGGCTTCAGCCCGTCTCGCACGTCGGGCAGGGCACGGCTGACGATGACAGACATCGCGTAGGTGATGAAGGAGCGCTTCATCTCCTGCTCGATGTCTGTCTGCAGGATCTTCTCCGCATGCTCCGGGCTCACACCAGGTCCTCCTGTTCTGAACCCCGGCCACTCTCAGGCGGGTGCCGGGACGATTCCGGCCCCCCGCCGGGGCTGCCAGAGAGGGCAGGCCGGCCGGCGGTCGGGGCCTCCGTCAGCCGATGGTGTCGATCTCGACCACTTCGTGGGCGTGCCGTTCGATGAACTCCCGGCGGGGCTCCACCTTCTCCCCCATCAGGATCTCGAAGATCTCGTTCGCGGCCATGGCGTCCTCCAGGGTGACCTGGATCAGGGTGCGAGTGGCGGGGTTCATGGTGGTCTCCCACAGCTGCTCGGGGTTCATCTCGCCCAGGCCCTTGTACCGCTGGGGCTTCTCCGTCACGCCCCCCAGCCGCTGGATGATCCGGTCTTTCTCCTCCTCGGAGTAGGCGTAGTAGACCTGCTTGCCCTTCCGGATCATGTAGAGGGGCGGCCGGGCGATGTAGATGTAGCCATGCTCGATGAGGGGCCGCATGTACCGGTAGAAGAAGGTCAGGAGCAGGGTGCGGATGTGGGAGCCGTCCACGTCCGCATCGGTCATGATGATGATCTTCTTGTACCGGGCCTTGGTGATGTCGAACTCGTCCCCGATCCCGGTACCCACCGCGGTGATGATCGCCCGGACCTCGTCGTGGTTCAGGATCTTGTCCAGCCGAGCTTTCTCGACGTTGATGATCTTCCCCCGGAGGGGCAGCACCGCCTGGGTCCGCCGGTCCCGGCCCTGCTTGGCCGAGCCGCCGGCGGAGTCGCCCTCCACGAGGAAGAGTTCGGACTCCTCCGGGTCCCGGGAGATGCAGTCGGTGAGCTTGCCCGGGAGGTTGGTCACCTCCAGGGCGTTCTTGCGCCGGGTCAGCTCCCGGGCCTTCCGGGCAGCCTCCCGGGCCCGGGCGGCGAGGACCGCCTTCTCGACGATCTTCCGGGCCACCGCGGGGTTCTCTTCCAGGTAGGTGGCCAGCCGATCGCCGACGACGGAGTTGACGATCCCCGTCAGCTCGCTGTTCCCCAGCTTGGTCTTGGTCTGCCCCTCGAACTGGGGGTTGGGGACCTTCACCGAGAGGATGGCCGTCAGCCCTTCCCGGACATCCTCCCCGGACAGGCCCTCCTCGTTCTCCTTCAGCAGCCGGTGCCTGCGGGCATAGTCGTTAAGCACCCGGGTGAGGGCCGTCTTGAAGCCGGTCTCGTGGGTACCGCCCTCGTGGGTGCGGATGTTGTTGACAAAGGAGTACAGGTTTTCCGCGTACCCGTCCGTGTACTGGAGCGCGACCTCGATGATGTTGCCGTCGCGCTCGTCCTGGATGTAGATCGGGTCCCGGTGCAGGGGGTTTCGGGCCCGGTTCAGGTACTCGACCATGGACCGGAGGCCGCCCTGGTACCGGAACCAGATCTCCTCCCCGGACCGCTCGTCCCGGAGGAGGATCTCCAGCCCTCCGTTCAGGAAGGCGATCTCCCGGAGCCGGATCGCCACGGTGTCGAAGTCGAACTCGACGGTCTCGAAGATCTCCGGATCGGGCCAGAACCGGACCAGGGTACCGTGCCGGTCCGGCGGTGCGTCCCCGACCCGCTCCACATCCTGGATGGGCCGGCCTGTCTCATAGACCTGCCGGAAGTGGCCGCCATCCCGCCAGACCTCCACCTCCAGCCGGCGGGAGAGGGCGTTGACCACCGAGGCGCCGACGCCGTGGAGACCCCCGGAGACCTTGTACCCGCCGCCGCCGAACTTGCCGCCCGCGTGGAGCACGGTGAAGACCGTCTCCAGGGCCGGCCGTCCGGTCTGGGGGTGAATGTCTACGGGTATGCCCCGGCCGTCGTCCAGGACGCTGCAGGAGCCGTCCCGGTGCAGGGTGACGGCGATGTGCTGGCAGGCGCCGGCCAGGTGCTCATCCACCGCGTTGTCGACGATCTCCCAGATGAGGTGATGGAGGCCCTTGGCAGACGTGCTGCCGATGTACATGCCGGGACGCCGGCGCACCGCCTCCAGGCCTTCGAGGACCTGGATCTGGCTGGCGTCGTACTCCATCACCACGGGCTGCTCTCTTTCCTCGGACACCTGTAAAGCCTCCTTCAGCCCCCGTGCCTTGCGCCCCGCAGGGTGGAAGGAACAGGTCTATTTTACCACAAGCTGGCGGCTGACCGCCTGGGTCCGGGGTCCCAGAGGTCAGAGCTTGGTGATGATCCGGCCGTACTGGCTAAGGGAACGCTTCTTCAGGGTCAGGGAGGAGATGGGGGAGAGGTAGACGTGGCGGTCGGTGACCACCACGGACTTGGGTTCCCCGTCTGCGATCTGGACCACCCGGTTCTGGGCCCGGCAGGCCTGGAGAAACTCCCGGGTAGCCTCGGCCTTGCCGGCGGTGCGGAGGTCCAGGATGCTGATGACCTCCTTGAGGCTTACCACCACGTCAGCCCCGAGGTGGAGAAACATCCGGCGACTCCCCCTTCAAAAGACCTGGCCGCTCTGGACCCGGAACAGGCGGTATTCCGCCGGCCACCGGCGGATCATCAGGTCCGCCGCGTCGGTGCAACTGATAAAGGTCTGCACCCCGGTCTCCACCGCCTGGAGCAGGTAGTTCCGGCGGCCCGGGTCCAGCTCGGACATGACATCGTCCAGGAGCAGCACCGGCGCCTCGCCGATAATCTCCCGCATGAACTGGATCTCCGCGAGTTTCAGGGCCAGGACCGCGGTCCGTTGCTGCCCCTGGGAGGCGTAGAGCCGGGCTTCCTGGCCGTTGATGTGGAAGAGCAGGTCATCCCGGTGGGGCCCGACCAGGGTGGTCCCCCGGGCCATCTCCTCCCGGCGGAGCCGCTCCAGGCGCTCCCGGAACCGGTCCCGGACCGCGGCGAGGGCCTCCTGGGAGAGGGCCTCCGGCAGATCGCCCACGGTGCTCAGGTACCGGAGGGTGAGCTCTTCCCGGCCGCTACTCAGCCGCCGGTGGTAGTCGGCCGCCAGGGCGCCGAGGCGCCGGACTGCGGCCTGCCGGCGGAGGAGGATCTCGGCTCCCGCGTGGACGATCTGTTCGTCCCAGGTCTCCAGAAGCCCCGGGCTGAGGCCCCGCTCCGCTGCCTGGCGGAGGAGGGCGTTCCGCTGCTGGAGCGCCCGGAGGTAGACCTGCAGATGGTGAAGGTAGGTGGGGGAGACCTGGGAGAGTTCGATGTCGAGAAAGCGCCGGCGGCCGGCGGGTGCGCCCTTGATCAACTGCAGATCGTCAGGCGAGAAGAAGACCACCGCCAGCTTTCCCACCAGGGAGGCGATCCGCTTCTCCGGGATGCCGTTGATCCGGAGGCTTTTCCGGGTGTCCAGGCCGTAGCGCAGGGCAAGGGTCAGCTCTCCGGTCTGCCGGACCACCCGGGCCTCGACCCGGAGTTCGGAGTGCCCCTGCCGGATCAGCTCCTGGTCCCGGCTGGTGCGGTGGGACTTGCCGGTCGCGAGGAAATAGATGGCTTCCAGGAGATTGGTCTTGCCCTGGGCGTTTTCGCCGTAAACGATGTTCAGCCCTGGCGAAAAGGTCAGGTCAAGCTCCTGGTAGTTGCGGAAGTGCTGGAGACGGAGGGCAGCCAGATACACGCCGTGGGCACTCCTTCCGGGCCCTGGCCCCCGGGCGCGGGAGGTTTCCTGCCATGCGCATCGGCATGGCCAGCCGCTACCCGTCGCCCCGGGCCTCCGGGGCGGCGGTCACCACCCACTCCCCGTGGCCTTCCCAGGTCACCCGGTCGCCGGGCACGAGCTTGCGGCCCCGGCGGGTCTCCACCTCCCCGTTGACCCGGACCTGGCCGGCCTGGATCACCTGCTTGGCCCGGCCCCCGGTGGGGACCGCCCGGACCAGTTTCAGCAGATCCCCGAGGGTGATGTAGGGGGTCCGGATCGGGACCTCTGTCGCCACCTTCATCCCTCCGGGGTTAGTAGGTGATAAGCGGGAGGACGACATACAGGTAGTGGCTGGTGCCGGTGGTGCCGCTGATCCGGCTGGGGTTGCGGCTGCCGGAGAACTCGAAGAGGAAGTCTGGGTCCTCCAGCACCTTCAGCCCCTCGATGAGGTAGCGGGCGTTGAAGCCGATCTCCAGGGGATCCCCCTCCAGGGTGAGGGGCAGTTCCTCCTGAACCTGGGCCACCTCCGGGGTGTTGGCCCGGATGACCATGACGTCGGGGCCTACCTCCAGCTTGATGGCCCCGTCCTTGGTGGTGAGGGCGGCCCGCTCTACCGCCTCGAGGAACTGCTCCTTGTTCAGCGTTGCCCGGGTTCCGTAGGACTGGGGGATAAGCCTGAGCACGTCGGGGTACTGCCCCTCGAGGAGGCGAGAGATCACCCGGACCGAGCCCAGGTCAAAGAAGGCCTGGTTGCCGGTGATGGCCACCCGGACCACGTCCTCCGGGTCCGTGGAGAGGACCCGGGCCAGCTCGTTCAGGGAGCGGCTGGGAATAATCGCCTGTACCGACAGATTTTGGGGATTCCGGGCCGGAACCCAGGTGTGCGCGATGCGGACGCTGTCGGTCGCCACTCCGGAGAGCTGCTCACCGCTCAAGGTGAGGTAGACCCCGGTGAGATACGGGCGGGTTTCGTCGTGGGCCGCCGCAAAGGAGGTCTGCCGGATCAGATCCCGCAGGGCCGGCTGGCTGACGACGAAGTGGGACTCGTCCCCCGGCTCCGGGATCTGGGGGAACTGGTCCGCGGGGAAACCGTGGAGCAGGTACTGGGAGCGACCCCAGCGGATGGTAGCGGTGTAGTGGCCGGGGTCGACGGTGATCTCCAGGTCCCCGAAGGGGATCCGGCGGATGAGATCGGTGAGCAGCTTGGCCGGCAGGACGATGGAGCCTTCGGCCTGGACCTGGGCCGCGGCGGTGGCCTCGATGGCCAGTTCCAGGTCTGTGGCCCGCAGGAGCAGGTGGTCCGACTTGGCCTGCAGGAGCACCCCGGAGAGCACCGGGATGGTGCTCTTGGACGAGACGGCCTTGGAGACGGTACTGAGGGCTTCGGCCAACGTCTCCTGGGGTACGATGGCTCTCACTGGGCCTTCCTCCTTTGCTTGGGACTGGGCGTGGCGACGGTGTCGCCAGGCTGCCGCCGGCGGTTGGACGCCGTCCGGGCCGAGTCCTGTCTGGGTGGGTACCGGTGTGGGCACCCGGGAGGCTCCCTGGGGGCGCGGCGGGATCCCCGCGGGTACAGGATTCAGGTCGCGTTGCGCGGGATCAGCCGCGCGCGTCATTGCGAATGTGGATATGTGGAGAAGTCCGTGGATATCTGTCTCCAGGCTGCCTGGGTGGCGCGACCGGCCTGTGGACAGGTGGGGGGAGAGGGGGAGGCTCGTCCACAGGGCGTCGGGCAGGGAGCGGGCCCGGGTCGGACCCTACCCCCAGGTTAGGCACAGTCCCGTCCACAGTTTGTCCACACGGGGTGCCGGGGGCCGGGCCCGGTGCCCGGGCTGCCGGCGATCAGAGGCTCTTGATCCGGTTGATCAGGTGCTCGATGTCCGCGGCCAGGGACGGATCCCGCTTCATGTCCTCGGAGATCTTTTCACAGGCATGGATGACCGTGGTGTGGTCCCGGCCTCCGAACTCCTCGCCGATCTTGGGCAGGGAGTAGTCGGTCAGCTCCCGGCAGAGATACATGGCCACCTGCCGTGGGAAGGCGACGTTCCGGGTCCGCTTGCGGACCTTGAGGTCTTCGACCTTCAGGCCGTAGTAATCGGCCACCACCTGCATGATGCTCTCGATGGTCACCTGCCGGGGCCGGGGTGGCGGCAGGATGTCCTTGAGGGCGTGCATCGCCATCTCCACGGTGATGGGGCTGCGCATCATCCCGGAGTAAGCCACCACCCGGGTGAGGGCGCCCTCCAGCTCCCGGATGTTGGTCTCGATGTGGGTGGCGATGTAGACGATCACGTCGTCGGGGACGTCGAGGTTCTCGAGCTGGGCCTTCTTCCGAAGGATGGCGATCCGGGTCTCCAGGTCCGGGGGCTGGATGTCGCAGATGAGGCCCCACTCAAACCGGGAGCGCAGCCGGTCCTCCAGGGTGGGGATCTCCTTGGGCGGCCGGTCCGAGGAGATGACGATCTGCTTGTTGGCCTCGTGGATGGCGTTGAAGGTGTGGTAGAACTCCTCCTGGGTCCGCTCCTTGCCGGCGAGGAACTGGATGTCGTCGATGAGCAGCACGTCGACGTTCCGGTACCGGTTCTGGAACTCGGCGATCTTGTCATCCCGGATACTATTGATAAACTCATTTGTAAAGGTTTCCGTGCTGACGTACGCAACCCGCATCCGGGGGTTCTGGGCCAGGACGTAGTGGCCGATGGCGTGCATGAGGTGGGTCTTCCCCAGCCCCACGCCGCCGTAGATGAAGAGGGGGTTGTACGCGCGCGCGGGGGCTTCCGCCACCGCAAGGGCGGCGGCATGGGCGAACCGGTTGGAGTTGCCGACGACAAAGGTATCAAAGGTGTACTTGGGGTTGAGGGGCTTGAAGGAGTCGCTCTCCCCCGCGGTCCCACCCGGGGCCGGAGCAGCCGCCGAGGAGAGTTTGCTGCTGTCCTCGTGAAGGCCCTCCCCGGGCAGGACAAAGCGCAGGTCGATCTGCCGCTTTGTGATCTCCCGAAGGGTCTGGCGGATCAGGGATGCGTAGCGGGACTCAAGGCGGTCCTTCGCAAACTCGTTCTGGACCCCGACCACCAGGGTGTCGCCGGTGAAAGCCAGGGGCCTGGTCTTCTTCAGCCAGGCCTCAAAGCTGGCCTGCGGCAGCTGCCGCTCCAGAACTTCCAGGGCCTGTGTCCAGACGTGCTGGAGGTCATTCTGCATCACAGGGAAGCAGCCTCCTCGGCAGGACAGGGAGTTGAGACCCCCCGGAGGGGCAGACGGTTGGCGGGACAGTATCAACAGGTTGTTCACATCATTATCCACAAGGTGTGCATAAAACGATTTGAGCCTGGCCACCTCGTGCCCGGGAGCACGAGAGTGGTCGGGCTGTACAGTTCATCTTAGCAAATCGGCCAGGAGTTATCAACAACCGGTGCTGCTCCTCGGTGGACAGAAGGGGCCCTGCGCTGGGGATAAGAAGTGGAAACCAGGTGGAAAGGCTGTGGACAGGGCTGGGGCCTGTGGGAAAGGTGTGTGTGAAGATGTGCAGAAGGCTTGAAACCGGGTTGTAGAGAGGGTTGGAGCCGGATCCCCCTGGCTGCCGGGGGGTGTGGAAATTGGGGATAGCCGGCGATGGGGGGAAGGAGGAAGGGTGGGGTTGCACCGGCAGCAGACCATCGGGTATTTGTGAGGTAAGGGACTCAGGTCTGGCATGGAGGTCGGGATTGGAGGGCCCGGGCTGAGCCCTGGGCCGGACGCCGGGGGACGGCGGACAAACTTGACAGTGAAAACCGTGCTCGGCTATCATTGCGGGTGTGTCTTTTTCGGGCCAATGGGGGTGAACGGGCGTGAAGCGGACCTACCAACCGCACAACCTACGCCGGAAGCGGACCCATGGGTTTCGCAAGCGGATGCGGACCAAGGCCGGTAGGAAGGTGCTGCGGGCCCGGCGGCTGAAGGGTCGGAAGCGGCTGACCGTTTGAGGTCGCGGACCTTTGCCGCGGCCTTTTTTCATAGATGGGGAGATGGGGTCCCCGACAGGGGGATCTGCAAAAGGGGCCCACGGGTGGGGCCCAGAGGAGGAACGCCAGAGGATGCCGCTTTCCAGCGGCGGTGGCAATCCGTGAAACGGCGGTATCGGATCCAAACCCGGAGGGAGTTTGTGCGGGTCTATGAAGAGGGCCGCTCCGTCGCCAACCAGGCCGCGGTGCTTTACGCGGTGCGGACGAGGGCCCCGGAGTCCCGGGTGGGCTTCGCCGTAGGCAAGAAGTTGGGTTCTGCCGTGGTGCGGAATCGGGCCAAGCGGCGGTTGCGGGAGGCGGTGCGGCTCCTCTGGCCCGTGATCAAGGGGGGCGGGGCCTTTGTGGTGATTGCCCGGAGGCCGGCGCTGGACATGCCCTTTTCGGAGCTGTTGCGGAAGACCGCCGAACTGTTTCGCCGGGCCGGATTTCTGAAGGAGAAAGACCCGCGGGTCCGGGCCCTGCTGGGGGCAAAGGGACAGTCGGGCAGGGGTCGGACCGAGGCCCAGCGACCGGCGGGAGGCGAAGCAAAGGCGTGATGGCACTGCGGCGGGTGGCTGTCCTGGCGATCCGGTTCTACCAGGTGGTGCTCTCCCCGCTGAAGGGGGGACCGACGTGCCGCTTTTACCCGACCTGTTCGCAGTACGCCCTGGAGGCGGTGGAGCGGTATGGCGTGATCCGGGGCGGCTGGTTGGCGGTGCGGCGCATCCTCAGGTGCCATCCTTTCCACCCGGGTGGGTACGACCCGGTTCCGTAAAGGGTAGCGCAGGGAGGTTGTCCGGGGTTGAATCTACTGGAGCAGCTCATGAGCCAGGGGTTGGCCTGGTTGTACCGGGTGACCGGCGACTATGCCCTGGCCATCATCTTGCTAACCGTGGCCATCCGGGCCTTGCTGGCCCCCCTGTACATGTACCAGATGAAGAGCATGAAGCGGATGCAGGAACTACAGCCCAAGGTGAAGGAGCTGCAGGAGAAGTACAAGTCTGAGCCAGAAAAGTTTCAGCAGGAGATGGTCAACCTCTACCGGGAGCACCGGGTGAACCCCTTCTCCGGGTGCCTGCCGCTTCTCATTCAGATGCCATTTTTGTGGGCGATTTTCCGGGTTTTGTACAACTTTGAGTACGTGGACCTGCAGGGCAATCCCATCACGCCTACCCTCTTTGGCACCAGCATCGTGCTGAACCAGCCGGATGTCTGGTACCGCCTGCCGCTGCTCTCGGGGCTCGTCACCTTTGTGCAGAGCTGGCTGTCGATGCCAAGCAACACCGCGGATCCCAACGCCCGGATGATGACCTACTTCATGCCGGTGCTGATTACCTGGTTTACCACCAAGTACCCCGCCGGGCTGGCCCTGTACTGGCTAGTGACCACCCTCGTGGGCCTGGTCCAGCAGGCCATCTACCCGGGGTTCCCGGCGTTGCAGCCCAAGAAGGAGGCGGCTGCGAAGTGAGGTCGGTGGAGAGGAGCGGCCGGACCGTCGACGAAGCGGTAGCGAGCGCCCTGGCGGAACTGGGGGTGGACCGTGCCCGGGTCGAGGTGGAGGTGCTGGACGAAGGGAGGCCCGGCCTCTTTGGCCTCCTAGGTGCCCGGAGGGCGCTGGTCCGGGTGACGGTCCGGGAGACCCGTGCGGAGCGGGTGGAGCGGTTTCTCCGGGAGGTCTGTCGGGCCATGGGGGTCGAGGCCCGGATCCAGGCGGAGGAGGCGGAGGGGTATCTCCGGGTGACCCTCGCCGGGCGGGACATGGGGGTGCTGATTGGCCGCCACGGGCAGACCCTCGATGCCCTCCAGTTTCTCGCCAACGCGGTGGCGAACAAGGTGGAGCCGGGGCCTCGGATCTTGCTGGATGTGGAAGGATACCGGCAGCGCCGGGAAGAGACTCTGCAGCGCCTGGCCCGGCGGCTGGCGGAGCGGGTGCGGCGGACGGGGCAGCGGTACGCCCTGGAACCGATGCCGGCCCAGGAGCGCCGGATCATCCACCTGGCCCTGGCCGGACATCCCCATGTGACCACCGTCAGCGAAGGAGAGGAGCCCCACCGGCGGGTGGTGCTGGTGCCCCGACGGCAGCCGAGTCACCGTTAGGCCCTGCAGCCTCCGGCTGCGGGGCTTTTGCATCGGCCGGTGGGGCCATCGTCATCCGCGAAGGGGTGGACCGATGGAGGAACACCTGGAAGTGCTGCGGAGGGGGCTGGTCGCGCTGGCTGGCGCCCCGGGGCAGGAGGCGGCCCGGGATTCGGTGCGGCTGGCGGCACTCCTCCGGCATCTCGAGGAGGTGCGGGACTGGAACCGGCGGGTGAACCTGACCGGGATTACCGACCTCGGGGAGATGGTGGTGAAGCACACCCTGGACAGCGCAGCCCTCGTCGGCCGGGTGCCGGTCGACCCCGGCATGCGGGTGCTGGACGTCGGCACCGGGGCGGGATTTCCCGGGGTGGTCGTCCGGCTCCTGGTCCCGGGGGTGCGGCTCACCCTTCTGGACGCGCTGCAGAAGCGGTGCCGGTTCCTGGAACACCTGTGCGGAGTCCTCTGGCCGGGGGACCAGGGGGTGGAGGTGCTCTGGGGCCGGGCGGAGGAGTGGGGGCATCGGCCCGGCTATCGGGAAGCCTTCGACCTGGTCACGGCGCGGGCGGTGGCGGAGATGCGGGTGCTGGCGGAGTTCTGTTTGCCTTTCGTCCGGGTCGGCGGCCGGTTTGTAGCCCTGAAAGGACCGGGTGGCCGGCGAGAGGTAGAGGAGGCTGCCCAGGCCCTGGCGACCCTCGGGGGCGAGGTGACCGGGCTGTGGGAGGTGGCGCTGCCGGAGGGGGCCGGGGAGCGGCTGCTGGTGGAGGTGACCAAGGTGCGGCCCACCCCGGCGGCCTATCCCCGGCGCCCGGGGGTGCCGGAGAAGCGGCCGCTGTGAGAGGGCCCGGGCCCGTCCCCTGTGGATGGGCCCGGGCCTCTTCCCTTGGGATGGGGCCTCGGCTCTCTTGGGATGGGCATGGCATTGGATGGGCATGGGCGTTGGCGTCGGGCCGGTTCCGGTGCGGCGGCACGTGGTCGGGGAGCCGGCGGGTGTTCCACAGGATGGGTGTTCCACGTGGAACAGAGACCGGATCCGGGAGGGAGAGCCTCCAGTGACGGCGAAATCAGTGCCGGTGTGAAAGCATAGCCTTGGATCCCGAGAGGGGGTGGGGGATGTGGGGCGGGTGATCGCCATCGCCAACCAGAAAGGAGGCGTGGGCAAGACTACGACGGCCATCAACCTCGGGGCGGCCCTGGCCGAGGCCGGGAAGCAGGTCTTGCTGGTGGATGTGGATCCCCAGGGGAACCTGACCTGCGGGCTGGGCATCGACCGGACCCAGCTGGAAGTGTCGGTCTACGACGTCCTGGTCCGGGGGACGCCCCTGACCGAGGTCTGCCTCGCCACTCAGGTGCCCGGGCTGTGGGTGGCGCCGGCCACCATCGACCTGGCGGGTGCGGAGATCGAACTGGTCAACCTGATCTCCCGGGAGACCCGGTTGAAGAAGGCCCTGGCCCCGGTTCGGGACCGGTATGACTTCATCCTGATCGATTGTCCCCCTTCCCTGGGCCTCTTGACCGTCAACGCCCTCACCGCGGCGGACTCGGTCCTGATTCCGGTCCAGTGCGAGTACTACGCGCTGGAAGGGGTGAGTCTCCTCCACAACACCATCCGCCTGGTCCGGGAGAACCTCAATCCCACCCTCGAGATCGAGGGCGTGCTCCTGACCATGTTCGACGGCCGGACCAACCTGAGCATCCAGGTCGCGGAAAGCGTCAAGGAGCACCCGCTCTTCCGGGGCAAGGTCTACCGGACGGTCATCGTGCGGAATGTCCGTCTGAGTGAGGCGCCAAGCCACGGTCTGCCCATCACCCTCTACGACCCGAAGTCCCGGGGAGCCGAGGGCTACCGGGAACTGGCGGAGGAGGTCATGCAGAGTGTCCAGGAGAGGGTTGGGTAAGGGGCTGCGGGTCCTGATACCGGAGAGTTCCGAGGAGAAGGAGAACGTCCAGGAGATCGAGGTGGCCCAGATCCGGCCGAATCCCCACCAGCCCCGGCAGGCCTTCGATGAGGCCAAACTGGCGGAGCTGGCTGCCTCCATCCGGGAGCACGGGGTGGTTCAGCCGGTGCTGGTGCGGCCGGTGGAGTCGGGTTACGAACTGGTGGCCGGGGAGCGCCGGTGGCGGGCCGCCCAGATGGCCGGCCTGGACCGGATTCCGGCCATCGTCCGGGACCTGACCCCGGCCCAGGTGATGGAGATCGCCCTGATCGAAAACCTCCAACGGGAAGACCTGAATCCCCTGGAAGAGGCGGAGGCCTACCGGCGGCTGATTGAGGAGTTCCACCTGACCCAGGAGGAACTGGCCCGGCGGCTGGGGAAGAGCCGGTCGCAGATCGCCAATACCCTGCGGCTCCTCAACCTGCCGGAGCCGGTCCGGAGCCGGATCGCCGCGGGCACCCTCTCGGTGGGTCACGCCAAGGTGCTGCTGGGGCTGTCGGATCCCGGGGAACAGGTGCGGCTGGCGGACCGGGTGGAGCGGGAGCAGCTGTCGGTCCGGCAGCTGGAGGCCCTGATCGCCCGGGAAGGCCGGCGCCGGAGCCACCGCAGCCCCCGGGAGGCGAAGGACGGGGCCGGCCGGAATGCGGACCTGATGGCCCTGGAAGCCGCCCTCAGGGAACGGCTCGGAACACCGGTCCGGATTCTCCCGGGTCAGCCAAGGGGCAAGATTGAGATCGCCTTCTACGGCGACGAGGACCTGGCCCGGATCTACGATCTGATCATGGGCACCGGGCAGGAGCCCCTGGGCCCGGGGCGGCCGCCGGGGCCGTTTCACGTATAGCTGGCGGGACGGTTCCGGGCGCCGGGCGGGCTGGGGCCCTGGGGGACGGCTGGTGCGGCCCGGGTGTTCCACGTGGAACAGCGGAGCAGATGCTCCGGAATTAGATGCTCCGGAGGATGTTCCACGTGGAACCGACGCAGTGGAACCGCGACAGCTGTGCCCCGGAAGGACAGGCCCTGGCAGTGACAGCCTGCCCCCTGACGGGAGTCCCGCGGCGATGGAGGCAAGCAGATGACCGGCATCGGGACGCTGGTGAACGCAGGGGCGATCCTCTTGGGCGGCCTCCTGGGCGGCCTGGTCGTGCCCCGGGTGCCGGACCGGGTGCGGGATGGGATCCTGCGGGCCCTGGGGCTAGGGGTGATCCTGATCGGCCTGAAGATGGCCTGGCCTGCCGACGACCGGGTGCTGCTCCTCAGCCTCCTCTCCCTGGCCCTGGGAACCGCCCTGGGGGAACTGGGTGACCTGGAGGGCAGACTCCACCGGTTGGCCGCCAGGTGGGAAGCCCGGTTCGGCGGTGTCGGCGGTGAACTCGGCCGCACCCTGGTCCGGCTCTCCCTGCTTTTCTGTGTGGGCGCGATGTCCATCACCGGCGCTCTCCAGGACGGGCTCCACGGCGACCCGGGGATTCTCTTTGCGAAGGCGGTGCTGGACGGGGTTACCGCGACGATCTTCGCCTCGGCGGTCGGCCCCGGGGTGATGCTGACCGCGGTGCCTGTCCTCCTCTACCAGGGAACCCTGACCCTGGCGGCGGGAGCGGTGGCCGCGGTGTTGAACCCTGCGGCCCTCGCGGCCATCGGCGCGGTGGGCGGGCTGCTGGTCCTGGCCATCGGTATCAGCATGACCGGCGCGGCAGCGATCCCAGTGGCCAACCTGCTTCCAGCTCTTGTCATCGCCGTTCCCCTCGCCACCTGGGATCCTCTCAAGTACCTGGGGCTCTAGCCCAGGAGGCCCACCGGCCCATCCCCCCTTTCTTCTTCACCCCCTCTACCCTGTCCACCTGGAGGAGGCGCGATTCTTGCCGCTGACCGATCGTTTCCTGACCACCGAGGTCCTCTCCCTCACGGCCTTGGCCCTGGCGTCCGCCGCGGTGGTCCTGACCGGGATCCACTGGGTATGGGCCGCCAGACAGCACCGGCGCTTCCGGGCCGTGCTGGGCGGCGCGCCGCCGGAGAACCTGGAGGAGATGCTCCTGGCCGCCGGCGCGCGGCTGGAGGAGTTGGAGCGTCGCCTCGCCGACGGCCGGCGCCGGCTCGACGCCCTGGAGCGGCAGGCCCCGGGGTATGTCCAGCACGTGGGGGTGGTCCGGTTCCAGGCCTTTCCGGAGGTGGGCAGCGACCTGAGCTTTGCCGTCGCCCTCCTGGACGGTAACGGCAACGGGGTGGTCCTCTCCAGCCTCTACGGGCGCACCGAATCCCGGATCTTTGCCAAGCCTGTCCACCAGGGGACCTCCAACTATCCCCTGACCGAGGAGGAGCGGCTCGCCATTGCCAGAGCCCTGGGCCGGGAGGGGCGTGGCTAGCCCCCGGGTCCCAGGCCCTGAGGCCCGCCAGCCCGGAGTCTTCCGGGGTGGCGGGCCTTTCTGCTGCCGGGAGGAAACTGGCTCCGGCGAGGCGAATAGAAGACGCTGCTCTTGCCATCTGGTTTCCACCTGGTTGCTTTGTCACCGGATCCCGGACCCACCCATCCCGGGCGAGGCTGGCCCCACCCGCCGGGCCGGCCCCCGGTACCCGCTCCGGCGCGAAAGGAGGGAGAGGGGGTGTCCGGGCACGACGAGCACCTCACCGTGATCATCGTACCCGGGACCGGGCGGCGTACCGTCAGCCTGCGCCTCCCGGTGGCCGCCCTGCTCTTCTGCGCAGGTCTACTGGCGGCCGGGATCGTCGCAGGGTCTGTCTCGGTCTGGGCCCTCGCCCGCAACTACCAGGAAGCCCGGGCGGCGATGCAGGAGCGGGACCGCCTCCGGCGGCAGAACGAGGAACAGGCCCGGCTCCTCCGGGAGATGGAGGAGCGGGCCCGGGAAATCGAAGCGAATCTCGAGCGGCTGCGCCGGCTGGAGGAACAGGTCCGGCGCCTGCTGGAGAGCGGCGATGCCCTCTCCCCCGGCTCCGACCCGGGCGCCGGCGCCGCCCGGACCGCGACCCCGAGGGGTGGGACCCAGGGCGCCTCCCCGGAACCGCCGGCCACCCTGGCCCAGGTCTACGCCTACCACAGCCAGCGACTCCTCCCCGCCTACCCCAGCCGGGGGGTTCCGGCCCGCCGGGGGGCACCGGACGAGGTGCTCCGGGACCTCGCCAGGCTGGAGCAGGAGAGCGAGGAGCGCTATGGCAGCCTGGAGGCCTCCGCAGAGGCCCTGGCCGAGCATGTGGAGTACCTGGCCCACCGCCCCATAGGCTTGCCGGTGCCCGGCGAGGTGACCAGCGGCTACGGGTGGCGCCTGTCGCCCATCACCGGGCGCCGCCACTGGCACGGGGGCGTCGACCTCGCGGCGAACTACGGCGACCCGGTCCGGGCCACCGCCGACGGCGTGGTGGTCTTTGCCGGGTGGCTCCAGGGCGGCTACGGTCTGGCGGTCAAGATTGACCACGGGTACGGGTTCCAGACGGTGTACGCCCACAACCAGCGGCTTCTGGTCCGGGTGGGCGACCGGGTGCGGCGGGGCGACGTCGTCGCCCTGGTGGGCAGTACCGGCGCAAGCACCGGCCCCCACGTCCATTATGAGGTGCACCTTTGGGGACAGAGGGTCGATCCGCTCGACTACGTGGACTAGGTGGCGGTGGTATGTTTCGGAAGCGTGCGGGGGAGACTTTGCGGTACAGCCGGATTGACACGGTGCTGGGCGAGGGAACGGTGATCCGGGGGAACCTCCAGTCCACCGGGGTGGTCCGGATCGACGGCACCCTCGAGGGCCAGGTGGACCACGACGGGATCCTTTTGGTGGGGCCCAAGGGGCGGGTGATCGCCAACGTCCGGGCCCGGGGCATGTCGGTAGCCGGCGAGGTCCACGGCGACGTGGAGGTGGAGGGAACCCTGGAGCTCCTCTCCGGGGCGGT
The DNA here is from genome assembly GCA_021890795.1 of Bacillota bacterium. GTDB lineage: Bacteria > Bacillota > Sulfobacillia > Symbiobacteriales > ZC4RG38 > ZC4RG38. The sequence goes on along the minus strand of JAKKUO010000007.1, from coordinate 53,486 downwards.
TCTGCGCGGGGACATCCGCTGTGCCCACCTGGTGATCCGGGAGGGCGCGGTCTTCGAGGGACGCTGCCATATGCAGGAGGCCGGGGAAGGCACCCCCGCCGGAACCGAGTCGCCGGCAGCGGAGAGTCCGCAAGCTTGAGGGCCGGCACCGCCGGCGGCAGGTCCCGTTCCGGGGGTTCCGGTGCGGGACCCGTTCTTCTTCCTGGGGGGCAGACTGCAGGTGGCGACTTTTTTTGTTGTCAACCCTGCCGCAGGGCGGGGCCGGGCCGGGAAGGCCTGGCAGCAGATTCAGGAGGCCCTTCGGGGCATAGGAGAGTGGGACTTTGCCTGCACCACCGGGCCTGGCCAGGCGACGGAACTGGCCCGGCGGGCTGCGGAGCGGGGATACAGGCGGGTCGTGGCCCTGGGGGGCGATGGCACCGTCCTGGAGGTGCTGAACGGCATCCTGGGCACCGCCGCCGCGCTGGGGATCGTACCCGCCGGCACCGGCAACGACTACGCCCGGGAGGCGGGGATCCCTTTCGAGCCCCTGGCCGCAGCCCGCTTCGCGATGACAGGCCCGGAGCTGGCCACCGACGTGGGCGAGGTGACCCTCGCCAAGAGACGGACCTACTTCCTCAACGTAGCCGGTGCCGGGTTTGACGCGGAGGTGGCCAGGGCGGTCAACCGCTTTCCCAAGTTCCTCGGGGGGACGGTGCCGTACCTCCTGGGGCTGGCCAAGACCTTGTGGCAATACCGGTCGGTGCCCATGGCCATCCGGGTGGACGGCCGGGACCTGAGCCGGCCCGTCTTTCTGGCCGCGGCCGGCCTCTCCCGGACCTTCGGCGGCGGGATGCGAATCTTGCCCGACGCCCGGGTGGACGACGGCCTGCTCGACCTCTGCCTCGTCCGGGACCTCCCGGCCCTCGAAGTCCTGCGCTTGGTGCCAAAGGTGTACAGGGGCGCCCACAAGGGGCACCCCCGGGTGGAACTGCTCCGCTGCCGGCAGGTGGAGTTCGAGCCGGCCCGGCCCGTGGCGGTCCAAGCAGACGGCGAGGTGCTGGGCACCTTGCCCGGTCAGATCCGGGTTCTTCCCGGCGCGGTCCGGCTCGTCGCCGCCCCGGGGGTCCCGGTCCGGTCCCGGGGAGGGGGCGCCTAGAGGCCAGCTTCCCGGGGTAGCCTGGCCAGCTCCGTCAGTCCCTGCCGAAGGCCGGCCGCGACCACCCGGGCCATCCGCATCACCAGGTTGAGCCGGGTGTTCTGGAGCACGAAGTACTCCATGAAACCACCGACGTTGACCACACCGGTCACCGCTACCTGTCCCACCGGCGGCAGGGACTTGTTGACTCCTGCACCCGGCCGCACCGGGCCCCGGCCCACGGTGACGTAGCCCACCGACTCGCTCCGCCCGAGACAGGCGTCGACGCCCACCACCAGGGGGCGCCGGTACTCCCCCTCCAGCCGGGCGACCACCTCTCCCAGGTTGCCCGCGTGGACCGGCTCCTCCAGGGTGCCCAGAACCCGGAACGGGGCGGGGCCCTGTTCCAGGAGCAGGCTGCCGACCAGCGGTCCGAGCGCGTCGCCGATGGACCGGTCGGTGCCGATGCAGACCACCACGATCTCGTCCCAGGAGGGGAGCTGCTCCCGTCCCACCTGTACCAGCGCGGCCCCGATCACCGCCGGCCCGGCGGGGTCGTCCATGTGCACCCGGACCTCGCCCCGGGCTGCCCCGGGAACCCGGGCTCCCTGCTGCCCTTGTCCCAAGCCCTTCACCCCCGGCTTGCCGTCGGCAGGAAGTATACGGCGCCGGGGACAGACCTATTCCAGATGCCCGCCGACGGAGGGGAAGACCTTGTCCACGTCCCTGGAAGAACTGCTGGCCCGGGCCGACCGGGCCTTCCGGCAGCGTCGGTTGGAGGAGGCGTACCGGCTCTATCAGGAAGCGGTAACCCGGGCTCCGGACCTCGCGGTGGCCCGGTCCCGGCTCGGCGCGGTGCTGGCCATGATGAACCGGCTGGACGAGGCCGAGGCGATGCTGCAGGAGGCCCTCCGGCTCGACCCGAACCTGGCCGCCGCCCACTCCAACCTGGGGAATGTGGCCTATACCCGGGGCGACTACCGCACTGCCCTGGAGTGCTACCGGAAGGCGGTGGCCCTGGAGCCGGACAACCCCATCTACCACGACAACCTCCATGCGGCCTACAAGAAGCTCGGTCAGTACGACAAGGCGGTGGCGGCTTACAAGCACGCCCGGAAGCTGGAGCGGCGGCGGCAACGGGAAGCGGTAGCGGCAATGCCTGAAGCCGCGGGACGCCGGGCCGGCTGCGGCGGAGCGGCGGCCCTGGCGGCCATCTGCCTCTTTGGACTGTGGCTGGCCCTCCGGGGATGAGGGCCAGCTAATACGTTAGAGAACAAAAGGTAGACTTATTCCACAAAGAACTGCAGCAAGAGCCTGTTGACGGATATGTCCAGGCAATCTGAAGGATCTCCGCCCTGCGTGTCGAAACCCGAAGGTTAAATCCCGGCGAGGCCGGGGGCGAAGCCGGGAAGGAGGGGCGACGGGCAGGACAGCGGAGGTTGTTTTTCTTTACCCAAGCTTCATAAACCAGTTGGGTAAGGAGGTGGCAGCGGCATGAAGCGGGGGATGGCAGCGGTCCTGGTCCTGGGGCTGGGGGTTCTCGCCGGTTGCGGGAACGCCCCCGGGGGAACCGGAGGCGGGGATGAGAAGGTGGTCCGGATCGGGCTCATCGCACCGCTCACCGGGGACGTGAAGACCTTCGGCGAGTCCACGAAGAACGCCTTTGAGCTGGCCCTGGAGCAGGCGGGTTACAAGGCCGGGGACTTCACCATCCAGCACTTCATCCAGGACGACCGGAACGACCCCACCGAGGCGATGAACATCGCCACCAAGCTCATCACCGAGCAGAAGGTGCACGCCTTGGTGGGTTCCGTCTCGTCCAAGGCGACCATCTCGGTGAGCGACGTGGCCAACCAGAGCCGGGTGGTCCACATCACCGGCACCGCCACCAACATCGCGGTGACGGTGGACGAGAAGGGCAATCGGAAACCCTTCGTCTTTCGGGCCTGCTTCACGGACCCCTTCCAGGGCCAGGTGGCGGCGAAGTTCGCCCTGGAGACCCTGGGGGCCAGGACCGCTGCCGTACTCTACGACAAGGGGAACGACTACAGCGTCGGCCTGGCGGAAAGCTTCCGGCAGCACTTCGAGGCCGGGGGCGGCGAGGTGGTCGCCTGGGAGGCGTATGCCCTCACGGACACCGACTTCTCCGCCATCCTGACCAAGGTGGCCGACGCCAAACCGGACCTGCTGTACCTGCCCGACTACTACCAGAAGGTCTCCCTCATCGGCAAGCAAGCCCGGGCCAAGGGCATCACCGCGACCATGATGGGCGGCGACGGCTGGGACTCCTCCGAACTGGACTTCGCCACCATGGCCGGTGGCTACTTCACCAACCACTATTCCCCCGAGGACACCCGCCCGGAGGTCCAGCAGTTCGTGACGGACTACCAGGCCAAGTACGGCAGCGTTCCCGACGCGCTGGCGGTCCTGGCCTACGACGCCACCAACATCCTCCTCGAGGGGATCCGCCGGGCCAACAGCAACGACCCGGATCAGATCCGGCAGGCCATCCAGAACCTGAAGGAGTTCAAAGCCGTCAGCGGCCAGATCAGCTTTGACGAAAACGGCAACCCGGTCAAGCCCGCGGCGATCCTCCAGGTTCAGGGCGACAAGACTACAAAGTTCATCGCTTCCGTCAATCCATAAGTCAGTCTGGGGGCGGCGCCGGGGCAGGGCTGCCCGGCTCTGCCCCGGCTCGCTGCCACGGAGGGGGCAACATCTGCGTGGGCGATCTGTTGGAATCGATCCGCAACGGATTGCCGCTTCTGTTGGAGCAGGTCCTCAACGGCCTGCAACTCGGCTTCGTCTATGCCCTGATCGCCTTGGGCTACACCATGGTGTACAGCATTATCAAGTTGATCAATTTCGCCCATGGCGACATCTTCATGGTCGGGGCGTTCCTGGGGGTCTTCGGGTTCACCTACTGGCACCTCCCCTGGCCCGCGGCCATCCTGGTGGCCATGGCGGGGTGCGCCCTGCTCGGGGTGCTGATCGAGCGCATCGCCTACCGGCCCCTCAGGGCCAAGGGGGCGCCCCGGATCGCTGCCCTCATTACCGCCATCGGGGTCTCCCTGTTTATCGAGTACTTCTCCAGTTTGAAGTTCGTCTTCGGTCCCAACTACCGGGTGGTGGAGCGGCCCTTTGGGGACTTCCGCTGGAGCCTGGGCGGCGTGGGGATCAGCAGCATCCAGCTTCTGGTGATCGCGGTGGTGCTGGGGCTGCTGCTGGCTCTGCAGTACGTGGTCTACCGGACGAGGATCGGCAAGGCGATGCGGGCGGTCGCCTTCGATATGGACGCGGCCCGGCTGATGGGCATCGACGTGGACAAGGTCATCGCTTACACCTTTGCCATCGGTTCCGCCCTGGCGGCCGCCGCCGGGGTCCTCTATGCCCTGGCCTATCCCCAGATCCACCCCTTCATGGGGATCATGCCTGGGCTGAAAGCCTTTACCGCCGCGGTCCTCGGGGGGATCGGCAACATCCCCGGAGCGGTCCTGGGGGCGCTCATTATGGGGCAGGTCGAGGTGATGACCGCAGCCTACATCTCCTCCGAGTTCCGGGACGCGATCGCCTTCTCCCTCCTGATCCTGGTGCTGCTGGTCCGGCCGGCGGGCCTGTTGGGCAAGGCCGGCCCGGAGAAGGTGTAGGAGGTGGCACCGGTGGCGCAGATGAGCAGGCGACTGGTGGCAGCCGTTTCCGTAGTCGGGCTCTATATCCTCCTCGAACTGTTGCGGCGAACCGGCGTGATCGGTGCCTACTGGGCCCAGGTGATGGACCTCAGCCTGATCATCACCATCTCTGCGGTGGGCCTGAGCCTCATCTACGGCTTCGCCGGTCAGTTCTCCCTGGGCCACGCGGCTTTCTACGGCATCGGCGCCTACACCGCGGGCCTGATCACCAAGACCCTCGGGGGCGAGATCCACTGGTACGTGGTCGCCCTGGCCGCCGGGGCCGGGGCGGCAAGCCTGGTGGCCTTTCTCATCGGGCTGCCGATCCTCCGGCTCCGGTCGGACTACCTGGGCATCGCCACCCTGGGGTTTGGTTTCATCGTCAAGGTGCTCCTGGACAACAGCGACAAGATTTCCCCGACCCTGGGCGGGGCCCGGGGGATGCTGGGCATCCCCCAGATGACCACCTTCCCCTGGGTCTTCTGGGGCGCGGTGCTGGCCGTCCTCCTGGTCCGGAACCTGGTCCACTCCAGCTACGGCCGGGCCTGCCTCTCGGTCCGGGAGGACGAGATCGCGGCGGACATCATGGGGATCCACACGACCCGGTTCAAGACCCTGGCCTTTGTCCTGGGCTGCGGCCTCGCGGGGCTCGCCGGTGGCCTCTATGCCCACCTGTACTCGTACCTGCACCCCCAGAGCTTTGACTTCCTGAGGTCCCTGGACGTGCTGCTGATCGTCGTCCTGGGAGGTCTGGGGAGCCTGACGGGCACCGTGGTGACGGCCATCGGCCTGGTCTTCCTTCAGGAATGGCTCCGGGGCATCCTGCCCCGGGATTACCTGGACTGGCGGATCGTGATCTACGCCATCATCCTGATCGTGCTGATGATCCGCCGGCCCCAGGGGCTGATGGGCGGCCGGGAGTGGAGCCTCCGGATCCTCGTCGGCGGCGATCCGGCTCAGATCGTGACAGGGAAGGGGGAGAAGGGCCGTGCCTCTGCTTGAGTGCCGCGGGGTGTCCCGCTATTTCGGTGGCCTGAAGGCGGTGGAGAACTTCAACCTGACCCTGGAGCGGGGGGAACTGGTCGGGCTCATCGGCCCCAACGGCGCGGGCAAGACCACCGTGTTTAATGTGATCACCGGCATCTTCCCGCCAACCCGGGGCAAGGTCATCTTCGAAGGCCGGGACCTGACCGGCCTGCCGCCCTACCGGATCACCCAACTCGGGATCGCCCGGACCTTCCAGAACATCCGCCTCTTCAAGGAGATGTCGGTGCTCGACAACGTCCTGGCGGTGATGCACCCCCGGTGCGGTTACGGTCTGGTGGACGCCCTGTGCCGCACCTCCCGGTACCGGCACCGGGAGGCGGAACTGACCCGGGAGGCCCAGGCCCTTCTGGAGCGGATGGGCCTCTTGGACCGGCAGCACGAGAAGGCGGGGGCCCTGCCCTACGGCGACCAGCGCCGGCTGGAGATTGCCCGGGCCCTGGCCACCCGGCCCAAGCTCCTCCTGCTGGATGAGCCCGCAGCCGGGATGAACCCGGCGGAAGTGGCCAACCTGGTGGAGCTGATCCGGCAGATCCGCCGGGACTTTGACCTCACCATCCTGCTGATCGAGCACCAGATGGGACTTGTGATGAACCTCTGCGAGCGGCTGGTGGTCCTGGACTTCGGCCAGTCCATCGCGGAGGGGACCCCTGCCGAGATCCAGCAGCACCCCCGGGTGCTGGAAGCCTACCTCGGAAGGGCGGCGATCGCGTGATGCTCCAGGTGCGGGACCTGCAAGTCCGGTACGGCGCCATCGAGGCCCTCCACCGGGTCTCCTTCGACGTTCAGCCCGGCGAGATCGTCACCCTCATCGGCGCCAACGGCGCCGGCAAGTCCACCACCCTCCGGGCGATCTCGGGCCTGGTCCGGATCGCCGGCGGCCAGGTGATCTTCGAGGGCCGGGATATTACCCGGGAGAAAGCCCACCGGATCGTGGCCCTGGGGATCGGCCACGTCCCTGAGGGCCGGCGGGTCTTCGCGGACATGACCGTGCGGGAGAACCTGGAGCTGGGGGCCTTCCTGACCCCGCCCGAGAAGGTCCGGGAGAATATGGAGCGGGTCTTCGAGCGGTTTCCCCGGCTCCGGGAGCGGCAGAACCAGCTGGCCGGCACCCTCTCCGGGGGCGAGCAGCAGATGCTCGCGATCGGCCGGGCGCTCATGAACCGCCCCCGGCTGCTCCTCCTGGACGAGCCCTCCATGGGCCTCTCGCCCCTGCTGGTCCAGGAGATTTTCGAGATCATCCAGGAGATCAACGCCCAGGGGACAACGGTGCTGCTGGTGGAGCAGAACGCCAACATGGCCCTCTCCATCGCCCACCGGGCCTACGTCCTGGAGGCCGGCCGGATCGTCCTCTCGGGGCCGGCCCGGGAGCTCCGGGACCACCCGGCGGTCCGGTCCGCCTATCTGGGGGAGGCGGCCCGGGCCGGGTAGCCCGGACTGGATAAGCTGGCCCCGGGCGGGTAGGCCGGGCCGGGAAGGACCGGCACACCGTCTTGCAGGAACTGTCCCGTTATACTAATATTTTTGTATCCCGGTTCCGGAACGGCCGCGGGGCACGGCCGGTATCGGGAGAGATAGGAGCAAGGGAGGAAGTGGTGGCCCGTGTCCAAAGGTACCCTGCGTACCCTTCTGGCTGCGGCCCTTGCCCTGGGGCTGCTGGCCGGGTGCGGCAGTCCTCAGGGCAGTTCCCAGGGAGGCAGCGGCGGCGACGGGAAAGTGATCAAGATCGGCTTCATTGCGCCTCTGACCGGTGACGTGAAGACCTTCGGCGAGTCGGCCCGGAACGGCTTCCGGCTGGCCCTGGAGGAGGCCGGGTACAAGGCCGGGGAGTTCACCATCGAGGTGGTGGAGGCGGACGACCGGAACGATCCCACGGAAGGGAAGAACGTGGCGACGAGGCTGATCACCCAGGACGGGGTGAAGGCCATCGTCGGCTCCATCACCTCCAAGGTGACCATCCCTATCGCGGAGCTGGCGAACGAGAGGGGCGTGGTGATGATTACGCCCACCGCGACGAGCCCGAAGGTGACCGTCGATGACAAGGGCAACCGCTGGGAGTTCGTCTTCCGGGCCTGCTTCATCGATCCTTTCCAGGGTACGGTGATGGCGAAGTTCGCCGCGGAGAAGCTCGGCGCCAAGACCGCTGCCGTACTCTACGACAAGGGGAACGACTACAGCGTCGGCCTGGCGGAAAGCTTCCGGCAGCACTTCGAGGCCGGGGGCGGCGAGGTGGTCGCCTGGGAGGCGTATGCCCTCACGGACACCGACTTCTCCGCCATCCTGACCAAGGTGGCCCAGGCCAATCCCGACGTGATCTACCTGCCGGACTACTACCAGAAGGTCAGCCTGATCGGCAAGCAGGCCCGGGAGCGGGGGATCACCGCACCCTTCCTCGGCGGCGACGGCTGGGACTCCCCGGAGCTGGACTACGCGACCATGGCCGGCGGTTACTTCACCAACCACTACTCCTCCCAGGACACCCGGGAGGCGGTGCAGAACTTCGTTGCCGCCTATGAGAAGAAGTACGGCCAGAAGCCCGAGAGCTTCGGCGCCCTGGGTTATGACGCCACCCGGCTCCTCCTGAAGGCCATCGAGGAGGCCGGCAGCGACGACCCCGCCAAGATCCGGGAGGCCCTCCAGTCCATCAAGGACTTCCCGGCGGTGAGCGGTAACATCTCCTTTGACGAGAACGGCAACCCCATCAAGGCGGCGGCCATCCTCCAGGTGCAGCCGGACAAGACCTTCAAGTACATCGACGCCATTCTGCCATGACCACCGGTCCGGCCGGTTCTCCGCCCGTACCCTGCAGAACCGGCCCTGGCCCCGGCAGGGAGGTCCGGCCTCCCCGCCGGGGCTTCCCTGTCTACCGGGGCGGGCGCCACCGGGGTGCGGCGAGCACGGGGCAGGGAGAAGGGTGGCAGCAGCGAATCTCTCGTCTATCCGGCCGGCCCCGGTCCTCCCGGGGGAGGCCAGGGTTCTGGGAGGTGTCCCCATGGCAGAGGTGCCAGTCCCGGCCGGCAAGACGGCGGCAGCGGTGCCGAAGGGAGCGGCGTACCTGGTCCTGGGCGCCGCGGTGCTGGTGGCCGCGTCCTCGTCCATCTGGATCCGGCTTTCCACCGCCCCCTCCCTGGCCATCGCCTTCTGGCGGCTGGCCCTGGCGACGGCGATCCTGGCGGTGCCCCTGGGGCTCTGGCACCGGCAGGGGCTGAGAGAACTCCGGGGCCGGGACCTGTGGCTGGCCGCTGCGGCCGGCGGGTGCCTGGCCCTCCACTTTGCCGCCTGGGTGGCCAGCCTCCGGTACACCTCGGTGGCCAGCTCCACGGTGCTGGTCACCACCCACCCGTTCCTGGTCCTGGCCGCCGGCCGGTGGCTTCTCCGGGAGCGGGTACCCCCGGCTGCAGTGGCCGGGGTGCTCCTCGCGGTGCTGGGTGGCGCTCTGGTGGGCTGGGGGGACTTCCGCCTCGGCGGCACCGCCCTCTACGGTGACCTCCTGGCCCTGGCCGGCGCGGTGGCCGTGGCCGGCTACATCCTCATCGGCCGGGCGGTCCGGCAGCGGGTGGAGATCCTGCCCTACACGGCGCTGGTCTACGGGGTCGCGGCCCTGACCTTGCTCCTCCTGGCCATCGCCACCGGCACGCCGGTGGCCGGTTACCCCGCCCGGGAGTGGTGGCTCTTCCTGGCCCTGGCGGTCTTCCCCACGGTGGTGGGCCACACGGCGATGAACTGGGCGCTACGGTACCTCCGGGCGGCGGTGGTCTCCGTCAGCATCCTGGGGGAGCCGGTAGGGGCCACGGGCCTGGCCTTCCTGCTCTTCGGCGAGGTTCCCGGGGGCCTTGCCCTGGCCGGGGGGGCGCTGATCCTGACCGGCATCGGGGTCTTTCTCGTGGCCGCGGAGGGGCCCGCGGCAGGGCGGGCCCGGGGCGGGAGCGAAGGATCCAGGGACAGCCTGCACCCGGAGCAACCGGCATCCTGATCAGGGGGGTTGTGGGTGGATTCCTTCTCTGCGACGTGGAACTGGCTGGACTGGCTGATCGCCGGCCTCCTGGTCCTGGGCGGTGTGCAGGGCTTCCGGCGAGGGCTGGTGGGGATGGTAGCCGGCCTCGCGGGGTACATGGCCGGGCTCTTTGTCGCCGGCCGGTACGCCGGTGCGGTGCTCCAGTGGGCCGACGGCAGGTTCGGGCTGGTGGACCGGGTGGCGGACCTGCTGCACCGGCGGATCCGGCTGCCGGGGGGGATGGACGGCATGCCCCTGGCCGCGGTGCCGCCGGACCTGCTGCGGACAGCGGTGGAGGCCCTGCCCCTGCCCACGGTCTACCACCGGAGCCTGCTGGCCCGGCTGCAGGAGATGGCCGCGGCCCAGACCCAGGTCACCCTGGGGGAGGCCGTGGTCGCGCTCCTGGCCCAGGGGATCCTCAAGGCCATGGCCTTTGCGGTGGTGTTGAGCGTGGTCACCTGGGCCGTCGCCTGGGGAGTGCAGCGGATCTCGGACCTGGCGGACCGGCTCCCGGTGGTGGGAACCGCCAACCGGGGGCTCGGGGCCCTGGTAGGGCTGCTGGAGGTGCTCCTGGTCCTCACCCTCGCTGCGGCCCTCCTCACCCCGATTCTCTCCCTGCCGGTCTTCCGCTCCCTCACCCAGGGCATCGCCGGGTCGCGGCTGGTCCCGTGGCTCCTGGAGCTGTACGGCTGGCTGGCGGCGGTGATCTTCGGCGGGGCAGAGGGGTATTTTCTGCCGGGGTAGATCCCGGCAGACCACCACCGGGAGGGTTGTGCCGTGGAGATCGTCCGGTATGCCATCGGCGACGTGGTGCGGCTGAAGAAGCCCCATCCCTGTGGCTGCGACACCTGGGAGGTCTACCGGACCGGGGTGGACTTTGGCCTCCGGTGCCGGGGGTGCGGCCACCGGGTGATGATCCCCCGGCCCAAGTTTGAGAAGGCGGTCCGGCAGCGGTGGCCCCTGGGGGAGGGCGCTCCCGACCCGCCGCCGCCAAAGCCTGCTCAGGGAAAGGGCCAGAAGCGGCGGTGACCTGCCAGGGGCCGGAGGGAGCGGAGAGCCGCGGCAAGCGGCAGGCTTTTGTTGAATCGCGGTGCGCGCCCGTGCTATAATTGATGCCGTTCGTCGAGCGCAGCGGTTTTCGCTGCCTCCCTGCCCTCTTTTCGGAAGGGGGCCGTCAAGTCCATGGGGAGGAGGTGTGGCCCGTGCGGTCCTACGAGGTCCTGATGGTGATCCGCCCGGACCTGGATGACGAGGCCACCAAGGCGGTGGTGGAGAAGGCCAAGGGCGTGATCACCAACAACGGTGGTATCATTGACAAAGAAGACCTCTGGGGTAAGCGTCGCCTGGCTTACGAGATCCGACACTTCAAGGAAGGTTATTACGCGGTGATCAATTACAAGGCCCAGCCGGAGGTCACCGCCGAGCTGGACCGGGTGCTGAAGATCACCGACGAGGTGATCCGGTTCCTCATCGTCCGGGAGGACGACTAACGGAAAAAGGTTGCCGGAGGCCGGGGGTGGGCGGTCGTGTACAATCGCATCGTGCTGGTCGGGCGGCTGACCAGGGACCCTGAACTCAGGCACACGCCGACCGGCAAGGCCGTGGCCCAGTTTCGCCTTGCGGTGGACCGGGGCACGACCAACGCCCAGGGAGAGCGGCAGACGGACTTTATCGACGTCGTCGTCTGGGAGCGCCAGGCCGAGCTGGTCAGCCAGTACCTGACCAAGGGCCGGCTGGTCCTGGTGGAGGGCCGGCTGGAGATGCGGCAGTACGACGCCCAGGACGGTACCCGGCGCACCGTCTACGAGGTCCGGGCCAATACCGTCAAGTTTCTCGACCGGGCCAATGCCGGTGGCGAGCCGGCGGGCGACCGGTCGGGCTTCGGGGGCGATTTCCGGGAGGAGCCGGAGCCTATCCCCTTCGGCTCGGACTTCAACCCGGAGGATGACGACGTCCCCTTCTGAGGCCCGGACGTACACAAGGTGCCGGATCAGGCTTTAGCCGGACCGGTCTGCGCACCGGCTCCGGTTCCACCTGCGCCCCGGGCAGGTGGTGCGCCCCCCGGAGCGGGGGCGCCGGGAGCATGGCTCTCCGACCATACTGCGGCGAGGAGGCGACATCGTGCGTCGGGAGCGCGGTCGTCGGCCCAAGAAGCGGGTTTGCTCTTGGTGCGTGGACAAGATCGAGACCATCGACTACAAGGACGTGGGCCGGCTGAAGCGGTTCATCACCGAGCGGGGGAAGATCCTGCCCCGGCGGATCTCCGGGAACTGCGCCAACCACCAGCGGCAGCTGACCCGGGCGATCAAGCGGGCCCGGATCGTTGCCCTGCTGCCCTTCACCGTGGAGTAGCCGGAGGTTGTCGGTCAGAGGGGGCACCTGCCAGGTGCCCCCTTGCTGTTCCTGGGGCCGTGAAGACGGGGCCGGGGGGCCCCGGGCGCGGCCGGGGGCCTGGGGCGGTCCGGCCGGTGCTGACGGCAGGAGCAGCAGGGAACCCCGGCACTGCCGGAGAATGCAGGGTGCAGGCGCGGGGTGGCCCGGGGCACCGGGCCGGACCCCGGGGGCGGTGGGTGCCAGAGCCGTCACCTGTCGGGGAGGGCTGATTCATGAAGGTTATACTGAAGCAGGATGTAAAGGGTCTCGGTAAGAAGGGTTCCGTGGTGGAGGTAGCGGAGGGCTACGCCCGGAACTACCTCTTCCCCAGGGGGCTGGCGGTGGAGGCGGCCGGCGGCGCCATGCGGGCCCTGGAGGAGCAGAAGAAGGCGGAACGGATGAAGGAGGAGCGGCTCCGCCGGGAGGCCCAGGCCCTCCGGGACCGGCTCCACGGCCAGACGGTGCGGGTGCCGGTCCGGGCGGGGGAGGGCGGCCGGCTTTTCGGCTCGGTCACTACCAAGGACATCGCCGATGCCCTTACCAGGCTCCTGGGGCAGGAGTTTGACCGCAAGAAGGTGGAGCTGGAGGAACCGATCAAGGCTCTTGGCACCTATCCGGTGCTCCTGCGGCTGGGCTACGAGATCACCGCACAGATCAACGTGGAGGTCGTGGCCCAGCAGTAACGGCCCAGGGATCATACCAGAGAACGTCCCCAGGGATAACGCCAGAGAATGTGCCCAGGGATAAGGGGCGAAAAGGAGAGCGGATGAACGAGATTCTGGAGAAGCTGATCCGCCCGGCCGGCCCGGAGGACGGGGGGCGGCCGACGGCGGAGGGAGCGCTGCGCAAGGAGATCGGTGCCCTCTTTCAGTTGCTGGTGCAGGTGCACGGGGCGGAGCGGCTGGTGGTCAAGGCCGCCAAACTGGAGGCCCTGGGGCTGATGCGGTCGGACCGGGTGGAGGACCACGCCCTGGCCCTGATGCGCCTGGTCCGGGAGGATCCGGCCCTGGGGCCGGCCCCATCCATCGAGGAGGTCCCGCAGATCCTGGAGGAGCTGGAGGACCTCCTGGCGGACCAGATCGCCCGGCGGAACGTGGAAGAGAGCCTGGAGAAGAAGGTCGCCGAGCGGATGCAGCAGCGGCACGAGGAGTACGTCCGGGAGGTCCGGCTCCAGGTGATCCGGGAGGAGGCCGGGCCTGAGACGCCCCACAGCCTCAAGAAGCTGGCGGAGCTGAAGGCCCTCCGGCGCACCCGCCTCAGCCGCTCGGCCCTGGAGATGATGCGGCCCACCTCCCTGGACCAGGTGGTGGGGCAGGAGGCCGCGGTCCGGGCGGTGCTAGCCAAGCTCGCCTCCCCCTTCCCCCAGCACATCCTCCTCTACGGCCCGCCGGGGGTGGGGAAGACCACCGTGGCCCGGCTGGCCCTGGAAGCGGCCAAGGCCTTGCCCTTCACCCCCTTCGGGCCAAAGGCGCCCTTCGTCGAGGTGGACGGCACCACCCTCCGGTGGGATCCCCGGGAGATCACCAACCCCCTCCTGGGCTCGGTCCACGACCCCATTTACCAGGGGGCCCGGCGGGAGCTGGCGGAGACCGCGGTCCCCGAGCCCAAGCTCGGTCTGGTCACCGAGGCCCACGGCGGGGTGCTCTTTATCGACGAGATCGGGGAGATGGACCCGATCCTCCAGAACAAGCTCCTGAAGGTGTTGGAGGAGAAGAAGGTCACCTTCGACTCCGCCTACTACGACCCGGACGACCCCAACGTCCCCCAGTGGATCAAGCTCCTCTTCGAGGAGGGGGCGCCCGCGGACTTCATTCTTATCGGCGCCACCACCCGGAGCCCGGAGGAGATCTCCCCGGCGCTCCGGTCCCGGTGCGCGGAGGTCTTCTTCGAGCCCCTCACCCCGGACGACGTGGCCCGGATCGTCCGGGAGGCTGCCCAGCGCCTCGGGATCCGGCTGGAGGACGGGGTGGCGGAGCTGGTGGCGGACTACACCATCGAGGGGCGCAAGGCTGTCGGGATCCTGGCCGACGCGTACAGCATCGCCCTCTACCAGGCGGCCGAGTCCGGTGCCTTGCCCGACGACCTCCCCTGGGCCGGGCGCCGCCGGCGGAGCCGCCGGCACCCGGACCTGCCGCCGGTGACCGTCACCCGGGAGCAGGTTCTGGAGGTGATCCGGATCAGCCGGCTCACCCCCCAGGTGACCGCCAAGGCTTCGGACCGGCTGGAGGTGGGCCGGATCCACGGCCTGGGGGTGCTGGGCTACGTGGGGTCGGTGCTGGAGATCGAGGCGGTGGCCTTCCCGGCCCGGGAGCCGGGGAAGGGCAGCCTCCGGTTCAACGAGGCCGCGGGCCCCATGGCCAAGGACTCGGTCTTCAACGCCGGGCCGGTGATCCGGCGGCTCACCGGCCGGGACCTCCGGGACTACGACGTCCACGTCAACGTGGTCGGCGGCGGCCGGATCGACGGCCCCAGCGCGGGGCTGGCCATCACCCTGGCCATCCTCTCCGCCCTGGAGGAGCTGCCCCTGCGGCAGGACGTGGCCCTCACCGGCGAGATCTCCCTCCGGGGGGAGGTCCGGGCGGTGGGCGGCATTTATGAGAAGATCTACGGCGCCAAGCAGGCGGGGATGCGGAAGGTCCTGATCCCGGCTGAGAACGCCCGGGAGATGGTGGCCCGGGTGGGAGGGATCGAGGTGGTGCCTGTCGCCACCGTGGCCGAGGCCCTCGCCCACCTGGCCCCGGGCTGGCAGCAGCGCCAGGCCGGCTGAGAGGGGGGTCCCCATGTCTGTCTTCTCCGAACGGGTGCCGCCCCAGAACCTGGAAGCGGAGCGGTCGGTCCTCGGGGCGATCCTGATCGACGACCGGGAGGTCCTCACCCGGGTCGCGAGTTTCCTGCGGCCCGAGGACTTCTACTCCGACCGGCACCAGATCATCTACCAGGCGATGCTGGACCTGTGGAGCCGGGGCGAGCCGGTGGACCTGATCACCGTCTCGGAGGAGCTGCGCAAGCTCGGGCGGCTGGAGGCCGCCGGCGGCATCACCTACCTCTCGGACCTGGCCCGGTTGGTGCCCACCACCGCCAACGCCGAGGCGTATGCGGAGATCGTCGAGCAGAAGGCGGTGCTCCGGCGGCTGCAGCACGCGGCCCGGGAGATCATCGAGGAGGCCTACGACGCCGAGGACCTGGACGAGATGCTGAACACCGCGGAGAGCAAGATCTTCGCGGTGACCCAGCGCCGGACCACCCGGAGCTATGAGCACATCCGGGAGGCCCTGTACGCCGCCTACGACCACCTGGAGTACCTCTACCAGCACAAGGGCGGCACCACCGGCGTGCCGTCGGGGTACCCGGACCTGGACGAGAAGACCTCCGGGTGGCAGCCCTCGGACCTGATCATCATCGCCGCCCGGCCCTCCATGGGGAAGACCGCCTTCGCCCTCAACCTGGTCCGGAACGCCGCGGTCCGGGCGAAGAAGACTGTGGGCTTTTTCAGCCTGGAGATGTCGAAGGAGCAGATCGCCCTCCGCCTCCTGGCCATGGAGTCCGCGGTGGATGGCCACAAGCTCCGGACGGGGTACCTGACCGACGAGGACTGGCACCACCTCTCCGCGGGGCTGAGTCGGCTGGCGGAGGCGGAGATCTACATCGACGACACCCCGAACCTGCCGCTGATGGAACTGAGGGCCCGGGCCCGGCGGATGAAGGCCGAGCACGGCCTGGACCTTCTGTGCATCGATTACATGCAGCTGATGACCCTGGGGAGCGGATCCCGACGGCCCACGGAGAACCGGGCCCAGGAGGTCGCGGAGATCTCCCGGTCGCTGAAGGCCCTGGCCCGGGAGCTGAACATCCCGGTCATCGCCCTTTCCCAGCTCAGCCGGGCGGTGGAGTCCCGGACGGACAAGCGGCCGATGCTCTCGGACCTCCGGGAGAGCGGCTCCATCGAGCAGGACGCGGACGTGGTGATGTTCCTCTACCGGGACGACTACTACAACCAGGACACCGACCGGAAGAACATCGTCGAGGTGATCATCGCCAAGCAGCGGAACGGCCCGGTGGGGACGGTGGAGCTGGTCTTCCTCAAGGAGTTCGGCAAGTTCATGAGCCTGGACCGGCGGCACAGCTAGCCGCCGGTCCTTTCAGTGTCCGACTGGCGGCACTTGAGCCGCGGGCCCTGTCGGGGTCCGACTGACGGCACTCTAGCTACCGGTTCTCTCCGTCTCCGGCTCCTGCCGCAGGAGCTGCCGGGCCAGGGTCTGGAAGGCGCGGACCGTAGGGGGCCGGTAGGCGTCCCGGCGCCAGATCATCGAGATCTGCCGGCCCGCGTCGGGCCAGTCCGCCAGGGGGTAGGCGACGATCCGGCCCGCCTCCGCGTCGGCCCGGACCGCGGACCAGGGGAGGAGGGCCACCCCCAGGTCCAGGGCGACCATGGTCTTGATCGCCTCGATGCTGTCGAACTCCATCACCACCTCCGGCCGGACTCCCCGGGCCTCCAGGACCTGGTCCAGGTACTGCCTCAGCCCCGAGCCCCGGCGGAAGGAGATCAGGGTCCGGCCCTGCAGATCCCGTACCCGGACCGGGTGGATCTCCCCGGCCGGGGCCGGCGGCGCGGCGGCCAGGACCAGAGGGTCGGTGAAGAGCACCTGGGTCCGGACTTCCGGGTGGCTGACGGGGGAGGTGACGAAGGCCAGGTCCACCTCGTAGGCCAGGAGCCGGGCCAGGGTCTCCTGGGAGGTGCCGGTCCGGACCTCCACCCGGGTACCGGGGAATTGCCGGCGAAAGGCGGCGATGACCGGGGGCAAAGTAAAGAGGGTGAGGGTGAGGCCGGCGCCCACCACCACCCCGGTGCTCCCGGGCTCCTGCCACTCCCGGGCGGCCCGGCGGCAGGCCTCCGCCGCGGCCACTGCCCGGCGGGCCAGGGCGTGGATCCGCCGGCCCACCGGGGTGAGGGTCACCCCCTGCCTGCCCCGGACCAGCAGGGTGACCCCCAGCTCCGCCTCCAGGGCCCGGATCTGCTTGGTCACCGCGGGTTGGCTGAGGTGCAGGGCCTCCGCGGCCCGGTTGAGGCTGCCGGCCTCCACCACCGCGCAGAAGGTCTCCAGCAGCCGCAGCACGGCGCTCACCTTCCCTGAGGTTCCGGCCGAATTCCTTCTAGAGAGTTATACCCTTATAGCGTAACTTGGCATTCCCAGTTATAAGCCGGTGGGGTTTAATACTCGTTGGACGCCCCGGTTTCCTTCCCGGGGGCGAACGGGGTCCCGGGCTCCGGCGGCGCCAGCCCGGCGGGCAGGTCGCTCCGGAGCCGGGGGTCCGGGTGCCGGGGCCTGGGCCCCGGCGACATCGCAGAACCCTTGCGGGGGGTGCGGCCCGGATGCCAGCGGTGGTGCTGGTGGGCGCCCAGTGGGGCGACGAGGGCAAGGGGAAGATCATCGACTACCTCGCGGCCGAGGCCGACGTGGTGGTCCGTTACCAGGGGGGCAACAACGCCGGCCACACGGTCTGGGCCGGCGGCCGGCAGTTCAAACTGCGGCTGATCCCGTCGGGGATCCTTTACCCCGGCACCATCTGCGTCATTGGCCATGGTGTGGTGGTCGACCCCCGGGTGCTGGTGGAGGAACTGGACTACCTGGAGCGGCAGGGGGTGGACACCTCCGGTCTTCGGATCAGCCCGGCGGCCCATCTCATTCTGCCCTACCACGTGGCCCTGGACGAGGCGGAGGAGGACCGGAAGGGGGCCGGGCGGATCGGCACCACCCGCCGGGGGATCGGCCCGGCCTATATGGACAAGTTTGCCCGGGTGGGGCTCCGGGTGGAGGACCTGCTGGAGGAGGAGGTCTTCCTCGAGAAGCTTGCGGCCCAGGTGGCGGAGAAGAACGCCCTCCTGGAGCGGGTCTACGGCCTGCCGCCTTTCAAGGTGGAGGAGATCGCCGCGGCCTACCTCCCGCTGGCGGAGCGGATCCGGCCCTACGTGGCCAACACGGTGACCATCGTCAGCGAGGCGGTGGAAAGCGGCAAGAACGTCCTCTTCGAAGGAGCCCAGGGGACGCTCCTGGACATCGACTTCGGCACCTACCCATACGTCACCGCCTCTCACCCCATCGCCGGCGGGGCGTGCGTGGGTGCGGGCATCGGGCCCACCGCCATCGACCGGGTGATCGGGGTGGTCAAGGCCTACACCTCCCGGGTGGGGGAAGGGCCGTTCCCGACGGAGCTCCACGACGAGGTGGGGCAGTGGATCCGGGAGCGGGGGCAGGAGTACGGCACCGTTACCGGCCGGCCCCGGCGGATCGGCTGGCTGGACCTGGTGATGGTCCGGTACGCCCGGCGGCTCAGCAGCCTCACGGACCTGGCCCTCACCCGGCTGGACACCCTGGCGGGGCTGGACCGGATCAAGGTCTGCGTCGCCTACCGGGACCGGGAGACCGGGGAGGAGACCCGGGAGTTTCCCATCGGCCTCAGGGCCCTGGCCCGGATGGAGCCGGTTTATGTGGAGATGGAGGGCTGGGGGGAGGAGGTGGCCCGGGCCACCCGGTACGAGGAGCTGCCCGCCGCCGCCCGCCGATACGTGGAGCTGGTGGAGGAGGTGGCCGGGGTGCCAGTGAGCATCCTGGGCATCGGCTACGACCGGCAGCAGACCATTCACCGGCGGCCGATCTTCGTGCCCCGGGGGCGGTGAGCCGGAGGCGGTTTCCCCGGGGCCGGCGGTTCGGGGTGCCGGCCGGGGAGCCGCCCTGGGCCTTAGCCCCGGTACCTCCTTGCGCCGGTGCCGGCAGCGAGGTATAATAATGTCTGCTAGTACCGGCGCGGGTGTAGTTCAATGGTAGAACTCCAGCTTCCCAAGCTGGCGGCGTGGGTTCGATTCCCATCACCCGCTCCAGAGAGCCATCGGCCCGCCCCACCGGGCGGGCCGATGGTCGTAACCCCGGACCTCCGGCCCCTGTTGCGCCGGAGGCGGCAAGTGTGGTACAGTGTTGTGTGTCCCCACGCTGGCGTAGCTCAGCCGGTAGAGCAGCGGTTTCGTAAACCGCAGGCCGTGGGTTCGAGTCCCACCGCCAGCTCCAACGCGAAGCAGCGGCCCTGCGCAGCGAAGGCGCAGGGCCGGACTTCTTTTCGCAGGCCTATGTTTGAAGTCGGCGACCTTTTCGGAGGCGGGCGGCGGCGTGGTCCTCCCATGCCGGTCACGGGAGGAACTTCAGGGGATTCTGGGGTCTGCCGCCGACCAGAATCTCCAGGTGCAGGTGCGGGCCGGTGCTGCGGCCGGTGGAGCCCACCAGGAGGATGGTCTCTCCCTGGCGGACCCACTGCCCCTTCTCGACTAGGAGCCGGCTGGCGTGGGCGTACCGGGCCTGGGTGCCGTCCCCGTGGTCGATGAGCACCGAGTAGCCGTAGGAGCCGTTCCATCCCGCCTGGACCACCCGGCCGCTCCGGACGGCCACCACCGGCGTTCCCGCCCGGGCCCCGATGTCCAGGCCGTAGTGGAACTCTCCCCACCGGGGGCCGAAGGGAGAGGTGATGGGGCCCCGGAGGGGCCAGATCCAGCCTTCGGACCGGGGCTCGGCGGCTCTGGGGGCGGCGGCCCGGGGCACCTTGGCGCCGGGCAGGATGAGCCGCACACCGACGGGCAGGTGAGCCGGGTCCTGGATCCCGTTAACCCGGACGATTTCTGCCTCCGGGACGCTGTACCGGGCGGCAAGGCCGCTCAGGGTGTCCCCGGGCTGGACCTCGTAGACCAGCCCGGTGGCGTTGGCCAGCACCGTCAGTTCCTGGCCCGGCCGCAGGAGGTCAGGGTCCAGGTCGGGGTTGCTGGCCACCAGGGTGTCGGTGTCGGTCCGGAACCGGACCGCGATGTCCCAGAGGGTGTCCCCTTCCTGGACGACGTACGTCAGGACCTGGGGCCGGTCCTCACCGGGACCGGAGCCTGGGTCCTCCTTCTCTTCCGGCTTCGCTTCCGGCGCCAGGCCGGCCGGCGGCCGCCGGAGGGCCAGGCCCGCAGCCTTGAGGTCTGTGAGATCGCCGGCCCGCTGCCGGGAGAACAGGGTGCCGGACCTGGCGACCGGGGCCAGGGCCCGGGCCTCCGGCCCCCGGGCCAGGAGGTTGGCGGCCAGGGAGTCGCCGGGGCTCGCGGGCGCAAGGGCGCCGGAGGCGGCGCCCTGGAGGGGCTGGAGCCCTGCCCGGGCCAGGGCCGGGGCGGAGCCCGGTGCTCTGCCGGTCGGGGCAGCCTGGGCCGAGGCAGAGTCTGCAGCCAGGCCGGCCGCGGCGACCTCAGCCGGAGCGGAGTCCGGCGCCGTTCCGGCCGCGTCAGGCCGGACGCTGGCGGGAGAGGACTGGGCTCCGCCGGCGGCAACAGCGCTAAGGGTCTGGGCCGAAGGTTCCCCGGAGCGGTGCTCGGCCGGGGCAAGCCCGGCGGCGGCGATGCAGCCAAGGGTCAGGTAGATCAGTAGGAGCCGGCGCTGGGCACGGGATCGATTCGACAGGGCGAGCAACGGTGGCACCCCATTAGCGACAGGAATCATCAAACACTGACAGTATACCACAGGGACAAAGCCGGTAGCCAGAACCGCACACCTGACGCACAAAACTGAAGTTGATGGTCCGCTTACCAGTATAATCCTGGACCGGCAGCGCCACCATAAAAAGGAAACACCAGCCGAAGAGGTTCCAGGCCGATCGACAGACGGACCTGCAAGCGCCGGGGAGCCTGGCCAAGCCAGCAGGGGTTTCTGGGCAAGGGAGAGTCCCCTTTGGGTCAGATCGTGACGAACTGGCAGGAAGATGCGGGGCGCGGGTCGAATTCAGACGCCGGAATTTTGCATACGACTTCTGGGGGTACGACCGTGTCTGGGAGTACGACCGTGCGCACCCGACAGTGGCTCGTCCTTGGCGCGGCGGTGGCGCTGGCGTTGGCGGGGCTGTCCACCCCTGAGGTGTCCCGGCAGGCCGGGGATGGTTCTGTCCTCCGGGACGGGGTCGCACAGTTCGACTCGGCAGCCGCCCAGAGCGCCCTGGCGGCTGAACCGGCGGCTGGACCGGAGGACGGAGCGGCAGCCGGGTATCCGGAGGCGGCGGCAAGCCCGGAGCCCCTTCAGGTCGAGGCCTGGGTCATCACCGTCAACGGCCAGGAGGTGGTGGCCGTGGCCACCCGGGCCGAGGCGGAACAGGCCATCGCGGAGATCCAGACCGAGTACAAGGAGACCGTGCTCAAGGACGCGGCCACGGTGGAGCAGCTTCAGTTCCTGGAGAGCATCGGCTTCGTGCCCAGGCAGGTCGATCCCGCGGAGATTCGCACCAAGGACGAGGCCAAAGAAGTTCTGCGTTACGGGACGGAGAAGCGGATCTTCTACACCGTCCAGCGGGGGGACACCCTCTGGGATATCGCGGTACGCCAGGGGCTGACGGTGGAGGAGCTGATGGCAGCGAACCCGGGGATTGAGCCGGAACTTCTGCAGCCCGGGCAGCAGATCAACATGACCGTCAGCGAGCCGTACGTCCACCTGGCCAGCACCGAGGTGCAGGTCTACACCGAGAGAATCCCCTTCCCCCAGGAGGTCCAGGAGGATCCCGAGCTCTGGCCGTGGCAGGTGCGGGTGATCCAGCCCGGAGAGCCCGGCCAGCGGGAAGTGAAGGTGCGGATCTACCGGAAGGACGGCCAGGAGGTCGGGCGGGAGGTCCTGGAGACCCGGGTGCTGAAGGAGCCCGTGAAGCAGATCGTGGCCCGGGGCACCCGGCAGGCGCCGCCCCTGGGGACCGGCCAGTTCTACTGGCCGGTCCAGGGCGCCATCAGCGATAGCTTCGGCTGGACCGGCGGGCGCTACCACAACGGGGTGGACATCACGGCGCCCCCGGGTACGCCGGTGCACGCGGCGGACAGCGGCATCGTGGTTCACGCCGGCTGGCAGGGCCGGTACGGCCTGCTGGTGCAGATCGACCACGGCGAGGGCAAGGTCGTCACCTACTACGCCCACCTCTCCAAAGTGGCGGTCAGCCCGGGAGAGCAGGTGGAGCGGGGCCAGGTGATCGGTTACGTGGGCAGCACCGGCTACAGCACCGGGCCCCACCTGCACTTCGAGGTTCGGGTGGACGGCCGCTGGGTCAATCCCCTCAAGTTCTACCCGTAACCCTACCTCTCGACCGGATGCGAGAGTCTTTGGATAGGAAAGTTTTCACCGGCCTGCCCTTGGGGCGGGCCGGTGAAATTTTCTCCGGTTGCGGTCGTCATGGCGCCCGGGGCTGAACGAAACCGCCTGGTCAGGGAATAATATCCGATGCGGGAAGGGGCAGGAGTCGCATAACCTTTGCCGAATTCAATAAAAACCTACGACCGCGAGGCCGGCTCCTCCCAGTGCTCCCGCAAAGGAGGGCGCAGCGATGGAGAAGTCCAAGGAGGCCAGGAGCAAGGCAGAGGCGATCCGTGCCTTTCTCGATCACCACCAGCCCAAACTGCCTGAGGCCAGGGGCTTCCTGCAGTTCCTGCTGGCCAAGGACGAGATTCTCCGTCGCCTGGTCATCGTCGACGACCTGGACGGCTGCGACGCTGCGATTCTGGTCTCAGCCAAGGGCTCGGGTACCTGGCCGTTCTTCTACCGGTATGGCAACCGGTTCTACCACAAGACTTCCCAGGCGGTAGTGGAACTGATGAAGTTTGTTCCCGAGCCTCTCTACCTGCGGCTCAGCACCGAGCCGCCCCCGATGACGCCGGAGCGGGTCGAGTTCTTGCGCCAGATGGCAGCCTGGCAGGAGGAGATCCTCATGGAAGAGGTGCGGAAGATCAACCGGCGGCACGAGCTGCTCAGCCGTATCGACGCGGCCCTGGCCGCGGGGGACCGGGCTGCGTTCATGCGGTACTCGGAAGAGCTGCGCCGGCTCTAGAGGCTCTGGAAGCCCTGTTCCGGTTTCGAGAGGCCTTCGGGTCGCTGGGGGTTTGGGATGGGCACCGGTGCGCCGGGGTGACAGCCACCCCGGCGGCACCGGCTTTTTGTCTGTAATCAAAGTTTCACCGGCCTGTTATCGGCCTGTAACACTGGGGTGGTAAGATCGGTGGCGACGGGACACTTCGCTCTGATGTTGACCCCCTCTACTGTGGTGGCTGTGCGGCCACATCTTTCCTCCGCCCACGCTCCGGCGTGGGCGCCTTTTTTTCTTCCTTGAACGGCTGGGGGCAGCGGCTGGGCTCGATTGGGTCCGGACCGGCTGGAGGAGCCCTCCCGACGGCCGCCGAATCAATTGGTGGCCCTCCCGCCGGCGCCTGAGCGGGCCTGCGCTCCCCGGCGGACAGAACCGACCGCGGCGGAAACGCGCAGAGGAAACGGAGGCAGGAGGTGGAGCCGTGGGGCAGCGGATCCTGGTCATCGACGATGAGAAGCCCATCGCGGACATCCTCCGCTTCAACCTGGAGCGGGAAGGGTATGAGGTGGAGGTCGCGCTGGACGGGCGGGAGGGGCTCGAGAAGGCCCGCACCTGGAATCCGGACCTGATTATCCTGGACATCATGCTGCCCGAGCTGGACGGGTTCACCGTCTGCCGGGAGGTCCGGGCCTTCAGCAACGTGCCGATCCTGATGCTGACCGCCAAGGAGGCGGAAGTGGACAAGGTCCTCGGCCTGGAACTGGGGGCGGACGACTACGTCACCAAGCCCTTCGGCACCCGGGAGATCCTGGCCCGGGTCCGGGCGATCCTCCGGCGGACCCGGCCGCCGGCCGCACCGGAGGTGCGGGTGATCCGGGCCGGCGACCTGACCATCGACCTGCAGAGCTACGCGGTCTACCGGGGTCAGCAGCGGATCGACCTCACCCCCCGGGAGTTCGAGCTTTTGCGCTACCTGGCGACCCATCCCGGCCAAGTCTTCACCCGGGAGGTGCTCCTCCGGGAGGTCTGGGGCTTTGACTACTTCGGCGACGTGCGCACCGTGGACGTGACGGTGCGCCGGTTGCGGGAGAAGATCGAGGTGAACCCGGCGCAGCCGGAGTACATCCTCACCCGCCGGGGGATCGGCTACTACTTCAACCGGGGGTGAACCGGGCCCGGGACGGACCGGAAGGAGGGGAGGGCCCTGTTTCGGACCATCCAGCGGAAACTGGTGGCGGTCTACCTGCTCCTGGTGCTGGTGGCCATGGAGCTGACCGGCCTCTACCTCTGGGCCTCCCTGCGGTCCTACTACCTGAACAGCATCCGGCTGAGCCTGACCGCCCATGCCCAGCTCCTGGGGGGGATGGTGGCCGGGTACCTGGCCCGGCCGGAGGGACCCGACCGGGAGGCGGTGGCCAACCTGGCGTCGGGCTGGCCGGCGGAGACCGGGTTCGCGGTGGCGATCCTGGACGCGGGCGGGGTGGTGCTGGGGGCCTCCCGCTCCCAGGCGGACCTGGTGGGCAAGCGCCTGCAGACCGATGAGGTGAGCAACGCCCTCGGGGGTTCCCGGGGCTCGAGCGTCGGCACCGACCCCCGGAGCGGCGAGCCGGTGTACGTGGTCGCGGAGCCGGTGATGGACTCGGGCCGGGTAGTGGGGGTGGTCTACCTCCAGGGGTCCCTGGCGCCGGCCTACGAGGTGCTCCGGAACATCCGGCGGATCCTCCTCTGGGCCACCGGCGCGGCGCTGGTGCTGACGGTGGTGCTGGGGTCGGGCCTCGCCCGGACCATCACCCGGCCCATCGAGGAGGTGACCCGCAAGGCCGCCCTGATGGCCCGGGGCGACTTTGACCAGGCGATCCCCGTCCGGTCGGGGGACGAGATCGGCCAGCTGGCGGAGATGTTCAACTACCTGGCCGGCCGGCTGAAGGAGACCCTGGCAGCCATCTCCGACGAGCGGAACAAGCTGGAGACCATCATGGCCTTCATGGCCGACGGCATCGTTGCGGTGGACCGGGGAGGCCGGGTGATCCGGGTCAACCAGGCGGCCTGCCGGATGTTGGGGGTGACCCCCGAGTCCTCCCTGGGCCGGGAGCACCACGAACTCTGGCCCAACACCGGGCTGGCCCTGGCGGTGCAGGCGGTCCTGGACCAGGGGCAGACCGCCTCGCTTCAGGTGCACCTGCCCGGTCAGGACCGGGTGCTCCAGGCCCACATCACCCCCCTCCGGGAGCGGGGGAGCCTGGGGGGCGCGGTGGTGGTCCTCCACGACATCACGGAGCTGCAGCGGGTCGAGGCGATGCGCCGGGAGTTTGTCGCCAACGTCTCCCACGAGCTGAAGACGCCCCTCACCACGGTCAAGAGCTATGTGGAGACCCTGCTGGACGGCGCCGCGGAGGACCCGGACCTGCGGCAGCGGTTTCTCCGGGTGGTGGAGAGCGAGACCGACCGGATGGTGCGGCTGGTCCGGGACCTCTTGCACCTGAGCCAGCTCGACCAGGGGACGGTCCGCTGGGATATCCAGCCCTACGACCTCCCCTCCCTGGTGGAGGAGGCCCTGGCCAAGCTTGAGGTGACCGCGCAGCGCAAGCGGCTGCAGATCCACCGGGAGTGGCCCCGGGACCTGCCCCCGGTGCTGGTGGACCGGGACAAGCTGCTCCAGGTGCTCCTCAACATCCTGGCCAACGCGATCGAATTTACTCCGGAGGGGGGCGCCATCACCGTCCGGGTCGGCGCGGCGGAGGCGCTTTTCCCCGCGGCGGTGCCGGCCGGGGCGGCAGGCCCGGCCGCTGCCCAGGGGCCGGCCGGGGTCGCGACGGCCGGGGGAGCACGGGCAGAGGCTCCGGAGCCGGCCCAGGAGGCAGGGCGCTACCTGGCGGTGCAGGTGCAGGACACCGGCATCGGCATTCCCAAGGACGACCTGCCCCGGATCTTCGAGCGGTTCTACCGGGTGGACAAGGCCCGGTCCCGGACCCTGGGCGGAACGGGGCTTGGCATGGCCATCGCCAAGCAGATCGTCGAGGCCCTGGGCGGGCGCATCGGCATCGACTCCGAGCTGGGGAAAGGCACGGTGGTCACCTTCACGGTGCCGGTGGCTCTGGCCGGGGACGGGTCCGGCTGGGACGGGGATGAGGCGGCGCTGCCGGAGGGGGTGGGCCCGTGAGGTGGCGGGAAGCCTGCCTCGACGCCCTGCTGGTGGTGCAGGTGGCGGCGAGCCTGGTGCTGAGCGGGCTCCTCGCTTACCGGTTCACCCCGGAGCTGCCCGTCACCAGTCGCCCCCAGGTGGTGCCGGTGACCCCGGCCCAGTCGGCTCCCCGGGCGGATCTGTTGCAGCCGGTGCTGATCTGGGCCTATACCGAAACGGGGGGATACGGCGGCGTCACTCCGGGGGGCCCGGAGTACCCGGTCGCCTGGCAGCGGTTCCGGGAGGCGATCCGCCTGGCCCTGGCCACGCCGGAGCGGCCCGCGCCGGTCAGCTCCCTGGAGCTGGAGGCGGCGGAGGCCCAGCCGGCGGTCGGGGCAGACCTTCCCCTGCGGCTGCCCGCGGCGGAGCTGGCCGGGCTCTGGGTCCGGCAGGAGCCGGCCTGGCTCGAGGGGCGGCTACGGCCGGACCTCTGGCCGGCTACGCCGGTGGACCGGCTGGTCATCGGCCTCGGGGAGCCGGGGGGGCTCTACCTGGTGGGGCCGGCGGGGGCGCTCCGGCTCTCCCTGCCGCAGGCGGCCCGGCCCGGGATGGAGGAACTGGCTGCCGGGCTGACCGGCCCGGACAAGGTCCCCTATCGGCGGCTCCAGCCCCTGGCGGCCGGAGGGGACGGGCCGGCCGGGGAGGGCGCTCCGGAGCCCGGCCAGGACGGCTCTGGCGGCGGGCCGGTGGGCGGCGATGCGGCCGCGGCGATCCGGGACCCCGGGGCACCGGCGCCTCTGCGGGTGGGCCCCTGGGTCCTGGTGCCGGACGGCCGCCCGGGCCAGTCCCGCCCGGTGCCGGCGGTCCGGTGGCGTCCGGCCGGGGATCCCCGGGGCCTGCTGCCCCTCTTCTTTCCGGACCAGACGGTGGTCCGGGAGGTGGAGGAGCTCGGCGGTGCCCGGATCTACACCGACGGCCGGCGGGCACTGCGGGTCTACTCCACCGGCGCCCTGGAGTACACCGAGTCCCAGCCCCGGGAGCCGGCCGCGGCGGGGCCGGGCCTCCCGGACGCGGTGGCGGCGGTCCTGGAGTTTGCCGGCAGCCGGTCCCTCTGGCCGGCGGCCGGGGTGCTGACCGGGGTGGAGGAGACCCGGTGGCGGCGCCGGCTGTTCTTCGGGTTCTACCGGGACGGCCTGCCGGTCCTCGGGGGCCGGCCGCTGCTGGAGGCCATCGTCGCCGGGGGCCGGGTCACCTACCTCTACGCGGCCCACACCCTGGAGATCGGTGACACCGACCGGGTGGTGGAGTTGGTGCCGCCGGAGGCGGCGGTGGCCGCGGCCCACGGCTCCCGGCACCTGGCCGGGGAGGCCCGGTCGCCGGCGGTGGTGCACCGGGTCCACCTGGCCTGGCGGCTGGAACCCGCCACCCTTCAGCGACTGGTGCCGGTCTGGGTGGTTACCTTCCGGGAGGAGGGCCCGGTGCTGGTGGATGCCGAATCCGGTCAAGTGTTGCCGTGACGGGTATGGAACGGCCGGGCTGGGCCGGGATCCGGGGGCCCGGCGGGGCGGAAGGGGGGAGGAGCGGTGGACTGGCAGCAGGCCCGGCGGCTACTCCTCCTGACCTTTACGGCGGTGAACGCGGTCCTGGCCCTGGCCCTCTGGCTCCCGCCCTTCAGCCAGCCGATGACCCAGCTGGGGCTCGGCCAGTTTCGGGAACGGGAGGTCCGCAGCCAGCTCGCCGCCCAGGGGTTTCGGCTGGAGGCCCCGCTGCCCCGGGCGGGCCGGGTGCAGCCTTTCCTGCGGGTCTCGCCCCCGGCGCCGGCGGCCCTCCAGGAACTGACGGAGCGGCTGGCCCGGCTGGCCGAGACGGAGTCCACCCCCGTTGGGTGGCGGCCACCGGCGGTCCTGGTCCAGCCTGACGGCACCGTCCGGTTCCGCCCCGGCCGGCCCTGGGGCGACCCGGTGCGGCTGGAGAGCCCGGGGGCGCTCCGGCAGGCCGCGGAGGCCTTTGTCCGGACGGCGGGGCTCCAGGCAGGGCGGATGCTGCGAATGGCGCGAATCTACCATACCCCAGCGGGCCGGGCCGTGGTAGAATACGTGCCGGTATACGAAGGTGTCCCCGTCTTCGCCGGCTACCTCCGGGTCTTCCTGGGCCAGCAGGGGGTCGAGGAAGTGACGGCCTTCTTCCCCACCCCCGAGGGCTTTCGGGGGGACCCCAAGGGGGTGCTGGACCCGGGCGAGGCTCTCCTGCGCCTGGCCGGCTACCTGAAGGTGAACCTTTCCGCCCGGGAAGGGACCACCTTCGCCGGGGTGGAACTGGGGTATTACGCGCCGGCCCAGGTCTCGGCCAGTTCCTGGGAGACCTATGCCGCCTGGCGGGTCCTCACCGCTGCCGGCGAGGTTTACTATGTGAACGCCTTCACGGGAGAGGTGGAGGCGCCCTGACCGGAGCGACCGGAGTTCAAGGCCATCGAGCAGGTCCATCGACCAGGCCAATCGCGTCGGGGAATCGTGCAGGAAAGAGCCAATCGGGGGCAGAATACCAGGGTCTGACATTTCCATCTGCCCTTGTCTTTCGAGGAGGAAAGCGCCTGTGCCCAAGTACGCCATCCGGGGTGGGCGGCGGCTGACCGGTTCGGTCAAGATCAACGGCCGCAAGAACGCCGCCCTGCCGCTCATCGCCGCCACCCTGTTGGCCGAGGGAACCAGCGTCCTGGAAAACGTCCCTCGCATCCGCGACGTGGAGATTTACCGGGAGATGTTAGACATCCTGGGCGTACAGACGGAGTACGACCCCGTCGAGCACCGGCTGACGGTGAACCCCGAGGGGCTCCGGCCGGCGCCGATCCCCCACCATCTGGCCGGGGCGATCCGGGCCTCCTATTACCTGCTCGGGGTGCAGTTGGGCCTCTTCGGCCGGGCGGAAGTGCCCCTGCCCGGCGGGGACAAGATCGGCCAGCGCCCGGTGGATCAGCACATCAAGGCGCTGACGGCCCTGGGTGCGGAGGTCTGGATGGAACGGGGGGTCCTCAAGGCCCGGGCGGACCGGCTCCGGGGGACCAGCATCTACTTCGACCTGGTGAGCGTCGGGGCCACCATCCACACCATGCTGGTCGCGGTGCGGGCCGAGGGGACCACGGTGCTCCACAACGCGGCCCGGGAGCCCCACGTGGTGGACGTGGCCAACTTCCTGAACGCCTGTGGGGCCCAGATCCACGGGGCCGGCACCGACACCATCCGCATCCGGGGCGGCCGGTTCCTCGAGGGGCGCCGGCACTGCGTCATTCCTGACGACATCGAGGCCGCGACCTTCATGTTGGCCGGGGCGATCACCTGGGGGGACGTCCGGGTGGAGAACGTCATTCCCCTGCACCTGGGCCCGGTGATCGCCAAACTCCGGGAGGCCGGGGTGGAGGTGGAGGAGAACGGCGACAGCGTCCGGGTGACGGTGAAGCGCCGGCCCCGGGGGATCCCGGTCACCACCCTGCCTTACCCCGGCTTCCCCACCGACGCCCAGTCCCAGATGACCGCCTTCCTCTCCCTGGCGGAAGGGGAGAGCCACGTGACCGAGACCCTCTACGAGGACCGGTTCCGGTATGTCCCGGACCTGGTCCGGATGGGGGCCCGGATCCGGGTGGAGGGCCGGACCGCGTGGATCCAGGGGGTGGAGCGGCTGACCGGGGTGCCGGTGGAGGCGACCGACATCCGGGCCGGCGCGGCCCTGGTGCTGGCCGGGTTGGCGGCAGAAGGGGTGACCATCGTCAGCGGCATCGAGCACGTGGAGCGGGGTTACGACGATCTGCCCGGCCGGCTGAACCAGTTGGGGGCCGAGATCGAGCGGATCGACTAGTAGGTCTTCCTCGGCGGGGGCGGCGGTGCCGCCCCCGCCGCCATCGGTGGGACGGGGGCGGGGAGGGTGCGCATCCGGATTCTGATCGCCGGGAAGGTGCGGGAACGGTACCTGCAGGAGGGGGCCGCGGAGTACCTGAAGCGGCTCCGGCCCTACGCCCGGGTGGAGATGGTTCAGCTTCAGGATGAGCCGGTGCCGGAAGGGGCCAGCCCCGGGGAGCTGGCCCGGGTCCGGGAGCGGGAGGGGGAGCGGCTCCTCCGGGCCCTGGGGGACCACGAGTACCTGGTGGCCCTGGACATCCGGGGGCGGCAGCTCTCCTCGGAGGAGTTCAGCCGGTGGCTGCAGGAGCGGGCCCTCCGGGGGGATTCGAGCCTGGCCTTTGCCATCGGCGGCACCACGGGCCTCGCGCCGACGGTCCTGGAGCGGGCCCGGCTGCGGCTCTCCCTCGGGCCGATGACCTTCCCGCACCAGATGGTGCCGCTCTTGCTGCTGGAACAGATCTACCGGGGGTTCAAGATCGCGGCCGGGGAGCCGTACCACCGGTGAGTCGGCCTCTTGCCCCTTTACAGAGCCCGCGGACGTGCTATACTCAACTTCGTTATTATCCAGCGGATCATCCCACCCGGGGGTGTGGCCATGAGCCAGTACGATACCCCGCTGTTCACCGGGCTGTTGGCCCATGCCGCCCGGAATCCCGTGCAGTTCCATATCCCAGGGCACAAGAAGGGCGCCGGGATGGCCCCGGAGTTCCGGCGGTACATCGGCGACAACGCGCTGGCCATCGACCTCATTAACATCGCACCGCTCGACGACCTGCACAATCCCCACGGGATCATCAAACAGGCCCAGGAGCTCGCGGCGGAGGCCTTCGGCGCGGACTACACCTTCTTCTCCGTCCAGGGCACCAGCGGGGCAATCATGGCCATGATCCTTTCCGTGGTGGGGCCCGGCGAGACCATCCTGGTGCCCCGGAATGTGCACAAGAGCGTCATGAGCGCCATCGTCCTGGCGGGGGCCCGGCCGGTCTACATGGCCCCGGATGTGGACTACAACCTGGGCATCGCCCACGGGGTGAGCGTCGAGACGGTGGTGGCGGCCCTGGACGCCCACCCGGAGGCCCGGGCGGTGCTGGTGATCAACCCCACCTACTACGGGGTGGCCGCGGACCTGAAGTCCATCGTGGAGGTGGCCCATGCCCGGGGGGTGCCGGTGCTGGTGGACGAGGCCCACGGGGTCCACATCCACTTCCACGAGCAGATGCCCCTCTCCGCCATGCAGGCCGGAGCCGACATGTCGGCGACCAGCGTCCACAAGCTTGGCGGGTCCCTCACCCAGTCCTCGGTGCTGAACGTCCGGGAGGGGCTGGTGAACGTCGGCCGGGTGCAGGCGGTGCTCTCCATGCTCCAGACCACCAGCACCTCCTACCTGCTGCTGGCCTCGCTGGATGTGGCCCGGAAGCACCTCGCGACCCGGGGCCGGGAACTCATCGAGCGGGCCCGGCAACTGGCCAACTACGCCCGGCAGGAGATCAACAAGATCCCGGGGCTGTACTGCTTCGGGCCGGAGATCATCGGCTTCAGCTCCGCCCGGTTCGACTTCGACCCCACCAAGCTGACCATCTCCGTCAAGGAGCTGGGGCTCACGGGGGCCGAGGTGGAGCAGATCCTCCGGGAAGAGTTCAACATCGAGATCGAGCTGAGCGACCTGTACAACATCCTCTGCATCGTATCCTTCGGGGACACGGAGGATGAGATCAACATTCTGATCAACGCCCTCCGCACCATCGCCGAGCGGTACTACCGCAGCCGGCCGGCCAACCAGGTGCGGGTGAAGCTCCCCGAGTTCCCGGAGCTGGCGATGCTGCCCCGGGACGCCTTCTACGCTCCCAGCGAGTCGGTCCCGCTCCTGGAGGCGGAGGGGCGGATCGCCGCGGAGTTCGTCATCATCTATCCCCCCGGGATTCCGGTCCTGGCGCCGGGGGAGGTCATCACCGCGGAGAACATCGCGTACATCTACGAGCACCTGGAACTGGGCTATCCGGTCCAGGGGCCGGAGGACCCCACCATCCAGCGGATCCGGGTGGTGGCCAACCGGCCCTGAGGGCGGGCCGGGGCCGGGCAGCCGGAGCCGGACGGTGCCGCAGGCCCTTTGGGCGGGAGACAAAAGGGACTGCAGGGCCGGGGGTCACCCCCGGCCCTGCAGCCTTCCATGCTGGGTATAAACCGTTTGTCAACAGGGAGTGCACAAATTCCACAGGTTATCCACAGGGTTTTGCCCACGGTTGTCCACAACCCGCGGGTCCACCGGTGGCCAGCTCCGGCGCGGCGGGGGCGGGGGCCCCGGGAGCCGGTGCCGGCCGGGGCGCTCCCGGGGCCGCTATGCAGCACTGGTACCGGCCGGGGGGCTCCCGAGGGCCGCTATGCGCCGCCTGCGAGCGGCCGCAGCCCCTCTCTGGGGCACCGCCGCCGGCCCGGCGGCGTAGGATGGGCACAAAAGCCTGGAGGTCGGCGGAGGGTGGTTTTCTATTTCGTGCAGCGGGGGGAGACCTTGTACCACATCGCGCAGCGGTACCAGACGACGGTCCACGCGATTGTGGCGGCCAACCGGCTGACGGACCCCAACGGGATCGTCCCCGGCCAGGCCCTGGTGATCCCCCGCCCCGGCGCGGTGCCGGTGCCGCCGCCGGGGGGCATCCTCCACCTGGTGCGCCCCGGGGAGACGGCCCTGGACCTCGCCCGGCGGTTTGGCACCACGGTGCCGGAGATTCTCCGGGCCAACCAGCTGGCCCATCCGGAGTTCATCCTCCCGGGCCAGCAGCTGGTGATCCCGGAGGCCCCCGGCACCGGGGACGAGTGGCCCATGGTGGGCCGGACCCCGGGCCGGTCGGGCCACAGCCCCCTCCACCCCCTGGGGCCGCCCCAACCCGGCTGGCGCTTTGCCCCGGCGGAGCCCGGGGGGTGCTGCCCGTCCCCGCCGGTCATCCGGTACGACCGGGTGTACGCCGGCCTGGGGGACGGGCGGTACTACGCCCTGGACCGGCAGCGGGGACGGGCCCTGTGGCAGTTCCCCGGGCTGACGGCCCCGGCGGAGGGGACCCGATTGGCGGCTCCGGCGGTCTTCGACGGGCTGGTCTACCTGAGCAGCCCCGAGGGCTGGGTTGCTGCCCTGGACGCCCAGCGGGGTACCCTGGTCTGGCGGACGGACCTGGGGGGCGAGGTGACCGCGGCCGGGTTGGCGGGGAATCTCCTCTGCGTCGGCTGCGGCCCGGGGCAGGTGGCCGCGCTGGAGCCGAAGACCGGCGTCCGGGTCTGGTGCCGGGACCTGGGGGCGCCCCTGGCGGGGCCGCCGGCGGCGGGGGACGGCCGGGTCCTCGCCGCGACCCAGGACGGGGTGCTCTGGGCCCTGGCCGCGGAGACCGGGGAGCCCCTCTGGCAGGCCCGGGATCCGGGGCCGCCCCGGCCGCCGGTCTACGGGGAGCTGCTGGTGCTGGTGGGGGGCCGGGCCTACGACCCCTGCACCGGCGCCCGAGTGTGGGAGGTGCCGGAGGAGGCGGCGCCGGCGGTCTGGGAAGAGAGCCTGGTCTACCCCGCGGCCACGGTGGATCTCTACACCGGCGCCTACACCGGGCGGTGGGACGGCCCAGCGGCGGACGGGCCGGTGGCAGAGGCCCCGGCGGCGGACGGGGCGGGGGAGGCGGAAGCGCAGGGCCGCTGGGTGGCGGTGGCGGGGCGGCTCGCCCTGACCGTCACCGGGGCCGGGGCCCTGCGGGCCTGGCGCCTGGACCGGGGCGAGGAGTGCTGGCGGCTGGAGCCGGAAGCTCCCATCTGCCAGCCGCCCGCGGTGGCCCCCGGGCTCCTGGCCCTCACCCTGGCCACCGGCGAACTGGTCACCTACCGGCTCCGGACGGAGCCGCGGGCCCGGCGGAACTGACCGGCCCCGGGGGATGCCCCGGGGCCGGCCCGCGCCCGGGGGGCCGTGCCCTGGCCCACCTGGGCGCCAGCGCCCTGGCCCGGACGCACCTCGCATAGCCGGGCTTCCTGGCAG
Source organism: Bacillota bacterium (assembly GCA_021890795.1). Taxonomy (GTDB): domain Bacteria; phylum Bacillota; class Sulfobacillia; order Symbiobacteriales; family ZC4RG38; genus ZC4RG38. The sequence continues at coordinate 19,434 of JAKKUO010000007.1, read as the reverse complement.
GTCAGACTAGGGGGTGCAGGGATCTCCGGGAGAGTAGGGAGTTGGTGCCGATGGGTGGGGGCAGGCGGCGGGTCCGGTGGTGGCTCGTGGCGGCCCTCGGCCTTCTCGTGGCCGGCGGCATCCTGGTCTCCGGCTGGCCTGGGCGCCCGGAGGCGGAAGGAGCGGGCCGGTGGCAGGCGGACAACCTGAACCTGCTGGCCCAGGTGGTCTGCGGCGAGGCCCGGGGCGAGCCATACGAGGGGAAGGTGGCGGTGGCCGCGGTGATCCTCAACCGGGTGGATGACCGCCGGTTCCCCAACACCGTCGCCGGGGTGGTCTACCAGCCGCTGGCCTTTGAGTCCGTCGCCAACGGCGAGATCTACCGGGGGACCACCCAGGAGTGCTTCCGGGCCGCCCGGGACGCCCTGAACGGGTGGGACCCCAGCTACGGCGCGGTCTTCTTCTTTGCCCCGGACAAGACAAAGAACAAGTACATCTGGTCCCGGCCCCAGGTCCGGCAGATCGGCAAGCACATCTTCGCCCGGTAACCCGTGGGGGAGGGAACCCTTGGCAGGAGGGAACGGCGTGCGGAACTGGCCCATCGCGGTGCTGGCCCTGGCTCTGGTGGGCGCGCTGGCCTGGGGATACACCCAGCACCGGCAGCGGGTGCAGCTGGCGCTCAGGGCTGAGAACACCTACCAGCAGGCCTTTCACCGGCTGCAGCAGTCCATGGCGAGCATCGAGGAGCAGCTTGCGGTCAGCCTGGCCACCGGATCGGCCCGGCTGCTGGCCCGGCAGATGAGCGACCTGAAGGTCTTCACCAGCGGCGCGGTGGAGGACTTGGCGGGCCTGCCCCTGCTGAACGTGAAGCTGGAGCAGACCCATCAGTTCCTCAACCGGCTCTTCGACACCGCGGACCGGCTGGACCTCCGGGCCGAGCGGGGCGAGGCCGCCACCCCGGAGGACCGGCGGGCTTTGCAGGAGCTTTACCAGCAGGCCAGGGCGCTCAACGGCGAGCTGAACAAGCTGGCGACGGTGGTAGCCGGCGGGCGGATCCGCTGGGCGGATACGGAGCGGGCCACCATGCTCACCGCGGACGGCGACGGCCGCACGCCGATCCTGGACGGCTTCTCTGCCATCGAGAGGGGGCTGCAGCCTCCCCCCGGGGAAGAGTCGGCCAACGCCCCGGCGACGGCGCCCAGCGACCGGGCGGTCTCGGACCTTGGGCCCCGGATCCCTCCCGAGGAGGCGGTCCGGATCGCGGTCCGGTTCCTGGACCTGCCCCCGACCACCCAGCCGCAGCCACCGACCCTGGTCCCGGGGGCGGTGCCGGTCTACCTGGTGAGCTACACCAAGACCAGCGGCGTGCCGGTGACCGTCGCGGTCACCCAGGAGGGCGGCCACGTGCTGGAGGTGCTGGACGGCCGGGAGGTGAAGGAGGTCGCCCTGGACCGGGAGGCGGTGCTGGACCGGGCCCGGCAGTTCCTGGCCAAGAACGGCTTTGACCCGGTGGTGGAGGTAGACTACGACGAGTACGGCGATGCGGGCGGGGTGGCGGTGGCGGTCTTCGTGCCGGTGGAAGACGGCCTGCCTATCTTCCACCAGCGGCTGAAGGTCCGGGTCGCCCGGGACAACGGCGAGATCCTCGGCTACGACGCCCGGGAGCACTGGCTCAGGCGGCGGCCCCGGTCGCCGGGGCGGCCGGCGCTCACCGAGGCGGAGGTCCGGTCCCGCCTCGCCCCGGGCCTGACGGTGGAAGAGATCCGGCTGGGGGTGACGGAGACGGACCAGGACGGGGAGGCCCTGGCCTACCGGGTGCTGGCCCGGGGGCCGGCGGACCGGTACGAGATCTACGTCGACGCCCGGACCGGCGAGGAGGTACGGGTCCGGCGGGTGCAGCCGGAGAGCTGAGGCGGCTGAGGAAGCGGCCCCGGAGCCCCGGCCCCTCCCCAGGGAGGGGCCGGGCCCGATCGCGGGCGGGGAGTAGGGCGGATCCCGGGGGCTGTGGGGCGGATCCCGGGGTGGTGGATGGCTCCCCACCCGGGGTGGGGCGGATCCCCACCCCGGGCCGGCGGAGCCGGGGCCGGGGCGGCGATGCGGTACAATGGTGGCCGACAGCGAGGTGATCGGCCATGTCGGTGTGGGATGACGACTGGGCGGGGGGCTGGCCCGGCCGGGAGGCCCAGAGCCCGGAGCCGCTGGTGCGGCCGCCCAGCCCCGCGCCCCGGCGGGACCGGGGGCCGGGGTGGGGAGGCGTCCTGGCCGCGGCCCTGATCAGCAGCCTGATCGGCGGCGCGCTGGGGGCCCGGTGGGGTGCGGACCGGGCCCTGGCCCGGATCGCCGCCACCGGGGTTCCTGTGGGCAGCAGCGCCGGAACGGGGGCCCCTGCCCCGGGTCCCGGCACCCCGACCGCCGACCCGGCAGGGGGGACCGGTGGCGCCGGGTCCGGCGGGGCCCCCGGGGGGAGCCACCCGGGCCTCCCCACGGCCCAGGTGCGGGTGGAGTTCACCTCCGCCATCAGCGAGGCCGCGAGCAAGGTGGGGCCGGCGGTGGTGGGGATCGTCAACCAGGTGCAGCAGCGCCGGGGATACCGGGAGGTGGGCACCGGCTCGGGCGTGGTCTTTGACCGGGCCCAGGGGCTCATTGTCACCAACGCCCACGTGGTGGAGGTGGACCGGCAACTGCGCCCCTACCAGCGGCTTCTGGTGAAGACCGCGGACGACCAGACCCTGGAGGCGGAGCTGGTGGGGGCCGATTCCCTCACGGACCTCGCGGTGGTACGGGTCCGGGAGGGGGTGCTGCCGGCCCAGGCGGAGTTTGGCGACTCGGACCAGGTGAAGGTCGGGGACCTGGCCATCGCCATCGGCAACCCCCTGGGGCTGGACTTTGCCCGAAGCGTCACCGCAGGGATCATCAGCGGCCTCAATCGGGAGCTGCCCATCGAGACCGAGGACGGGGTGGAGAGCACCCTGCAGGTGATCCAGACCGACGCGGCCATCAACCCGGGCAACTCCGGCGGGGCGCTGGTGAACGCCGCGGGCCAGGTGATCGGCATCAACTCCGCCAAGGTGGCCCGGGAGGGGGTCGAGGGCCTCGGCTTTGCCATCCCGGTCAACTTCGCCCGGCCGATCATCGCCCAGCTGGTGGCCCACGGGGAAGTGGTCCGGCCGATCCTGGGCATCCGGGCCTTTGCCACCCGGGCGCAGCAGCAGTGGAGCACCGGCTACACCGGCGAGGGGCTGGTGGTGGAGGTGGTCCCCGGCGGGCCTGCGGACCGGGCGGGGCTCGAGGACTGGGACATCATCCTCAGCGTTGACGGCAAGCCGGTGAACCGACTGGGGGAGCTGATGGTGGTCCTGGGCAACTACCAGCCCGGCCAGACGGTCCAGCTCCGGGTCCGGCGGATTCGGGGCGGCGAGGTCCAGGAGTTCACCGTACCGGTCACCCTGGCCGGCCGGGCCGGGTAGAGGCGGACCGGGTTCCCCTCACGGCGTGAGGCGGGACCGGTCCCGGGGGAAGGCCGCGGCCTCCTTGGCGTTCGCAAGTCCCAGGATGAGGGCCGTCAGCCGCTCCGCGCCGATGGCGAAGCCCCCGTGGGGCGGCATCCCCAGCTCGAAGACCTCCAGGTAGGGGGCGAAGTGCTCCGGCTGCAGGCCCCGCTTCCGCATGGCGGCCACCAGCAGCGCCGGGTCGTGGATCCGGAGGCCGCCGGAGGTGATCTCGGTGCCGTTCATCAGGAGATCAAAGGTCCGGGTGAGCCCCGGCCGGTCCGGGTCCGGGCAGGCGTAGAAGGGCCGGCTGGATTCGGGGTACTGGGTGATGAAGACGAAGCTGCCCTTCCCCGCCTCGGCGACGTACCGGCAGATGAGCCGCTCCCCCTCGGTGTCCAGGTCCCCTTCCGGCGTGAGTTTCCGGTACCGCCGGAGGAGGATCTCCCGGGCCTCCCGGACCGGAATCCGCTCGATGCGGTCGGGGACCTCCGGAGGCTCGGCCCTCCAGAGGGCGAGGCACTCCCCGGCCCGCTCCGCCACCGCCCGGAACATGTGGCGCAAGAGCGCGGTCTCCAGGTCCATCAGCTCCTCTTCGGACTCGACGAAGGCCATCTCCACGTCCAGGCTGGTGAACTCCGCCAGGTGCCGGGTGGTGTGGCTGTCCTCGGCCCGATAAGCGGGCCCCACCTCAAAGACCCGCTCGTAGCCGGCCCCCACCAGCATCTGCTTGTAGAGCTGGGGAGACTGGGCCAGGTACGCCGGACGGTCGAAGTACTGGACCGGGAAGAGGCTTGCGCCGCCCTCGGTGCCGGTGGCGACGATCTTCGGGGTGCGGACCTCCAGGAACCCCTGGTCCCGGAGGTACTCCCGGAAGGCGTGGACCAGCTCCGCCTGGACCCGGAGCACCGCCCCGAGCTTGGGGTGCCGGAGGCCGAAGGCCCGGTGCTCCAGCACCACCTCCAGCCCGGCCCGGACCTCCTTCCGGTGGAGTTCGAAGGGCAGGGGGCGGGTGGGCTCGGCCAGCACCCGAAGCTGGGTGACCCGGATCTCGACGCCGCCGGGGGCCCGGGGCTCCAGCGCCACCGGGCCGGTGACGGCGACGACGCTCTCCTCCGGCAGGGGCCGGGCGGCCAGTTCCCCTTCCAGTACCGCCTGGGCCAGCCCGGACCGGTCCCGGAGGATGAGGAAGGCGAGCTTTCCCAGGTGGCGGCAGCGGTGGACCCATCCCATGAGGGTGACCACCGCCCCCAGGTGCTGGGGCAGATCCCGGGTGAGGACCCGGGTGGAAGTCTGCACAGCCATGACATCGGCTCCTCCTTGCCGAAAGGTGTCAAAGCAAAACACAAAGGCTCGTCCCGTAAGGGACGAGCCTGGAAGCTCGCGGTGCCACCCTTCTTGCCGGACCGGTCGGGGTCCTGCCCCGGCCGGCGGCCGCTCGACCCGGTAACGGCGGGTACCGGCGACGCCTATGACGGGCCGCACCCGGTTCGGCGCCGCGCTCCCGGGGGTTCTTCACCGGGGCCTGCCGCCGGACTTCCAGCCGCGGTCCGGCTCTCTGGGGGCAGGGGGACCCGGCTACTCGCCCGGTCATCGCTTTGGGCCGTTGGTATGGCCGATATTCTCGGCGATGTTGCAGCAAATTATAACATCAGCGGCAGGAGGCTGCAACCGGCCGGAGGGCGGAAAACCCGCGCCGCCGGTCCTTTGTCCAGCGCCGTGCGGTTGCGTTTGCCCCTCAGTTTGGTATACTCGTTTTGGCTTGGCCCTTCCGTCGTGCCCGAGGAGGTTGTGAGCGTGAGCGAGATCGATCTGTGGTTCACCGAAAAGCAGACGGACAACATGGCCCTGTCCCTCCGGCTGAAGACGGCGCTGCACCGGGAGCAGACCAAGTACCAGGATCTGCTGCTGGTGGACACCTACCAGTTCGGCCGGATGCTGGTCCTGGACGGGTGCATCATGACCACTGAGGTGGACGAGTTTGTCTACCACGAGATGATGGCCCACGTGCCCCTCTTCACCCACCCCAACCCCCGGCGGGTGCTGGTGGTGGGCGGCGGCGACGGAGGGGTCATCCGCGAGGTACTGAAGCATCCGACGGTGGAAGAGGCCATCCTGGCGGAGATCGACGAGCGGGTCATCGCGGTCTGCAAGGAGTACCTACCTTCCATCAGCCACGCCCTGGACGATCCCCGGTGCAAGATCATGATCGGGGACGGCATCGAGTTCGTCCAGAAGCACAAGAACGCCTTTGACGTGATCATCGTCGACAGCACGGACCCCATCGGCCCGGCGGTGGGGCTGTACGCCAAGGCCTTCTACCGGTCGGTCTACGAGGCCCTCACGGAGGACGGCCTCTTCGTGGCCCAGACCGAGAGCCCCTTTGTCAACCCCCAGTTCATCCGGGATGTCCAGCGCCGGGTCGGGGAGGTCTTCCCCATCACCACCCTCTACTGGGCGGCGGTTCCCACCTACCCCACGGGGTTCTGGAGCATCACCCTGGGCTCCAAGAAGCACGACCCCCGGACGGTGGATGTGCGGACCCGCTTCGAGAAGCTCAACCTGGAGACCAAGTACTACGACCCGGAGTACCATCGGATGGCCTTCCACCTGCCCCGGTTTGCCCGGAACTTGACCTGGGACGCCCAGAAGGCGGCGATGGAGAAGGGCATCGACCTGCCCGTGGGGCTGCCGGGGATGGGGCCGGAGAAGACCGCCGGAGCCCTGGACGGTACGGCGGACAAGGAGGAGAAGGCGTGAGCCGGGAGCTGCCTCTGGATCTGCCCCTGGAGCGGCTGGACCGGTACATGGGAGCCCGCGACTCCTATAGCGAGGCGCGGGCCGTCCTGTTTGGCATCCCCATGGATTTCACCACCTCCTACCGGCCCGGCACCCGGTTCGGCCCCGGCCGGATCCGGGAGGCGAGCTACGGCCTGGAGGAGTTCAGCTACCACCAGGAGGCGAGCCTCGAGGAGGTGGCCTTCTGCGACCTGGGGGACGTCGCGGTGGTCTTCGGCGACCCCAGGACCACCCTGGACCGGGCGCTCCAGGTGGCCCGGCGGGTGGTCGCGGACGGCAAGCTCCCCTTTGTGCTGGGCGGGGAGCACCTGGTGACCCTCCCGGTGGTCCAGGCGCTCCTGGAGCGGTACCCGGACCTGGTGCTCCTCCAGTTTGACGCCCATGCGGACCTCCGGGAGGAGTACCTGGGCAACCCCCTCTCCCACGCCTGCGTCATGCGGCGCTGCCTGGAGGCGGGGGTGCGGCCCGGACACCTCTTCCAGTTCGGAATCCGGTCCGGCACCCGGGAGGAGTACGACTTCGGCCGGCGCCACTGCCGGCTCTACCCCCACGAGGTCCTGGGGCCCCTCCGGAAGGTGCTCTCGGAACTGGAGGGCCGGCCGGTCTACGTCACCGTCGACATCGACGTGATGGACCCGGCCTACGCCCCCGGTACCGGCACCCCGGAGCCCGGCGGCGTCAGCAGCCGGGAGATGCTGGCGGCCATCCACGCGATGCGGGGGCTCAACGTCGTGGGGTTTGACGTGGTGGAGGTGGCCCCCAACCTGGATCCCAGCGACCGGACGGTGGTCCTGGGGGCCCTGCTTATCCGGGAAGCCCTCCTTGCCTTCGCCCGCTGAGGTCTGGTAAAATTTTCAGCTATAACGACAAGCCCTGCGACAGGAGAGGTGCTCGGCGTGCGGGTCATTCAGGAGGTGCAGAACCAGATCCGGGCGGCCCTCCGGGCGGCGGTCGCCGCGGCGGTCCAGGCGGGGGACTTGAGCGGCCCGGCCCCGGAGACGATCCACCTGGAGGCGCCCAAGGAGAAGGCCCACGGAGATCTCGCCACCAATCTGGCCCTGGTCATGGCCCGGGGGGAGCGGAAGCCGCCCCGGGCGGTGGCCGAGGCGATCCTGCGCCACCTGAACCTCGAGGGGACCTGGGCCGAGCGGGTGGAGGTGGCCGGCCCGGGGTTCCTGAACTTCTTCCTGAAGCCGGGCTGGCTGCACCAGGTCCTGGTGGCGGTCCAGCGGGAAGGGGAGAATTACGGCAAGTCCGACCACGGCCAGGGGAAGCGGGTGCTCCTGGAGTACATCAGCGCCAACCCCACCGGCCCGGTGGTGCTGGTCCAGGCCCGGGCCGGCGCGGTGGGGTCGACCCTGGCCCGGCTTCTCAACTGGGCTGGCTACCGGTGCGACACCGAGTTCTACGTCAACGACGCGGGCAACCAGGTGAAGGCCCTGGCCCGGGCCGTCGACCTCCGGGCCCGGCAGCTGGCCGGTGAGCCGGTGGAGTTCACCGGGGAGTACCCCGCGGAGTACGTGATCGACTGCGCCCGGGAGCTCCTCAAGCAGTACCCGGATTTCCTGCAGAAGCCGGAGGAGGAGCGGCTGGCCTTCCTCGAGCGGTGGGCGCCGGAGTACTTCCGGGCGGGCCAGGAGGAGGTCCTCCGGCGCTACGGGGTGGTCTTTGACAACTGGTTCTCCGAGCGCAAGCTCCGGGAGAGCGGTGCGGTGGAGGCCCTCGTCCAGCGGCTCAAGGAGATGGGCGAGGCCTACGAGGCTGACGGCGCGGTCTGGATGCGGACCACCAAGTACGGGGACGACAAGGACCGGGTGCTGGTGAAGAGCGACGGGGAGTACACCTACTTCGCGGCCGACGCGGCCTACCACCTGAACAAGTACGAGCGGGGCTACGACCTGCTGATCAACATCCTGGGCCAGGACCACCACGGCTACCAGGGCCGGATGAAGGCGATGGTCCAGTGCCTGGGCCGGCCGCCGGAGTCCCTGGAGCTGCTCTTTACCCAGCTGGTGCGGCTGGTGAAGGACGGCCAGGAGTACAAGATGTCCAAGCGCCAGGGGAACATCGTCGAGCTGGCGGACCTCCTGGAGGAGGTCTCCGTCGACGCCGCCCGGTTCTTCTTCCTGATGCGCTCCCTGGACACCCATATGGACTTCGACCTGAACCTGGCCAACCTGGCCAGCCAGGAGAACCCGGTCTACTACGTCCAGTACGCCCACGCCCGGATCTGCAGCCTGCTGCGGCAGGCGGAGGAGGCCGGGTACCAGGTGCCCGATGCCACCTCCGTCCGGCTGGAGGTGCTCCAGGACCCGGCGGAGCTGGACCTGCTCAAGAAGATCGCCGAGCTGCCGGAGGAGATCATCCAGGCCGCGGAGAGCCGGGAGCCCCACCGGCTCGCCCGGTACGTGATGGACGTCGCGGCCCTCTTCCACGCTTTCTACAACCGTTGCCGGGTGCTGGGCGCGGAGAACGAGGAGCTGACCCGGGCCCGGCTGGTGCTGGCGGACGCCACCCGGGTGGTGATCCGGAACGTCCTCGGGCTGATGGGGGTCAGCGCCCCGGAGCGGATGTAGGCGGTGCTCCGGGACCCGGCCGAACCTTCCGGCCGGGTCCCGGAGTCTTACTGTAAGGAGTGGCTCGACGGAAAGCGGCCAGGGGATCACCCCTGGGGCGGGGGATGCGGGGAGGTTGGACGGAGGATGAGGGGCAGGCCGGCCGCCGAAGAGGAACGGTTCTTCGAACTGCTCCGGCCCGAGCAGGGTAAGCTGTACCGCACGGCCTGGGCCATCCTGGGCAACGAGGCCGATGCCCGGGACGCTCTGCAGGAGGCGGTCATCCGGGCCTACCGGGCGTTCTCCCAGCTCAAGGGCGGGGAGGCTGCCTTCCCCGGATGGATCCGCCGGATCCTGATCAACCAGTGCACCCAGATCCTCCGGCGCCGGGCCCGGGTGATCCCGGTGGAGCGGCCGGAGGACTACCGGCCGGAGCCCGCGGGGGTCATCCCCGAACACGGCGAGGTCTGGGAGGCGGTCCGCCGGCTCCCGGAGCACTACCGGTCGGTGGTGGTGCTCCGGTTCCTGGCCGATCTCTCCCTGGAGGACATCGCCAGGACCCTGGACATCCCCCTGGGGACGGTGAAGTCCCGGCTCCACACCGCGCTCAAGCAGCTCCGGAGCGCCTTGACGGAAGCCGACGCCGAACGGAGGGGCGCGCTGTGACCTGCGAGAGGGTACGGGTCGAACTCCCTGCCTACCTGGCGGGGGAGCTGGACGAGTCCGCCTCCCGCCTGGTGGCGGAGCATCTGGCGCATTGCGCAGCCTGCATCGAGGAGATGAAGGCCGTGGAGCGCCTCCAGGAGCGGATCGCGAGGGAACTGCGGGCCTGGGTGGATGCGGGCACCGCTCCGCCAGGGCTGGAGGCGGAGCTCCGGCGGGCGGTCCGGATGGCCGGTGCCCGAACCGGGGCAGAGGCCGAGGAGGCCCTGGGCTTTCAGCATGGGCGGGCGGAGTGGTGGCGGACCCTGGCCACCGCCGCGGCCGCGGTGGCGGTAGCCCTCCTCCTCGTGAGCTCCCTGCCGGAGAGCCGGACCCTCGAAGGGCTGCCAGTGGTCGGCGGGCTGGTGCAGCTTCTCCAGGGCGCCGGGGACGAGGTGCCCGTGGAGCGGGCGGTGACCCGGGACGGGGTCACCCTCCGGGTCCACTCGGTCCGGTACAGCCGGCACGAGACCCAGGTGCGGTACAGCCTGACCGGCATCGGCTCTCTGGATCGGCTGGAGACCGGCGACCTGGCTGGGACCCTCCTGGCCGGGACGGAGCCGCTGCCCCTCCGGAAGGTGCAGGTGGACGTCCCCTCCGGCCGGGTGCTGGTCACCTTCGGGGCCGCGCCGCGCCGGGTGCCCCTCATCTACCGGCTCGGACCCCTCCCGGAGGTTCCGGGGGGCCCCTGGGAGGTGGAGCTCGGCTTCCGGCCCTGAGGCGCTCCGGCCTCCTGATACAACCCTCACAAGAGAAGGCAGCCAGCAGTGCGCTGGCTGCCTTTTCGTTGGCTGGATTGGGTGGCAACTTACCGGCAGTCGGGTTACCGGCAGTCGGTCACGGCAACCCCCTGCTCGTCCACCTGCAGGGTGAAGCGTACGGTGGCGTCGGCTCTGGAGGCGGTCCGGATCCGCTGCACCGTGACGGCAGCGGTGTCGGGAGGAGCCGTAGGACCGGCGGCTGCCCCGGAGTCCTCCGCCGCACCCTTGGGCTGGAGGGCGAAGAGGTAGTGGATGGGGGACTTATAAGCCCCGGAGTTGACGGCAAACTGCCAGTGGGTGGCCGCGACGGTCACCCCGGCGCGGGTGGCGTCGTAACCCTCCGGGAAGCGCAGCTCGATGTCGATGCCGGTCGGGCGGAAGCCCGTCACCTGCACGGCGAACCCGTCGGGGGTGGTGCAGGTCGCCGGCTGGCCCGCAAGGCCGGAGGCTGCCGGGCTGGAAGCTGCCGGCCCAGAGGCTTCCGGGCCGGAGGCGGCCGGCCCGGCGGCGGTGCACCCCGCCAGCCCCGCCAGGAGGAAGAGAGTCAGGAGATGCGATACCCGCTTCTTTGTCATCATGGGTCACCTTGCGCTCCTTTCCCCGGGCGCCGTTCTGCAAGAAGGGACGGCCGTCGCCCCGGTGGAGGTTCCCGTAGGTTCCCAGCGGCTCACGGTCCCCGGGCTCGCCAGGGGCATAGGCTGGGGCAGGAACTGGCGGAGGAGCAGGGCCATCGCAAGCCCGTAACGTGGCGGCCGCAGGCCTATGCATGGCGATCGCAGGTTGGAAGTATGGCGATCCCAGACTGGAACATAGCGATTGCAGGCCCGGCATAAAGTGGTCGGTTCTTCACCATACTGGAAACGAATCGGGGCCCGCGCCGGCCGGGGGCCGGGCGCGGGAGGAGCCGGGAGGTGAGGCGGTGGCCGTCCGGAAGGTGGGACTGGCGCTGGGGGGTGGGGTGGCCCGGGGGATCGCCCATGTGGGGGTGCTCCAAGCTTTGGCGGAGGCTGGGGTGCCTATCCACTGCATCGCCGGCACGTCCGCGGGCAGCCTGGTGGGGGCGCTCTTCGCCGCCGGCCTGGATCCCTGGCAGATGGAGCGGCTGGCCAACCGGCTGCAGTGGCGGGGGCTCGTGCGGCTCCGGCTCCGGCGGGACGGGCTCCTGGACGCGGAGGGGCTGGAGCGGTTCATCCTGGGCCACGTGGGGGATCTCACCTTTGACCAGCTCAAGCTTCCCTTCGCCGCGGTGGCCTGCGATCTCCGCACCGGCGGCAAGGTGGTGCTCCGGGAGGGACGGGTGGCGCCGGCGGTCCGGGCGAGCTGCACCTTCCCCGGGGTCTTCCTGCCGGCCCGGATGGGACCCCACCTCCTGGTGGACGGCGGCCTGGTGAGCAACGTGCCGGTCTCTGTCTGCCGGGAGATGGGGGCGGACTACGTCATCGCGGTGGATCTGAACCGGCCGAGCCAGAACCCGGTGCCGCCCCGGAACCTGGTGCAGATCCTGCTCTACAGCCTGGCGGTCCTGCAGCGGCCCCAGATCGAGCGGTGTCTTCAGGAGGCCGATGCGGTAATCCAGCCGGACCTGGGAGCCTTCAGCGTCATCGAACTGGAACGGGTGCAGGAGATGGTGGCCGCGGGGCGCCGGGCGGCGGAGGCGGCGATCCCCGGGATCCTGGCCGCCCTGCAGGAGGCGCCTCAGCCCGTCCCCGTGGCCCCTGCTGCCCCCGCGGCCCGGGAGCCGGAGGTGGAGACCGCCGAGACCGCCGGCTGAGCCTGGGCTGCGGCCCAGGGGCCCAGTGCCGCCGGCTGAGCCGGGGTGGGCCTGGGCCGAGGAGTTGCGGCCCTGGGGAGCGGGCCCGCGCGCGGCCCCGCCGCGGCAGGGAAGTTTCCCCGTTGTGCGGAATCTTCTGCGCGACGGGGGTGGGAGGGTGATCGGCGGCGAGGCGCTCCTCCGGGCGATCCTCCAGGTCCTCGACGAGGGAATCCACGTCATCGACACCTCCGGGGTGACGGTCTTCTACAACCAGGCGGCGGCCCGGGTCGAGGGGCTGGAGCCGTCGGAGGTGGTGGGCCGGCACCTCCTGGAGGTCTTTCCGTCTCTCACCGAGGAGACCAGTACCCTCCTGAAGGTGCTCCGCACCCGGCGGCCCATCCTCAACCAGCAGCAGACCTTCACCAACTACAAGGGGCACCGGGTGACCACCGTCAACTCCAGCTACCCCATCCTGGTGGACGGCCGGCTCGTGGGGGCCCTGGAGGTCTCGAAGGACATCACCCGGGTCCGGGAGCTGGCGGAGGCGGTCCAGGACCTGCGGGCGGCCCTGTGGGGCCGGCGCCGGTCCCGGGCCCCGGACCCGGGGAGCGCCCGGTACCGGTTCGAGGACCTGGTGGGGGAGGACCCGGGCTTCCGGCAGGTGGTGGAAAAAGCCCGGCGGGCCGCCCGGGGGGACGCGCCGGTCCTGGTGGTGGGCGAGACGGGGACCGGCAAGGAGCTTCTGGTCCAGGCGATCCACAACGGCAGCCCCCGGGCGGGGCAGCCCTTCATCGCCCAGAACTGCGCAGCCCTGCCGGAGGGGCTCCTGGAGGCGATCCTCTTCGGTACCGTCCGGGGAAGCTTCACGGGGGCGGAGGACCGGCCGGGGCTCTTTGAGTTGGCGGATGGCGGCACCCTCTTCCTCGATGAGATCAACGCCATGCCCCTGGGCCTTCAGGCCAAACTCCTTCGGGTCCTTCAGGACGGCCGGGTCCGCCGGGTGGGGGATACCCGGGAGCGGGCGGTGGACGTCCGGGTGATCGCGGCCATCGGCGAGGACCCCCTGGCCGCGGTGGCGGAGGGGCGGCTGCGCCGGGACCTCTTCCACCGGGTGAGCGTGGTCTACCTGGAGTTGCCGCCCCTCCGGCAGCGCCGGGGGGACATCCCCCTCCTGTGCGAGCACTTCCTGGCCCGGCACCGGTCCGGGCACCAGAGCCCAGCCCGCCGGCTGGCCCCGGAGGTGATGGAGCTCTTTCTCCACTACCACTGGCCCGGTAACGTTCGGGAGCTGGAGAACGCCATCGAGGGGGCCCTGGCCGTGGCCCGGGGGGAGGTTATCGCCCTGGGGGACCTGCCGGCGCCCCTCCTCCGGGCCGCTCCGGCGCCCCAGCCCCTCCGGCGGCGGCTGGCCCTGGCGGAGCGGGAGGCGATCCTCCAGGCCCTGGCCGCAGCCGGGGGCCGGGTGGCCGGGGCCGCGCGGCTCCTGGGGATCCCCCGGCAGACCCTCCAGTACCGGCTGCGGGTGCTGGGCATCTCCCGGCCGGGACCGCCCCGGCGGGGGTCCCGGGGCCAGGAAGGGCGTGGGTCCGAATAGTCCGTTCCCACCGAGGTAGTGCCAGGCCGAGATAGTGCCAGGCCAAGGCAGTGCCAGGCAACCGGGGGGCGTCGTGCCCCCCGGTCCTGTTTTCTCCGGGCCGCGGGGCAAATGGGTGCAATCCACCCAGAAACGGAACAGGAAAAACGAGACCGACTAACGAAAAGAATCTGTCCGTAAAAACCGATGCTGCCACAGCCAAAGCCGGTGTGACAGCCGGCGCGAAGGGCAACGAACACCGCGACCCGGGGGGTGTGGGATTGATCCGGTTCGAGGCCGTCAACAAGTACTTCGGCAACCTTCACGTTCTGAAGGATATCAACCTCACCATCGGCGCTGGCGAGAAGGTGGTGGTGATCGGCCCCTCCGGTTCGGGCAAATCCACCCTGATCCGGTGCATCAACCAGCTGGAACGGGTGAGTTCCGGCCGGATCTGGGTGAACGGGGTGGAGGTGACGGCCCCGGGGGTGCCGCTCCACAAGGTGCGCCAGGAGATCGGCATGGTCTTCCAGCACTTTCACCTCTATCCCCACAAGACGGTGCTGGAGAACATCACCCTGGCGCCGATCAAGGTCAAGGGCATCCCCCGGGACGAGGCCGAGGAGATCGCGATGTACTACCTGCGCCGGGTCGGACTGGCGGCCAAGGCTCACGCCTACCCGTCCCAGCTCTCCGGCGGCCAGCAGCAGCGGGTGGCCATCGCCCGGGCCCTGGCGATGAAGCCCAAGGTGATGCTCTTCGACGAGCCGACCTCTGCGCTGGACCCGGAGATGATCGGCGAGGTGCTGGACGTGATGGTCGACGTGGCCCGGGACGGGATGACCATGGTGGTGGTCACCCACGAGATGGGCTTTGCCCGGCAGGTGGCGGACCGGGTGGTCTTCATGGACGAGGGGCGGATCCTCGAGGAGGCCCCGCCGGACCAGTTCTTTGACAATCCCCGGGAGGAGCGGGCGCGGGCTTTCCTGAGTAAAATCCTCAAACACTGACACAAGTAGAGGGGGAGTCAGAGCGATGCGGGGTTGGGTGCGTTCCGTCGTGGCCGGGGTCTTGGCCCTGGGGGTGGCGGTGCTCGCCGGGTGCGGCTCGGCCGCGGAGCCGGCCAGCGGCGGCGAGGGCGGGGGGTCCGGGGAGCAGCCGGCCCAGGTCAGCAAGCTTGAAGAGATCAAGCGCCGGGGGTACCTGATCGTCGGGGTCAAGGCCGACGTGCCGGGCTTTGGCTACCTCAACCCGGAGACCAACATGTACGAGGGGTACGAGATCGACCTCGCCAAGAAGATCGCGGAGGAGATCTTCAAGGTTCCCGGCCAGGTGAAGTTTGAGCCGGTGACCGCCAAGACCCGGATCGGGCTTCTCCAGAGCGGCCAGATCGACATGATCATCGCCACGGTGACCGTCACCGAGCAGCGGAAGCAAGAGGTGGACTTCAGCCCGGTCTACTACACCGACGGCATTCAGCTTCTGGTGAAGAAAGACAGCGGGATCACGGGGCTGAAGGACCTGGACGGGAAGACCATCGGGGTGGCCCAGGGCGCCACCACCCGGGCCCGGCTGGAGGAGAAGGCGAAGGAACTGGGGGTCACGCCCAAGTTCGCGGAGTTCCCGGACTACCCGTCGATCCTCGCGGCCCTGCAGGCCGGCCGGGTGGACGCCTTCTCCGTCGACGGCGCCATCCTGAAGGGGTACCAGATGCAGGACCCGAGCACCGTGATCCTGCCGGAGAAGTACAGCGAGGAGCCCTACGCCATCGCCACCCGCCAGGGCGACGACGACCTCCGGGACCTGGTGGCCCAGGTGATCACCCGGATGCAGGAGAGCGGTGAGCTGCAGAAGCTGCAGGAGAAGTGGGGGTTGACCGGTCAGTAATGTTCGACCTTGAGGATTGGCTGACGCTTCTTCGGGATTGGCGGTACTTCGCCGAGGGGCTGGGCCAGACCGTGAAGGCCTCCGGTCTGGCCCTTCTCCTCGCCCTGGGCATCGGGGTGGTGGTGGGGGTGCTCTCCGTCGCCCCCTGGCGCCCGGTCCGGGGCCTCACCCGGGTCTACGTGGAGTTCTTCCAGAACACGCCCCTGGTGGTCCACGCCTTCTTCCTGTACTACGGGCTGCCCCACCTGGGCATCTCCCTGCCGGTGCTGGCGGTGGGGGTGCTGGCCCTGGGGGTCTACACCGGGGCGTACATCTCCGAGGTGATCCGGGCCGGGATCCAGTCGATCCACCGGGGGCAGCTCGAGGCAGCCTACTCCCAGGGCTTCACCTACCTGCAGGCGATGCGGTACATCATCCTGCCCCAGGCCTTCCGGGTGGTGATGCCACCCCTCACGAACCAGATGGTGAACCTCATCAAGAACTCCGCGGTCCTGGCGATGATCGCCGGGGATGAGCTGATGTACCGGGCGGACGGCTGGTCGTCCTACAACTTCCTCTACCGGCAGGCCTACACCGCGGTGGCGCTCCTGTACCTTTGCCTCACCCTGCCGCTGGCTACGGTGGCCCGGCGGCTGGAGCAGCGGCTCCTGGGCCGGGAGAGCCGGGAGGTGCCCCTATGAGCCTGGCGGGATTCCTGAAGCTCCTCCAGCCCCAGTACCTCCTGTTCCTCGGCCGGGGGCTCCTGATCTCCCTGGAGATCGCGGCCTGGACCATCGTCCTGAGCCTGGCGGGGGGCATCGTCCTGGGGATTCTCCGGTTCGGCGGGGAGACCGCGGGGCCGGGCCGGCCCCTCCGGCGGTGGCTGGGGCGCCTGGCGGGGCTCTACGTGGAGACCTTCCGGAACCTGCCGATGCTCCTCCTCATCCTGGCCGCCCGGTTCTGGTCGGGGCTGCCGCCCAAGTGGGCCGGGGTGGCGGGGATGACCATCTTCACCAGCGCGGTGATCGGGGAGATCGTCCGGGCAGGCCTTGGCTCCATCGACCGGGGGCAGTGGGAGGCGGCGGCGAGCCAGGGGTTTACCTACTGGGTGGCGCTCCGGGAGATCATCCTGCCCCAGGCTCTGCGTCGGATGATTCCGCCCATCGTTAGCCAGTTCACCACGGTCTTGAAGGACACGGCGTACGTGTACATGATCGGAGTGGTCGAACTGGTGGCCGCGGGGACGGTGATCTACGCCAAGGAGCTGAACCCCCTGGAGACCTTCTTCTTCATCGCCCTCATCTACTTTGTCATCAACTACACCATGTCGCTCCTGGCCCGGCGGCTGGAGCGGCGGCTGGCGGTGCGAAGCTACTGAGGCCGGCGGCGTCCCGGGCCCCTTTCCCCCGGGCCGTGGGATGGCGGGCGGCATAACCTGTAGCGGCCCGGCGCCGGGGAGGGACCGGGAGCCCTTGACATGCGAACACCTGGGGCTGCACAATACGTCTGTTACCAGATAGAATCGGACTCGAGCCACCGATTCCGGTCCCGGGCTATGGGTCATGCTGTCCAGGAGCGTGATGAGGCAATGGGTTGCCCGGATGAGCTGCGTCCGGATATGTCGGTGACCGACATCGCCTACGTCATCCTCAAGCGACGGGGCAAGGCGACGCACTTCAAGGAGCTCATCGACGAGATCCTGAAGGTCAAGCCCATGGGGCAGGAGAACCCCGGGCGGCTTCTGGCCCAGATCCACACGGAGATCAACCTTGACTCGCGGTTCATCCACCTGGGCAACGGCGAGTGGGGGCTGCGGGATTGGCAGCCGAAGGGCGGCACGAAGGTGATCCGGATCCGGACCACCCCGGCTCCGGTTTCCCGGCCCCGGCCTGAGCTTCTGCCCGAGGACGAGTACGACGAGCTCCTCGACGAAGAGGAGGACCTGCTGGCCGAGCCCGATGAGGAAGAGGACGATCTGTACGGCTTTGACCGGGATGACGACTTCGAGCGGGAGCTGGGCCGGGAGCTGGGGCGGAAGCTCCGGGACCTGGACGACGAAGACGAAGAATGATTCCGGGCCGGAAGAAACCCGATTGGCGAGCGGCCCCGGTGCAGGTATAATAGTAGGGGCTCACACATGAGACGGCCGGTGAGACGACCGGCGGGGCTCCCCCGCCGGTCGTTTTCCGTTGTTCGGGAGGGGCAGTCATGGCTAAGTTCATCTTTGTCACCGGTGGCGTGGTTTCCGGCCTCGGGAAGGGAATCACCGCGGCCTCCCTCGGCCGGCTCCTGAAGGCCCGGGGCTACCGGGTGACGGCGCTCAAGTTCGATCCTTACATCAATGTGGACGCGGGGACCATGAACCCCCTGCAGCACGGGGAGGTCTTCGTCACCGACGACGGGGCGGAGACCGACCTGGACCTGGGCCACTACGAGCGGTTTATGGACGTCTCCCTGGGCAAGGGGAACAACATCACCACCGGCAAGATCTACCAGGCGGTGATCGCCAAGGAGCGCCGGGGTGACTACCTGGGCAGCACGGTCCAGGTGATCCCCCACATCACCAACGAGATCAAAGCGAACATCCACCGGGTGGCGGACGAGGCCGGGGCGGATGTGGTGATCATCGAGATCGGCGGCACCGTCGGGGACATGGAGAGCCTCCCCTTCCTGGAGGCGGCCCGGCAGTTCCGGCACGACGTGCCCCGGGAGGACACCTGCTTCATCCACGTCACCCTCGTCCCGTACCTGGACGCTTCGGGGGAGCTGAAGACCAAGCCGACCCAGCACAGCGTGGCGGAGCTTCGGAGCATCGGCATCCAGCCCGACGTGCTGGTCTGCCGCTCGGAGCGGCCCCTGCCCCGGGACCTCCGGGAGAAGATCGCCCTCTTCACCGATGTGGAGCTGGACGCGGTGATCCCGAACCCGGACCTGGACACCATCTACCGGGTGCCGCTGGTTCTGGAGGAGGCGGGGCTCGCCCGGATCGTCTGCCGGAAGCTGGGGCTTGAGGACCGGGAGCCGGACCTGGCCGCCTGGCGGGCCCTGGTGGAGCGGGCTACCCACCCGTCACGGGAGGTGGAGATCGCCCTGGTGGGCAAGTACGTGGCCCTGGAGGACGCGTACCTCAGCGTGGTGGAGGCCCTCAACCACGCGGGGATCGCCCACGACGCCCGGGTGAAGATCCACTGGATCGACTCGGAGAAGTTGGAGAACGGCGAGGGGCTCCAGCTCCGGGACGAACTCCTTTCCCGGGTGGACGGCATCCTGGTGCCCGGAGGGTTTGGCTACCGGGGGATCGAGGGGAAGATCGCGGCGGTCCAGTATGCCCGGGAACATCAGGTGCCTTTCTTTGGCATCTGCATGGGGATGCAGAGCGCGGTGATCGAGGTGGCCCGGAACCTCCTGGGGATCCGGAAGGCCAACTCCACCGAGTTCATCCCTGACTGCCCTGAGCCGGTGATCGACCTGATGGCGGCCCAGAAGGAGATCTCCAACCTGGGCGGCACCATGCGCCTGGGGCAGTACCTCTGCCACCTGGAGCCGGGGTCCAAGGCCCACCGGGCCTACGGCACCACCCAGGTTTGGGAGCGGCACCGGCACCGGTGGGAGGTGAACAACGCCTACCTGGACCGGCTGGCCAGGGCGGGGCTGAAGCCCGTGGGCTTCTGGAAGGAAGGGAACCTGGTGGAGGTGATGGAGCTGGAGGGCCACCCCTGGTTCATCGGGGTGCAGTTCCATCCGGAGCTGAAGTCCCGGCCGGAGCGGCCGCATCCCCTGTTCAAGGACTTCATCCGGGCCGCCCTGGAGTACAGGGAGGAGCGGCTTAGCCGGTCGGCGGCCGGGGCATAATCATGACCGGCCCCCTCATCCGGGGGCCGGGGCGGCTCACCGAGCGAATCGCTTCATGGGCGGGGGAGACTCCCCCGCTAGCGGATAGCGGAGGAGAGCAGGTGCC
>JAKKUO010000083.1 GCA_021890795.1 Bacillota bacterium | reverse complement strand
TAAGAACATAACGGTTCTGAGTAAGAGGGGGAGGACTCCCTGTGCGCCGAGTCTGGGTGTTCCTGCTCACCCTGGTCCTGCTAGCTTTCCAGGCTGTGCCGGCCCTGGCGGACCGCGGGATCCGGGTCTTCGTGGACGGGACGGAGGTCCAGGCCGACGTGGCTCCCCTCATCCATGAAGGCCGGACCCTGGTGCCGCTCCGCGCCCTGGGGGAGGCCCTGGGATTCGCGGTTGACTACGACGGTGTGGAGCGGCGCATCACCCTCGCCCGGGGCGAGACCACCCTGGTGCTCTGGGTCGACTCCACCCGGGTGCTGGTGAACGGCCGGGAGGCGACCATCGACGTGCCGGCCCTGGTTCGGAGTGGCCGCACCTTTGTCCCGGTTCGCTTCGTGGCCGAGCAACTGGGGGCCGTGGTGGAGTGGGACGGAGTACAGGTAAAGGTCACCCGGCCGAAGCCTGACGTGACCGCACCGGCGGAGCCGGTCGCCGAGAAGCCCCCCGCCGAGCCGGCACAGCCGGTGACGGACCCGGAGGCCTGGGCGCTCCTGGAGAAGATCCAGGTGCCGGACGCGAAGCTGACGGGCTGGTTGGAGACTGAGACCGTTTTCACGGACAGCGACGAGGTTATGGTCTCCTACTATGACATCCATGGCCACCTCTACCAAGGTGACATGCTGATCACCATGACTGTCCGAGAGGCGGAGGACGAGACGCTGGAGTACATCATGGCCGGGCGGGATGGTGTCACCTATTTGTACGATCCTATGAGTGAGACGTGGGAGGTTGCGGGCGTCGACGATTCGCTAGACCTGTCCCAACTCAGTGAGGCCGCCTCTGTGACCATCCGGGGAACGGAGACGATCGACGGGATCACGACGACGCGGCTGGACGTCCGCTTCGCCCCGGAGACCGTCAATCGCGTTATCGCCAAGGGCGGCCTGGGCTGGCCCGGGTTGGACGAGGCCGTGAGCGAGGTCACCTACAACTGGTACAACCTCAGCCTATGGGCTGACGAAGACGGCCAGGTCCGCAAAATCGCCGTGGATTTAAGCATGACGACGGTGTTTACGAATCCTGAGGGCGGCCCTGTGACCCAGACCACTTCGAGGAAGGGCGAGTTCCGCTTCGTCCCGGTCTCCGAGCCCATCGTCTGGCCGGAGTCCCTGGAGGCCTACCTGCAGAGCTAGGGTGAAGTTTGGAGACGGCCCTGCCGGACGGATCCGGCGGGGCCGTTCCCGTTCTTCCGTTCGCTCCCCGCTGTGGTAGAATACAAGCGTGCCTATTGGCGGCAAGGCTTACCCGAAGGTGAGGCGGGCACCTGTGGCCGAGGTTGTTGGCACTGCGCGACTGACCTCCTTTGAGGCAGTTCGTGACAAGCTGTTCCCCATGCTGCTGCCGCCCAAGCGGGTGGAGAGCCTGGGCCAGGGGCAGATGGTGGCCCGGCTCCTGGCCGAGGGTCTGGCGGTGGCTTACGTGGAGGACCTGGGCCCCAACGAGATCCGGTACATCACCTGGGGGGACCTGCAGCTCTGGGGCATCGGCCCGGACGGATTGCACCAGGTGGCCCTCTGGAACCTCCAGGAGCAGTCCCGGCCCCTCTTCCCGGTGGTGATGAATCCCCCGGACAAGAAGGACCCGATGTTCATCTGGATGGTGGGGGACGGCTACGACGCCAGCCGGCTCCTGCTCCACGACTGGCTGGCCGAGGCCGCGGCGCAGGTGGCCGGTGACCTGGTTCTGGCGGTGCCGGAGCGGCACTGGTTGGTGGCCACGGGCAGCGCCAACCCCACCAAGCTAGCCGCCATTCGCCGGCTGACCCGGGAGAAGCACGACACCTCTGTTTTCCCCATCAGCCCCCACCTCTACGTCTGGCGGGGGGACCGGCTCGAGGTGCTGCCTGAGTAGCGCCGGTATGTACCTGCCCCGGCGGCCGGGGGGCCACCCGGGGCCGGGGACGGGATGCGTGCACAGCCTCCTAGAGGCTGAGGCCGCCGGTGGCGAGGAGCAGCACCAGCACCAGGACGATCAGCAGAGTAGGGCTGATCTGATTGGAAATCTGCACGGGGACTTCACCTCCCTCATGCTAAGAACCTACGCGTCAGCCTTTCGAAGGGTGACGGTAAGCCCGGGCGCCGCTCGGGACCTTATGTCAACCGATGCCGGGAGGATGTGGTTTGACCGAGGAGCGGATCCTGTCCCAGCTGGCCCGGGAGCTGAGCCTCCGGCCGGATCAGGTGCGGAATGCCGTCGCCCTCCTGGACGAGGGCAATACCATCCCCTTTATCGCCCGGTACCGGAAAGAGGTCACCGGGGAGATGAAAGAGGACCAGCTCCGGGCCCTGGCGGAGCGGCTGGCATACCTCCGGAACCTCGCGGCCCGCAAGGCCGAGGTGATCCGGCTGGTGGCCGAGCAGGGGAAGCTCACCCCTGAGTGGCAGGCCCGGGTCGAAGCCGCCGCCACCCTGGCGGAGGTGGAGGACCTCTACCGCCCCTTCCGGCCCAAGCGCCGGACCCGGGCGACCGTCGCCCGGGAGAAGGGGCTGGAGCCCTTGGCGGATCTGCTCCTCAATCCCCCGCCGGGGACCGGGACCCCCGAGGAGCTGGCCGCCGCCTTCGTCGACCCCGACAAGGGCGTGGCAGACGTGGCGGCGGCCCTGGCCGGCGCCCGGGATATCCTGGCGGAGCGCATCGCCGATGACGCCGAGGTGCGCAAGCTTGCCCGGGACCTGACCGCCCGGGAGGGAGTGCTGGTCAGCAAGGCCACCGGCGGCGGGGAGCGGGCCGAGGAGTTCGAGATGTACGTTGACTACCGGGAGCCGGTGGCGAAGGTGCCGCCCCACCGGGTTCTGGCCCTCAACCGGGGAGAGCGGCTGGAAGCCCTCCGGGTCACCATCGAGGCGCCGGTGGAGCGGATCCTGGAAGGGATCCGGGAGCGGTGGCTCCGCCGGCCGGGGGCTGGCTCCGGCGATCCCTTCGCCGCCCAGGTGGAGGCGGCCCTGGTCGACGCCTACAAACGGCTCATCGCTCCGGCCATCGAGCGGGAGGTCCGGTCGCTCCTCACCGAGCGGGCGGAGGAGCAGGCCATCCGGGTCTTCGGGGAGAACCTGCGGCACCTCTTGCTTCAGCCGCCGGTCCGGGGCTACACCGTCATGGGCATCGACCCCGGCTACCGGACCGGCTGCAAGGTCGCGGTGGTGGATGAGACCGGCCGGCTCCTGGACACCGCCACCGTCTACATCACCGCCGCGTCCCCGGAGAAGGTGGCGGCCGGCGAGGAGACCCTGGTTCAGCTGGCCCGGCGCCACGGGGTAGGGCTGGTGGCCATCGGCAACGGCACCGCCTCCCGGGAGACAGAGCAGGTGGTGGCCCGGATCCTGCCCCGGATGGGGGAGGGGGTCCGGTATCTCATCGTCAATGAGGCCGGTGCCTCGGTTTACTCCGCCTCGCCCCTGGCCGGGGCGGAACTACCCCACCTGGACGTCTCCCTCCGGGGCGCGGTCTCCATTGCCCGGCGGGTCCTGGACCCCCTGGCGGAGCTGGTGAAGATCGAGCCCCGGCACATCGGTGTGGGTCAGTACCAGCACGACGTGGACCAGAAGCGGCTGGCCGAGCAGCTGGCGGCGGTGGTCGAGTCGGTGGTGAACGCCGTCGGGGTCGATCTCAACACCGCCTCGCCGTCCCTCCTGCAGTACGTGGCTGGGCTGAAGCCGGGGGTGGCCCGGGCCATCGTCGCCTACCGGGAGCAGGTGGGGCGGTTTACCAGCCGGCAGGAACTCCTCAAGGTCCCGGGGCTCGGGGAGAAGACCTTCGTCCAGTGTGCGGGCTTTCTCCGGGTGTCCGGGGGCGAGAATCCCCTGGACAACACCGCGGTCCACCCGGAGAGCTATCACGTAGCCGACGCCATCCTGAAGGCCGTGGGGGCCACCCGGGCGGACCTGGTGCAGGGGGTGACCCCGGCCTTGCGCCTGGCCCTGGGGCGAGTTGACCCGGAGCGGGTGGCCCGGGAACTGGGGGTGGGGGTGCCCACGGTCCGGGACATCCTGGCGGCCCTGCAGAAGCCCGGCCGGGACCCCCGGGACGAGCTGCCGCCGCCTCTTTTCCGCACCGACGTGCTGGAGCTGAAGGACCTGCGCCCTGGGATGGAGCTGATGGGAACCGTCCGGAACGTGGTGGACTTCGGGGCCTTTGTGGACATCGGCGTCCACTGCGACGGGCTGGTGCACGTGAGCGAGCTTTCCCACCGGTACGTCCGGCACCCCTCCGAGGTGGTGGCGGTGGGGGATGTGGTGCGGGTGAGGGTCCTGGCGGTGGATGAGCGGCGGCAGCGGATCCGCCTGACGATGAAGCTGTGATGGGCGGCCTGTGATGGGCGGCATCGCCCGGCCCTCCCCTATCCCCTGCTCTTTACACCTGGTAGTAAAATGCGATAAGGTAAGCGTGAAGCGACGGGTGCCGTCGCCACACGGTCGGGGGGGCGGAGGATGAGCGGTCTGGTGGCGGGCAAGAAGGCCCTGATCCTAGGTGTCGCCAACAAGCGGTCCATCGCCTGGGGCATCGCCCAGGCCCTGCACCGGGAAGGGGCCGAGCTGTTCTTCAACTATCAGAACGAGCGGCTCCGGGAGAACGTCGAGGAACTGGTGGCGGGCCTCGGGGGCGACATCGAGATCTTTCCCATGGACGTCACCCGGGAGGAGGAGATCGATGCCCTCTTCCGGCGGGTGGAGGAGAAGTGGGGGAAGCTGGACATCCTGGTCCACTCCCTGGCCTACGCGCCGCGGGAGGCTCTGGAGGGCCAGTTTGTGGACACATCCCGGGAGGCCTGGGACACGGCGCTCTCCGTGAGCGCCTACTCCCTGGCCGCGGTGGCCCGCCGGGCCAGGCCGCTGATGGAGAAGGCCGGCGGCGGCAGCATCATCACCCTCACCTACCTGGGTTCGCAGCGGGCGGTGCCGGGCTACAACGTGATGGGGGTGGCCAAGGCCGCCCTGGAGTCCGCGGTGCGATACCTGGCCATGGAACTGGGGCCGGCCAACATCCGGGTCAACGCCATCTCCGCCGGGCCCATCAAGACCCTGGCGGCCATGGGGGTTAAGGGCTTTTCGGGCATCCTCAAGGTGGTGGAGGAGAAGGCGCCCCTCCGGCGGAACGTCACCCAGGAAGATGTGGGCAACGCCGGCCTGTTCCTGGCCAGCGACCTCTCGGCTGCCATCACCGGCGAGGTGCTCTACGTCGACTGCGGCTATCACATCCTGGGCGTGTAGACCGGGAGGCGCCGGGGTGGTCCCGGCGCCTGACTCTTGCGCGTGACCACTGCGCCGGACCATCGGGGCTGGCGGTTGGAGCGTGGGATACCCGTGGAGTGGGAGTGGCTGAGCCGGTCCCCGGAGGCTACGGCGGCCCTGGGGCACCGAATTGGGGAGCGGCTGTGGCCGGGGAGTTTTGTCGCCCTGGTGGGGGACCTGGGCGCGGGGAAGACCGCCCTGGCCCAGGGGATCCTGGCCGGCCTGGGGGTCGAGCGGAGCGGCGGGAGCCCCACCTTCCCCCTGCTCTGGGAGTACCGGGGCGGGCGGCTTCCGGTCTACCACTGGGACGTCTATCGGATCCGGGGCCTGTGGGAACTGGAGGAGTTGGGGTACGAGGACTCCTTCTACGGCGACGGCGTCTGCCTGGTGGAGTGGGCGGACAAGGTGGAGGCCCTCTGGCCCCCGGAGCACCTGCGGATCGACCTGGAACCGGTGCCGGAAGGGCGGCGGGTGAGGCTCACCGCCCGGGGTGCCCGGTACGAGGCTCTGTTGGAGGAGCTGCGCCATGCTGATCCTGGGCTTTGACACGGCGACCGCGGCCTGTACCGTGGCCCTGGTGGAGGACGGCCGGCTGCTGGCGGAACTGACCGTGGTCAGCCCTCGGGTCCACTCGGCCCGGCTGCTGCCCCTGATCGCCCAGGTCTTCCAGGAGGCGGGCCGGGACCGGCGGGAGCTGGCCGCGGTGGCCGCGGGGGTGGGACCCGGCTCCTTCACCGGCCTGCGCATCGGCCTTTCTGCGGCGAAGGCCCTGGCCTTTGCCCTGGGGATCCCCTGTGTCCCGGTGAGCACCCTGGCGGCCATCGCCGCGGGGCTGCCTTCCGGGAGCGGACTGGTGGCGCCGCTCCTGGATGCCAAGCGGGGAGAGGTCTACACCGCCCTCTACCAGGTGGAGCCGGCGGGGGACGAGCCGGCAGCCGCTCCCGGGCTGACGGAAATGGTGCCGCCCCGGCTGGTGCCCTTGGGGGCCTGGTTGGAGGAGCTGGACCGGCTCCGGAATGGGGCGTCGGTCTTCCTGGCGGGGGATGCGGTGCCGGCGGAGGTGCCGGAGTGGGCGGTGCCCGTGCCCCACGGGCTGCGGCTCCCCCGGGGGTGGGCGGTGGCCGCGCTGGCGGCTCGGGCTGTGGCCGCGGGGCAGACCGTGGCGCCGGAAGCCCTGGCCCCGGTCTACCTCCGCCGTTCCGAGGCGGAGGTCCTCTGGGACCGGCGGCATGGGGCGCAGCCGGCCATGTAGGCGGTGGCCGGGGCCCTAGAAGCAGTCCGGGGCCTGCATACCAGGGGGTGGTGGCGGTGCCGGAGGGCCCGGCACCTGAACTGGGTCCGATGACCCTGGCGGATGTGGACGGCGTGGTCGCAGTGGAGCGGCTCTGCTTCCTGACCCCGTGGTCCCGCCAGGCCTTTGTCCGGGAGCTGACGGAGAACCCCCATGCCCGCTACCTGGTCGCCCGGGCCGGGGGGACGGTGGTGGGCTACGCCGGGATGTGGCTGGTGCTGGACGAGGCCCATGTGACCAACGTGGCCGTTCATCCGGACTGGCGGCGGCAGGGGCTGGGGGAGCGGCTGATGCGGGGGCTGATGGACTGGGCCCGGGCCGAGGGGGCGACCCGGATGACCCTGGAGGTTCGGGTCTCCAACCAGCCGGCCCAGGAGCTTTACCGGAAGCTGGGCTTCCAGCCCTCGGGCATCCGCCGGGGCTATTACACCGACACCGGGGAAGACGCGCTAATCATGTGGAAGGATCCCCTGTGACCCGATCTGGCAAGGTACCCTGCTGACCCGCCCGATACGTCGGTGCCCTGCCGGCCGCCCCGGCAGGGCGTTTTGTTCCCTCCCGTTCCCTACTGTTCACCCTTGGGGCTTCGTTTACATAAGACGGATCCAGCAGGAAGCCCCGCCGCGGCGGGAGGCAAGGAGGAGATCCATGGCAGCTTTCGCGTGCGCCAGCGGGGAACTGGTGGGGCTGGCAAGGGGTCGGCGGACCTCCGGGGCCACCCACGGCCTCCGGGACGAGTCCGGCCGGTGGGTGATGCTCCTCCGCAGCCGCCAGGTCAGTCTCGGCCTGTACGAGGGCCGGCGGGTCCGGGTCCGGGGGTGCCGGTGCGGCCAGGTGCTGGGGGAGGAGGCCCCGGTGATGGAGGTTCAGGACCTCGTCCCCCTGGATCGGCTTCCCTTCCGGCCAGGGCTCGACCACATGGCCCTGGGGGGATGCGTCCTCTGCACGGAGGTGCCGGTGCGTCCCTTCCTGGGATAGCCGGCCCCGGGAACGGGCCGGGCGCCGCGGGGGCTCTGTCGCTCGGGGACGGGCCGGGTGCCGCGTGGGTCCTGCCGCTCCGGTGTCCGGACTCACGCCCGGCCAGGGCCGCGCCAGGCGTTGGGCTCGAGGCCAGGCCGGCGCCCGGCCTCGGGCCCCCGGCCACCCCCTGTCCGCAAGTCCGGGGGCGGGACCGGCGCCGATGGACAGACCTGGCGGCG
>JAKKUO010000034.1 GCA_021890795.1 Bacillota bacterium | reverse complement strand
CGCATGTCCGGTGGTGTGAGAGGACGGGGGTTAGCCACCCCCTCCTACTCGATCTCACCGCCACCCCCACCGGAGTGGCCGTCACCCCTGCCGGAGGGCTGTCCCGGAGGTTTGCTGGCAGCGAAAGAAGGCGAAAAGGGGCATAAACAAAAAACGACACTCTAGTCAAAATCCGGCAGATATGATAGGTTAGATCCAGGGAATGGAAACGGGGGTGCCGCCGATGACTGCCAACAGCAACCTCCTGGGCGAGCGGCTGGCGTGGGCCCGGAACCAGCAGGGGATGATCCTGCAGCAGGTGAGCGAGCGCAGCGGTCTGGCCGTGGGGTACATCAGCCAGTTGGAGAAGGGCGCCAAGAAGAACCCGACCATCTCGGCCCTGGAGCGCCTGGCCAGGGCCCTTAACGTCAGCGTCGCTTTTCTCCTTGGGGAGGTAGCCGGCCCGACGGCCAGCAACGACGCCCCGCTCCTGGCCGGTCGGGACGCCTTGGCCATCGGTCAGCGCTTTGCCCGGTACCTGGAAAGCCTCAGCCGGGCGGAGCGGGAGCGGATCATGTTCGCCACCACCATCGAGCAGCGCTTTGGCTTGGTGGTGGACTTTCTCTGCCGGGAGTTCCCGGACGTCTACACCCGGGCGGTGGTGGCCTACCAGCTCGGCATGTCGGTGCGGGCCCTGAACGACGTGCTGGAGCGGCAGGTTGAGGTAGGCTTTGTCTACCTGAGCCGTCTCTCCACTGCCACCGGCATCCCCATCGAGTTCTTCAGCCAGGGGGACCTGCGGCGTTCCCGGTCGGTGGCCAACCTCTCGTCCAGCCAAATCCTACATTATATTACGGTCGTTGCCCTGGCTGCCGAAATGCAGGTGGATCCCGAGGTCCTCTGCGGGATGATCCGGGAGCGGTTCGGCCGGTAGGGCTGCCGCCGGAAGAGGAGGGCGGGCCGGGCGGTCATCGGGTGGAGGGCCGGACCGCCAGGCCGGGGCCCGGGCGGGTTTTACCCACAGTGAAAAGGGGCAGCCCGGGCTCCCACCCCTGGCGCCAGGTGGTACAATGTCTGGAAACAAATGGCACGGCACGGGGGGAGTGGCAGTGCGCCGGTTCTGGGAAGAGGGGACGAGCAGCCGCTGGGTGGCGGGTCCCGGGTACGGCCGGTCCCTCTTTGTCACCGCCCGCCCCGAAAGCGCCCAGCCCTACTGCAACTTCGTGGTCCTGGTCCCCCGGCAGCTCCCCGCCGGGTGCCGGCTGGGACCCTTTTCGGTCCGGACCGAGGGGGAGCGGTGGTCCACCGTCCACTTCCGGATCCACGGCGAGAACCGCCGGCTCCGGGTGAAGGAGTTCTTCTACGACTGGTGGACCCTGACGGAGACGGACACCAACCTGATGGAGGCGGACCGGCCCTTCCAGGTGGGCGGGGGCGTAGGATGGCACGGCACGGACTACAAGGGGTTCCAGGCCGCGGCCTACCACCGGTACCGGACCCAGGTGGAACTCTGCGTGGAGGAGGGGCGCTTCGACCCAAAGGAGATCGAGGCCCTGTGCGGGAGTCTGGAGCCCGTGAGCCCCGGGGCGGCAGAGGTCCTCCTGCGGGTGCCCTTCGCGCGGCTGAGCTACTCGGTCCGCCGGGGGCGGGGACCCTGGGGGCTGGACCGGATCGCGGGCTGCAGTTGGGTGCCGGACCTGGGGCAGGCTGTGGCCATGGCGGCCATGCCGGTGCTGGTGCCGGCCTGGATCCCACCGGGACTGGTGGTGGACTCCGCCGGATACCGGCGCTCCCGGAGAGGTGCAGGAGGCGAGTTCCAGCTCCTGCTCCGGAGCGAGGGGGGCGCGGCGGACACCATCCACCTCCGGGGGACCCAGGCCGGGACCCCGGGCGGGGTGACGGTGCCGCCCAGCCGGGACCTCCGCCGCCGGTACCTGTGGACCAGCCTCGACCTGCGCGCCGACTCCTTTTACTTCGGTACCCTCCTCGGCCGCTCCCCGGCCGGGTTCCAGCCTTTCCCGGGGGTGGGCTGGGCTGCCGTCTGGTCGGAAGCGGGGGTGAACTGGGAGTGCCACGGCCGGTCCGGGGGCCGCCTGACCGCGGAGGAGTTCCAGTCCTTCCTCCTCCATCTGCGGGTCGAGGCCCGGTCTTCCTGACCCGGCCGCAGCCGTCGGTCCCGCCTTTCCCTACTGGGCCCCGCGGCCGCTGCCGGCCTCCTGCCGGGCGTCCGTTGACCTGCCGTTATCGCAGAAGTATAATCGAAGAGGCATATCCTTCGCCCAGCGCCCCGTATCTTGAGGGGAGGTGAACCGGCGTGGCGGAACGGATGATCCACGAACTGGACTGGCTGAACGATCCCGTCGTGGAGTCCGACGTGGAAGTCAACCAGAACGTGATCGTGGGCAAGTTGCCGGCTGTGGTGCGCAAGCTCTTCCAGTGGGGCCAGGGGCAGTCGGTCTGGCCCATGCTCTTCGGCATTGCCTGCTGTGCGATCGAGATGATGGCAGCCGGCGGCTCCCGTTTTGATATCGCCCGGTTCGGTTCCGAGGCCATGCGGGCCAGCCCCCGCCAGGCGGACCTGATGATCGTGGCCGGTACGGTGAACGAGAAGATGGCGGTGGTGGTCCGGCGGCTCTACGACCAGATGGCGGAGCCGAAGTTCGTCATCGCCATGGGCGCCTGCGCGTCCAACGGCGGCCCGTACTGGGACACCTACAACGTGGTGGACGGTGTGCACAAGGTTGTGCCCGTCGACGTCTACGTGCCCGGTTGCCCGCCCCGACCGGAGGCGCTGCTGCAGGCTCTGATGGAGATCCAGGAGATGCTCAAGACCGGCAAGCGTGGCCTGGTGACCAAGGGTTAGCGACCACAGGCAGGGCGATGCGCCCTGCCTCATCTATGTTTACATTGGAAATTACTGTTCTGGCGAAACGTTGACGCCGGTTTGAGCACTGGAGTATAATTGGAGCGGCAGCCCGGAGCTTGTGAAAGGTGACGCGTGAGGCCTGGGAAGCGGCCTCCGTGCCAGTCCCCCGCATGGCTCCGGGTTCTTTTCGGCAGGTAACCCGCGGGAGAAAGGAGACCGGCCGGCCGATGCCCTATAGTTACGTGTATCTCCCGATCTTTGCCCTGCTGGCGGTGGCCAACACCGCGATCATGATCGGCATCCCCAAGTACCTCCTGGCGCCCCGGAACCCCTTTCACGGGGAGAAGCTGGAGACCTACGAGTGCGGCGAGCTGCCCTTTGACGACGCCCTAGTGAACTTTAACATCCGTTATTATGTTTTTGCCCTGACCTTTTTCGTGTTTGATATGGAGGCCATTTTCCTCTACCCGTGGTCGATTGTCTTCCAGGAGCTCGGCCTCTTCGGACTGGCGGAGATGTTCCTCTTCCTGGCGGTGCTCGGCCTCGGCCTGCTGTACGCCTATAAGAAGAGGGTCCTGCACTGGGTGTAGGCGCGCCCCGGCCCCTGGCCAGGCAGGGCTGCGCGCTTTCTGTTATGGCCGTTTTTCATGGCCGCGATTCTCCGATCGTCGGTACCACAAAACGGGGGTGAAGGCCAGGTGGAGCCGCTGGACATCCGCCCGGACCTGGAGGCGCTCAAGGCAGCCTACCCGGCTGTCGAGATCGCGGAGGCGGCGACCGGCCACTTCGACATCCGGGTCTCTCTGGACCAGTACCTGGATGTGGTCAAGTTCCTGAAGGATCGGGGGTTCAACTACCCGGCCTGCATCACAGCCATCGACTGGAAGGACCGGCTGGAGCTGGTGCTCCAGTTGTATAAGCTCGTGGTGGGCTCGCGCCAGTCCCCTCTGGTGATGGTGCGGGTGGACGGCCTGCCCCGGGAAGGAGCCGAGGTGCCTTCGGTTACCCCGCTCTACCCGGGCCTGAACTGGCATGAGCGGGAGACCTACGACATGTACGGCATCCGGTTCCAGGGCCATCCCGACCTCCGGCGGATCCTCCTGCCGGACAACTGGCAGGGCGGGCACCCGCTGCTGAAGGACTTCGAGGACAAGCGGCCGCGGCGGCCGCGCCTCGTCCGGCACCGGGACATGATCGTTTCCGGGTAAGGTGGTGCAAGCGTGGAGCAGACCAGGGAACTCCTGATCAACATGGGGCCGCAGCACCCGTCGACCCACGGCGTGCTGCGGGTGCTGGTGAAACTGGACGGCGAAACCATCACCTGGGCGGAGCCCGACATCGGCTACCTGCACCGGTGCTTTGAGAAGCTCTCCGAGTCCAAGACCTATACCCAGGTGATCCCCTACACCGACCGGACCGACTACCTCTCGGCCATCACCAACGAGCACGCCTTCTGCCTGGCTGTGGAGAAGCTGATGGGGATTGAGGTCCCCGAGCGGGCGGAATACATCCGGGTGATGATGGCCGAGCTCCAGCGGATCTGCTCCCACCTCCTGGGGCTGGGCGCGATGGCCCTGGACCTGGGCGCGGTCACTGGTTTCCTGTACGCCTGGCGGGACCGGGAGAAGATCTACTCCCTCTTCGAGCGCATCACCGGCGGCCGCATGCTCTACAACTACCTGCGGATCGGCGGGGTGCGGAACGACCTGCCCGAGGGCATCATCGGCACCCCCAAGGACGGGCGGGACAAGGCCGACAAGACCATCTGGGGCTTCATCAATTACTTTGAGTCCTACGTTCTCCCGGAGTGGGACGATCTGCTGACCAACAACCGGATCTTCCAGTGGCGGACCCAGGGGGTGGCGCCCCTCCCCTCGGAGGTCGCCATCGCCTACGGCGCCAGCGGTCCGGTGCTCCGGGCCTCCGGGGTGAAGTGGGACCTGCGGAAGAACGTACCGTACTCCATCTACGACCGGTTCGAGTTTGACATCCCCGTGGGCAAGGAGAACGGCGACTGCTTCGACCGCTGGGTCGTCCGGGTGGAGGAGATGCGCCAGTCGGCCCGGATCGTCAAGCAGGCGCTCCAGTGGTTGGCCGAGAACCCCGGCGACTACATCGCACCGAAGCTGCCGCGGGTACTGAAGCCCCCGAAGGGCGAGGTCTACATCCGCTATGAGGGTTCCCGGGGCGAGGTGGGGGTGCACCTCGTCTCCGACGGGTCGGCCAACCCCTACAAGGTCAAGTGGCGGTCCCCGTGCTTCACCCACCTGCAGCTGCTGCCTGTCCTCGCCCCCGGGCACAAGCTGGCGGATATGATCGCCATCATCGGCTCCATCGACATCGTCCTCGGGGAGGTGGACCGCTAACCCATGAGCCTGGCCGACCTCTGGGCGCAGCACTGGTTCCGGGCCTTCGTGACCGGGTCCCTGGTGCTCGTCTTCGCGCTGGGGAACTTCTACATCACCCTGTGGCTCGAGCGGAAGGAATCCGCCTGGATCCAGAACCGGCTGGGGCCGATGCGGGCCGGTCCCCAGGGCCTGCTCCAGGTGCTGGCTGACCTCTTCAAGCTGCTGCAGAAGGAAGACATCGTCCCCCGGAACGTCGACCGGATCCTCTTCCTCATCGCCCCCTTCATCGCTCACATCCCCGCGCTGCTGATCTTCCTGGTGGTTCCCTTCGGCCCCAACATGGTGGTGGCGGACTACGACATCGGTATCATCATGATCGCCGCGGTGACCAGCTACGCGGTGATCGCGACCTTCATCGCCGGTTGGGGCTCGAATAACAAGTACTCCCTCCTGGGCGCGATGCGGGGCGCAGCCCAGATGATCTCCTACGAGGTCACCCTGGTCATGTCCGTCATCGGCGTGGTGATGATGGCCGGCAGCCTGAAGCTGTCGGACATCGTCCTCGCCCAGGCGGAGCGGGGCGTCCTCGGCTGGTACCTCTTCCCCCAGTTCATCGGGTTCATCGTCTACCTGATCGCCTCCCTGGCCGAGCTGAACCGGGCGCCCTTTGACCTGATGGAGGCCGAGTCCGAGCTGGTCGCCGGTTACCACACCGAGTACTCCGGCTTCCGGTTCGCGATCTTCCTCCTGGTTGAGTACGTTCACATGATCGCCTGGTCCGCCATCGCGGCGACCCTGTTCCTCGGCGGCTGGGTCGGTCCCACCCCCGCGGACATCCCGGTGATTGGGCCGAAGCTCTTCGGCTGGATGACCGGGCCGGTCTGGGACAACGTCTGGGGCTTCTTCTGGTTCCTGTTCAAGACGTACCTGCTGATCTTCATCCTGATCTGGATCCGTTGGACCTTCCCCCGGGTGCGGATCGACCAGCTGATGGACCTGGGTTGGAAGTTCCTCCTGCCGGTCTCGCTCTTTAACATCTTCCTGACCGGCGTGATGAAGTACGGTTGGAACGTCCTGGCCGAGTCCGGCAGCCCCCTCCGGTGGATCTTCTGGCTCTGGCGGTAGTTCTGGCGGCAATCCCGCAGCCAGGGACGCCGCCGGCAAAGCCGGAGGGTTCTTCGGCCAGGTATTCCGGCGCCGGGGCCCCACTCCGGCCCGGGGCGACCCAGGATAGGGGCAGGGAGGGTTCCAACTCGTGACCGCACAATATCTTTCCTTTGGTGCGCTGGCGCTGGTCACCCTGTGGTCCGCCTACAAGGTGGTCACCGCCCGGCTGATCACCCACGCCGCCCTGTGGATGGCACTCTCCTTTACCTCCGTCTCCGGCATCTTCCTGATGCTTCAGCAGGAGTTCATCGCGGCGCTGCAGGTGCTCATCTACGCCGGGGCCATCACGACCATGATCATCTTCGCGATCATGCTCTCCTCCATCCGGGAGATCCGGGTGGAGCCCCAGGAGAAGAGGAGCATCGGTCAGCGGATCCGGGCCTCGGGGCTCCTGGCCGTGGTGGTCGGCCTGGTCTTTGCGGCCTTTATGACCTACGTCTACTACGTCTCGGAGATCCCCAAGGAGGCGGTCCCGGACGCCGGCCTCCTGACGGTGCGGCAGGTGGGTGCGACCCTCTTCACCCGGTTCACCGTCCCCTTTGAGGTCGCCTCGATCCTGCTGCTGCTGGCCATGATCGGCGCGATCATCCTGACGGCAAAGGAGACGGAGTGATGCAGCTCCCGATCTATTTCCCCCTGGGGTTGGGCGCTCTGCTCTTCGGCATTGGCCTCTGGGGCGCCCTCACCCGCACCAACGCGGTGCGGATCCTGATGTTCATCGAGCTGATGCTCAACGGCGTCAACCTGAACCTGATGACCTTCACCCGGTACTACTATCCGGAGAACGCCACCGGCCCGATCCTCACCCTCTTCGTCATGACCGTCGCCGCGGCTGAGGCCTCCATCGGTCTGGCGATCATCCTCCAGATTGTCCGGAACCGGGGTACGGTGGAAGTCGACAAGGTCGACCTGCTCAAGGGTTAGGAGGGGAAAGGGTTGGAGTTTGCGCTTGACTACGCCTGGCTCATCGTCGCCTTGCCCCTGCTGACCTCGGCGGTCATCGCGACCTTCGCCAAGCAGCTCCGGGAGCCCCGGGCCGGGTACCTCGGCACGGCCATGATGGGGGTCACCTTCCTCCTGGCCCTCCTGGTCTTCATCGGCGCGGTCCGGCATACGGGGCTGCCGGCCCACGAGCCGGCGGCCGAGGCGGTGGGGCACGGCGCGGCAGTGGCGGAGCCGGCGGCCTTCGGGTCCGTTCCCGAGGCGACGCCCCTCCGGCACTGGACGCTGGCTGACTGGGCGGTCTTCGCCGGCAAGCCCTTCCGCATGGGCCTGATGGTCGACAACCTGACCGCGGCCATGCTGATGATGGTCACCCTGGTCAGCTTCTGCGTCCAGCTCTACTCCATCGCCTACATGCACGGCGACAAGCGGTTCACCCGGTACTACGCAGCGGTGAACCTGTTTACCGCCGGCATGCTCCTGGCGGTGATGGCGGACAACCTGCTGCTGCTGGTGGTCGGCTGGGAGCTGATGGGG
This sequence comes from Bacillota bacterium, assembly GCA_021890795.1. Classification (GTDB taxonomy): domain Bacteria; phylum Bacillota; class Sulfobacillia; order Symbiobacteriales; family ZC4RG38; genus ZC4RG38. Next base: position 18,853 of record JAKKUO010000034.1, on the reverse strand, counting down.
CTGTGCTCCTACCTGCTCATCGGCCACTGGTTTGAGCAGCCCTGGCCCCGGTACGGCAGCTTCAAGGCCTTCATCACCACCCGGACCGGCGATACCTTCATGCTGGTGGGCATCGCCGCCCTGTACGCGCTGACCGGGACCCTGAACTTCGACGAGCTGGCCGCGGTGCTGCCCCAGGTGGCCCAGGAGCATCCGGCGGCCCTGCTGCTGAGTGCACTCCTCATCTTTGGCGGTCCCATCGGTAAGTCCGCACAGTTCCCGCTCCACGTCTGGCTGCCGGACGCGATGGCCGGTCCGACGCCGGGTTCCGCGCTCATCCACGCGGCGACCATGGTCGCGGTCGGCGTCTACCTGGTGGCCCGGGCCTTTGCGATCTTTGTCCACGCCGGCCCGGAGGTCATGGCGGTCATCGCCCTGGTGGGCGCCTTCACCTCCCTCTTTGCCGCCTCCATCGCCACCCTGCGGACGGACATCAAGCAGGTGCTGGCTTACTCCACCATCTCCCAGCTCGGCTACATGTTCCTGGCCCTGGGGGTGGGGAGCTTCAGCGCCGGTACCTTCCACCTGATGACCCACGCCTTCTTCAAGGCGCTGCTCTTCCTGGCCGCGGGCTCGGTGATCCACGCGATGCACCACATCCAGGAGATGCACCAGATGGGCGGCCTGCGGAAGAAGATCCCGGTCACCTTCTGGACCTGGATGGTGGGCTACCTGGCCCTGGCGGGGTTCCCCTTCACCAGCGGCTTCTTCTCCAAGGATGAGCTGCTGCTGGCGGCGTTCAACTGGCAGGCTCCGCCGGGCTGGCCCGAGTGGGTGAGCAAGCTGCCCTTCGCGATGGGCGCGGCCACGGCGTTCCTGACGGCCTACTACATGACCCGGGCGACGTACCTGACCTTCTTCGGCGAGCCCCGGTCCGAGCACGCGGAGCATGCCCACGAGTCGCCCCGGCCCATGACCGCCGCCCTGGTAATCCTGGCGGTGCCGGCGCTCCTCTCCGGTTACGCCTGGGCGGCCCTTGTCTACAAGTTCACCCACGCTCCCATCTTCGAGTGGTGGCCGTACTTCACCGGCAATCCGCTGCAGCACCTGCCCCATGAGAACGCCGAACTGGTGACCGCGATCGCCACCACCCTGGGGCTCCTGGGCATTGGCCTGGCCCTCGTCATCTACGCGGTGCTGCCCGTGGGCTTCCGGGTGGCGGCTATCCGGACCCTGAAGCCGGTCTACGTGGTCCTCAAGCGGATGTACTACGTGGACGAGTTCTACCACGCGACGGCGGTGGCCGGTACCGCGGCCCTGGGTCGCCTGGTCGCCTGGTTCGACCGGACCGTGGTCGACGGCATCGTCAACCTGGTGGGCGAGGGCGGCCGGGCCTGGGCCGACGTCTGCGCCTGGTTCGACCGCACCTTCGTCGACGGCCTGGTCAACGGGGCCGGCTGGCTGGCGCTCTTTAGCGGCCGGCAGCTCCGGCGGCTGGCCACCGGGCAGGTTCAGTCCTACATGATGACCTTCGCGGTGTTGGTGGCCTTCGGCGCCGTAGCCGTGTGGCTGACACTATCTCGCTGATGGGAGGCTAAGCGACGGTGCTCTCCTTGATCGTCTTCTTCCCCCTGGCGGTTGCGGTGGCCATGCTGCTGGTGCCCCGCACCCAGGAGAAGCTCATCAAGGGCCTGGCCCTGGTGGGCACCCTGGTCCCCCTCGCCCTGACCCTGGTCCTGCTGTCGCGGTTCGAGGTGGGTTCCGGGGCGATCCAGTTCCAGGAGAAGTTCGTCTGGATCCCGAGCCTTGGTATCCAGTACCACATGGGCGTTGACGGCTGGGGCATCACCATGCTCGCCCTCTCCACCCTGCTCTTCCCCCTGGCCGTCCTCGCCAGCTTCGGCTACATCGAGCACCGGGTGAAGGACTACTTCGTCCTGCTCCTGATCCTGGAGACCGGCACCAACGGCGTCTTCACCGCCCTGGACTTCGTCCTGTTCTACGTCTTCTGGGAGATCGTGCTGCTGCCGATGTACTTCCTCATCGGCATCTGGGGCGGTCCCCGGCGGGAGTACGCGGCGATCAAGTTCTTCCTGTACACCCTGATTGGCTCGGTCATCATGCTGGTGGGCGCGCTGGCCCTCTACCTGCAGTTCCCGGCCGGCCAGCGGACCTTTGACCTGATCGAGCTGGCGAAGCTCACCCAGGGCCTGCCCGTGAATGCCCTCACCACCTTCGCCTTCTTCGCCCTGCTCCTGGGCTTTGCGGTGAAGGTCCCAGCCTTCCCGTTCCACACGTGGCTCCCGGACGCCCACGTTGAGGCGCCGACGCCCATCTCCATGCTCCTGGCCGGCATCCTGCTGAAGATGGGCACCTACGCGATGGTGCGGATTAGCCATCCGATGCTGCCCCAGGTGGCCCGGCAGTGGGCGTGGCTCATCGCCGTGGTGGGCATCATCGGCATCGTCTACGCCGCCTTTGCCGCCATGGCTCAGAAGGACTTCAAGAAGGTGGTCGCTTACAGCTCTGTGGCCCACATGGGCTTCTTCCTCCTGGGCCTGGCGGCGGGTACCCCCGAGGCCCTGGCCGGCGGCTACTTCGAAACCATCGCCCACGGCCTGATCTCGCCCCTGTTCTTCTTCGTCGTCGGCATGTACTACGAGCGGACCCACACCCGGGAGCTGGAGAAGCTCGGCGGCATGTTCCTGACCGTGCCGGCGGTCTCCTTCGTCATGGCCTTCACTGCCTTTGCAAACCTCGGCCTGCCGGGTCTGGCGGGGTTCATCGCCGAGTTCTTCACCCTGGTGGGTTCCTACCAGACCTGGGGCCTCTGGATCCTCGGCGCCGGCCTTGGCATGGTGATCATCGCTGCCTTCCACCTGATCCTGATGCGGCAGGTGCTGATGGGCGAGAAGAAGTACGAGAGCCTGCCGGACATCACGCCGAAGGAGATCACCATCTTCGCCCCCCTGGCGGCGCTCATCGTGCTCTTCGGCGTCTACCCGGCGCCCGTCTTCAAGGTCCTGGACCCGGGCATCAAGGTCCTGTCGGCCCTGCTGTTGGGAGGCTAAGCCATGCCCATTGACCTCAGCAGCGTGAACCCCAACCTGCTGATCATCCTGCCCCCCGGGGTGCTGGCGGTCTTTGCCCTGGTGGTGCTGGTCCTGGACCTCTATTCCCAGGAGAAGCGGTGGCTGGCGGGGCTGAGCCTGGTCGGGGTGCTCCTCTCCCTCGTCGCCCTCTGGTTTGCCTCCCGGCCGGGGGCGGTACCCCCCGGGGACTACTTCGGGCGGATGGTCACCGCGGACCACTTCACCTTCTACATGGTGGCGGTGCTCCTGGTGGCGGCCGGCCTGGTCATCCTCTTCTCCATGGACTGGGTGCCCCGGCGGCTGCCCAAGGTCCAGGTGGAGTACTACGAGCTGGTGCTCTTCGCCACCCTGGGCATGATGTTCATGGCCGCCTCCCGGGACGTCACCCTCATCTACCTGGGGCTGGAGCTCTCCAGCCAGGCCTCCTACATCCTGGCCGGGCTCCTGCGCAACGACCCCCGGTCCAACGAGGCCGCGCTGAAGTACTTCCTTAACGGCGCCCTGGCCTCCGCGGTCCTCCTCTTCGGCCTCTCCATCCTCTATGGCCTGACCGGCACCACCTACCTGCCGGAGATGCTGGTGGCCCTGGGGCAGGCGCCCTTGCCCCTCCTGGTGACCGCGATGGTCTTTGTCATCGCCGGCTTCGGCTTCAAGGTGGCCGCGGCTCCCTTCCACCTCTGGGCCCCGGACGCCTACGAGGGCGCGCCCACCCCGGTGAGCGGCTTCTTCTCCATGGCCCCGAAGGCTGCGGCCTGGGCGGCGGTCCTCCGGGTCTTCCTCGAGGGCCTGAGCATCCCCCAGGTCATGGACAAGTGGTCGGTGCTCTATGCGGTCCTCAGCGCCTCCTCCATGCTCATCGGCAACCTGACGGCGCTGTGGCAGACCAACGTCAAGCGGATGATGGCCTACTCCTCCGTCTCCCACGCGGGGTACATCCTGGTGGGGGTAGCGGCGGCGGCCCGGGCGCCGGAGGTGGGGGCCGGGGCGGTGCTCTTCTACCTCCTCAGCTACATCCTGACCAACGCCGGCATCTGGGCGGCCCTGGTGGCCCTGGAGAACCAGGGCGAGGGCACCGAGATGGCCGACTTCCGGGGCCTGGCCCAGCGGAACCCGGCCCTGGCCTGGTCGCTCCTTCTGCTCTTCGTCTCCCTCATCGGCATCCCGCCCACGGTGGGCTTCTTCGGGAAGTTCTTCCTGTTCCGGGCCGGGGTTCAGGCCGGCTACGTCTGGCTGGCGGTGCTGATGGCCATCAACAGCGCCATCTCCGTCGGCTACTACTACGCCGTGGTCCGGAACATGTTCTTCGAGAAGACCGAAAAGCCCCGGCTGGAGCTGGGGTCCAGCCTCCAGGCGGTGGTGGCCCTCAGCGTGCTGGCGGTGCTGGTGGTGGGCCTGGGCTCCAGCCCGGTGATCCAGTACGCGGAGGCAGCCCTGGGGCTCCTGGGCCGGTAAGGGGTCCTGTGACGGCCAGGATCTCCCCTCGGGCAAAACGGGACCGGCACCCATTCGGGTGCCGGTCCTTTGGTACGTTCCGGTCCCTCTCCTGCGCTTTTGGCTGCGCGGCCGGCCGGCTTGGCACCCCTCAAACCTGGGACGCCTGGAGCCCTTCTGCTACCCGGGCCAGGGCCAGGTCCAGGGCGGTGGCCAGGCCCTCGGGGCGGCTGCCGGCGCCCTGGGCGGAAAGGGGCGAGCCGCCCCCCTTGCCCGCGATCACCGGCAGCACCTGCCGGAGGATCGCCCCCATGTCCAGGCGGACGTCCGTGCTCCGGGCGAAGAAGAGCTGCGGCAGCGCCCCCCGGGTGCCGAAGAGGGCCACCGCCCGGGGGTGGGCGGCCACCTTGGCGGCCAGGGCCCGCACCTCCTCCCCGGGCCGGCCGCCGAAGGTCTGGGTCACCACCCGGACCCCGGCCACCACCCGGGCCCCGGCCAGGAGTTCCCGGGCTTCCACCTCCAGGAGCTGCTCCTGGGCGTCCCGGAGCTGCCGGCGCAGCCGGAGGGTCTCCTCCCGGAGCTTTTCCACCGCGCCGGGCAGGTCGGGCACCCCCAGGCTGAGGGACCGGGCCAGATCCCGGGTCATCCGGTCGAGGCGCTGGTAGTCCCGGAGGGCCCGGCCGCCGGCCAGGAAGGTGAGCCGGATCCCCTTCTTGTACCGCTCCCAGGCCTTGACCTTGATGAGGCCGAGGCGCCCGGTGCTGGCCACATGGGTGCCGCCGCAGGCGGAGAAGTCGAAGTCTCCGATCTCCACAACCCGCACCGGGCCGGCCACCGCCGGCGGCTTCCGGAGCGGGAACCGGGCCATGGCCGTCTCCGGGGTCTCCGCCCAGTGGACCCGGACCGGCCGGTCCTCCCGGACGATCTGGTTGGCCAGGGCTTCAGCGGCCTCCACCTGGTCCGGGCTCAGGGCCTGGAGGTCCAGGTCGATGGTGGTGGCCTCCGACCCCAGGTGGAAGCTGATGGTCTCGGCCTGGAAGAGCACGGCGAAGACCTGGGAGAGGAGGTGCTGGGCCGTGTGCTGCTCCATGTGGTCGAGCCGCCGGTTCCAGTCGATCTCCCCGGTGACCTCCCCGGCCAGGGGCCCGTCCACCCGGTGCAGGATGGCCCCGGTGTCCGGGTCCTCCACGACCTCCAGCACCCGGCGGCCGCCCAGCCACCCGGTGTCGTGGGGCTGGCCGCCCCCGGTGGGGTAGAAGGCCGTCTGGTCCAGGATCACTTCGTACCCGTCCCCGGCGGGGCGGCAGGTGAGGACCCGGGCGGTGAAGGTCTTCAGATAGGCATCCTGGTGGTAGAGCCGCAGGGTCTGCAAGGCGTTCTCATCTCCCGTGCTGCGTCTGCCCCGGGGGCGGTGGAGGGCCCCGGGGCTTGAGAGGGGATTCGTCCCCGGTGCTTGAAAGGGGATTCGTCCCCGCCGCCCCAACCCCTGCTGCCCGGGGCGGCGCGGAGACCTTGACTACCCGGGGCGGCGGGGACATAGCCTGGGACGGGAGGTGGCGGCGGTGTATCCCATGCCCGGCTGGGGGCTTGGGTGGGGCCGGCCCGACGGCGGGACCCCGGCGCCCCCGGGGGGAGGGAGGGGGCCGGAGGCAGGGCTGGCGGACCTCCTCCACCGGCTGGAGGTGGTGACGGAACTGCTGCTGGCTCTGCAGGCGGACCTCCGGCGGCTGGCGGAGCCGGTGCCGGGGGCCCGGGACCCTGCCCCGCCGGCGGGGGCCACCCCGGCACGCCCAGGGGCTCCCCAGCCCCTGTTCCGGCAGAGCCGGGACGGCCGGTGGGGCTCGGTCACCTACCGGCAGCCCGGCCCGGCTTCCGCCGGGGGGGCCCGGGCCTGGCCGGAGCCGGAGGGGCCCGGCTGGGCGGTGGCCGGCGCGCCTCCGGCCTGGTTCCGCCTCTCCGACCAGCGTCCCGGTGGCTCTGTACCTTGGACCGGTTGCTCTGGGCCCCGGGCCAGCTGCTCCTGGCCGCCGCCCCGGTCCGGGAACCACAGCCGCTGACAGGAGGCCGACCGCGATGTCTACCCTGGTTCCAGCTACTTTTCTCCATCGCCCTCACCGGTTTGGCGCCCACGTGCGGGTGGGCGACCGGGAGCTCTACGTCCACGTCCCGGACCCGGGGCGGCTACTCGAGCTGCTCTACCCCGGCAACACGGTCCTGGTGGACCTCCGCCCCCGGCCCGGCGGGCGCACCGCCGGTCGGGTCCTCTTTGCCCGGGCGGGGGAGCACTGGGTGAGAGTCGACACCCAGGTACCGACCCGGGTGCTGGCCCGGCTCCTCAAGGAGCGGCGGCTCACGCCCTTTGCGTCGTACACCGTGGTGCAGCCGGAGGTGACTTACGGGGAGAGCCGCCTGGACTTTCTCCTCCGGGAGCCGGTGGACGGGGCCCCGGACTGCCTGGTGGAGGTGAAGTCCGTCACCCTGGTGCAGGAGGGGGTCGGCCTCTTCCCCGACGCGCCGACGGCCCGGGGGGTCCGGCACCTCCGGGAGCTGCGCCGGGCGGTGGAGGAGGACGGTTACCGGGCCGCGGTGATCTTCCTGGTCCAGCGGGAGGATGCCCGGGTGGTGCGCCCCTTCGCAGCAAACGACCCCGCCTTCGCCGCCGCCCTGCGGGAGGCGGCCAGGGCCGGCGTCGGCCTGTACGCCTACCGGTGTCGGGTCGATCCGCCCCGGGTGGAGGTCCTGGCGGACGATCCCCTCCCGGTGGAGTGGTGACGGCCCCCGGGCCATCCTTCCGACGGCCCCGGTCTCTCCTTCCCACCCTCACCGTCTTTCCTTCACACCCTCACTATCGAACCTTTTCCGGCGGGGCTCCGTATCAGCCAATGACCGATTCTGCCAGCGCGTGATCAGGGTGTCTTTCAGCGCCCGGCGCGTGGACGGGGTGGAGGCGAGAGACGGTGTGCCGAAAGGGTCACCGCCGGGGGCGGCAGTACCTCTCACTGCGGACGGCGATGGACGACCAGGTACGGGAGCGGACCGGTCTGGACGAGGTGAGCCTCCGGCGGCTCCGCCGGGCGCTCATGGCCCGGTTCCGGGCGGTGCCGTACCCGGTCCGGTGCCAGTTGCTCGAGGGCGGCACCTGCAGCCGGCTTCACTTCCTGAACACCGTGCTGAAGGCGACCCTGCCGGAGGCCCAGTGGACGGCCTGGCTCAGGTCCATCGAGCACTCGGAGCAGGACCTCTCGGAGATGGCCCGGGGCGAATACCCCATCTCTCCCCATCTGGTCCGGCTTTACAGCGCTCTCTTTGGCATCAAGGTGGACTTTCTCCTCCTCGGTCATCCGCCCACGGTAGAGCCCCGGGGCATCCCCATCGACCTCTGGCCGGCGACGGGGACCGCCCGGTAGCCGCTGCCTCTTGGGGGTGGGTACGCCGCCGCACCTTCGGGGGCGGCGGCGCTGCCATTTTCGGCAGGGGTTGGGTCAGGTCCTGCCGAATACCGCGGCAGAGACCAGCACCATCCATCGACGAGGGGGGCTAGGGATGGCTCCGGAGTTGCAGCAACAGATCCAGCAACTCGCCGCCGCCATGCGCCAGAGCCGGCGCACCGTAGTGCTCACCGGCGCCGGGGCCAGCACCGAGGCCGGCCTGCCGGACTGGCGGGGGCCGGCGGGCATCTGGAAGCAGTGGAATCCCGCCCAGATCGCTTCTCTCAGCGCCATGCGGAAGCACCCGGTGGACTTCTACCAGTTCTATCGGTACCGCCTGGCCACCCTGCGGGGGGCCAAGCCCGGGCCGGTGCACCGGGCTATGGCAGCCCTGGAGCAGGCCGGTTACGTCCACTGCATCATCACCCAGAACATCGACCGGTTGCACCAGGCCGCGGGCTCCCGGGAGGTGGTGGAGGTCCACGGCAACCTGGACCGGGCCCACTGCGTCGAGTGCGGGGCCGAGTATCCCCCCACCGCCCTGGAGGTGGAGGTCCAGACCGAGGCGGACATCCCCCGGTGCCAGCGGTGCGGAGGCCTCCTGAAGCCCGGGATTGTCCTCTTTGAGGAGCCTTTGCCGGAGGAGGCCATCTCCCGGGCCTTTGCCGAATCCCGGCAGGCAGACCTCTTCCTGGTGGTGGGCTCGTCCCTCGAGGTGGGTCCGGTGAACCTGACGCCCCGGGTGGCGGTGGACCACGGGGCCCGGCTCGGCATCCTGAACCTCTCGCCCACCTACGTCGATTCCCTGGCCACCTGGGTGATCCGGGAGAAGGCCGGACCGGTGCTCCTCGCGGTGGCCCGGGAGCTGGGCGTGGAGGTGGAGGGCGGGACCTGAACCCTACGGCTTAAGTAGACCGTGGGACCGGCGGTCGTTCCCCTGGGCCCACGGTCCTATTTTTTACCTTCTGGGGGGCCGAGGGTTCCCGGGTCGTACGGTCGCGTGTGAGGGAGCCTTTTGCGTGCAACCGGCGGAAACAGGGTGTGCAAGACACCCATATCTAGTGTACAATCCCGCTCAGAGCCCCTACATATAGTGGCTCGGCCAGGATGAGGGGCCCCGGGGGTCCGGCGATGGCGGGGGGACTCGGTCCGGGGCCCGTCCCCGGCCAATCTAGAGGTGAGGGCGATGCGGTGCCCCTTCTGCGGTGGCGAAAGCAAGGTCCTCGAATCCCGACCTGTCGACGAAGGCATGGCCACCCGCCGCCGGCGGGAGTGTCTGGCCTGTGGCCGGCGCTTCACCACCATGGAGCGGGTGGAGGAGGCGCCCCTGGTGGTGGTGAAGAAGGACGGCCGGCGGGAAGCCTTCGACCGCAACAAGATCCTGGCAGGGGTGCTGCGGGCCTGCGAGAAGCGGCCGGTCCGGATCGAGGACCTGGAACGGCTGGTGATGGAGGTGGAGGCCGAGCTCCGGGAGGGGCTGGAGCGGGAGGTGCCCTCGGCCCGGATCGGGGAGCTGGTGATGGAGCGGCTCCGGCACCTGGACGGGGTTGCGTATGTGCGCTTCGCCTCCGTCTACCGGCAGTTCAAGGACGTCAAGGAGTTCCGGGAGCAACTGGAGCGGCTCCTGAGCGCGGAAGAGACCGGGACCCCGCCTCCGGAAACCCGGCGACCGCAAGAGGGAAGGTGAGGGGCCTGTGCGGCTCACAGAGATTGCCAAGACCGTGATGGCCAAGCGTTACCTGCGGCTGAAGCCCGACGGCACCCGGGAGACCCCGGACGAGATGATCCGGCGGGTGGCCCGGGTGATCGCCGCCGTCGACGCTCAGTACGGGGCGAGCCCCGAGCAGGTGAAGGCGACGGAAGAGGCCTTCTACCGGCTGATGGACGATCAGGACTTCATGCCCAATAGCCCGACCTTTACCGGCGCCGGAACCCAGCTCGGTCAGCTCAGCGCCTGTTTCGTCTTGCCCATCGGGGATTCGCTGGCAGAGATTTACGAGACCATGAAGCACGCCGCTCTGATTCACCAGACCGGCGGCGGCACCGGGTTCGCCTTCTCCCGGCTCCGGCCGGCGGGGGACGTGGTCCGCTCCTCCCAGGGGGTGGCCTCAGGCCCGGTCTCGTTCCTCAAGGTCTACAACGCCTCCACCGAGGCGATCAAGCAGGGGGGTACCCGCCGGGGGGCCAACATGGGCATCCTCCGGGTGGACCACCCGGACATCCTGGAGTTCATCCACTGCAAGGACGACATCACCCAGGTGACCAACTTCAACATCAGCGTGGCCATCACCGACCGGTTCATGGAAGCCCTGAAGAAGGACGAGGAGTATGAGCTCATCAACCCCCGGAACGGCGAGGTGGTGAGAAAGCTCCGGGCCCGGGACGTCTGGGAGCAGCTGATCCGGTCGGCCTGGGCCACCGGCGAGCCCGGCATCATCTTCATCGACCGCATCAACCGCCGGAACCCGAACAAGCACGCCGAGGTGATCGAGGCCACCAACCCCTGCGGCGAGCAGCCCCTGCCGCCGTACGGCTCCTGCAACCTGGGCTCGATCAACCTGGCGAACTTCGTCCGCAACCCGTACACCGACCGGGCCGAGGTGGACTGGGACCGGCTGGCGACGGTGGTCCACACCGCGGTCCACTTCCTGGACAACGTCATCGACGCCAACAAGCACCCGCTGCCCCAGATTGCCGAGAAGTCCAAGCGGGACCGGCGGATCGGCCTCGGGGTGATGGGCTGGGCGGAGATGCTGGTCCAGCTCGGCCTGCCGTACGACAGCGAGGCCGCGTGCGCCATGGGCCGGAAGGTGATGTCCTTCATCAAGCAGGAGGCGGTGCGGGCCTCCAGCCGGCTGGCGGAGGAGCGGGGCGTCTACCCCGAGTGGGAGGGCTCCGAGTGGCAGAAGGCCGGCATCAAGGTCCGGAACGCCACCCTCACTACCGTCGCCCCCACCGGCACCATCTCCCTCTTTGCCGCCCGGCCGGACATGCCGTGCTCTGGCGGCATCGAGCCCAAGTTCGCCCTGGTTTTCACCCGGAACCAGGCCGGCGCTCGGATGCTGGACGTGGACGGCCAGTTCGCCACCATCGCCCGGCGGGAAGGCTGGTACTCCGATGAGCTGATGGAGAAGGTGGCGGAGCGGGGCTCCGTCCGGGGGCTGAAGGGCGTGCCGGAGCACTGGCAGGAGATCTTTGCCACCGCCCACGACATCACCCCTTACTGGCATGTCCGGATGCAGGCTGCCTTCCAGGGGGAGGACCACCTGGGGGTGCTGGAGCAGCCCATCGACGCGGCGGTGAGCAAGACCATCAACTTCCCCCACGACGCGACGGTGGACGACGTCCGGGAGGCCTACGAACTGGCCTGGGAGCTGGGGCTGAAGGGCATCACCGTTTACCGGGATGGCTCCCGGATGGGCCAGGTGCTGACCGTTGGCAAGAAGGAGGACAAGCCCGGGGCGGAGCCGGGCGGCGCCCAGGCGCCGGCGGCCGGTGCCGGCCAGGGGGCGGCCCAGGGTGCCGCCGCGGCCCAGGGGACTGCAGCAGCCCAGGGGGCGCCCCAGCCCCGGGAAGCGACCCAGGCCCGGGGCGCGGCGAAGCTCCCGGCCCTCTCTCCCCGGCCGTCGGAGGCGATGGGCAAGATGTTCAAGATCCCGACCCACTTCGGGAACATGACCCTGGACGTGCACATCAACGAGGCCGGGGAGCCCTTTGAGGTGATCGTCAGCGTCGGCGCCGCCGGCTCGGACCTGATGGCCGATGCGGTGGCCATGGGGATGCTGATCTCGACTCTGCTCCGGCTCCGCTCCGACGTCCCCTGGCGGGAGCGGGTGGAGATCGTTATCGACAAGCTGAAGAACATCGGCGGTTCGGGCTCGTACGGCTTTGGCCCCAACCGGGTCACCTCCCTGGCCAGCGCCATCGCCAAGGGGCTGCAGCGGTTCCTGGCCTGGTACGACAGCCAGGCGGCGAATGGCGGCCTGAAGGCGGTCCACGAGCTGGCCGCAGGCAGCAGTGCCCCCGGGGCCGGCCACCCGGCCCTGGCCGAGGCGGCGGCTGCGGCCCAGGTCCCGGGCGCCGTGGCCCCGGGTGGGGCGGGGGCGGCTGGGGTCGCACCGGTGCCGGACCCGGACCGGCCGGTGGACCCGTGTCCGGAGTGCGGCAGCTTCAGCCTAGTGATGGCTGAGGGCTGCAGTACCTGCTACAACTGCGGCTACAGCAAGTGCTGAGGAGGCAGGAGAGGAGAAAACGAGCCCACCCCCGGGCATTGGCCTGGGGGTGGGCCCATCGTTTTACGGCCCTCCGGGGTCCAGCGGCTCCGCAGCGGGGAGGGGCTCCACCAGGTCCCACCGGGGGTAGAGGGGGCTTCGGGTTTCCGCCCATTCCCCCACCGGCAAGGGGCTGCCGTCGGCGAAGCGGATCTCCACCCGCTCGACCCGGCGGACCTGGGCAGCAGTGTTGACCAGGGCGTAGAGGTCCAGAAGGGTCCCTGACCGGGCGAGGGCCTGCCTGGCCTCAGGGGAGAGGTAGAGGGTGAGGGTGCCGTCGATCACCTTGCCGACCAGCAAGGGCGAGGGCCCGGCCACCGGCTCCGGTGCTCCGGCGCCGGCCGGCGCGAAGGCTCCGCCGGCCGGTGGGAGGCGATTCTCCGGCCCCGCCCCCGATCCGGCTGCTGTTTCGGGCCCAGCGGCCTCGGCAGGAACCAGGTCCGCCAGGGCGAGGGGCCGGGCGTCGGGTCGGCGGGGCCCTTTGAGGAGTTCCCGGAGGGCAAACTCCTCCGGGGGCTCACCCCGGCGGACGGCCCGGCGCACCTCCCGGACCAGAACCGGCCGGGAACGGTGGGGAAAGTAGAGTACCACGGTTTCCGCGATGGGCCGGGGCACCGGGGAGATGGTCGGGGGCGGCCCGGCGGGGGCCGGCGGCGAGGCGGCTGGCGCCGGGGGACCGGCAGGAGGCGGCGAACCGGCGGCGGGTCCGGCCACCGGGGCGCAGCCACCGGCCAGGAGCAGGGCCAGCAAGGCTGGCACCACCGGCGCCGCCCGCCGGACCGGCGGGACCGGTGTCGGAGGGAGTCGGGCCGGCGACCGGACCGGCGGGACCTGCGCTTGGGAGTACCCAGCCGGCGACCGGACCGGCGGCACGGGGCGCCGGAGGTCACGGGCCCGCGGCCGGGCAGGGACATCACGACCTGGGCAGAACCACTGCAAACCGGGTTCCCTCCCCTGGGCGGCTCTCCACCTGGATGGCGCCCAGGTGGCTTTCGACGATCTCCCGGGCGATGGCCAGCCCCAGGCCGGCGCCCCCGTGGCCCCGGCTTCGGGAGGGCTCCCGCCGGTAGAACCGGTCGAAGATATAGGGCAGGTCCTCCGGCGGGATGCCCGGGCCGGTGTCGGCCACGGTGATGCGGACGGCGCCAGGCTCTGGAGCTACCGCGACGGTGACCCGCCCCCCGGGCCCGTTGTACTGGATGCCGTTGTGGACCAGGTTGTAGATCGCCCGCTCCAGCTTGCGCCGGTCCGCCATGACCGTAAGGGCCTCCTCCTCCAGCCCGGTGGCCGCCGGCCCCGACAGCGCCAGGTGCACACCCCGCTCCCGGGCGAGGGGCTGGAGCCGCTCCACCACCCCGGCCACCAGGGCGGCCAGGTGGACCGGTTCCTTCGGCAGGGGCCGGCCGGCTTCCAGTTCGCTGAGGGTGAGCAGGTCCCCCGCCAGGTCCGCCAGCCGGTCCACCTCCCGGCCCAGGTCCCGGAGGAACTCCCCTTGCTCCTCCGGGCTGGTGACGGCGCCGGAGAGGAGGGGCTCGGTCAGAGCCCGGAGGGCGGCCAGGGGGGTCCGGAGCTCGTGGGCGGCGTTGGCGATGAAGGCCCGGCGGCTCTCCTCCAGCCGGGCCAGCTGATCCGCCATCCCGTTGAAGGCAGCGGCCAGCCGCCCCAGTTCGTCCTCCCCGGTGACCGGGACCCGCCGGGAGAGGTCGCCGGCCTGGATCCCCCGGACGGCCTCGGTGAGGGTCGCGACGGGGCCCGCCAGGGAGGAGGCCAGCAGCCAGGCGGCTCCGGCGGCCAGGGCGAGAGCAGCGGCGCTGACCAGCAGGAGGACCCGGCGGATGCCGGCCAGGTGGGCGAAGACCGGCTCGACAGACTGGGCCACCAGCACCGCCCCCACCACCTGGCCCAGGTCCCGGACCGGGACCGCCGCGTAGAGGGTCCGGCCGACCCCGGGGACGGCCTCCATCCGGGTAGCCGCCTGGCCCCGGAGGGCGGCCGCCACCTCCGGCCGGTTGGCCAGGTTCGCCCCCAGCACCGCCGGATCGTAGAAAGAGTCCCGGAGGACCTGGCCCTGCCCGTCCAGGATCAGCACCCGGACCCCCGCCTGCTGGCCGTAGTCCCGGGCGATGGACTCCAGGTAGTCGTGGCCCTTCAGCATGTACCGGGCGCTTACCCCGGCTACCACCCGGCCGTGGCCCACCAGGGTCTCCCGGCGCTCCGCCAGGGCCGACCGGGTGAGGGCAGTAAGGGCCAGGACGTCGGCGGTGGCCACGGCCAGCAGGGTGATGGCCAGGTAGGACCGGAGGAGCCGCCCCCGGAGGCTGCGACCCCAAATCCGCTGCCAGAGCCGGCGAGCCGGTCCCCCGAGTCCGGCAACTCCAGACCTGGCCGGTCCCCCGGCGCCGGCAGCCCCGGGCCCCGCCGGCCCCGGGGGAGGGGTATGGTCAGCGGTCATGGCCCTCACCGCAGCCTTCCGGGTCGAGGTAGTAGCCCTTGCCCCAGCGGGTCCGGATCAGGGCGGGCCGGGCCGGGTCGGCCTCCAGCTTTTCCCGCAGCCGGTGGATGTGGACGTCCACGGTGCGGCCGTCTCCCGGGAACCCGTAGCCCCATACCCGCTCCAGCAGCGCCTCCCGGCTGAAGACCTGGCCGGGGTGGGTCGCCAGGAAGACCAGGAGATCGTACTCCTTTGGGGTGAGGGCCACCGGCCGGCCCCCCGCCAGGACCACCTCCCGGTCCAGGTCGATCTCCACGGCGCCGAGCCGCAGCCGGCCGCCGGGGCCGCTTCCGGGGCCGGCCCGGCGCAGCACCGCCCGGATCCGGGCCAGGAGCTCCTGGACGTTGAAGGGCTTGGTGATGTAGTCGTCGGCCCCCAGCTCCAGGCCGAGGATCTTGTCTTCGTCATCGGCGCGTGCGGTGAGCATGATCACCGGCGTGCGGCCGGCCTCCCGAATCCGCCGGCAGAGGGTGAGGCCGTCCACCCCCGGCAGCATGACGTCCAGGAGGACGAGGTCCGGCCGGGCCTCTCGAAACCGGGCCCAGGCTTCCTCCCCGTCGTAGGCCGGCACCACCTCGTACCCCGCCTGCCGCAGGCTGGCGCTCAGCCCCCGGACGAAGGGCCGCTCGTCGTCCACCAACAGGATCCGCGGTCGCACGGTGCGATCCCTCCGCAAGCCAGCCGCCGCCCGGCCAGCCGCTGCCAAGCCGCCACCAGGGTAAGCCGCCGCCCGGCCAGCCGCTGCCGAGCCACCGCCAGGCTAAGCCGCCGCCCGGACAGCTGTCGCCAACCCAGCCGTTGCCAGGTCAGCCGTCGCCCGGCCAAGCCACCGCCAGGCCAGTCCCCAGGGGCTGCCTCCCCTCCCGGCTCTATGGCACAATTACTGGTGGAATGGGAAGAGTCCGCCCGAACGGGCCACAGGTACCTGCGGGCCATTCTGGGGGCAAAGGAGTGGTGGTGCGGTGATCCTGGTGACAGGCGCGACGGGCTTTGTGGGCCGGCACATCGTGGCGGAGCTGGTGGCAGCAGGCTACCGGGTCCGGGCCCTGGTCCGGCCCGGCTCCCCCCAGCAGCAGGTGCTCGCCGGCCAACCGGTGGAGATGGTGCCGGGGGATGTCCGGGATCCCGAGTCCCTGGCGGCAGCCGCCCGTGGCTGCCGGGCGGTGATCCACCTGGTGGCCATCCGCCGGGAGTGGCGGGACCGGACCTTCGAGGCCATCACCGCCCGGGGGGCCGAGCACGCAGTGGCGGCCGCCCGGGCGGCGGGGGTGGAGCGGTTCGTGCTGATGAGCGCCCTCGGGGTCACCGAGAACCCGGTGACCGGCTACATGAAGGCCAAACTCCGGGCGGAGCGGGCCGTCCAGGCCTCGGGCCTCCCCCATGTGATCTTCCGGGCCTCCTTCATCGTCGGGCCGGGCGGGTTCGTAGAAGAGTACGGTCAGCTCATCCGCCGGGCGCCGGTCATCCCCATCCCCGGCAGCGGCCGCTACCCGGTCCAGCCCGTGGCGGTCCGGGATGTGGCCGTGGCCTTCCGCCGGGCCCTGGAGGTGCCCGCAGCGGATCAGATTTACGACCTGGCCGGGCCGGACCGGGTCTCCTTTGCCGAGTTCGTCGGCGCCATCGCCCAGGCGATGGGGGTCCGCAAGCCCATGCTCCGGGTGCCGCTGGCGGTGATGCGGCCGGCAGCGGCGCTCCTGCAGCGGCTCACCCCCAACCCGCCGGCCACCCTGGACGAGCTGACCATGCTGGCTGCGGGCAACGTCGGTGACCCCGGGCCCATGATTCGGGACCTGGGCCTGACGCTGACGCCCCTGGCCGCGGCGGTCCGGGAGGCGGTGGATGAGCTTCGGGCAGCGGGGCGGCTGGGCGGGTGAGCCCCGGCCCATGCCGGGCCGGCTACTGGCCGGGCGCGCCCCTGGCCTGGCAAAGGCCTCCGGGCACTGCCCGGGTGCGGGGGCCTCACCCTGCAGCCTGTCCGTCCAGATAAGCCCGGGCCCGGGCGAAGACCTCGTGCCACATCTCCCGGGTCAGCCGGCGGGTCTGGGTGTTCTGCCGGCTGGGGTGGTAGCTGCACAGCAGGGCCGGCAGCCCCGGTGCCGGCGGCGGGTAGAAGGCCCCGTGGCCGAAGGCCGGCCGGCCCGGGTCATGGCCCAGGTCCCGGAGGGCCCGGAGGTAGGCGTCCAGGGCGATCCGGCCAAGGACCAGGACCAGCCGCACCCGCCGGAGGAGCTGCAGTTCCCGGACGAGGAAGGGGCGGCAGGCCCGGAGTTCCTCGGCTGTGGGCTTGTTGTGCGGCGGCGCGCAGCGGGCGGCTGCGGTGATGTAAGCCCCCCGGAGGACGAGGCCGTCGCCCCGGCTCACCGCCCGGGGCTGGTTCGCCCACCCGTAGCGGTAGAGGGCCTCATAGAGCCAGTTCCCCGAGTCGTCGCCGGTGAACATCCGGCCGGTCCGGTTCGCCCCGTGGGCCGCCGGGGCCAGGCCGATGATGAGGAGTTCCGCCTCCGGATCGCCAAACCCGGGCACCGGCCGCCCCCAGTACTCCCAATCCCGGAACTGCCGGCGCCGGGTCCGGGCCACCTCCAGGCAGTGGTGCCGCAGCCGGGGGCAGGCGGTGCATTCGATGATCTGTCGCTGAAGTTCGTTCCACGCTTCGTTGTTCATAATCTTTGTCATTCGACAGCGGGGAGGTCTTCCCTGTCGGCCCTGCAGCCGGACCCCGGAGGCGGGAGGACAGGGTCCGGGGCGTTCCGCCGGGGAGGGAGAAGGAGAGCGGTTCGGGAAGCCTCCGGTCCCGTGGGGCTGTCCCGGCAGGGCGGGCGTGCCGGGGAAGAAGGGTGGCTGCCGAAAGAATTGAAGGTGGGAATGCTCTTCGACTATAATAGGGCCGATGGCCGGAACGAAGGAGGCGCGGCTGTGGCAGTGGCCGAACGGATCCTGACCAAGACCCACATCTACCTGACGGTGCGGGCTGAAGACGCCGAGACCGCCACCAGCCGGGCGGTAAACATTTACAAGGCTTATATCACCCGCCTTTACGAGAACAGCGCCGGGGTCCGGGGGATCCGCATCGACATGGAGGATCCGGTGGAGCGGAAGGACCTGCCCGGCACCTGGACGGCCGTGGGGACCATGCGGGCGGAGATCCCCGATGATCTGCGGGTGCTGGGAGCCGACACCCCCCTGGATGCCTGGCGGGCCATTGTCCGCAGCACCTGGGCCCGGGTGACCCGGGAGTGGGAGCGGGACCTGGTCCGGGCTGAGAGCTACGTTGCCATCACCCGGCGGGCCGTTCCGGGCGAGGAGGCGGCCCAGGAGAGCCAGGCCGACACCCCGAAGAAGCTCATCCCCATCACGGTGCACCTCCAGGGCCAGACCCACAACATCGAGGTGCCGGATACCGACACCCTGCTGGACGGCTGCCTGGACAAGGGGCTGCCGATGAAGTTCCAGTGCAAGGCCGGCGTCTGCGACGAGTGCAAGGTGAAGGTCCTGAAGGGCATGGAGTTCCTCCCGCCGCCGAACGAGGCGGAGCTGAACATGCTCGGCGAGGCGCTGATCAAGCAGGGGTACCGGCTCTCCTGCCAGGTGACCATCAAGGGGCCGGTGGAGATCGAACAGTAGGCCGCAGGCCGGGAGCGCGTCCCAGCCCTTCCGCCCCGGCGGTTGCCGGGCCGCCGGGGCTGGTCGGGGTAGCACGGGGCCGGCCGGGACATCACCGGGGATCGATCAGGGGTGTTGCATTCCGGCCGGAGGTCTGCTATTATACATGGTGCAACGACACGGGCGACCGCCCGCGATGGAGCGGGAGCCCCCCAAGCCAGTTCGCTACGGTACACTTGTCGGAGTGGCGGAATTGGCAGACGCGTACGTTTGAGGGGCGTATGGGGTAATCCCGTGCGGGTTCAAGTCCCGCCTCCGACACCAGCACAGCTCAGGTGGTCCGGGATTCAACCCGGGCCGCCTTTCTTCTCCCCTCCTGTTGACGGTCTCCTCTTGTCGACGGTCTTCTCCCCTCTTGCCGACGGTGTGGACCCCTGCTAATATCATTGGGTGCAGACCGGAGCTGCACCGGTCTGGGCATGTCCACACCGACCCGTCTCTCCGAGTGCGCCCGTAGCTCAACTGGATAGAGCGTCTGACTACGGATCAGAAGGTTAGGGG
>JAKKUO010000082.1 GCA_021890795.1 Bacillota bacterium | reverse complement strand
CCTGCCCCGCTCCCTGGTCGCCCTTTTCCCCGGTGCCCCCCGGGAGGTGCAGGTGCCGGCGGGGACGGTGGCCGAGGCCCTCCGGGAACTGGACCGGCGCTGGCCGGGGATGTGGGACCGGCTCTGCACCGCCGGGCCGGCCGTCCGGGAGCACATCAACATCTTCGTCGCCGGTGAGAAGGCCGGCCTGGAGACGACCCTCCCGCCCGGCGCGACGGTCTGGGTGATCCCGGCGGTGTCGGGGGGCATGCACGGCAGGAGGGCGCAGGGCGCAAGGCAGAACTTCTAGAAAGCGCACAGGGCAGGACCCGAGCGCAGCTCTCCAACGGCGCGGCTTCCTGGAGGCGATTCCCTTGTCCGTGCACCGGCTGACCGACTACCATGTCCACACCCCCCGGTGCGGCCACGCCACCGGGCGGATGGAGGAGTACGTGGAGACGGCCATCGCCGCCGGCCTGGCGGAGATCGGTTTTTCCGATCACCTGCCGATGTACTGGCTGCCCCCGGAGCGCCGGGACCGGTCGGTGGCCATGGCAATGGAGGAACTGGAGGAGTACGTCGCCGACGTGCTCCGGCTTCGGGAGCGGTACCCCGAGATTCCCATCCGGCTGGGGGTCGAGGCGGACTACATCCCCGGCCGGGAAGAGGACCTGGCCCGGCTGCTGGAGCCCTACCCGTGGGATTATGTCATTGGCTCGGTCCATTTCATCGGCGACTGGGGCTTTGATAACCCCGCGGAGGTCCGTCGCTTCGCCGAGTGGAACCTCTCCGACCTCTACGCCCGGTTCTTTGCCCTGGAGATCCAGGCGGCCCGGAGCGGCCTCTTTGACATCATGGCCCACATCGACCTGGTGAAGAAGTTCGGCCACCGCCCGGAGACCGACCTGCGCCCGGTCTACCGGGAGGTGGCCGCGGCGCTGGCCCAGGCGGGGGTGGCCGTCGAGCTTTCCACCGCCGGGCTGCGCAAGCCTGTGGGGGAGGTCTACCCCCACCCGGATCTCCTGGCGGAGTGTTGCCGCCACGCGGTTCCCATCGTGATCAACTCCGACGCCCATAGCCCCGAGGAGGTGGCCTGGGGCTTTGCCGATGCCCTGGCCCTGGCCCGGGCGGTCGGGTACCGGCAGGTGGTCCGGTTCTCCCGCCGCCAGCGGACGGCGGTGGACCTCGATTAGTCCGCGGCCTCCCGCTGCAGCGCGGCCGCCGCTCCGCCGACCCCCACTGCCAGGAGCAGCGTCATCAGCCCGAAGGAGGTCAGGCACCAGAGGCAGTAGGCCCGGAGCACCCGGGCCTCAATCCATGTGAGGTACGCGGAGTAGACCCAGCCGCCGGCGGTGATGCCCGCCACCGCCAGGGGCACCCAGGCCGGCACCGCCGGGCCCCGGTGCCACCAGTAGAGCCCCAGGGCCGCCAGGGTCAGGTAGGTGACCAGGCCCAGCAGGGCCACCGGGATGCCGAAAAGCTCGGAGTAGGGGCTGGCGTTGACCAGGTCGCAGCTGCCCGCCCCGGCGCACCAGAGGGATGTCCCGGTGACCTTGTGCCAGGTGAGGTAACCGGAGACCAGTGCCCCCGCCGCTGCGAGCAGGGCGACGGCCATGCCCCACAGGGCGGGGGCTTTCCGTGTCCGGCTCACTTCACTGGGAACCTCCCAGCAACTGGTCGAGGAAGGGCTTCAGGTCCCCATAGGGAACGGCGCCCACGGCCTTGTGGGGGACGCCGTCCCGGGGGAGCAGGATGAAGGTGGGCGTCCCCTCCACGCCGTAACTCCGACCGGAGGCGAGGTCCGCCTCGATCCGCTCCTGGGTCTTAGGCTGCCCGAGGCAGGCCTCCCAGGCGGCCACGTCCAGGCCGACCTGTTCCGCTATCCGCTTCAGGTTCCCCCGGCTGAAGGCCCCGGACTGGATGCCTTTCTGGCTCGCGAAGAGCAGGTCGTGGTAGGGCCAGAACCGATTCTGCTCCGCTGCGCAGAAGGCTGCGGTCGCAGCCTCCCGGGACTCGGACCCCAGGATGGGGAAGAACCGGTAGACCACCCGGACCTTGCCCGTCTCCACGTAGTCTTTCATCAGCGGCGGCAGGGTCTTTTCCGCCGCGGTCTTGCAGTGGATGCACTGGAAATCCGAGTAGACTTCGATGGTCAGGGGCGCGTCGGCCGGTCCGGCCGCGGTCCCCTCGACCTCGGCGTTGATGGTCCGGATCTGTGTTCCCGGCCCCTGGGCCGGCCCCGGGGCGGCTCCTCGCTGGCTGAGGACAATCCCCAGCCCGGCGGCGAGGACCCCGAAGGCGACCGCCAGGGTGAGCCAGCGGATCGACGGGTTGCCGCCGGGGCCCCTGCCCGTGCCCTTACCTTTGCGCTGTGCCACAGTATCCGCCTCCAACGTCCGCCTTTCGCGGTCGGGCCATGGTACCGTTGACAGTTCCCAATTCGTCGCCCCCGGCTCATCTCCCTGCGGGAGCCCTTTGCCTCCGGCCTCCTGAGAGTAGCGAAGCAGCCCGCGCGAATTCGCGCGGGCTTCACGTTTTTGGCAGGGTTCCGCACCGGGTGGTCACGAAGAATAGAACACGCACAGAAGATTAACAAAAAGAAGGAGAGGTCTGCATGGGTCAAGGGGGGGAGAACCCATGTCGGGCTTCCTCGGCCCCGCAGCGCAGGAGTGGGTCGATGCGGCTGTTCTACGTGAGGCCTACCTGGCGGGGCGGGTCGATTCCCTGCCTGGTCTTCGGCCCGAGGTCCTGCAGGCCTGGGAGCGGTCCCGGTCCGCCGGCGTCGACCCCGAGTTGAAGCAGGTGCCCGTGATCTTCGAAGGATCTGCCCTGGACGACTACCGGTCCGAGCACGAGGTCTACCGGGCCAGTCTTCCCGCCCTGGAGGCTGTGGCAGCGCTGCTCATTGGCACCGGCTACGCCGTCATCCTGGCCGACAACCAGGGGTTGGTCCTATACGCCGGGGGCGATCCCACCATGATGGCGATGGCCGAACGGGTCGGCAGCCTACCCGGCGCCACCTGGCGGGAGGACCTGGTCGGGAACAACGCCCTGGGCACCTCCCTCGTCACCGGCTCACCTGTTCAGTTTGCCGGGTGCGAGCACTGGTGTGCCGGTTGGAATGACTGGGTCTGCGCCGCCGTCCCGATCCTGGACCGCCGGGTGGGAGCACCGTTGGGAGCGGTGGCGCTGGTTGGCCGTCTGGACCTCGCCAACAGCAGGATGCTCCCCACGGCGGCCATGCTTGCCCGTTCCGTGGAGCATCAATTGGAAATCCTCCATCGGGCGCGGGAGATCCAGTTGCAGCTGGAGGCGCTCAAGCTGCAGCGAAGGTTCCCCGGGAGCGCCGTGGTGGCCATCAGCCTCAAGGGAGCGGTGGTCTGGTCCGCCGGACCGGTTCCGCCGGGGCTCACGGAGGTGCTCCTGCGGGAGCGGTTTGCCTGGACCCGGGCCGGGCTGCGCGGGGAGCAGGAGGTCCTGCTGGGCGGGGCCTATCCCTGTCTCATCATTCCCGTCTGGAGCGGGAGGGAGCCGTGCGGCCATGTGGTGATCGTGAAAACGCCCGGCGGCGGCCGTGGCCTGACCCGATGTGGGACGCCGCCTCCGGTTTCCAGACAAACCCAGCCGAGGGGGCCGGTCCGCCCGCCCCGTCGGCAAATCGTCGCGGTTGCAAACGGCCGCAAGCTGGTCTTCCGCCCCGAGCAGGTCCTGGCGATTCGAACCATCGCCGGCCGGATCCACGTGCTGACCGATTTCGGCGAGTGGCCGACCATCTACAAGACCGTGAAGGAAGTGGCGGAACGGCTTCCCCCCGAACACTTCTTCCAGGTGGACCGCGGCACCCTGGTCAACCTGGACCGGGTCCGGGAGATCCGGCCCATGTTCAATCGCACGGTTACCCTGGTCATGGACGATCGGAAGCGCACGGAGATCCCCGTTTCCCGGCGCCGGACAGCGGCCCTGCGGAGACTGCTGGAGTTCTAAGCATTGACCGCTTGTCCGTTCAGCCGCCAAAGTGTACCGCTCACCCCTTGCTCGGGCCCGAATCGGGCCCGGTTCTTCTGTTTCCGGCCCAGTGGCCCCCTACAGTAAAACTGACGACCAGTCCCTGCGCAGAGGGGGGCGAGCGCCGTGAATGTCCCGAAGTCAACGCTGGTTCAAATGTACCGCGACATGGTGACGATCCGCGTCTACGAGGAGACCATGGCTCAGGTCTACCTCGAAGGCAAGCAGCCTGTGTTCAACATCGCGGCTGGACCTGTGCCCGGCGAGATGCACCTGGCGGCTGGGCAGGAACCGGTCGCGGTGGGCGTCTGCGCGCACCTGCGGAAAGATGATGCCGTCGTCGGCACCCACCGCCCCCATCACTTCGCCATCGCCAAGGGTGTCGACTTGAAGAAGATGACCGCCGAGATCTTCGGGAAGGTGACAGGCCTGGGCCGGGGGAAGGGCGGCCACATGCACCTGTTCGATCCCGAGGTCCACTTCAGCTGCAGCGGTATTGTCGGCGCCTGCATTCCTCAGGCCGCGGGGATGGCCCTCGCCTTCAAGATGCGCAAAGAACCCCGGGTTGCCGTCGCCTTCTTCGGCGAGGGCGCAGCCAACCAGGGGGCGTTCCACGAGGGTTTGAACCTGGCAGCGCTCTGGAAGCTCCCCGTCGTCTTTGTTGTGGAGGACAACGGTTACGCCATCTCGGTGCCAAAGCACAAGTCGACGGCGATCGCCACGAACGCCGACCGGGCCGCCGCTTACGGGATCCCGGGTGTGTACGTGGGCGAGAATGATGCCCTGGCGGTATATGAGGCTGCGGGTGAGGCGATTGCCCGTGCCCGCCGCGGCGAAGGGCCGACCCTCATCGAAGTGAAGACCTACCGCTACTTCGGCCACTTCCAGGGCGATCCGGAAGTCTACCGTCCGAAGGACGAGGTGGCCCGGCTGCGGGAGGACGACCCCATTCAGAAGCTCAAGAACCACATGCTGCAGAGCGGGCTTTTCACCGAGGCGGAGATCGCGGGCCTCGAGGCCGAAGCCAAGCAGCGGGTCGAAGAAGCCTTCGCCTTTGCCCGGGCCTCTGCGTATCCCGATCCGTCCGAAGCGCTGATGCACGTCTTCGTCGACTGAGGAAGGGGGAGCGGGTATGGCGGTGCAGACGACGCGAAAGCTGACCATGGCGAAGGCGATCGCCGAGGCCATCGCCCAGGAGATGGAGCGGGACCCCCGGGTCTTCGTGATGGGCGAGGATATCGGGGTGTACGGCGGCATCTTTAGCGCGACGGACGGCCTCTTGGAAAAGTTCGGACCGGAGCGGGTCATTGACACCCCGATCTCAGAGACCGGCTTCATCGGCGCCGCCCTGGGTGCGGCAGCCGAAGGGATGCGCCCCATCGCCGAGATCATGTTCATCGACTTCGCCGGGGTCTGCCTGGACCAAATCTACAACCACATCGCCAAGAACACCTACTTCTCCGCCGGCAACGTCAACGTCCCCCTCGTCCTGATGGCCGCTGCCGGCGGCGGGTACAACGACGCCGGTCAGCACTCCCAGTGCCTCTGGGGCCTCTTCGCCCATTTGCCTGGCCTGAAGGTGGTTGTCCCCTCGACGCCCTACGATGCGAAAGGCCTGATGATCTCGGCCATCCGGGACAACAACCCCGTGCTTTACATCTTCCACAAGGGGCTGATGGGCCTCGGCTGGATGACCCTGATCAAGGATACCACCGGCCCGGTGCCCGAGGAGCCGTACACGATCCCCCTGGGCAAGGCCGACGTAAAGCGGGAGGGGACCGACGTCACCGTCGTCTCCGTCGCGATGGGCGTCTACCACGCGCTGGAAGCCGCGCGGGAGCTGGAGAAGGAAGGGATCCAGGTCGAGGTGCTCGACCTGCGGACCCTCGTGCCCCTTGACCGCGAGGCCATTATCAACTCGGTGAAGAAGACCCACCGGCTCCTGGTGGTCGACGAGGACTACCTGAGCTACGGGATGACCGGCGAAGTGGCCGCCACCGTGGCCGAGCATGCCCTGGAATACCTGGATGCACCGATCAAGCGCCTGGCGGTTCCCGATGTGCCCATTCCGTTCTCCCGGCCGCTGGAGCAGTTCGTCCTCCCGGATGCGCCCAAGATTGTCGCAGCGGTCAAGGAGCTTCTCAACTCGTAGCCGAGTGAGGGGCGGTGCGCATGCCACTGGAATTTTGCCTGCCGGCTGTGGCGGATGCCGAAGCCGAAGGCTTTGTGGTGAACTGGTTCAAGGATGAGGGGCAGCCGGTGAAACAAGGCGAGCTGCTCCTCGAGGTCCAGTTCGAAAAGGTGACCACGGAAATATACGCCCCGCAGGACGGGGTGCTGGTCAAGATCCTGGCCCCGCAGGGAACGCCCATCAAGGTGGGCCAGCCCCTCTGCCTGATCGCCACTCCTGAGGAAGCCGCCCAGCTTGCCGGGGAAGGGCGACCGGAGCCGGCGGCTGCCCAGGCACCGGGCCCCGCACAGGGGGGGTCCGCCGGTTCCCGGGAGGTCAGGGCGACCCCCGCGGCCAAGCGGCTGGCCCGGGAACTGGGCATCAACATCGCCGACGTGCCCGGTACCGGCCCCGGCGGCCGCATCGGCGAGGAGGATGTGAAGCGCTACGCCGAAGCCCTCAAGCGCCGGCAATCTGAACAACGGGAGTCTTCCTCGACCGGGCAGGCTGCCGCCGCCGCTCCGACGGCGCCCGAGGTTCCCGCCACCGGCCAGGCGACTGCCGCCTCCCGTCCGGAGACCGTGGTACCCGGCACCTCCCGCGTGACCGCCGGCGGGCGGCGTGAGCCCCTCTCCCCTGCCCAACGGGTCACCGGCCAGTTGATGCTGACCAGCCTGCGGGAGACCGCCCAGTACACCCTCGGCCGCGAAATCGAAGTGACGGCCCTGGTGGCCCTGCGGGCCCGGGCGAGGCAGATGGGCTCTCCCGTCACCCTCACCGACCTCATCCACCGCGCCGTCATCCTGGCCCTGGGCAAGCACCCGCGGATGCAGGCTCAGCTCGACGGCGACGAACTGGTGGTGCCGAATGGCGTCAATCTTGGCTTCGCCGTGGCCCGGGGCGAGGAGTTGTTGGTGCCGGTCATCAAGGAGGCGCAAAACCTGAGCTTGCCCGAACTGGCCGCCGAGCGGCAGCGGCTGACCGAGGCCGTCAAGGCCGGGAAAGTCTCGCCCCTTGACCTGCAGGGGGCGACCTTCACCGTCAGCAACCTGGGCACCTTTGGCATCGACTTCTTCACCCCGGTGCTCAATCCGCCGCAGCCCGCCATCCTGGGCGTCGGTCGGGTGGTGGAACGGCTGGTGATGGCCGGGCGGACCATTCAGCCGGCCCAGTTCATCACCTTCAGCCTCACGGTGGACCACCGGATCATCAACGGGGCCAACGGCGCCGAGTTCCTGCAAACCCTGGCAGAACTCCTGGCTGCACCCGAGGGATGGGCTTTCGTTGGGTAGTTCACCATCGACAGCCGGGGCAAGGTGCAGACCCTCCAGGTGCAGACCCCCTAACGGGGGTTCGCTGGCCCTCGCGAGGCAGGGGTCCGGCAGGTGCTCTACTTGCCGGACCCCGCCTCCCTTGTCCCTTCTTCCCAGCTCCCTTTTTCGCAGCAGGGGTCCTGGCACAACCGGTATGGCGGAGGGAAGTCGGCCATCGATGCAGAGTTACGATGTGATCGTTCTCGGTGGCGGTACCGGCGGCTACGTCGCCGCCATCCGCGGCGCGCAACTCGGGCTCAAGGTCGCGGTGGTCGAGAAGGACAAGGTCGGCGGCACCTGCCTCCACCGCGGCTGCATTCCCTCCAAGGTCTACCTGCGGAGC
>JAKKUO010000081.1 GCA_021890795.1 Bacillota bacterium | reverse complement strand
GAGGCCGTCGCCCGGCAGGTGGAGGCCGCCGGGGGGCAGGTGCTCTACCGGAGCGACCGGCTGGGCTACCTCCAGGCGCTCCTGCCGCCGAATGCCACCGAGCGGCTGGTGGCCACCGCCCGGCTTACCGCGATGGGCACCGACGCCCGGCTGGAGGTGGTCCGCCCCGCCCAGGTGCAGGCCGTGAGCCCCGGGGAGGCCGGCGCCGGCTTCGAACTCAACCTGGCGGCCCTGGGGGTGCCCGAGTTCCGCCAAGCCACCGGGGCTGACGGCCGGGGGATCACCATCGCGGTGGTGGACAGCGGCATCGACCCCTCCCACCCGGCCCTGCAGCGGACCCCCTCCGGCCAGCGGAAGGTGGTGGACTGGATCGACCGGACCGGTGAGGGGGACGTCCGGACCACCACCCCCCTGGCGCCGGGGGACCGGGTTCCGGTGCCCTGGCCCTCGGGGGTGACCCGGACCTACAACATCCGGGGCATCGCCTCCCGGAGCGGCCGGCTCTGGTTCGGCATCCTGACCGAGGGGCGGTTCGACCTGAACCACAACGGGGTGCCCGCGGACCAGTACGGGGTGCTGGTGGCAGACCCCCGGGTCCCGGGCCAGTACGACACGGTCTACGTGGACACCAATCTCAACCAGGACTTCACCGACGAGCAGCCCCTCCGGCCCTTCCACCTGGCCGGGGAGGTGGGGTTCTTCGGCTGGGACCGGCCGGGGACCGAGCCGGTGGAGCGCACCCCCTTCGTCATCACCGACATCGAGCCCGGCGGCCAGCGGGTGAACATCGGCTTTGACGCCCTGGGCCACGGGACCCACGTGGCCTCGGTGGCCGCGGGCTGGGACCCGGGCCGGTTCCAGGGGGTGGCCCCCGGGGCCCGGATCCTGGTGGTGAAGGCCATCGACTCCAGCGACGCCGGCTGGTGGTTCCAGATCGCGGCCGGGATCGAGGCCGCGGCCCAGGCCGGCGCGGCGATCATCAACGTCAGCCTGGACCGGCTGCAGGTGGCCTCCCTGGGCACCGGCGCCCAGTGGCTCGACCGATTCTACCAGGCGTACGGCTCCCTCCTGGTGCTGGCCGCGGGGAACGGCGGGCCGGGCCTCGGCAGCGCCCAGGGGCTGGGGGACTCCCAGCGGACCCTGGTGGTGGGGGGCTACTTCTCCCCGGCCATCTGGGAGCGGGACTACGGCTACCGGCTGCTCCGGGAGGGGATCTGGTCCCGGAGCGGCACCGGTCCCCTGCCCGACGGGGGGCTCATCCCCTCGGTGGTGGCCCCCTTCGCCGCCCCGGGGGCGGTGCCCCGGTGGCAGGCGGGCAGCGGCTACGCCACCCTCTTCGGCACCAGCATGGCGGCGCCCCACGTGGCCGGCGCGGCGGCCCTCCTGATGGACGCCGCGGACCGGGCGGGGATCCCCCGGGACTTCCTGCGGCTCAAGCGCGCCCTGGAGATGGGCGCCCGGCCGATCCCGGGCTACGCCCCCTTTGAGCAGGGCTTCGGCCTGGTCAGCCTCCCCGGGGGCTGGCAGCACCTCCAGCGGCTCCAGGGGACCCTGCCCCTGGTGGTCACAGGCCCCCGGGGCGGGGCGGGGCTCCTGGCCCGGGAGGACCTGCCGGGCGGGGCCCGGTTCGAGATCTTCAACCCCGGCCAGGCGGTGCGGGTGAACGTGGTGAGCGACCAGCCGTGGCTTGCCCCGGAGCAGACCAGCCTCACCCTGCCTCCCAAGGGGGGTCGGACCCTGGCGGTCCGGTACCGGCCGCCGGAGCAGCCGGGGGTCTACAGCGGCATGCTGACCGTCACCGCGCCGGGGGTACCGGGGTACGACGTGCAGATTCCCACCACCCTGGTGGTGCCCTACCGGCTGGACGGGGACGGGCGGCTGGACCTCCACCGCCGGGCCCTCCCTGCCGGGACCTACCGCCGGGACTTCCTGGCGGTGCCCGAGGGGCTCCACTACCTGGAGGTCTACGTCCGGGTGACCCGGGGCCGGGCGGTGGTCCGGGTCTTCAACCCCGATGGGGTCGAGGTGGGGACCTCGCCGGTCATCGGCACCGGCCCGGCGACCTTGCCCTCGACCGCGCTGCTGCGGTTCGAGTACCCGGTACCGGGGGTTTGGGAGATCCTGGTGGAGTCCCTGCCGGAGTTGGTGAAGGAGTCCGCGGAGCCGGAGACCGACTGGTCGGCGCTCATCCGGGGGGCCGGGCTGCAGGCGGACCGGCTGGTCTTCAGCTACCCCGAGGGGGGGCGGACCGTGGAGGAGACCATCACTGTCCGCTCCACCCTGGAGCCCTTCCGGGGGTACGTTTGGGCCTCGGGCCTCCGGCCGGAGCCTGGGGCCGGCACCACCCAGGTGGCGGCGCCGCCGCCCTTCCACCTGGAGAATTTCTCGGTGCCGGATCCGGTGCCCCTGGCCTTCTTCCACGTCCAGCCCGTGCCCGGGTCCGAGGTGCCGGTGGGGCTCACCCTCTGGTACCGGGCCCCGGAGGGCTGGCAGCCCGGCGGGGCTCTCCCCCCGGAGGCCCGGCCCCAGCCTCTCCTCCTCCGGAACCTGCCGCCGGGGGCGTACTCGGTCGCCGGGGACTCTCCCGGGTCCCAGCCCCGGTTCACCTACCGCCGGCAGTTCTTCTACCCCGGCCAGGGGGCCGAGGCGGAGGACGGGCCGGCCCGCCGGGACCGGGGAAGCCGCTGGACGGTGCGGCTGCGGCTGGACCTGCCCCAGGCCCCGGGCCGGTACTACGGCCACCTGGTGCTGGAGGACGCCGAGCAGCAGCGGATCCTGGCCTGGCTGCCCTTCCAGGTCTCCGTGGGGGAGCCCCAGCTCCGGATCTCGCCGTTGGAGCCGGCCCTGGTGGCCGGCCAGCCCGGCCGGATCACCTTCCGGGTGGAGGAAGCGGCGACGGGCCGGCCGGTGGACGGGCCGGTGCGGATCGGCGGGGTCTGGTACCAGGCGGTGGGGGGCCGGGCGGCGGTGACGGTGACGCCTGGGGCCGAGCCCTTCTTCCTGCCGGTGGAGGCGGACCTGCCCGGCTATCGCCCCTTCCGGGCGCAGTACGCCTTTGTGGCCGGGCCCCGGCCGCCCAACATCCCCCTGGGACCCACCCCGGAACAGCAGCGGCGGTACTGGCGGCAGAAGGTGCTTACGGAACTGGGGTATCCGGAGGCCGGGGATTGACGGGAGGCCCGGCCGGAGGAGGCGCCGGCCGCGGGCGGAGACGGATCGGTCGCGGCCGGGGAAGGCTCCGGTCGCCCGGCCGGAGGGCCGGTGAAGGCCCCGGTCCCGGGGCTCCGGATGGGGAGGTACAGCCCTGTGGCGGACGTGCCTGTGCTCCTGGTGGTGGACGATCAGCCCGGGGTGCGCCGGCTGCTGGAGACGGTCTTCTCCCGGGCCGGCTTTCAGGTGCTGACCGCGGCCGAGGGGGCGGAGGCCCTGGAGCTGGCCCGGAGCCGGCCGCCGGATGTGGCGCTCCTGGACCTCCGGATGCCCGGCCTCGACGGAGTGGAGACCCTCAGGCGGCTCCTGGAGCTGGTGCCGGGGCTGCCGGTGGTGCTGATGACCGCCGTGGGGGAGGACCAGCGGCTGGCGGAGGCCATGCGCCTCGGCGCCCGGGAGGCGGTGACCAAACCCTTCGATGTCTTCCGGCTACTCGAACGGGTACGGATCCTGTTGGCGATGCAGGATTCCGGGCCCCACCCCGAGAAGTCAGGGTGATGAGGTTTCGGGGAGGCTCCGGGGCCCCGGGTCCCGGAGGCGAGGAGGCACAGCCCATGCTGATACCGGGTCAGGTGGGGATTGGTTTCCGATGCCCCTTCTGCGGTGAGGTTCAGATCCACCCGCTGAACCTCTTCGCCCTTTCCGGCAGGTCCCGCCTGGTGCTGGAGTGCTCCTGCGGCGAGTACCAGGCGGAGGTGGAGCGCCAGCGGGGCCGGGTGGTGCTGCGTCTGCCGTGCTTCCCCTGCGGCGAGGTCCACACCTATGCCCACCGGCCGGCGCTCTTCTGGAGCGGGGAACTCCTGCCCCTGGTCTGCCCCCACACCGACCTCCAGGCCGGGGCGGTGGGGGATCCCGGGCTCGTTGAGGCTTTCATCGAGCCCCTGGACCTGGACTGTGACCACGGGGCAGAGCCGGACTACTTTGTCAATCCCGAGGTCATGTACGAGGTGCTGGCCGCGGTTCACGAACTGGACGAGGCGGGCCGGCTCCGGTGCCGCTGCGGCAGCCGGGAGATCGGCTACGAGCTGCAGCCCGACCGGCTGGAACTGGTCTGCAGCCGCTGCGGCGCCCGCCAGCCCCTGACCGCCGTGACCGAGGCCGACGCGGACCGGGCCCGGCGGACCCGGCGGCTGGAGATCGGGGGCGCCCGGGGCGGGCCCGGGCGGGCAGGTCCGTCGGGGCGCCTGCCGTAAAGGGACCGGGCGCGGGCCGGGAGCACCGGCTGTCCACACTGACCTTGGAACGGCGAACACAGGTGGAAAGGGGTTCGGATGGGGTTGAAGCTCTTCATTGACTCGGCCAACGTCGCGGAGATCCGGGAGGCCGCCTCCTGGGGCATCCTGAGCGGCGTCACCACCAACCCGACCCTGGTGGCGAAGGAGGGTCGGGATTTCATCGAGGTGCTGAAGGAGATCACCCAGATCGTCGACGGCCCCATCAGCGCCGAGGTGGTCAGCACCGAGGCCAAGGCGATGGTGGAGGAGGCCCTGCCCCTGGCGGAGCTGCACCCCAACATCGTCATCAAGGTGCCGATGACCGCCGAGGGGCTGAAGGCGGTCCACGAACTGGCCCGCCGGGGGATCAAGACCAACATGACCCTGATCTTCTCCGCCAACCAGGCGCTACTGGCGGCCCGGGCCGGCGCGACCTTCGTCAGCCCCTTCGTCGGCCGGCTGGACGACGTGGGCCACGACGGCCTGCAGGTGATCCGGGACACCGCGGAGATCTTTGACCTCCACGGGATCGAGACGGAGATCATCGCCGCCTCCATCCGGCACCCGATCCACGTCCTTGAGGCAGCCAAGGCGGGCGCGCACATCGCCACCTGCCCCTTCAAGGTGCTGCAGCAGTGCATCGCCCACCCGATGACGGACATCGGCCTCCGGCGGTTCCTGGAGGACTGGGCCCG
Organism: Bacillota bacterium; assembly: GCA_021890795.1. Classification (GTDB taxonomy): domain Bacteria; phylum Bacillota; class Sulfobacillia; order Symbiobacteriales; family ZC4RG38; genus ZC4RG38. The sequence goes on along the minus strand of JAKKUO010000081.1, from coordinate 2,692 downwards.
GGCCAAGAAGGGGTAGGGCTAGGCGGTCCAGGCAGACCGGGCCCGGCCGTTCCGGCAGACCGGGCGATCCAGGCAAGGCGCAGCGGCAGGCCCCGGGGGAAGAGCCCCCGGGGCCCTGGCGCGTTTGCGGGTTCCAATAGAGTCGGTCTATAGCAGCATGTCAAAATTTCGATGGCACTCCGGCCCCCGCGACCCCGGCGGCCTGGGCTAGAATGAAACCAGCAGCCGTACCGGGGGGAGTCCGACCGATGGAACGGGAGCTGACCCTGGAACTGGTGCGGGTGACGGAGGCCGCCGCGCTGGCCTGCGCCCGGTGGATGGGCCGGGGGGACAAGCAGAAGGCGGACCAGCTCGCGGTGGACGCCATGCGGGCGGCCTTTGACACGGTCCAGATCGACGGCATCGTGGTGATCGGCGAAGGCGAGATGGACGAGGCGCCGATGCTCTACATCGGCGAGCGGGTGGGCGCCGGGGGCGACCCGGTGGACGTGGCGGTGGACCCCCTGGAGGGCACCAACCTGGTGGCCAAGGGGCTGCCCGGGGCCATCGCGGTGGTGGCGGTGGCGCCCCGGGGGTGCCTCCTCCACGCGCCGGACATGTATATGGAGAAGATCGCGGTGGGCCCCCAGGCCGCGGGCTGCATCGACATCACCGCCTCGGTGACGGCCAACCTGCGGTGGGTGGCCCGGGCGAAGAACAAGGACGTCAGCGACCTGACGGTGGTGATCCTGGACCGGGAGCGGCACCGGAAGATCATCCAGGAGTGCCGGGAGGCCGGGGCCCGGATCAAGCTGATCAGCGACGGCGACGTGGCCCCGGCGGTGGCGGCCTGCATCGAGGACACGGGGGTGGACATGCTCCTGGGGATCGGCGGGGCGCCGGAAGGGGTGCTGGCCGCAGCGGCGCTGAAGTGCCTGGGCGGGGACATGCAGGCCCGTCTCCGGCCCGAGACGGAGGAGGAGCTGGCCCGGATGCAGGCGATGGGCATCAAGGACCCGGACCAGGTGCTCCTCTTGGACGACCTCTGCAAGGGGGACGACGTGATCTTCGCCGCCACCGGGATCACCGACGGCGACCTCCTGCGGGGGGTGCGGTACTTTGGCCAGGGCCGGATGGCCCGCACCCACTCGGTGGTGATGCGCTCCCGGACCGGGACGGTCCGGTTCATCGAGGCGACCCACCGGCTGGAGCGGAAGCCTCACTTCGCCCGGGTGGAGTGAAGCCCGGCCGGGAGTCGAACCATCGAGGAGTCGATCCATCGATCAAGAGAAGGCCGGCAGGCAAGTTGGAAAGCGGCCGGGGCGGGAGCCCCGGCCTTTGTTCTTTCTCCTGGCAGGGATCGCCCCTGGAGGGAAGGCCGGGGCGGCGGCTGGCAGGGATCGCCGGGGCAGCCGGGCACAGGGATAGCCGGGCGGGCCGCGGGCCAACCTCCTAGGTGTAACCCCCTATGCGAGGTGATCGGCCCCTTGAGCATGTCGGAACTGGTGCAGATGCCCCTCTCGGAGCTGCAGACCGTGGCCCGCAGCCTGGCCATCCACCGTTTCCACACCCTGCGGAAGCGGGAGCTGGTCTGGGAGATCATGAAGGCCCGGGCCCAGCGGGAAGGGTGGGCCCTGGTGGAGGGCACCCTGGAGATCCTGCCGGAAGGGTACGGTTTTCTCCGCCCCCTCGGGTACCTGCCGAGCCCGGAGGACATCTACGTCTCGCCCTCCCAGATCCGCCGCTTTGACCTGCGCACCGGCGACTACGTCGCGGGCACCGCCCGGCTGCCCCGGGAAGGGGAGCGGAACTACGCCCTGCTCCGGGTGGAGAGCGTCAACGGCGCCCCGCCGGAGGCCTGCTGCCAGCGGATCCCCTTTGACAACCGGACGCCTGTCTACCCCCAGCAGCGGCTGCGGATGGAGGTCCCCGGTGGGGAGGTCTCCACCCGGCTCCTTGACTTCATCGCCCCCATCGGCAAGGGGCAGCGGGGGCTGATCGTCTCCCCGCCCAAGGCCGGCAAGACCATGCTGCTGAAGCACATCGCCCACAGCCTGGCCCAGAACCACCCGGAGATCGAGCTGATGGTGCTGCTCATCGACGAGCGGCCGGAGGAAGTGACGGACATGCAGCGGTCCGTCCGGGGAGAGGTGATCGCCTCCACCTTCGATGAGCAGCCCGAGCACCACGTCAAGGTGGCGGAGCTGGTGCTGGAGCGGGCCAAGCGGTTGGTGGAGCAGGGCCGGGATGTGGTGATCCTCCTCGACAGCATCACCCGGCTCACCCGGGCCTACAACCTGGTGATCCCGCCCAGCGGCCGGACCCTCTCCGGCGGCATGGACCCCTCGGCCTTCCACAAGCCGAAGCGGTTCTTCGGCGCCGCCCGGGCCCTGGAGGAAGGGGGGAGCCTGACCATCCTGGCCACCGCCCTGGTGGAGACCGGCAGCCGGCTCGACGAGGTGATCTACGAGGAGTTCAAGGGCACCGGCAACATGGAGATCCACCTGGACCGGAAGCTGGCGGAGCGGCGGATCTTCCCGGCCATCGACGTCAAGCGCTCCGGCACCCGGAAGGAAGAGCTCCTCCTCCCGCCGGAGGAACTGGAGACGGTCTGGGCCCTGCGCCGGGCCCTGGCGCCCCTGGGGAACGTGGAGGCGACAGAGTGGCTCATCGGCCGGGTCCGGAAGGCTGAGCAGAACCACCTCTTCCTGGC
>JAKKUO010000080.1 GCA_021890795.1 Bacillota bacterium | reverse complement strand
CCTGGCCGCACCAGCCGTTGACAGCGGCCGGCGCCCGTGCTAGACTAAATTGTCACCGGTGTGAACCGGTGCTGTCACCGGTTTGGGAACCGGTGCCCAACCGCTCGGAAAGGGTTGAAAAGCCAGTCTCCGGTCCGCAGCGGACGGCCCGGGGGCTGCACCCGACCCGGCGAGTCTGACATCGGGAGGTGCAAGGGATGTACGCCATCATCGAGACCGGTGGCAAGCAGTACCGGGTGGCCCCTGGCGAGACCATCCGGGTGGAGAAGCTGCCGGGGAACGCGGGCGATACGGTGGTCTTCGACCGGGTGCTGGCCGTCAGCAAGGACGGGCAGCTCACCGTCGGCAACCCCCTGGTCGCCGGGGCCAAGGTGACCGGGAAGATCCTCAAGCAGGACAAGTACCCGAAGATCCTGGTCCTCAAGTACAAGGCCAAGGTCAACTACCGCCGGCGCTACGGCCACCGGCAGCCGTACACTGAGGTGGCCATCGAGCAGATCGAGGCGTAAGCGGTGATTCGGGTTCGGATTCGACGGAACGGTGCCGGCCAGATCACCGGATTTGAAGTCCACGGCCACGCGGGGGCCGGTCCATACGGCCAGGACATCGTCTGCGCCGGGGTCAGTGCGGTGGTGTTCACAGCGCTCCTCGGGCTCCGACAGGTGGCCGGGATCCCCCACCAGGTGGTGGAGCGGGAAGAGGAGGGCTACCTGTACTGCCGGCTGGAGGGCGGCAGCCCCTCGGCCTGGGAGCGGGCCCAGGTGATCCTGGAGACGATGCTGGCCGGCCTCAGGGACATCGAGAAGGACTACGGGAAGCACATCCGCATCACCGAAGGGGGTGTAGAGCCGTGAAGCTCCAGTTCTTCGCCCAGAAGAAGGGTGTGGGCGCTACCAAGAACGGCCGGGACTCCAACCCCAAGTACCTGGGGGTCAAGCGCTTCGCCGGCGAGCGGGTGACGGCCGGTAGCATCCTGGTGCGGCAGCGGGGCACCAAGATCCACCCCGGTCGCAACGTGGGCCGCGGCGGCGACGACACCCTCTTTGCCCTGGTGGACGGCGTGGTGGTCTTCGGCACCAACCGGTTCGGCAAGAAGACCGTCAGCGTGGTGCCGGTAGAAGCCCAGGCCTAGTGGGTGGTCGATGCCCCAGCACCCCAGGGTGCTGGGGCATTTTGGCTTGGAGGAGGGGGTCGCGGTGGGACCGGCGGCCACGGCCCTGGCGGTGATGCGGGAGCAGCGCCACCGGTTTCTCAACCACCTGCAGGTGCTTTCCGGTTGGCTTCAGCTCGGCGACCCGGCCCAGGCCGCCCGGTACCTGGACCGGGCGGTGGCCGAACTTCAGGCCGAGGGAGCGCTGAGCCGGCTTGAGCCGCCGGAGCTTGCCCTGGCCCTGGTCCGGGCCCACTGGGCAGCCCTGGACCTGGGGGTGGCCATCCGCTGGCAACTGGCCGGCCCCTTGCCGGGGCCCCTGCCCCTGGAGCTGGTCCCCGGAGTGGCGGGGCTGGTGGAGCGGGCGGCCGCGGCCGAGGCCCGGAGGCCGGCCCCGGACCTGACGGTGGCCATCGGCCCCGGCCCGGCAGGATGGGAGCTGGTGCTCCGGGGCCCGGCGGTGCCGGCGGACCCGGAGCTGGCGGCCATGGCCCGGCGGCTGGGGGAAGCGGGGCTCCCGGTCCGGCTGGAAGGGGCTGAGGCCGGGGACGGCCAGGGCCGCCCCTGATCGCGGGGGCCGTCCGGCCCGTGGCTGATGGCGGGGGCTATCCGGCGGGAACCTATGGGGAGCCGCATCCGGAGACTGCCCGGGCCAGAGCAGAGGTGAGGGTTCCGTGTTCGTTGATGTGGTGAAGATTTACGTGAAGGCCGGGGACGGCGGCCGGGGTTCCAACGCGATGCGCCGGGAGAAGTTCGTGCCGCTGGGAGGCCCCTATGGCGGCGACGGCGGCAAGGGCGGCGACGTGATCTTTGAGGTGGACCCCGGCCTGCGGACGCTCCTGGACTTCAAGTACCAGAAGCAGTACCGGGCCGAGCGGGGCGAGCACGGCAAGGGCAAGGGGCAGCACGGCCGGTCCGGCCGGGACCTGGTGCTGAAAGTGCCCCCGGGGACGGTGGTCAAGGACGCGGAGACCGGGGAGGTGCTCTTTGACCTGACCGAGCCCGGCCAGCGGGTGGTGGTGGCCCGAGGCGGCCGGGGCGGCCGGGGGAACATGCACTTCGCCACCTCCGTCAACCGGGCGCCGACCATGTACGAGGAGGGTGAGCCCGGGGAGGAGCGGTGGCTGGAACTGGAACTGAAACTCATGGCCGACTGCGGGCTGGTGGGCTACCCCAACGCGGGCAAGTCGACCCTCCTGAGCCGGGTGAGCGCCGCCCGGCCCAAGATCGCGGACTACCCCTTCACCACCCTGACCCCGGTGCTGGGGGTGGTGGAGGTGGGAGAGGGCCGGAGCTTTGTCATGGCTGACATCCCCGGGCTGATCGAGGGGGCCCACCAGGGGGTGGGGCTTGGGGACCAGTTCCTCCGGCACATCGAAAGGACCCGGGTGCTGATCCACGTCCTCGACGGCGCCGGCACCGAAGGGCGGGACCCGCTAGCGGACTTTGACGCCATCCTGAAGGAGCTGGAGCTGTACAACCCCCGGCTCCTGGAGCGGCCCATGCTGGTCGCCTTCAACAAGATGGACCTGCCCGACGCCCAGCAGAACCTGCCCCGGGTGCGGGAGGCCCTGGAGCGCCGGGGGTACCCGGTCTACCCCATCTCCGGGGTGACGGGGCAGGGGATCCGGGAGCTGATCCAGGCTACCGCCGCGGCCATCGAGCAGTACGAGGCGATGCTGGCCCAGAACCCGGAGCCGGTGGTGGAGCGGGTCTACCGGGCCGAAGACCCCGACGAGATCCGGATCGAGCGGCGGCCGGACGCGGTCTGGGTAGTCCGGGGCCGGAAGGTGGAGCGGCTGGTGGCCATGACCCCCTGGCACAACGAGGAGGCGGTCCGGCGCTTCCACACCATCCTCCGCCGGATGGGGGTGGAGGAGGCCCTGCGGCGACGGGGCGCGGTGGACGGCGACACCGTGGAGATCCGGGGGGTCCAGTTCGAGCTGACCAGCGACATCGGGTGAGATGCTGCCCGGGGCAGGGGCTGCGACACCGGCGGCGGACAGCTCCCGGCCTGTGCGGCGTGCAGCCCCCGGCCCTTGCCGGCCAGGGGAAGCGATGGAGGAGGGACCGATGGGGGAGCGCATCGGTGTCTTCGGGGGCACCTTTGACCCGATTCACTACGGCCACCTGGCCGCGGCCATGGGGGCCCTGCACCTCGCCAGGCTGGACCGGGTGATCTTCGTCCCCGCGGGGCAGAACCCCCTCAAGGCGGGGCAGCCCATCACCCCGGCCCATCACCGGCTGGCCATGGTGCAGCTCGCGGTCGCGGACAACCCCGCCTTTGCCGTCAGCCGGGTGGATATCGACCGGCCCGGCCCCCATTACACCGTGGAGACCCTGTCGCTCCTCAGCCGGGAGTACCCCGGCGCCACCCTCCTGTTCATCGTCGGCCTGGACGCCCTTTTGGAGATCGAGAAGTGGCGGGACTACCCCACCCTCCTCCGGCGCTGGCCACTTTTGGCGGTCACCCGACCCGGCACCGACCTGGCCGGCTGGGATGCCCTCCGGCGCCGGCTCGGGCCGGAACTGGCCAGCCGGGTGGAGATCCTCGCCATTCCGGGGGTGGACATCGCCGGCCGGGACCTGAGGGACCGGGCCCGGCAGGGTTACCCCCTCCGGTATCTGGTCCCCGATGCCGTAGCTGCCTATATCCGGGAACACCGGCTGTACCAGCCCGGTTGACGCCGGCGCTGCGGCTTTGTTACAGTGAAACCGGCTCCGAAGGGAAGTGAAACGGGTTCCGAGGGGGGATCCCGGTGTTTGACTTCCCGCGGCTTGAGGCGGCCATGCGGCGGCGGGTCCCCGTGGACCGGCTGCGCCACGTCTACGGCGTGGTGGAGACCGCCCTGGACCTGGCCCGGAAGTACGGAGGCGACCCGGACCGGGTGCGGGCGGCGGCGCTGATGCACGATTACGCCAAGGCCCTGCCGCCAGAGGAGCTCCTCAGCCTGGGGCGTCGTTTTGGCCTCATCACCGACCCCGCGGAGGAGGAGAATCCCGAACTCCTCCACGCGCCGGTGGGGGCCGCGCTCCTGGAGGAGGAAGGGCTGATCACCGACCCGGAGGTGCTCTCCGCCATCCGGTGGCATACCACCGGCACCCCGGGGATGTCGCACTTGGACCAGATCATCTGGCTCGCGGATCTGATTGAGCCGACCCGGCGCTTCCCGGGGGTGGAGGAGATCCGGGCAGCCGCCTGGAAGGACCTGAGCCTGGGGGTCCTGGCGGGGCTCGACCACACCCTCACCTACCTGATCCGGACCGGGCGGCGGATCCACTTGAAGACGGTGGAGACCCGCAACTGGCTCCTGGGCCAGCTCCAGGAGGTCGGCCGGGCGGCACGGGCGCCGGCCTGATGAGGGCGAAAGAAGGCAGGGCCAGAGGGAGGAACGACGGGCTGGAGAGGGAATACAATAAGATGCACGAACTTAATGCCTTGTATGGAAAGGAGAATGCCGATTTGACGTCCGCCCAGCTGGCGCAACTGGCGGCTCAGCTTCTGGAGGACAGGAAGGGCCGGGATGTGCGGGTCCTGGACCTGCGCTCCCTGACCCCGGTCACCGACTACTTCGTCATCGCCACGGCCAATAACCCGATCCAGGCCCGGGCGATGGCGGACTACGTGGAAGAGAAGCTGGGAGAGCTGGGGGTAGACCGGCACCACGTCGAGGGCTACCAGAGCGGACGCTGGATTCTCCTGGATTACGGTTCGGTGGTCATCCACGTCTTCAACCCGGAAGAGCGGGAGTTCTACAACCTGGAGCGGCTGTGGGGAGATGCTCCCGAGGTGGAGCGGCAGGGGATGGCGGCTTCCCACTGACCGCTCCGGCGAAGTGGACGCAAGGCCGGGTGGCGCTGGCTGCCCGGCCTCGGGTTTCTTGACGGCGGGCATCCACGTCTGCATAATAGGAGTTACAGTCCGGAGCGGCGATGAAGGGGACCAGTAGACCCGGGCGGCCTTCCAGAGAGCCGCCGGCCGGTGCGAGGCGGTAGGCGGCCGGGTCGAACCTCCCCCCGGAGCTGCCGGGTGAACCCCTGCCCCGACGGTGACAAGCGGCGGGGTTGGGCAGTAGCTGCGGCCGTGTCGGGCGCGTTAAGCCCGGAGAGTGGGGCCGTCGGGCTTGCTCGGGCAGGCCGGGAGCGGCTCAACTAGGGTGGTACCGCGGGAGCAGGTCTCCCGTCCCTGGCCGGGGACGGGAATTTTTCTTTGGGTTTTCCGGAAAGCTTTTCCGAGGTTGGCAGGGAGGGACCGCGGTTGAGCGCGGAGGAGCGGTACAACTTCAAGGAAGTGGAAGCGCGCTGGCAGCGGGAGTGGGAACGGTCCGGGATCTACAAGGTGACGGAGGATCCGTCCCGCCCCAAGTACTACGCCCTGGCGATGTTCCCGTATCCCTCGGGCAAGATCCACATGGGCCATGTCCGGAACTACACCATCGTCGACGCCATCGCCCGGTACCGGCGGATGCGGGGGTACAACGTCCTCCATCCCATGGGCTATGACGCCTTCGGTTTGCCGGCGGAGAACGCCGCCATTCAGCATGGGGTAGCCCCGGACAAGTGGACCTGGGCCAACATCGCGGAGATGACGGAGCAGCTCAAGTCCCTGGGCTACTCCTACGACTGGGACCGGGCGGTTTATACCTGCCGGCCCGACTACTACCGCTGGACCCAGTGGCTCTTCCTCCAGCTCTACAAGCACGGGCTGGCGTACCGGAAGAAGGCCCCGGTCAACTGGTGTCCCTCCTGCGAGACAGTGCTGGCCAACGAGCAGGTAGAGGACGGCCGGTGCTGGCGCTGCGACTCTCCGGTGACCCGGAACGAGCTGGAGCAGTGGTTCCTGCGCATCACCCGGTACGCCGATGAGCTGCTGGCGGACCTGGAGAAGCTGCCGGGCTGGCCGGAGCGGGTGCGGGTGATGCAGCAGAACTGGATCGGCCGGTCCGAGGGGGCCGAGGTGACCTTTACCGTTGAGGGCACCGGCGATCCCATCACGGTCTTCACCACCCGGCCGGATACCCTCTACGGCGTCACCTTCATGGCCCTGGCCCCGGAGCATCCCCTGGTGGAGAAGCTCATCGCCGGCCGGCCGGAGGCGGAGGCGGTCCGGGCCTTCCGGGAGCGGGTGCGCAACCAGAGCGAGATCGAAAGGACCGCGGAGGGCGGGGAGAAGGAGGGGCTCTTCACCGGCGCGTACTGCATCAACCCGCTTTCCGGCGACCGGGTGCCCATCTGGGTGGCCAACTACGTGCTGATGGAGTACGGCACCGGCGCGGTGATGGGGGTCCCCGCCCACGACCAGCGGGACTTTGAGTTCGCCCGGAAGTACGGCCTGCCGGTGCGGGTGGTCATCCAGAACCCGTCCCGGAACCTGGACCCGGCCACCATGGCCGAGGCCTACCCGGAGCCCGGGGTGATGGTGAATTCCGGCCCCTTCGACGGCCTGCCCAGCGAGGAGGGCAAGGAGCGGGTCGTCGCCTACCTGGAGGAGAAGGGCGTAGGCCGCCGGAAGGTCCAGTACCGGCTCCGGGACTGGCTCATCTCCCGGCAGCGGGCCTGGGGGGCACCGATCCCCATCGTCTACTGCGACCGGTGCGGCACGGTACCGGTGCCCGAGTCCGACCTGCCGGTGCTGTTGCCGGAGGACCTGGTCTTCACCGGCAAGGGCGCCTCGCCGCTGGCCCGGCACGAGGGGTTTGTCAACACCACCTGCCCCCGGTGCGGCGGCCCCGCCCGGCGGGAGACCGACACCATGGACACCTTCATCTGCTCCTCCTGGTACTACCTGCGGTTTGCCGACCCGCAGAACGGCCAGGCGCCCTTTGATCGGGCGAAGGTCGACTACTGGCTGCCGGTGGACCAGTACGTGGGCGGCGTCGAGCACGCGGTGCTCCACCTGCTCTACAGCCGGTTCATCACCAAGGCCCTCCGGGACATGGGGTACCTGGGGTTTGACGAGCCCTTCACCAACCTGCTGACCCAGGGCATGGTGCTGAAGGACGGCGCCAAGATGTCCAAGTCCAAGGGCAACGTGGTCAGCCCCGAGGAGATGATCAACCGGTACGGCGCCGACGCCTGTCGCCTCTTCATCCTCTTCGCCGCCCCGCCGGAGCGGGACCTGGAGTGGAGCGACGAGGGGATCGAGGGCGCAGCCCGGTTCGTCAACCGGTTCTACCGGATGGTCCGGTCGGCCCTGCCGGTCCTGGAGCGGGCCCGGGGGACGGACCGGCAGGCGGCCCTCCGGCCCGAGGCCCTGGGCGAGGCGGAGAAGGCCCTGCGCCGGGTGGTCCACGGCACCATCCGGAAGGTGACCCAGGACCTCACCGACCGGTTCGGCTTCAACACCGCCATCGCCAGCCTGATGGAGCTGGTAAACGCCTTCTACGAGTACCGCTCCCAGGTGCCGGAGGACCGGCAGAACCCGGCGGTGCTGGCCGAGGCCGCGGAGAGCGCGGTGCTGCTCATCGCCCCCTTCTGCCCGCACCTCGCCGAGGAGCTGTGGCACCAGATGGGGCACACGGAGAGCGTCCACCTGCAGCCCTGGCCCACTTACGATGAGGCGGCGCTGACGGTGGAGACGGTGGAGATGGCGGTCCAGGTGAGCGGCAAGGTCCGGGACCGGATCCGGGTGCCGGTGAGCGCCACGGAGGAGGAGATCCGGGCCGCCGCCCTGGCCGCGGAGAAGGTCCAGCCGCACATCGCCGGCAAGGAGATCCAGAAGGTGGTGGTGGTACCGGGCCGGCTGGTCAACATTGTGGTCCGGTGACGGGCTGGCGCCCGGCAGCGGCCACGGTGCCGGTGTGGTTGCGAACTAGGCGCGACCGGTGCTTCGCACCGCCAGTATCGGAACCTTCAAGGGAGGCGGGAGCCAGCTCCCGCCTCGCCTTTTTT
>JAKKUO010000079.1 GCA_021890795.1 Bacillota bacterium | reverse complement strand
ACGGCTGGTGCGGCCAGGAGCCGGGCCCGGGCGTAGGTCCGGAAGGCCCGGGTGATCTCCACCCGCACCCGCTGCCCCACCAGCCCGCCGGCCCCTTCGATGTCCACCACGTACCCGTCCACCCGGGCGATACCGTCGCCGGGGTTGTGCACGTGGGGCTCCTCCACCTCCAATTCCAGGACCTGGCCGGGACGGACCGGCAGGGCCCGGGCCTCCACCTCCGCCCTGGACCCCAGGGCCCGGATCTGGGTCTCGTCCACCTTGAGGGCGGCGTTGCCCCGGATGTAAATCGCCTTGCCCAGCTCCCGCTCCAATTCGCGAAGGTTAGCGCCCCCGGGGCCGATGAGCAGCGACGCCACGGCCGGGTTGACCTCCATGAGGAGCGCCTCGCTGGCGGAGGTCTTCAGGATCCGCCGGATCTCCGCCCGGACCCGCCGGGCCACGGTCTCCTCCCCGGGAACCCGCCCCCGGCCCTCGCAGATGGGGCAGGGGCGGGTCAGGATCTCGTCCAGGGTCTGGCCGGACTTCTTCCGGGTCACCTCCACCAGCCCGAGCTGTGTCAGGCCGAGGACCTGGGCCCGGGCCCGGTCCTTCTTCAGCTCCTCCTCCAGGGTCCGGAGCACCTGCTGCTGGTGGTCCGCCCGCTCCATGTCGATGAAGTCGATGACGATGATGCCGCCGATATCCCGGAGCCGGAGCTGCCGGGCGATCTCCCGGGCGGCCTCCAGGTTCGTCCGGAGCACCGTGTCCGCCAGGCTGGTGCTGCCCACGTACTTGCCGGTGTTGACGTCCACGACCGTCAAAGCCTCGGTGCGGTCGATGACGATGTAACCCCCGGACTTCAGCCATACCCGGCGGCGGAGCGCCTTCTCAATCTCCGGCTCGACGCCGTAGTAGTCGAAGAGGGTGGCATCGGTTCGGGTGTAAAGCCGCACCCGGTCCTTCAGCTGCGGTTCCGTCAGCTCCAGGAGTTCGAGGATCCGGTCGTACTCGGCCCGGGAGTCGATGATCAGCTGGTCCACATCGTGGTCCAACAGGTCCCGGACGATCCGGTCCACCAGCCCCAGGTCCCGGTGGATGAGCGCCGGCGCGTGCTGGGTCCGGGCCCGGGCCTGGATCCGTTCCCAGAGCCGCACCAGGAACTCCACGTCCCGCTGCAGCTCCTCCAGCTGCGCCCCCTCGGCCACGGTGCGGACGATGAGCCCCATGCCGGGGGGCCGCACCGCCGCCGCCAGGGCCCGGAGCCGTTCCCGCTCCTTTTCATCCTCGATGCGCCGGCTGACCCCCACGTACTCCATGTTCGGCATCAGCACCAGGTACCGGCCCGGGAGGGTGATGTGCCGGGTCACCCGGGCCCCCTTGGTCCCGATGGGCTCCTTGACCACCTGGACCAGGATCTCATCGCCCGACCGGAGCACATCCTTGATGCTCAGCCGCCGGGCCTCGGGGGAGTCCGCCAGTTCCGGCGGCAGGGCGTCGTCGACATAGAGAAAGGAGTTTCGCTCCAGGCCGATCTCCACGAAGGCCGCCTGCATCCCCGGGAGGACGTTCTGCACCCTGCCCTTGTAGATGTTCCCGACCAGCCGCTGCTGAACCGGCCGCTCGATGTAGAGCTCCACCAGCTCCCCGTTCTCCCGGACCGCGGCCCGGGTCTCGTCGATGTCGACGGTGACCAGGATCTCCTTGGACATCTCCGCTCTTCCTCCGCAGCCCCGGGGGACGGCCCGGCGGGGTCCCCGCCGCCGGCGGGGCCCTCTCACCCCAACAGCATGCCCACCAGCCCCGGGGCTCTTCCCGGCCGGCAGCGGCCACCGGGGGCCAGGCCGCCGGCGGGGATGGTCTGTCCTTAGGGCCTTCGGCGCGGAGGGCCGGACCTCCTGCGGCGGGGACCGTCTCCGCCGCCGGGCAGGCGGCGAAGCCGGGCGGCTCTAGTCCAGCAGGTCCCCCAGGGGCACCTCCGGGCCGAACTCCTCCAGGGCCGCCAGGAGCCGGGGCTCCGACAGGGTGCCCAGGGGCACCAGATGCCGGTCCACCACCAGGATCAGGTGATAGCTGCGCCGGGCGAGGTGGGGCAGCACCTCCCGGAGGGGCACCTCGGCCCCCACCACCAGGGTGCGGGCCTGGAGGACCCGGCGCTGCCAGGCCTCCCGGCGCTTGCGGAGGAGTCCAGCCGTCGCCCGGAGAAGCACCTGCTGCTCCTCCTGGCCGGCGAGCCAGAAGAGGTACGGCCCCCCCAGCACCGCGGCGGGGTAAGGTTGGCCCGCGGCCAGGGCCACCAGCCCCCAGGCGGTCAGCGCCCCGCCGGTGATCCGGCCGGACCAGGCCATCCACCGGCTGACCGGGCCGGTGCCGTACCGGTGGGCCAAGAGCCCCCGGAGGGCCCGGCCCCCGTCCAGGGGCAGGGCCGGCAAGAGGTTGAAGCCGGCCAGGGAGGCGTTCACCTCAAAGAAGAACCGGACCAGCTCCCGGTCCCAGAAGGAACTGCCCCCGAGGAGGTAGGCCAGCCCTGCCAACAGCCCGCTCTGAAAGGGGCCAGCCAGGGCCACCGCCACCTCGAGGTGGGGCTGGTCCGCCAGCAGGGGGTCCATCCGGGCCACCCCGCCCACCGGGGTCAGGAGGATCTCCTCCACCTCCACCTCCAAGAGGCGTGCCACCAGGAGGTGGGCCAGTTCGTGGGCCAGGAGGGACCCCAGCACCAGGAGCGCCTGGGCCCCCCATCCCAGCCCGGCGGCGGCCACGAGCAGTGCCAGGAAGAGGCCGTGGACCCCGACCCGGGTGCCGGCCCACCGGCCGGCGGGGATGGCCATGGTCAGATCCCGCCCCCCTCGTCCAGGAAGGGCTTCGGGTCCACCGATCCGCCGCTAGCGTGGACCTCGAGGTGCAGGTGCGGCGCACCCGGTTCCGCCGGGGGCGGCGGGGCGACCTGGCCGATGACCGCTCCCGCCTCGACCCGGTCCCCGACCTTCACCTTCAGGTCCGTCAGAGGAGCGTACCGGGAGAGAACCCCTCCCCCGTGGTCGATCTCCACAAACTGGCCCAGGTTCCGGCCTCCCTCCCGGCGGTCCGGGTCGCCGCTCCCCACCCGGCGGACCGTGCCTGCCCGCAGGGCCCGCACCGGCTCCCCCTCCCGGGCGGAGAGGTCCACGCCGTGGTGGTAGTGCTCACCCTCCTCCCCGGCCGCCACCCATCCGTAATCGGCCAGCACCCGGCCCGGCACCGGCCGTACGGTCCGGGCCGCGGGCACCTCCGCCGGCCGGTGGAAGGTGATCAGCCCCGGCCCCTCCGTCCGGGACGGGTCGGGAGTGGCGGGCGCCGGCGCCGCGCCTCCCCCGGCAGCCCCGGAACTCCCTGGCGCCCCCGGAGCGGCCCCGGGGGCCCGGGGGGCAGGAGCCGAGCCGGAGGGCGCCGGAGAGGTGGGCCCCGGCGCGGCGGGCGCGGACCCCCCGGGGGCCAAGGAGGTGGGCGCCTGGGACGCCGGCGGGCCGGAAGCCGGGGACGGCCCCCGGGACGACGGCGACCGGGTCGCGGCGATCAGGGGGCCGAGCCGCTCCCGGGCCCGGTCCCGGAGGTCGTGGGAGAGCCGGGCCAGGGCCGGCCGCCAGCCTCCCTGGGCCGCAGCCCATCCGGTCAGGGCCTGGCGCCCGTCGGTGACGGAATAATCCCGGATCCAGGGCCAGCCCAGAGCCGCCCGGGTCTCCGCCCCGACGGGCAGCAGCCGGAGCACCAGGCCGAACAATAGCAGGACCGCCGCCAGCACAGCCTGGAGCGCCAGGCGGCTGAGCCGCTCGGCCACCTCCGGCCGCCGGACCAGCGCTGCAATCCGCCGGGAGGCCGGTCCGGCCGGGCGCGGCCAGGCGACCAGCGCCACACCGGGGCGGCCTTCCGGGTCCAGCCCGGGGTCGGAGCGGCCTGCCTCCCGTGCCGGCCGGCCGAAGGCTTTGCCGCCCCCGTCGCCGTACCCAATCCTGGGGTCCCGTTCGACTGCCGGACGGTCCATAGTCCCTCACCCCTAACCTGTCCCCTCAGGATTCTATGGAGGACGGCCAGGGCCCATGCCTCGGCCCCGGGTATCCGGCCCGACCCCGGGGCAGACTGGAAGCCGAAGGAGGGAGACCGATGGGCAAGAGCCGTGACCCCAGCCGGTCCGGCAGCCCGGCGCCCCGGCGGCGGGGCGCCGGCGAGAGCCTGGTGGCCCGGGACAGCCCCGACGACTTCAGCCCTGGCCGGGAAGCGGCACCCGATGCCCGGTGGCAGGAGGGATCCGGCGGGGCAACACCGCCGGGCTCGCCCGGGGCTCAGAAGCCGCGCCGGCAAAGCCGCCCCGGAGGCTAGGCCGGCAGGGCCGCCCCAGCCCGTCCCCGGCGCGCCCCGGCGCTGCGGGCGGATGCCGGCCCTCCAAAATGCGAGAAAGGGAACCCGCGCCCGGGTTCCCTTTTTCACCTTGATGACCCGATGGGCTTTCCGCAAACCCCTCGCGCTTACTTGCTGCTGACGGCCAAGGACCGCCGGGAGGGAAGATCCACGATCTCCCCCGTACCCCGCTGCAGGGCCCGGTAACCAACCACCTGGCCCTCCAGAGCTTCCTGCAGGTAGGCCGCGGCGATCTCGGGGTCGACCCGCTCACCGCAGGTGTAGCAGTCGATCGCGGCAAAGCCTTCCTCCGGGTAAGTGTGGATGGACAGGTGGGACTCGCTCAGCACCAGCACACCGGTTACGCCCTGCGGCTCGAACTTCACGAAGTTCTCGTCCACCACGGTCGCACCGCACCGGCGAGCCGCCTCGTACATCGCCGCCCGCAGGAACTCCACGTCGTTCAGCCGTTCAAAGCTGACGCCCCGGAGGTCCATCGTCACATGGCGGCCATAGGTCGAAAACTTTGCCACGGTACCTTCCCCCCTTGGAAGCCGAAGTCTCTAGCCCTTCCAGGCTAGACGGGACCATCGTCACGCCCATGGGGGAAAAGTCGGGCCGACGACCTGCGTCGTTGCCCCAACCCTTGCAGGCGTACTAGGTTCCTTGGCCGTGTGGACAGGCCTAACAACAGGACGCATTCTATAAGAGATGACCCGGGATGTCAAGACTCCCGGGGCGGCTGACTCGAGAGAGCCGCGGCCGGGATGAATCGCTGGCTGCCGGCCCCGGTCCCAAGTCGCACCGAGTCTAGAGTATATACGGGATCGCAACCGGGGTCTAGCCCCTCTACAGCCATTCTGGCCAAAGGGGCTCCCCAGGAGACCATAAGAGGCCGTCAATCGGGCCCCCTCACCCCTGCCCGACCCCGCCCCACCCGCCGGGTGTCTGAAACTGGGAGCGGTGGGCCACACTAGGGCCGGAGGTGAGATCATGGCCCAGCAGATGATCCGGTGCCGGGTACGGAGCTGCTATTACAACGAGAACGGTGAGCGCTGCCTCGCGGAAGTGATCGAGGTACAGAACAACCCCCCGGGCAAAGCCGGGGAGGGCCGGATGGAGTTCGGTTCCCTGGAGGGCGACCCACAGGTCGGTCAGGCGGCCGCGTCCACCCAGACCATGTGCGGCACCTTCATTCCCCGGGAGAAGGGGCCCAAGTCCGGGATCCGGCGGCTCACCTGAAGCAGGGACCGGGAACTGCGGCCCTACCCGAAGGCTTGTGGCCCGGTGGCGATGCCACCGGGCCACAAACGCGCTGTCCGGGCCGGACTACCCCTGCTTTTTTCCTTCTCCCCCGGCCGCTCCCTCTGCCCGGCCCTGGCGGGAACCTGCCCCCGCTTCCCGTTCCTGGGGAGAACGGGCTGTAGCGGAGACCTCGGTCGGGTTCCGGTCCGGGGTACCGGTCTTCTGGGCCTGCTGGCACTGGCTGCAGAGCCCGTAAAACTTGATGGTCCGGTCCTGGATCAGAAAGCCGGTCTTGCGCTGAATCGCCGCCTCCAGGGAGTGGACCAGGTCCTCCTGAAACTCAATGACGGTGCCGCACTGCTGGCAGATCAGGTGGTGATGGTGCTCAGGCTCCCCGGGGTCGCAGATCTCGAACCGGGAGCGGCCGTCGCCGAACTCCAGCTTCTTGAGCACCCCGAGGTCCACCAGCATGTCGATGGTGCGGTAGACAGTGGCAATGCCGTGGTTGGGATACAGAGCCTTCAGCTGGGTATACACCTCGTCGGCACTCAGGTGCTGACCCCGGTTCTGAAGGAAGATGTTCAGGATGGCCCAGCGCTGGGGCGTCAGCTTATGGCCCCGCTCGAGCATCCGCTCGTAGATTTCCTTCAGGAGCGGCATTGCCACCTCACCTCACCCGGTTGTGCACCTTCAGGATACCCTCCCCGCCAAGCAGCGTCAACCGGCCAGGGCCACGGGGTACCAGCCAGGGCTACGGGGTATCGGTCCCGAGGTAAATCTCCACCGCCGGGCCTTCTCCCCGGGGTGCGGCCTGGTAGTCCGCCCAGGGGAACCGCTGGCGGAGGAGTCCGCCGAGGCGGGGGTCGCCGCTGTGATCGATGAGAAGGCTCCTGGCCAGGGTGGCCTCGGTTCTCCCCTCGCCGACCACCTGGACCCCCAGGGCCTCCAGTTCGGCCCGGTACCGGGCCAGGAGGTCCCGGCCCGAGGCGTCCACCAGCACTGCGGTCCACGGGACGGAACTCTCGGGCTCCCCGGCGGGCTCCGGCGCCTCCCCTCCGGTCCCGGGGCCCGGGTCACCCCCCGTCTCCCCCGGCTCACCCTGCGCCTCCGGCGGGGCAACCTCCTCCCCCGGCGCCTTCCCGGCTCCGCTGCCTCCCGGCTCCCCGGGCTTTTGCTCCGGCGGCCGGTTCCGCTCCCGCCACCCGGCGTCCGCCGGCTCCATCCTGGCCACCGCCGCTTCCAGGGCGGACTGGGCCGCCCGGGCCCGGGCCAGGTAGTCCGCGGGTGGCTCCGTGCCGTACAGGGTGCGATAGGCCTCGGTCCGGTACGCCACCATATCCGGCACCAGGTAGTAGAGGCCGTGGGGAGCGTCCCCGCTCCGGCGCAGGTAGGCGTCCCGGCCGGCCTGGAGCACCGTCATCTCCAGGTCGCCCTTGGCGAGCACCTCCCGGGCGGCCAGGGCGAGGTCCAACCCCTGCTTCACGGTGAGGTCGGTCTTGACCGTCGCATACAGCGCCCGGACCAGGCCGGGCAGCTTCAGGACTACGGAGGGCTGGGTGGCCTTCTCCGCCACCTTTCGGATGACTTCTTGCTGGCGCTTCAGCCGGAAGATGTCGCTGTCGCTGCGGTAGCGGGCGTAGGCCAGGGCCTGCTTGCCGTCCATGTGGTAGACCCCGGGCTCAAAATGGATGTGCAGGTCGTCGTAGGGGTCGTCGTAGTGCATGGGCTTGGTGACCTCGATCTCGATCCCGCCCACCGCGTCGACGACCTGCTCGAATCCCTCGAAGTTCACCACCACGTAATGGTCGATGGGGATGTCCAGCAGCCGGGAGACCGTGGCCATGGACAGCCTCTCACCGCCGAGGGAGTAAGCGTGAGTCAGTTTGTCCCAGCCATGGCCCGGAATCTCCACCAGAGTGTCCCGGGGGATGGCGACGATGCGGATCCGATTGGTGTCGGGGTCGAGGGCCGCCACCATGTTGGTGTCGGCCAGGTGGCCGCTCCGGTCTACCCCCAGCACCAGCACCACGGTGCGCTCCACCGGCGGAACGGTCTCGGTCTGGGGCAGTTCGCTCTCTCCCTCAGTCGCCGCATGGGCCCGTGCGTCCCCGAAAGGCTGGAAATGGAACAGGCGCCAGGCCGAGTACCCCACGACCAGGCTGCTGGAGACAAAGGTAAGGAGAAGGGCCACCCCCCACCTGAGGCGGGTCCATCGCACAGGCAGTCACCCTTTCCGAAGCGGCCCGGAGGACCCGGGCGCGGGCTGCGTCAGGTAGCGATTCGCGGCTTAGACGCAGCCCGGCGGCCCCTGGTTCCCCCGAAGGGAGACCGGGGCTGCCGGGCAGCACCCCGGAGCCGGGGGCAGGCAGCGCCCCGGAAGGAGGGCCGGGGTCAATGAGCACTACATCTCTAACCATTATAGACCTTGACTAGAATCCTGCAATCCGGCGGGCACGGCTGG
>JAKKUO010000006.1 GCA_021890795.1 Bacillota bacterium | reverse complement strand
CGCATGTCCGGTGGTGTGAGAGGACGGGGGTTAGCCGCCCCCTCCTACTCGATTTGGTGGGCGGCGGATAGGTGGGTGTTGGAGAATGGATGACAGAAGAATCCGAACACATGGTTCCCACTCGTCGGATTTGCTAATCTAATGGAGGAGATCGGACGGAGGAAGAAGGACGGAGCCTTGGGCGAACTGCGTCGTGGAACGCCGGCTTTCCGGCGGGTGAGCCTCGCCCTCTTCGCCGGGGGCTTTGCCACTTTTGCCGGCCTTTACGTCACCCAGCCCCTCCTGCCCCTCTTCTCCCAGGAGTTCGGGGTCTCCCCGGCGGTCGCCAGCCTCTCCCTGTCCGTAGCTACCGGCACCCTGGCCGTTGCCCTGCTGATGGCGGGATCTTTGTCCGAAGCCCTGGGACGGAAGCCGGTCATGGCCGGGGCCCTTTTCCTTTCCAGCCTCCTGGGCCTGGCCGCGGCCCTTGCCCCTGACTTCCGGGTGCTACTGGCGGTGCGGGTGCTCCAGGGGCTGACCCTGGCCGGCCTGCCGGCCACCGCGATGGCTTACCTGGGGGAGGAGGTCCACCCCGCCGACCTCGGGGCGGCGATGGGGCTCTACATCAGCGGCACCTCCATCGGGGGGATGGCCGGCCGGCTGATCACCGGCGGCCTGGCCGAAGCCTTCTCCTGGCGGGAAGCCGTGGGCGCGGTGGCGGCGGTAAACCTCGGCCTCAGCCTGCTCTTCTGGCGGCTCTTGCCGCCCTCGGCCCACTTCCGCCCCCGGCCGCTCCGGGCTGGGGAGCTGGTGCGCTCCCTGGCCCTGCACCTCCGGGACCCCGGGCTCCGGGCCCTGTACGGCCTGGGGTTCCTGCTGATGGGGAGCTTTGTCACCCTCTACAACTACATGGTCTACGAGCTGGTGGCGCCGCCCTACGGCCTGAGCCAGGGGCAGGTGGGGAGCATCTTCCTCTTCTACCTGGCGGGAGCCTTCGGTTCCGCCTGGATGGGGCGGCTCGGGGACCGGATCGGCCGGCCCCGGGTGCTCCTGGTGGGCATCTCCCTCCTGCTCCTAGGGGCCTGGATCACCCTCGGCCGGCACCTGGCGGCGAAGCTGGGGGGGCTTGGGCTGCTGACCTTCGGCTACTTCGGCGCCCACGCGACCGCCAGCGGCTGGGTCGGGGAAAGGGCCCGGACGTACCGGGCCCAGGCCTCGGCCCTCTACCTGTTCTTCTACTACCTGGGCTCCAGCGTCGCCGGCACCGGCGGCGGGACCCTCTGGCAGCGCTACGGCTGGCCCGGGGTGGTAGGGCTGGTCACGGCCTTCATGGCCACTGCCTTGTTCCTGGCAGGGTGGCTCGCCCGGCTGGGGCAGGGGAGTCCGGCGGCGGCAGTGGCGAGGGATGGGACGGCAGCCTCGGCCGGTGGGGCAGCGGCGGCGCCCGGGGCTGGCGCCGGGGAGATACCGGCGAGCGCCCAGCAAGATTGAGAAGGGAGCGGAGCGGATGCGCAGCTACGACTATTCGAACCGCAAGGGCGTCCGGGCCCTCACCTGGGAGGAGTTCCACGCCCTCACCCTCACCCTGGCCGAGCGGCTGGAGGCCCTGGGGGTGGAGGCGGTGGTGGGGATCGCCCGGGCCGGTCTCTTCCCGGCCACCGGGGTGGCCATCGCCCTCCGGCGGGAGCTCTACCCCTGCCGGGTCACCCGGCGGGTAAACGACCAGGTGGTCCGCCAGACGCCGGCCTGGGTGGTGCCGGTGGTCGGGGACGTGGCGGGCAAGGTGGTGGCGGTGGTGGATGAGATCGCCGACACCGGCGAGACCCTGGCCACGGTGGCCCGCGCGGTGCGGGAGCAGGGGGCCCGGCAGGTGGTCACCGCTGCCCTGGCAGCCCACACCTGGGCCTATCCCGCCCCGGATGTGACCGCCCTGGTGACCGACGAGCTGGTGATCTTCCCCTGGGACCGGCAGGTGCGGGTGGCGGGCCGCTGGCAGCTCCACCCGGAGATCGAGGAGGCGCTGCGGCTCCAGGAGGGCAAGTAGGGGCGGGCGGCGCCCCTGCCGGGTCCGCCCCCGACGGACCCGCCCCCGGGGGAGATACCCGGGCGGCAGGAGGCGCATCCTCCTCTGGAGAAAATGGGGTGGAAAAGAACGGGAGGGACCTGGATGCAGCACGTTGACTCCTACCTGGCCCAGCACCGGGAAGCCCACCTGGAGGAGCTGAAGGAGTTCCTCCGGTTTCCCAGCATCAGCGCCCTCAGTGCGCATAAGGAAGACATGGTCCGCACGGCCCAGTGGCTGGCCGCGGCCCTGGAGCGGGCGGGGCTGGAGAACGCCCGAATCCTGCCCACCGCCGGCCACCCCGCGGTCTACGCGGAGTGGCTCCACGCGCCCGGAGCGCCCACGGCCCTGGTCTACGGTCACTACGACGTGCAGCCGGTAGATCCCCTGCACCTGTGGGAGACGCCACCTTTTGAGCCCAGCATCCGGGACGGGAAGATCTACGCCCGGGGGGCGGTGGACGACAAGGGGCAGGTCTTCGCCCAGGTGAAAGCCGTGGAGGCCCTCCTCCGGACCGAGGGCCGGCTGCCGGTGAACCTGAAGTTCCTTATCGAGGGGGAGGAGGAGATCGGCAGCCGGCACCTGCCCGAACTCCTGGAGCAGCACCGGGACCTCCTCCGGGCCGATGTGGTGGTGATCTCCGACACCTCCTTCTTTGCTCCGGACGTCCCGGCGGTCACCGTGGGGCTGCGGGGCCTGGTGGCCCTGGAGCTCACCCTCCGGGGGCCCCGGCGGGATCTCCACTCCGGTGTCTACGGCGGCGCGGTCCAAAATCCCCTCCACGCCCTGGTCCAGCTGCTGGCCAGCCTCCGGTCCCCGGACGGCCGGATCCTGGTGGAGGGCTTCTACGACAAGGTGCGGCCCCTCAGCCCTGAGGAGCGGGAGGCCTGGGCCCGGCTCCCCTTCGACCCGGAGGCCTTCCGGGAGGAGGTGGGCGCGCCGGCCCTCTTCGGCGAGGCGGGGTATACCCCCCTGGAGCAGGTCTGGGCCCGGCCGACCCTGGAGATTAACGGCCTCTGGGGCGGCTTTACCGGCGAAGGGACCAAGACGGTTCTGCCGGCGGAGGCCCACGCCAAGATCACCTGCCGGCTGGTGCCGGACCAGGACCCCGACGAGATCTACGAGCGGGTGGAGGCGCAGCTCCGGAAGAACCTGCCGCCGGGGGTGACCCTGGAGGTGCGGAAGGAGAAGGGGAAGGGCCGGCCGGTGCTCACCCCGGTGGACCATCCCGCGGTGCGGGCGGCCTTCGACGCCCTGCGGGAGACCTACGGCAAGGAGCCGGTACCCATCCGCAGCGGCGGGTCCATCCCCATCGTGGAGAGCTTTGCCACCATCCTGGGGCTGCCCGCGGTGCTCATGGGCTTCGGGCTCCCCAACGAGAACGAGCACGCCCCCAACGAGCACTGGGACCTGGCCCAGTTCGACGGCGCCACCCGGACCCTGGCCCGGTACTGGCACAAGCTGGCCGCGGCCCTGGGGCCCGGGGCCCGAGGGTGAGGATGAATACGCCCAGCGCCCGGGGCTTCTCGCCCCGGGCGCTGGGCGCTTCTGGCGGCCGCGACGGGTGGGGCCGCCCGGTCATCCCATCGGGTCGCCCTCTCGCCGGCTCTCTCCCACCGGCACCGCCGGCATGAAGAGCAGGGAGAGGCAGTAAAGCCCCGCCAGCCCCACCAGGGCGTAGATCAGCCGGCTGATGGGGGAAAGGGTGCCGAAGAGGCTGTCCACCAGGTTAAATCCGAAGAATCCGATCAGTCCCCAGTTGATCGCGCCGATCAGGACCAGGACCAGGGCCAACCGCTGCATGCCGCTCATTCCCATCACAGGGATCACCCTCTTCGCATGGCGCTGTCAAACAGACTCCCGACGGTTACTCTGCACCCCGGTGACGGGATTCATGCACGGCTGCAGCGGTGCAGGGGTCAGCACCAGCCCCCTGGCGCCGGTCCCATGGGAGCCTCGTCCGACGCGGCCCGGTGAGGGACCGCAGCCGGGGCGGTGAACCAGGCGGGGTTTGCGTGAGAAGCCGTGGCTGCAGTAGTGGTCCCGGTCAGGGCCGCGGCAGCGGCACCGGTCCCGCTCTGAACTGCGGCAGGGGCTGTGGTGGTGGGGACGTCCCCGGTGGCCTCCCCGTCGCTGCCCCCGGCCCGGTAGGCCGACTGGAGGGCGGCGTGGGACCAGGACTCCCCGGTGCGAGCCTTCCCGAGCACGTGGGCGGTAGGGGATGGCGTCCTCTCCTGGGCCATGGTGCCACCTCCTGGTGAAGTTCCCGTTGCCGTCGGGTGCGGCGGCTGCGCGGTGGTAGTATGCCCAGAACTCAGAGGGTGAGAAACCGCTCGAGCTGCCGGGTGTGGTACCGCTCGTGCCAGATGGCCCGGCGCAGCACCTTCCGGGCGCTCCAGACCTCGCCGTGGGGGTCGTGCCGGGCGACCCGGCGGCAGTCCTCCTCCGTGAGCCGGCTCAGCCGCTCCAGGAGGTGCTCCCGCACCCGCTGCAGCCGCTCCAGGGGCGGCCGGTGCCGGTGAATCGACCGCTCCCAGATCCCCCGCAGGTCCGCGGTCTCCGGCTCAAGCCGGACCAGGTAGAAGACCTCCGCGTCGGCGATGTGGTGGAGGATCTCCATCGGCGTCCGCCGGCCGGCCTGCACCTGGCTCCGGAGGATCCCGTCGGGGAGGCAGCGGACCAGGTCCCACAGGTCCGCCCGGCTGTGGCCCAGGTACCGGAGGTACCACGCCAGGTCCGGCCGGGTCAGGGGCTCGAGCTCCGGGCCGAAGATCGCCTCCGTGTCCCCCTCGTGGACCGGCACGTCCAGGACCACCTGCTCCGGCGCCTCTATCTCCACCGGCCCCGGGGGCACCGTCTCCCCCATCCGCCGGAGCCACTCCCGCTCTTCCCGGACAAACCGGGGCGCCAGGGCGAGGGCCGCGGCGGAGGTGGGGGCCTTGAACCCGGCCCCCGGGTACCGGAGGCAGTGGCACATGGCGTAGGCGTGGAGCCCCACCTCGAGGTAGACCGGAACCCGTTCCATGGGGTCATCGGCTCCTTTCCTGGCGGTGTGCGCCTGGGACCGAGCCAAGGGTGCGCCTTCGCCCCTGGTCTGCGGCAGGCTGCGGGTCCCATCGCAGTGGGCGGTACTCTTTCGCCAATTGCGACCCATCCTCCTCCCCGCCTCAATGGGAAGGGGCCGTCCTCCCCGGACAGGAGGACGGCCCCTGCGCGCGTCGAACCCGACAACCCCGGACTTAGCTTGCGCCCTTCTCGTAGGGGATGCCGACGCTGGCCGGCGGGGTAGACCGGCCCACCACCCCGGCCAGGGCGAGCATGGTCAGGATGTAGGGCGCCATCAGCAGGAACTGGGCCGGGATCTGGATTCCCAGGGCCTGCATGAAGGTCTGGCTGGCGGTGGCGGCGCCGAAGAGCAGGGCGGCGAGGCATGCGCCCACCGGCGTCCACTTGCCGAAGATGAGGGCTGCCAGGGCGATGAAGCCCCGGCCGTTGGTCATCCCCTCCTCAAAGCCGGAGAGGAGGCCCACCGAGAGCCCCGCGCCGGCCAGGCCGGCCAAGACGCCGGACATGAGGACGCCGAAGTACCGCATCCGCTCTACCGAGATGCCAGCGGTGTCTGCCGCCTTGGGGTGTTCCCCTACCGCCCGGAGCCGCAGCCCCATGGGGGTGTAGTAGACGAACCAGTGGCAGAGGGCCACCAGCAGGAAGGCCAGGGGGACAAAGGGGGTGATGCGGAAGGGCCAGGTCAGGTCCGGAATCCGCTGGATGGGAGGGGAGCCGCCCTCGGCCCACAGCCCCCGGGCGAGCATGGTGGTGACGCCCGAGGCGAGGATGTTGATGGCCGTGCCGGAGACCACCTGGTTCGCCTTGTAGCGGATGCTGACCACGGCGTGGATCGAGGCCAGGGCCACCCCGCCGACCATCGCGGCCAGCACCCCGAGGTAGGTGTTGCCCGTGAGATAGGCCACCGCCACCGCGGTGAAGGACCCCAGGAGCATGATCCCCTCCAGGGCGATGTTGACCACGCCGGAGAGTTCGCTGAACATGCCGCCCAGGGCGGCGATAATGAGGGGCATCGCGTACCGGAGGGTCGATTCGATGATGATCGTCATCGGGCCGCCACCTCCCGCCGCCGCTTGAAGAGGGAGCGGATGATCTGGTCTGCCGCCACCAGGAGGATCACGGTGGCCTGGACCACCCAGATGGTCGCCTTGGGCACCTGGGCCATGGCCTGCATGGTCGGCGCAGCCCGGTCCAGGATGCCGAAGAGCAGGGCGGCCAGCACCACCCCGGCGGGGTGGTTCCGGCCCAGGAGGGCCACGGCGATGCCGTCAAAGCCGTAGCCCACAAAGCCGCCCACCGGGTCGTAGAAGGCCCGCTGGACCCCCAGGACCTGGACAGTGCCGGCCAGGCCCGCCAGGGCGCCGGAGATCAGCATCGCCAGGGCCAGGTTCCGGGGCACGTCGATCCCCGCGTACTCCGCGGCCCGGGGGTTGTGACCCACCGCCCGGATCTCGTAGCCCCAGCGGGTATGCCAGAGGAGGAGGTAGACCAGCACCGCCGCACCCAGCGCGAGGAAGAGGCCGGTGTGGAGCCGGGAGGGCGGCAGGATCTGCGCGAGCCGGGCCGTGGGCAGGATCTCCGGGGTGACCGGCAGGGCACCGGGGGCCTTGAGGTAGTTCGCGATCAGGTAGTTGGCGAGGTAGAGCGCGATGTAGTTCATCATGATGGTATTGACCACTTCGTGGACGCCCCGGTAGGCCTTCAAGAGGCCCGGGATCGCTCCCCAGAGGCCGCCGGCCAGGGCGCCGGCCAAGATTGCCACGGTGACGTGGAGCCACCCGGGCAGGCCGGTGATGGCGTAGCCCGCTACTGCGGCCGCCAGCTGGGCTACGATGTACTGCCCCTCGCCACCGATGTTAAAGAGCCCGGCCCGGAAGGCGAAGGCGACGCTGAGGCCGGTAAAGATCAGGGGGGTGACGGAGACGAGAGCCTCGCCGATGGCCCGGCGGGAGCCGAAGTTGGCGACCCACAGGGCCTCGGCGGCCTTTGCCGGGTCCCGGCCGGTGATGGCAATAAAGATCAGGCCGATGAGGAGCGCCACCACCACCGCGATGATGGGAACCAGAGCTTCGATGAGCAGTGCCCGCAGCCGGTTCCGCCCCTGGGGCCGCCCCTGGTCCTGGGACCGGCTGGGGTCTCGGGTCTCGACCGTGCCCGTCATCGGGCCACACCCCCTTCCGCACCGCTGCGGGTACCGCCGGCCATCAGCAGCCCCAGGGTCTCCTCCGTGGCCTCTTCCGCCGGCATCTCGGCGACGATCCGGCCCTCGTACATGACGGCGATCCGGTCCGAGAGGGCGAGGATCTCGTCCAGTTCGAGGCTCACCAGGAGCACCGCCCGGCCCCGGTCCCGCTCGGCCACCAGCCGCCGGTGGATCGCCTCGATCGCGCCGACGTCCACCCCCCGGGTGGGCTGGGCGGCGATGAGCACCACCGGCTCCTTGTCGATCTCCCGGGCGACGATCAGCTTCTGCTGGTTGCCCCCGGAAAGGGATCCGGCCCGGGTGCCGGGGAGGGGCGGCCGGATGTCAAAGTCCCGGATCAGCCGCTGGGCGTGGGCGGTCACCTGCTGCCAGGCCATCACCCCCAGCCGGCAGTAGGGGGAGCGGTAGTGCCGGCCCAGGATCGCGTTCTCCGCCACCGTGAAGTCCAGGACCAGCCCCCGCTTCTGCCGATCCTCCGGGATGTGGGCCAGGCCGAGTTCAAAGCGCTTGCGGACCGGCAGCCGGGTGATGTCCTGGCCCCGGAGCCGGATCCGGCCGGCCGTGGGCCGGCGCAGGCCCGTCAGGCACTCGATCAGCTCCGTCTGGCCGTTGCCGTCTACGCCGGCGATGCCCAGGATCTCCCCGGCCCGGAGGGTGAGGTTCACCCCCTTGAGGGCCGGCAGTCCCCGGGACCCCAGGCACTCCAGCCCTTCGACCTCGAGCACCGGCTCGCCGGGCTTGGCGGGGCCTTTCTCCACCTTGAGGCTGACCGCCCGGCCCACCATCAGGGCAGCCAGTTCTGCCTCGGTGGGCGGAGTGACCGGCCCCGGGGCGCCCCGGCCGGAGATGTCCAGGGTCGCGACGTTTCGGCCCTGGCGGATCACCGTCACCCGGTCGGCGATCCGGAGCACCTCCTTGAGCTTGTGGGTGATGAAGATGATGGTCCGGCCCTGTTCCACCAGCCGGCGCATGATGCCAATGAGTTCCTGAACCTCCTGGGGGGTGAGGACCGCGGTGGGCTCGTCCAGGATCAGCAGCTCCGCCCCCCGGTAGAGGGCCTTCAGGATCTCCACCCGCTGTTGCATGCCCACGGAGATGCTCTCCACCCGGGCGGTGGGGTCCACCTTCAGCCCGAACTCCTGGCTGAGGGCCCGGACCTTCTCCACCGCGCCAGCCCGGTCGAGGCGCGTCTTGCTCCCCGGCTCATGGCCGAGGACGATGTTCTCCGCCACGGTGAAGGGAGGAATGAGCATGAAGTGCTGGTGGACCATGCCGATCCCCAGTTCGATGGCCCGGTTGGGATCGGTGATGGTGACGGGCTTGCCCTTGTACCGGATCTCCCCGGCGTCGGGCTGGTAGAGGCCGTAGAGGATGTTCATGAGGGTGGTCTTGCCCGCGCCGTTCTCGCCCAGGAGGGCGTGGATCTCCCCTTCCCGCACCTCCAGGTCGATGCCGTCGTTGGCCACCACCGGGCCGAAGCGCTTGGTGATGCCCCGCATCTCCAGGATGTTGCCCAAACCCTTGCAACCCCCTTGCCTCACCTAGACAGGGCCGTCCGATCCTTCCGCCTGCCGCCGGCGCAGCCGGGCGCATCCCCGGCCAGCCCCTCATCTACCGTGGGACAGGTCCGCCGGGGGCGCCCGGGCGGGGCACCCCCGGCGGCTCCATGTGCAGCGACGGCTGCAGGATCGGGGTTAGATCTCGGGCACCTGCCAGGTCTCGAGCTCCTTCCGGGTGCTCGGGACGGTGACCTTGCCGGCCTTGATCGCCTCGGCCCACTTGGTGGCGACTTCCTTGGTATCCGGCGGCATCTTGTCCCACAGAGTGGTGTCCGACCAGCCCACGCCGTTATCCTTCAGGCCGAGGACCACGGTCTGGCCGCCGGGGAAGTTCCCCTCGGCCGCCTGCTTGGAGATGGTGAGGACCGCGACGTCCACCCGCTTCATCATCGAGGAGATCACGTGCTCCGGCGCCAGGTGGTTCTGGTCGGAGTCAACGCCGATGGCGAACTTGTTCTGCTCCTTGGCCGCCTGGATGACGCCTTCGCCGGTCTTCCCCGAAGCGTGGAAGATGACGTCGGCGCCCTGGCCGTAGATGTTCAGCGCGGCGGCCTTGCCCTTCTCCGGGTCGTTAAACTCGCCGGTGTAGACGGTGATCACCTGGACGTTGGGGTTGACCGCCTTCACCCCGGCCTTGAAGCCAGCCTCGAACCGCTCGATCACCGGGAGCTCCATGCCGCCGACAAACCCGACCTTGCCGGTCTTGGTGGTCTTGGCGGCGAAGACGCCCATCAAGAAGGAGCCTTCCTGCTCGTTGAAGAGCACCGAGACCACGTTGGGCTTGCCCTGGACCTCGCCGTCGATGAGGCCGAAGTAGGTGTCCGGGTACTGGTCGGCCACCGCGCCGATGGCGTTGGTCATCAGGAAGCCAACGCCCCAGACGATGTTGTACCCCTGGTCCGCCAGGGTGGCGAGGTTGGTCTCATAGTCCTCCTGCCGCTTGGACTCCACGTAGTTGACCTCGGCGCCGATCTCTTCCTTCAGCTTCTGCAGGCCCCGCCAAGCGGAGGCGTTGAAGGACTGGTCGTTGATGCCGCCGACGTCCGTGGCCATCGCGGCCTTGAAGGGCTTCTTCTCGCCTTCAGCGCTGCCCTGCTGGGACTGCTGCTGGGACTGTCCACCCTGCTGGTCGGTGGCGGACTTGCCGCACCCAGCCAGCACGGCCATGGCCAGGAGACCGGCCATGATCCCGGCAATCCATTTGCGGGACATCGTTTCGCTCCTCCTTGTGTGTGTGATGGTCCTGGGGTGGAGTCTTTCCTCCACCGCGTCCGCCCAAGCCATGTTTTCGTCTCCCAGTGGCTATCTCCTGCGCCACAATTGTCAAATTCAATTGGGTTCCCTTCCGTCCGGTGGTTGCGGTGGTTGGCTCCGGCTCTCCGGCGCCGATCCCCGGCGGGGTCGGGCGGGAGGAGCCCCGGGGAGCCAGGGCGAAGGGGAGGAAGGGTTCCAGGCCGGCGGGAGGGTCCGGGTGCGCGCCCGACCGGTCGGCCTGGACGGGACGAAGCCGGCCCGGACGGGACGGAGTCAGCCCGGATGGGACGGAGAGGAGGCGAACCAGCCCATGACCTATGCGGAAGCGATCTTCACCGGCGGTACCGTCCGCTCCCCCCACGACGGGTGGCGGCCCCACGAGGCCCTGGCGGTGGCCGGGGGCCGGGTCCTGGCCCTGGGCACCCGGGCGGAGGTGGAGGCTCTCCGGGGGCCGGGGACCCGGGTCGTGGACCTCGGCGGCGGCATCGCGCTCCCGGGACTGGCCGACGCCCACCTGCACCTGGTGCGGTACGGCCTGTTCCGGAGCCGCCTGGACCTCGCCGGGGTCCGGAGCCTCGGGGAGCTGAGGGAGCGGCTGGCCGCGGCCGCGGCCCGGACCCCCGCGGGGGAGTGGATCCTGGGGCAGGGGTGGCTGGAGGACGGCTGGCCCGAGGGGCGGCTGCCCACCGCCGCCGACCTGGATGCGGCCGCGCCTGACCACCCGGTGCTCCTCTGGCGGGGGTGCCTGCACGTGGCGGTGGCCAACTCCCTGGCCCTCAAGCTGGCCGGGGTGGGGCCCGGGACCCCGGACCCGGCCGGAGGCGCGCTGGACCGGGACGAAAGCGGCCGGCCGACGGGGATCCTTCGGGAGCAGGCCATCGCCCTGGTCCGGCGGGCGGTGCCGGAGCCGACCCGGGCCCAGATGGAGTCCGCCCTCCGGGGGGCGGCGGCGGAGCTGCTGCGCCTCGGCATCACCCAGGTCCAGACCGACGACATGCGGGAGGTGGGGAGTGCCGCCGGCACGGTGGAGCTGTACCGGGCGGCCCTGGGACCCGACGGGATCCCGCTCCGGGCCACTCTGATCATCGCCTACGAGCATCTCCCGGAGGCCCGGGAACTCGGCATGGGGCCGGGGTGGGGCGACGGCTGGCTCCGTTCCGGCCACGTGAAGCTCTTCGCCGACGGCACCCTGGGCGGGCGGACCGCCGCCCTCACGGCGCCCTACGCGGACGATCCCGGCAACCGGGGCATGCTGATCCACGCGCCGGAGGAGCTTCACGCCCGGGTGCGGGAGGTCCACGGCCTTGGGCTGCAACTGGGCATCCACGCCATCGGCGACCGGGCCCTGGACCTGGTGCTGGACGCGGTGGCCGCGGCCCAGGCCGGAGAGCCGGCCTCCGGCAGCCGGCGCCACCGGGCGATCCACTGCCAGATCACCCGGCCGGACCAGTTCCGGCGGCTCCGGGACCTGGGCATGGTCGCGGACATCCAGCCGGTCTTCCTCCACACCGACGGCCACTTCTTCATCGACCGGGTGGGGCCGGAGCGGGCGGCCACCGCCTACGCCTGGGGCACGCTCCTGCGGCTCGGCGTGCCGGCCTGCGCGGGCTCCGACGCCCCGGTGGAGCCCCCTAACCCCTTCCTTGGGATCCACGCCGCGGTCACCCGCCAGGACCGGCAGGGCCATCCGCCGGAGGGCTGGTTCCCCGGGGAGCGGCTCACGGTGGCCCAGGCCCTGGAGCTTTACACCCGGGGAGCGGCCTTCGCCACCTTCGAGGAGGAGTTCCGAGGGGACCTGCGGCCGGGGAAGGCCGCGGACCTGACGGTGGTGGACCGGGACCCCTTCACGGTGCCGCCGGAGGAACTCCTGCACCTGCGGGTGGTGATGACCGTGGTGGGCGGGCGGGTGGCCTACCGTGCCTGAGCGGGGCGAGACCATTTCGGGGCCTGGGTCGGGGGCTTCGCCGGTACCGGGTAACGGCCGGCCTGGGCCGGCGTCTTCGCCGATGTCCGGCGGCCGGTCTCCGGTCGCCTTTGTGGCCACCGCCCAGCCAGAGTATGCCCGCCACGCCCTCGCCGAGCTCCGGCAGGCTGCCGGCGGCGGCCGGGCGGAACCCCTGGCCGAAGGCGTCTTCCTTTTCCAGCCCCGGGGGGACCCGGAGGCGGTCCGGGCCGGGCTGGCCGCCCAGCCGCCGGTCTTCCTCCGGCACCTCCACCCGGTCCACCGGGCCCTGGCCCTGCCGGACCTCCGGCCGGAGGCCGGGGCCGAACTCCGGTCAGAGACCGGGGCCGACGCCTGCGGGAGCGCCGCTTCGGGCCTGGCGCCCCTGGTGGAGGCTACCCGGGACCTCCTGGCCGGGGGCAGGGCGGCCCTGCTGCCCCCGGGCGCGGCGGTCCAGGTCCAGGTCCGGCGGCTGGGGCTCAGGGGCGGACCCAGCGCCTTTGCGGTGAAGGCTGCACTGGACCCGGTGCTGGCGGCGGCGGGCTTCCGCCCGGTCAGCCGGGACCCGGAGTGGGTGCTTTCGGTCACCCTGTGCGGAGCGGCCGGCGAGCCCCGGGCCTTTCTGGGCCTCTCCACCCCGGCGGAGAACCTCTCCCCCTGGCCCGGGGGCGCGATCCACTACCCCCGGGCGGCGGTCATCTCCCGGGCGGCCTTCAAGCTGATGGAAGCCCTGGAGCTCTTCGCTCCCCTGGGGTTTTGCCCCCGCCCCGGGGACCGGGCCCTGGACCTGGGCGCAGCGCCGGGGGGCTGGACCCAGGTGCTCCTGGACCGGGGGCTCCGGGTGACCGCAGTGGACCCCGCACCCCTGGACCCGCGCCTTCAGGACCGGCCGGGGCTGACCTTCCTCCAGGGCCGGGCCGGCGAGGTGCCCCTGCCCCCGGTGGCTTTCGACCTCCTCACCTGCGACATCAACTGGCACCCCCTGGAGACCGCCCGGACGGTGGCCGCCCGGGCGGAGGTTCTGGTGCCGGGGGGCTGGGCTCTGGTGACGGTGAAGCTCCTGGGGGGCGGTACCCCCACGGCCATCTGGCGCCGGGTCGCGGACATTCTGGCGGGCGCGGGCCTTTGGTTGATCACGGCCCGCCAGCTCTTTCACAACCGGGACGAGGTCACCCTCCTCCTCCGTCGGGCAGACTAAGGCGGGGAGGTGCACGGCCGGTGGCGGAACGGGAGGCGGAGGCGGGGCTGGCCGAGCAGGTGGCCCGGCTGACCGAGGCGATGGAGAAGGCCCACCTGGCGGAGTACGTGGCCCTGGTCCGGGATCCCTGGCGACTGGTCTGGGTCAACTTCCTCGCCGGGTCCGCCCGGGGGCTGGGCATGGCCTTCGGTTTCACCGCCCTGGCCGCTCTCGTCCTCCGGCTGGTCACCTCCCGGTTTGTCCAGCAGATGCCGGTGCTGGGCCAGTGGGTGGCGGAATTGGTCCGGCTGGTGCAGCTGAACCTCGGGCAGTAGGCCGCTGCGGATGAGCCTCGGGCAGCAGGCGGCTGCAGATGAGCCGCGGGCAGCAGGCCGGTGCAGCCGAAAATCGCGCACCACGCCGGGGCGAACGGCCGGGCGAGTGCGAAACCCGCCCCGGCGGTGGTGGGGTCCCCGGGGCGGCCCGGCTGAGCGTGGCAGGGCGGGGGCAAAGGGGGGATTCGGTGGACGCAAAGCGGCTGGCCCACTTCCGGGAGCGGCTCCTGGCCGAGGCCCGGCGGTACCGGGAGCAGATCGACCGGATCAACGCGACGGGGCTCGGCCAGGCCATGAGCGAGGCCTACGGCGAGTTCTCCCTCTACGACAACCACCCGGCGGACGCCGGCACGGAGATGTTCGAGCGGGAGAAGGACCTGGGCCTCCGGTGGGCGGCGGAGCAGACCCTGGAGGCGATCCAGCGGGCCCTGGCCCGGATCGACGCCGGAACGTACGGCCGGTGCGAGGCCTGCGGAGGGCCGATTCCGGAAGAGCGGCTGGAGGCTCTTCCCATGGCTACCCTGTGCCTAGCCTGCAAGGAGGCCCAGGAGGCCCGACCTGACGGCTCCCGCCGGCCGGTGGAGGAGGAGGTACTGGCGCCCCCCTTCCGCCGCACCTTCCGGGACCGGAGCACCTTCGTCGGCTTCGACGGCGAGGATGCGCTGCAGGCGGCCTATGCCTACGGCAGTTCGGACACGCCCCAGGACCTGCCGGGGGCCGTCACCTACGACGACTTGGTCCGGAGTCTGGAGCAGCCGGGAGTCGTCGAGCCAGTGGAGGCCGCGGTGGACGAGGCCGGGGAGCCCCTCCAGACCGACGACCCCGGCCGCTTCGCTGGGGAGTAATCCGGGCGGGGACACCAAAACAGGCGGCCGGACGGGTGCGATCCCGCCCGGCCGCTGCGCGCCCTGGCGGCGGGCCGGTGGACCCTGGTCCCCCGGTACACGCCGCCCTCGGGAGTGCGCCGCAGGCAGGTGTAGCGCTGGGGTACCGGCCGCAGGGTGCACTCCGGGACCTCGATGTAGACCACCTGCAGCTCCTGGCTCTCCCCTTCCGCCAGGTTCAGCCGGCGGATTGGCAAGGAGTTGGTAAAGGGCGTGGCGGAGATGTCCACGTCGATGCAGCCGGCCAGGTCCTCCCGGGGGTTGCCGGCGGATTCCCGCCAGGCGCCCCGGCCGTCGGCCGCCAGGTGCAGCCGCGGCTGTCCGTCCAGGGCGATCCAGACCTCTCGGACCACCCACCCCAGGTCACACCGCACCTGGTAGTGGAGCCGGTACGGGCCCCGGCCGGTCCACCCGATGACCCAGCCGTCGGCCAGAATGCCCTTGCTGTCTCCGGTCAGCCGGAGGTGCTCCGCACCTCCGTGGTGCCACGGGGTCCACAGCACCTCCCGACGCCATATCGGGCGTGCCGCCATGCTCCTTTCCCTCCGGACGGTGACCGGCAATCGCAACTGCGACAGCAGCGGTAGACATGTGGTGCCCTCGCCCGGTCCGCTTCCGGTGCCGCCCCGGCGGCAGGGCCTGGACGAGCCGGCTCCCAGCCAGGGACGGTGCGGACCTTTCGGTCACACAGTAGATGTCGTCATCAAGTGGATGCCGGGCACGGGGCCGGCGGTTCCGGCCGGGGCCCCGGGAAGTCGTGGTGGGTTCCCCGCGAGTTCCGGTCAACTCCGGTGAATCCCGGTGAAGGCGGCACCGCCTTCGGTCCCTTGCTTGTTCGGCCTTCCCCGCCTATGGTAGACTCAGGGAGTGCAAGGCCGCTCTGCGGCCGCCCGGCTACATGGAGGGAGCGGAAGTCTTGCTGCGGACCGTCCTCACCGGCGCCGCCGTCCTGGCCCTGGACCTTTTCACCAAGTACCTGGTCCAGTCCCGAATGGCGCCGCACCAGTCGATCCCCGTCATCCGGGGCTTTTTCCACATTACTTACGTCTACAATCCCGGCGCTGCCTTCGGGATGCTGGCCCACTGGCGCTGGTTCTTCGTTGCCACCGCCCTGGCGGTAATCGCCGGGATCCTGGTCTACTCCCGGCGGCCGGAGGTCCGCCAGGGGCTCCTGCCCTACGCCCTGGGGATGGTGATGGGCGGGGCCGCGGGCAACATGGTGGACCGGCTCCGGTACGGCACCGTTGTGGACTTCCTGGACTTCTTCTGGGGCCGGTGGCACTTCCCCGTTTTCAACGTGGCGGACACCTTCATCGTCACCGGGGTGGGGCTGGTGCTGCTGGTGAGCTTCTTGGAGGAACGCCGGCGGGGTGAGTCCCGGTGACCCGGCGCTTCCGCTATCGGGTGGACGAGGCTGCCGCTGGCCAGCGGCTGGACGTCTTCCTCGCGGCTCAGCCGGACCTGGGGCTGAGCCGTTCCCAGGTACAGCGGCTCATTGACGCCGGCCACGCCACCGTCGGCGGTCGGGTGGCCAAGGCCGGCTGGAAGCTGGAGCCGGGGGACGAGGTGGAGATCGAGGTGCCGCCGCCCCCGCCCATGGACCTCACCCCGGAGGAGATTCCCCTGGACGTGGTCTACGAGGATGAGGACGTCCTGGTGATCAATAAGCCCCGGGGCCTGGTGGTCCACCCGGCCGCGGGCCACTGGACCGGGACCCTGGTCCACGCGGTCCTGGGCCGGCTCCGGTTCGGCCCTGAAGCCGGCGGGGAAGGCGCCGGGGACGGCAGCGGGGCCCCCGGCCGGGGGCCGGCCGGCGTCGGGGCGGGGGGCGGTGCGGCTGCCCCCGGGTCCGTTCCCGGCCGGGAGCCGGACCTCGGCCCGGAGGAGGACCCCGACGACGGCGACCCCGAGCCCGGGGACCTGCGGCCGGGGATCGTCCACCGGCTGGACAAGGACACCACCGGCCTCCTGGTGGTGGCCAAGCACCCCCAGGCCCAGCAGGCCCTCGCGGCCCAGATCCGGGACCGGGTGGCGCGGCGGGAGTACCTCGCCCTGGTCCACGGGGACCCGGGGGTGGAGGCGGGGCGGGTGGAGGCCCCCATTGGCCGGCACCCCCGGGACCGGAAGCGGATGGCGGTGGTCCCCCGGGGCGGCCGGGAAGCGGTCACCCACTTCCGGGTGCTGGAGCGGTTCCGGGGCTTCAGCCTGCTCCTTTGCCGGCTGGAGACCGGCCGGACCCACCAGATCCGGGTGCACCTGGCGTACATCGGCCACCCCGTCGCCGGCGACCCGGTCTACGGCCCCCGGAAGCAGGCCCTGGGCCTGACGGCCCAGGCCCTCCACGCCTTCCGGTTGGGCTTTTACCACCCCCGGACCGGCCAGTGGCTCGAGTTTGAGGCGCCCCTGCCCCCGGACTTTGCCGGGGCGCTGGAGCGGCTCCGGGCCGAGGGGAAGTGAGGAGGCGGACCGATGACGGCCAGAGCACCTGCGGCGGCACCTTTCGCCGACCGGCTCGCAAACCGGATCGAGGCCCTGCGCAGCCCGGTCTGCGTCGGCATCGACCCGGTGCTCAGCCGGCTGCCGGAGTGCATCCGGGCAGAGGCCGCGGCCCGGTGGGGTGAGACCGAGCGGGGCGCGGGCGCGGCCCTGGAGCGGTTTGGCCGGCTCGTGGTGGACGCGGTCGCGGACCAGGTGGCGGCGGTCAAGCTCCAGTCCGCCTTTTTCGAGGCCTACGGTGCTCCGGGTGTCGAGGCCTTCTGGGCCGTGGTCCGGCACGCTCGGAGCCGGGGGCTGCTGGTGATCGGCGACGCCAAGCGGGGGGACATCGGCTCCACCGCCGAGGCCTACGGAGACGCTTTCTTCGGCCCGCCGGACCCCGGGCCGGCCTGGGCGGACCCGGACCGGTGGGTCGATGCCCTCACCGTCAATCCCTACCTGGGCAGCGACTCCCTTCTGCCCCTGGTTCGGCGGGCCGCAGCCCGGGACGCCGGACTCTTCGTGCTGGTGAAGACCTCCAACCCCTCCGCCGTAGAGATCCAGGACCAGCCGCTTCTGTCCGGGGAGACCGTGGCCCAGCAGGTGGCCAAGCTGGTGGGACACCTGGGCCGGCGGCTGGTCGGGCAGCGGGGGCTGAGCGGGCTGGGTGCGGTGGTCGGGGCCACCTATCCCGAGGACCTGACGGCCCTCCGGGAGTGGCTGCCCCGGAGTTTCTTCCTGGTGCCGGGCTACGGCGCCCAGGGGGGGACCGCGGCGGACGTGGTCGGTGCCTTCCTGCCCGGCGGGCAGGGGGTCCTGGTGAGCGCCTCCCGGAGCGTCATCTACGCGTACGAAGACCCCGGGGTGACGGAGGCCGAGGCCCGGGACCGGATCGCCGCCGCCGCTCAGCAGATGAACACCGAACTCCGGGCCGCCCTGGCCCGGGCGGGAAAGGGCTTTGGCACCTGACCTGGCGCCCCGGGGAGACCCCGGGGCGCCGTGCATCGGGGGCCGGTGCCCGGCGAGGGCGCCGCGCATCGGGGGCGGCGCGCTCCGGGGGCGGCGCCGGCCGGGGTGCTCGGCGGCGCCTGCCAACCGGAACTCCGGGCTGGGTCGCCCGCCAACAGGCCCCGGCCCGCTGGGCTGGCCGGCAACAGGACCCCCGCCGGCCAGCGCCGAATCCCCTTGCCGGACGGTGGTACGCCGATGGAGCGATGGGTTCTCACCTACGAGGAGGCCGCAGCCGCCGGCCCCGAGGTGGCCGGAGGGAAGGGGTACAACCTGGGCCGGCTGGCGGCCTTCGGCTTCCCGGTGCCGCCGGGGGTGGTCATCGCCGCCGGGGCCTACCAGGCCTTCCTCGAGCGGAACGGCCTGGTGGCCCGGGTCGAGGCCCTGGGCCGGGTGACCGCGACCCAGGCGACGGACCCGGAGGTGGTGGCGGAACTCGAGGGGCTCCAGGCAGCGATCCGCGGGGGTGAGCTTCCCCCGGGGCTGGCGGAGGAACTGGCCGCCGCCCTGGAGGCGGTGGGGATCCACCGCTCGCCCCTGGCGGTCCGCTCCTCCGCGGCCGCCGAGGACTCCAGCCGGACCTCTTTCGCCGGGATCCACCGGAGTTTCCTCAACGTCCGGGGCCTCCCGGACGTGCTGGAGAAAGTCCGGGCCTGTTACGCCTCCCTCTGGACCCCCCAGGCCCTGGCCTACCGCCGGCGGCTGGGGGTCCGGGACGCGGATGCCGCACTGGCGGTGGTGGTCTGCGCCCTCGTCCCGGCGGTGGCCTCAGGGGTGGCCTTCAGCGCCGACCCGGTCACTGGCCGCCGGGACCGGGTGGTCATCGCCGCGGGCTTCGGCCTGGGGGAGTCGGTGGTGATGGGCACCGGTGAGGTGGACCAGTATGTGGTCGCGGTGACCAACACCAGCCCCGCCCGGGTCCTGGACGTCACCCGGGGGCAGAAGCGGCACCGGGTGCTGCCCGCGGAGGGGGGCGGTACCCGGCTCGACCCCCTGGGGGAGGCGGAGCGGGTCGCGCCGGTGTTGGAGCGGCCCCAGGTGGAGAAGCTCGCCCTCCTCGTCCTCCGGGTCCAGGACGCCCTGGGGGACGGCCACGTCCCCCAGGACGTGGAGTGGTGCTGGGACGGCTTCCAGTTCGTCCTCACCCAGGCCCGGCCGGTGACCGCGATCCCCTGGCCCACCTTCCCGGAACTGAGCGGTCAGCCCCTCATCTGGTCCAACGCCAATCTCAAGGACGCCTACCCCGGTGTCCAGAGCCCCCTGGGGTGGTGGCTGAACGCGGCCACCCACGAGATCATGGCCCGGCACCTCCTGGCCGCAGGGGGCTACCCGGTGCCCGAGGGCATGACCTGGTCCCGGCTCTACCAGGGCCGGATGTACCTGAACCTCTCCGCGATCCAGTGGGCCCTGTGGGATGCCTTCGGCCTCCGGCCCGAGGCGACCAACCGGGCCCTGGGGGGCCACCAGCCCACCATCTCGCTTCCCCCGGAGCCGCCGGGGAAGGGGCGGGAGCGGCTCCGGCGGTTGATGCGCCTCGGCTGGGCGATGCGCCGGGCCGAGGCCCGGGCGCCCCGGCTCTTCCAGGAGGTCCGGGAGTGGATGGAGGCCGAAGCGGCCCAGGACCTGGACCGGCTCGAGGACCGGGAGTTGGTGCGTAAGCTCTGGGAGCTCGAGACTCGGCGCCGGGAACTCTTGCCCGAGGCGATGATCCATAACGTTAACAGCCAGTGGTCCGGCCGGCTGGCGGAATTCCTGGAGCGGGAGTTCCCCGGCCGGGGGGAGGCCCTCACCGCGGCCCTCCTCAGCGGCAGCGGCGGGGTGGTAAGCGCCGAGCCGGGCTACCGGCTGGTGGCCATCGCCCGGGTGGCAGCCCGGGAGCCCCAGGCCCGGGACTACTTCCTTGAGGAGCCCCTGGACGTCCGGGCTTGGCGGGAGCGGCTCCTGGGCACCCGGACCCTGGAGCGGCTGGAGCAGTTCCTCCGGGATTTCGGCTTCCGGGCGGTCTACGAGATGGAGATCCAGAATCCCCGGTGGGTGGAGGACCCGACCTACATCCTCCAGGTGGTCGCCAGCCACCTCCGGGCCGGGGAGATCCCGGAAGACCCCCGGGCTCTGGCCCGGGAGCGGCGCCGGCAGGCGGAGCGGGAGGTGGCCCGGCGGCTCCTGTGGCGGCCCCACCGGTACCTCTTCTACCGGTTCCTTCTGGCCAAGGCCCGGCAGGGGATGCGGCTCCGGGAGGGTGCGAAGGAGGCCCTGGTGCGCCTCCTGTGGCCGATGCGCCGGTGGGCCCTGGCCGCGGGCCGGCGGCTGGTCCGCCGGGGGCTCCTTCGGGAGGCCGGGGAGGTCTTTCTTCTCACCGGCAACGAGATCGTCGCCCTTCTCACCCGGGAGTGGGACGGGGCGGGTCTCGGGGCGATCCTGGAACACCGGCGCCGGCTCCTGGCGGAGCTGGAGCGGCTGGAGCCGCCGGATGTCATCCTGGACGACCGGCCCCAGCCCCGGGCGGCGGCCCTCCTCCAGGGGGAGCCGGCGGGCGCCGGCCAGGGAACCGGAGCCCTCCCCGCCGGCGCGGTCCTGGCGGGACTGGGGGTGGCGGCGGGGGTCGCCTCCGGCCGGGCCCGGATCCTCCGCCACCCCGGCGAGGGGAGCCGGCTCGGGCCCGGAGAGGTTCTGGTAGCCCCCTCCACCGACCCGGCCTGGACGCCCCTCTTCCTCCGGGCCGCGGCGGTGGTGACGGAGGTGGGAGGCTTCCTCTCCCACGGGGCCATCGTCGCCCGGGAGTACGGGATCCCAGCGGTGGTCAACGCCGCCGGGGCGACCCGGGTCCTCCGGGAGGGCGAGCGCATCCGGGTCGACGGCGACCGGGGTCTCATTTTCCGGGAGGGCGCCGGGGACGGGGCGACCGGCGCCCGGGCGAGGGGGTAGCCGCCATGTCTTATCGCTTCTGCCCGCTCTGCGGACGGCCGCTGGTGCCGGTCCGGGACTCGGGCGACGGCCGGGAGCGGCCAGGGTGCCCGACGGGCCACTTCATCCACTACGAGGGGATGGCCGCCGCGGTCAACGCGGTGGTCTTCCGGGGCGAGGAGGTGGTCCTCCAGCGCCGGGCCATCGAGCCGGGCCGGGGCCTTTGGGACCTGCCCGGCGGTTACCTGGAGAAGTTTGAGGGCCCACAGGAAGGGGTGATCCGGGAGGTCCGGGAGGAGACGGGGCTGACGGTCCGGGTCGGCCGGCTCCTCGACGCCCGGGCGGGCACTCGCTCCCCGGTGCTGGTGCTTTACTACGAGGCGGAGCCCGTCGATGGGGAACTCAAGGCAAGTCCCGAGAGCCTGGAGGTCCGGTGGTTCCACTGGCGGCAGCTCCCCTGGCCGGAGATCGCCTTTGCCGGGGCGCGGGAGGTGCTCCGGGCGTGGATCCGGGAGCGGTTTGGGGGCTGAGGCGGCAGCCGGACAGGACGAAGGCCGGGCAGGCGTGGCCCGGCCTTGTTTGTTCTTGCTTGCCGCCGCTGGGGTGCGCCGCCGGGGTGCAACCCACCGGAAGTCGCAAGCGTCAAATCCGCGAGGCCGAACCGGCCCGGGCGGAGACCGAGCCGGCCCCGGTGCAAGCGGGCCGCCCCCGGCTGGGAGAGGTACCCGTCAGCCGGGAGGCCGCGGTGGCCCGGGCCCGGGAACTCCTGCCGATTCCGGCGGAGCTCGGGGAGCCCGAGGTGAACCTCTGGCAGTCCGGGGAGGACCCCCGGTGATCCACGGCTTTGCCTGGCAGCGGGTGGTGGCGGGCCACCCCGTGCCGCGGCAGCGGATCGCCGTCGGCATCGATGCCCAGACCGGGGAACTGGCCCGTTACAGCCTCTCGTGGCCGGGGGCGGTAACCGGGGCGGTGCACAGCCGACCCGGGTGCCCTGTTCTCCGGCAACCCGCGCCAAAGGTGCAACCAATCGATGGTGGCCGCCGTCCAAT
The DNA here is from genome assembly GCA_021890795.1 of Bacillota bacterium. Taxonomy (GTDB): domain Bacteria; phylum Bacillota; class Sulfobacillia; order Symbiobacteriales; family ZC4RG38; genus ZC4RG38. The sequence continues at coordinate 53,757 of JAKKUO010000006.1, read as the reverse complement.
CATCGCGGACGATTCCGAAAAGGAGGCGAGACCCGTATGGAGCCGCGCTGGCCCCACAGGAAGCCAGGCTGGTCCCGCACCGTCCGGGCCGCTCTTGCCGGAGCCCTGACCTTGAGTCTCCTGCTCCCGGCGGCGCCGGCCCTGGCGGAGACCGATCCGGCGGAGGCGGCCCCCGCCCCGGCGCAAGAGGCCGAGAAGGGCGACCCGGACGCCCCGGTGTCCGCACCGGCCGCGCCGGCCCCACCGGACGCGCCGGCGACGGTACCGGCGGTGCCGGAGCCGGCCCTGGAGAAGGAGGGGAGCCCCCGGCTGGGTCAGGTGGCCGTCAGCCGGGATCAGGCCGTGGCCCGGGCCCGGGAGCTCCTGCCAATTCCGGCGGAACTCGGGGAGCCTGAGGTGCACCTCTGGCAGCCCGCGGACCTCGGCAGCCGGCCGGAGTGGAACCTGACGTGGAGCAGCAAGCCCGACGAGGAGCCCCGGGTCAATTACTCCGTGGTGGTGGACGCGACCACCGGCGAGATCCGGCGGTACTTCTTTGAGCGGTCGGGCGGGGACGAGGCTCGTGCCCTCACCTACACCCGCCGGGAGGCGCTGCAGCGGGCGGAGGAGTGGCTCCGGAAGTTGGCTGCGCCCTACCTGCCGGAGGTCCGGCTCGATGACCGGGGCTCCCTGGGCTACTTCGGCCCGAGGACGGCGCCAGTCCATGCCTTCTCCTGGCGGCGGATGGCGGCGGGCTATCCGGTGCCCGACCAGGCCATCACCATCAGCATCGACGCCCGGACCGGGGAACTGACCCAGTACCAGCTCACCTGGGACCGGGAGACGGCCTTTGTCCCGCCGGAGCAAACGGTAGACGCCGCCCGGGCGATGGACGCTTTCCAGGCTGCGGTCCGGCTGGGGTTGGTCTACCGGCCCTTCTGGGACCCGGCGACTCAGAAGGAAGTGTGGAAGCTGGTCTACGCCCCGGTCGTAGGGCTGCCCCAGGTAGACGCCACCACCGGGGAGGTCCGGGACGCCATGGGCCGGCCGTTCACGCCCGTCGGGTGGGAGGACCTGCGGTCCTTGACTCCGGCCCAGCCTTACCGCCCGCCGGCGAAGCCCCTCACCCAGGAGCAGGCCCTGGCTCTCGCCAAGTCCGTCGCGGGGACGACCGCGGAGCCGACCCACATGAACTACCAGGAGAACTCCGAGCCGGTTCCGAGCAAGTACTACCACTTCGCCTGGGCCCCCCCGGGCCGGGAGCCCAAGGAGGGCGAGTGGTACTACGACGTCACCGTCGACGCGGTCCGGGGCGTGGTGCACCAGATGAGCAGCTGGACCCGCCGGCCGGAGAACTGGGAGCAGATCCCGCCCGCAGTGGACCTGGCGAAGGCCCGGGCGGCGGCCGATGCTTTCCTGCGCCAGTTCCGCCCTGACCTGGTTCCCCACCTCCGGGAGCTGCCCGCCGTCAACGAAACCCGGTGGTGCCGGATGCCCGGCCCGGCGGAGGGGGAGGAGTCCCTGCGGCCGGTCTGCGACGGGTACGAGTTCTCCTACGTCCTGCTCCACCGCGGCATTCCGGTGCACGGGCGGGTCGTTCAGATCCAGGTCGATCCCTGGAACGGCAAGGTGACCTCCTTCTGGGGCTACTACGCAGACCTGCCGGAGGCCGCGGAGCTGCCCCCGCCCGAGGAGGTCATCAGCGCCGAGGCGGCCCTGGAGAAACTGCTCAGCCAGACTGAGCTGGAACTCCGGTGGGCCGTGGAACCCCCGTGGCTCCCGCCGGTCGGCCTGGGCAAGGGGGAGGGAGAGAACGCCAAGCCCCCGGCCAGGCTGGTCTACGCACTGGCGGCTCCCGTTGGGTTCGCCGAAGCCGTCGACGCCTTCACCGGGGAACTGGTGGACACCCGCGGCCGCTCGGCGAGTCACCGGGTGCTGGAACCGGAGGACGTGGTCGGCCACCCCGCCCAGAAGGAGATCGAACTCCTACTCCTCCAGGGCGTCCTGGAGGTAGAGGCGGACGGCAAGTTCCACCCCGACCGGCCGGTCAGCCGGGCCGAGGCGGCCCAGTGGCTGGTGCTGGCCCGAGGGCTCCAGCCCTTCACGCCGCCACGGGGCCAGTACTCCTTCCAGGAGTTCAGCGCCGGCGACGGGGCCCTCTCCCCTTCGCTCCAGCTCCAGGCTCGGTACGCGGAGGCCGCCCTCCGGGCCGGCATCCTGGTGAAGGAGGAGATCGGGGAGGCTTTCGAGCCGGACCGGGCCGTCACCCGGGAGGAGTTCGCCCTCTGGGCGGTCCGGGCCATGGGGTACGGGGCCATCGCCCGGATGGAGGCCAGCATCTCCATGTCCTTCACCGACGCGCAGGCCATCGGCCCCCGGTACCGGAACGCAGTGGCCCTCCTCGCCGGCCTGAAGGTGATCGATGGACAGGGGGCCTTCCGGCCCCAGGACCCCATCACCCGGGCGGAGGCCGCGCAGATCCTGTACGCGGTGGCTGCGTACCCGGCTGCGGGGACCCCGTGGAAGTAACCGGGGCGGCCGAGGGCCGCACCGGGAAGCAGGAGCCGCACGGGGAAGGAGCGGGCGGAAACAGGGCAGCGCAGGCGCGCTGCCCTGTTTCCCATGCAGCGGGGGCCCCGGCAGAGGGGACCCCGCCCCTATCCCCCGTCCCCCATGCCCCAGTCTCCCATCCGCCGGTGTTTGACGATATTGGTTGTCCTGGGATACGATTGTGTGCTGGGACGCTGGCCTCCCGCGGGCTTTGGGAGGCCACTTCGGCAAGCGGATGCGGGAGGTGGGAGGATGGCGTCGGTGCAGGAGCGTGTGCAGCAGCTTTACCGCCTCTGGTCCCAGCACCCCGGGTTCGACCCGGAGACCCGGGCGGAGCTGGCGGCCATCGCCGGCGATGAGAAGGAGATTGAGGACCGGTTCTACAAGGACCTGGAGTTCGGCACCGGCGGCCTCCGGGGGCTCATTGGCGCCGGCACCAACCGGATGAACCGGTACACCGTCCGGCAGGCTACCCAGGGGCTGGCGGATTACATCGCCACCTTCGGTCCCGGGGCCAAAGAGCGGGGGGTGGTGATCGCCCACGACTCCCGGCGGTGCTCCCCGGAGTTCGCCCTGGAGGCGGCCCTCACCCTGGCGGCCAACGGCATCCGCGCTTACCTGTGGGAGAGCCTTCGGCCCACGCCGATGCTCTCCTTCGCGGTGCGGGAGCTGGGTACGATCGCCGGCATCGTCATCACGGCGAGCCACAACCCGCCGGCGTACAACGGCTACAAGGTCTACTGGGAGGACGGCGGCCAGATCCCGCCGGACCGCGCGGCGGCGATCCAGGAGCGGATCCGGTCCCACGGGGACGTCACCGCCATCCGGACGATGCCGGAGGCCGAGGCCCGGGCCAAGGGTCTCCTGCTTCCGGTGCCCCCGGCGGTGGACGAGGCTTACCGGAACCGGCTCCTCTCCCTGATCACCACCCGGCCGGAGGAACGGGCCGCGTGCAAGATCCTCTACACGCCGCTCCACGGCAGCGGCAACCTCCCGGTCCGGTCGGTGCTCACCGCCGCAGGCTACCCGGTCACGGTGGTGCGGGAGCAGGAAGCGCCCGACGGGAACTTCCCCACGGTCCGCACCCCCAACCCCGAGGAGGCCGAGGTCTTTGACCTGGCCCTGCGGCTGGCCCAGACCGAGCAGCCCGACGTGATCCTGGCCACCGACCCCGACGCCGACCGGCTCGGGGTGATGGCCCGGGACCGGGAGGGGCGGTACCGGCTGCTGACCGGCAACCAGATCGGCGTGCTCCTCGCAGACTTCATCCTCCAGAGCCGGAAGGCCGCGGGCACCCTGCCGGCCAACGGGGTAATCCTGAAGAGCATCGCCTCCACCAACCTGGTGGCGCCCCTCTGCCGGGACTACGGCGTCGAGCTGATGCAGACCCACGTGGGCTTCAAGTTCATCGGCGACAAGATCCGGGAGTTTGAGGAGACCGGCTCCCACACCTTCCTCTTCGGCTTCGAGGAGAGCTACGGGTACCTCGCGGCCACCTTTGTCCGGGACAAGGACGCGGTGATGGCCGCGGTACTGGTGGCCGAGGCCACCGCCTACCACAAGGCCCGGGGCCGGACCCTCTACGAGGCCCTGGAGGCCATCTGGGACCGGTACGGCCACTTCCGGGAGGGGCTCCACAACGTCACCCTGCCCGGCAAGGAGGGGCAGGAGCGGATCCAGGCCCTGGTCGATTCCCTGCGCCGGGATCCTCCGGAGGCCTTCGGAGGCATCCCTGTCGCCTACCGGGACGACTACCTCCTGGGCGAGGGGGTGGAGTGCGGGACCGGCCGGCGCTATCCCCTCACCCTCGGCCGGGCCAACGTCCTCCACTACCGGTTTGCCGACGGCGGCTTCGTCATGGTCCGCCCGTCGGGGACCGAGCCGAAGCTGAAGGTCTACTTCTCCGTGGTGGGCCGGGACGGAGCGGAGGCGGAGGCGCTCCTCGCCCGGGTGCGGGAAGACGCCCTCCGGCGGCTGGGGCTGACCTGACCCTTTGGGCCCGACGTCCGGCGGCCGTCGCCCTCATGGCGGCGGCCGCTTTGTTGTTTCCGTCTCCTGGCTCCTGCGGGTGTCCTTGCACTTGAAACAGTCTGAAACAAGATGGTGGGAGTGCAAACGACCGAAGATGGTTTCATAAGCCCCGTTGACGTTTCTCCAGGGAGCGTGGTACTGTTTCATTGGAGAAAAGTCCAGAAACGATTATGTTTCAGACGTGTTGTCCGAAATCCGCGCCCGGTGGAAACCGCGCCGTTGCCGTGGCCCTCAATTGGATGCAACCGGGACCCCCGGTTTGCGTACACCCATCCGACACCACGGGAAGAGGTGACAGGGCGTGTTCAATGGACGCATAATTCGAAGCTGTCTGTCAGTAGTGGTGTTGTTGGCTCTGGTCCTGAGTGGCTGCGGTGGGTCCAAGCAGGAGGGTGGGGCGGCGTCGGGGCAGGGTGACAAGGTGAGCATCGTCTTCTGGTCCGCTCCCAACCCCACCCAGGAGAAGTTTTGGCGGACAATGGCTGAAGAGTACATGCAGAGCCACCCTAACGTCCAGATTGAGGTGGCCCCGATCCCAGAGTCCCCCTCTTCGGAAGCCGGCATTCTCACCGCCCTCTCCAGTGGTTCGAAGCTGACCGCCTCCGAGAACATCTTCGTCGGCTTCGGGGCACAGCTCGTCAACAGCGAGGCGGTTGTTCCCCTGGACACCCTGCCCGGGTACGATGAACTGATTCAGGCCCGCAAGGCCGAGGCGATCGTGGCCGACTGGAAGTACCCGGACGGCCACCAATACATCCTGCCGCTCTACTCCAACGCCATGCTCTTTGCCTGGCGGATGGACATTCTCAAGGAACTGGGTTATGCCGAGCCCCCACGCACCTACGGGGAGATCCTGGCCCTGGGCGAAAAGCTGAAGGCGAAGTACCCGGACAAGTATGTGCTGACCCGCAAGCTCCTGTTGGATCCCAACTCCTGGTGGGAGCGCTGGTTCGACTTCTTCATCCTGTATTACGCGGCCAGCGATGGCGCTCCGTTCCTGACCGGTACCGAGGTCACCGCCGACCGGGACGCCGTCATGAAGGTGATGCGGTTCCTGCAGGAGATGAACCAGCGGGGTTACGTGCTCACCAACGCCGAAGACGCCTTTGAGCAGGGGCTGGCGGTCTGGGATGTGGTGGGCCCGTGGGCACTCCCCTACTGGAAGGAGAAGTATCCGGAGCTGAAGGTCGGCGAGAATGTGGTCTTCACCCCGCCGCCGGTGCCCGATGGCTTCCCGTCGGACAAGGCTCCCAAGACCTTTGCGGACGCCAAGGGTGTGGTGATCTACAAGCATGCCTCCGAGGCCGAGCAGCAGGCCGCCTGGGAGTTTATCAAGTGGGTGCTCTCTGACCCCAAGCACGACCGGCAGTGGCTCGAGATGACCGGTCTGCCGCCGGCCCGGGGCGATCTGACCACCAACCCCGAATTCGAGCCCTACCTGAAGGAGAACCCCGCCCTGGCCCGCTATGCCGAGGCGGTTCCCACCGGTGTGCCGCCGATCAAGCATGAGAAGTTTGTGGAGCTGCACACCCGCTTGGGCGAGACCCTGATGGTGCCGGTGATCACCGGGCAGAAGACACCGGAGCAGGCGTTCGATGACCTGGTCGCCGCCTGGGCGGAGGTGCTCCGGTAATGGTTGCCCGGCGGTATTACGAGGTAAGGGGATGGCTTCTGGCCTCCCCTTACCTCGTCTACACGGTGGTCTTTTTTCTGGTGCCCATCGTCTGGGCGTTATGGCTGGCCGGCATGGAATGGAATCTGATCTCGCCCAGACGCACTTGGGTGGGCCTGAAAAACCTGATGGAAGCCCTGGGCAGTCCCCGGGTGTGGGCCGCTTTCATCAACAGCTACAAGTTCCTGCTGTTCTTCTTGCCGGTGGTGCTCGTTCTGGCCGTAAGTATTGCACTGCTGGTGAACTCCCTGCCCTGGGGGGCGCACTGGTATACGGTTCTCTTCTTCCTGCCCTACCTGGCTAGCGGTGTGGCCACGTCGCTGGTGGCGGAGGGGTTGATCGCCGTCAACGGCCCCCTCAACCTGTGGCTCGTCAGGACCTTCGGGTTCCGGCCGCCATGGCTCGAGAGTCCGGGTTGGGCCACGGCCATCATTGTCGCGTTGATTGCGTGGAAGTTCGCCGGTTACTACGCCCTCATTTACCTGGCCGCCCTGCGGTCGATTCCCCGGGACTTGTATGAAGCGGCGGCCATCGATGGCGCCGGCCCCTGGACCCGCTTCTGGCGCATCACCTGGCCCAACCTGTATCCTGCCACCTTCACGGTGGTGGTACTGGCTGTTGGTCTCATGTTCGGTATCTTCACCGAGCCGTATGTCTTGACCCGGGGTGGCCCGAACCTGGCCACGCACACCTGGCACCTGGAGATTTACCATCAGGCCTTCGCCAACTTCCGGGCCGGATATGCCTCGGCGGTCGCGCTCTTGAACGCCGTGTGCACCTTTGTGGGTGTAGCGGTGGTGCGCTGGATCATGCAGCGGTGGGGGCGGGCACATGGTTACGAAGCATAGGCAACTGAAGATAGCGGCGCTCTACCTGGCGGCTACCCTGGCGGTCATCCCGGCCTTGTTCCCCTATCTCTACATGGTGTTGCAATCCCTGGCGCCCTGGAATGAGGTTGAACGGGTCATTTGGCCGAGTAAGTTCACCCTGCGTTCGTACGTGTGGCTCTTGACCGGCGGCGACACGGCGCTGGCCCGGCCGTGGCTGCGTGCCCTATTCAACAGTTTTCTGGTCAGCGCAGCGGATACCCTGGCCGTGCTGGTCTTCGGCGCTATGACTGGGTATGCGCTGGCACGGGTACGTTTCAAGGGGGCGCGCTGGATCCAGTCCTTCCTGCTCTTTCACATGTTTTATCCGTCGATCATCCTGATCATCCCGACCTTCCTGATCGTCCGCTTTCTCGGCCTGTACGATACATATCTGGCGATGATCCTTCCCAAGGCTGTCAGCGTTTGGGTCATCTTCATGTACGCCACCTTCTTCCAGAGCGTACCCCAGGACCTGCTGGATGCGGCCCGGGTCGACGGCGCCGGGGAATGGACGGTGCTAACCCGGATTTTGTTGCCCATGAGCAGCACCCTGACCACGGTGCTGGGCCTGGTGGTCTTTATGGAGCGCTGGACGGAGCTGCTCTGGGATTTGGTCGCTGTCAAGAGCCATCACCTCATGACCCTCAACGTGCTGTTGACCACCATGAAAGGGCCGTACGGCACCTATCCCGGGCCGCTCTGTGCCGCCAGCGTGCTGCTGACCCTGCCGATTGTCATCGTGTTTCTGATCTTCAGCCGGCGTTTCTTCTCCGGTTTCCAGTACATCTTCCGCTAAACCCCTTCTTGTTCGCTTTCTACTGCTGGGCGAACCACTGCCGGGTGGCGGCTTCACACGGGGCCCACCATGTGGCGCTGGTGTCCCTGCGCTGGAAACCATCTGAAACAAGATGATGGGATTGCAAGTAGCTGAAGATGCCTTCCTTAGCCCTGTTGACGGTTTCCGCTGGTGCGTGGTACTGTTTCATTGGCGAAACGACGAGAAACGATTATGTTTCTAAGCTTCCTGCCCGTGGTGCGTATCCGGTCGGACCCGGGCAGTTGCCATCCGGTTCCCGGCGGCTTCATCCCACCCCGGTGCCCGGCAGGAATCTCTCCTGCGAGGAGGCATGTCCGTGAAGCGTTGGACAACCCGACAGGTGGCCAGGCTGGCGGGGGTCTCCCCAGCCACGGTCTCCCGGGTGCTCAACCAGCAGGGCGGGGTGTCGCCGGAACTGGCTCGGCGGGTCTGGGAAGCGGTGCGCCAATTGGAGGAGGGCCGGGAGGCCGGGGGTGGTCGGGCGGGCTGTCGGGTGGCCGTCGCCATTCCCCGGCGCATCGAGGCGTACGACCCGGAGCCCGTGGGCGGCTCCTTCTACGGCCAGGTGCTCCTGGGGGTGGAGGAGGTGCTCCGGGCCGAAGGGCACGATCTCTCCCTTGTCACCTACGACCCGGCAGAGGGGCCGGGCTGGCTGGAGCCGTTCCGGGACCGGTGCGATGCCCTGATCCTCATGGGAGCGGACACCCCGGAGGAGCTGGCCCGGGAAGCGGCCGGGAAGGGCCTGCCGGTGGTGGTGGTGGACCGGCAGGTCCGGGGCGTGGACTCCGTCGTCTCCGACAACGTGGGGGGAGCCGAAGAGGTGACCGCCCACGTCCTGGCGGCAGGCTACCGAACGGTCGTTTACATCTGTGAGACTTTTCAGGATCCGAGTTTTGCTGCCCGGCGGGAGGGGTTCGAGCGGGCCGTCCGGGCCGCGGGCCGGCCGGTGGCGGTCCGGTATGCGGAGGTAGGCCGGGGGTGGCTCGACGCCCCCGGGGTGATGGAAGAACTCCTCACCACCGCGGAGTTGCCCATGGCTGTCGTGGCCGGCAACGACCTGACCGCCCTGCAGATTCTCGCCATCGCCCGGGCGCGAGGACTCCGGGTGCCGGAAGACCTGGGGCTGGCCGGTTTTGACGACATTGCCCTGGCCGCCCGGGCCGGGCCGGGACTCACCACCGTCCGGGTGGACAAGGTGGAGATGGGGCGGCTGGCGGCCCGGCGGCTCCTGGATCGCATCCGGGAGCGGGAGCTGTTGCCGGTCACCATCACCATGCACGTGGCCCTGGTGGTCCGGGGCTCCACCGATCTCGGCGCTTCCCGGTCTGACCCCCAGTCTGACTCCATGGGGGCGGCCGGCCGCGCAGACCATACATCCCAGCAAACGGAGGGGAAGTCGCAGTGAAACGGGCGAAGCTCATCCTGACGGTGTGGCTGACGGCCCTCGCCCTGGTTCTGGCCGCCTGCGGCGGCAAGAGCGGCGATACCGGCGGTCAGAGCGGCACGTCGGGCCAGCAGTCCGGTGGCACGCAGCAGACCCAGGAGAAGGTGAAGATCCGCCTCGCCACCTGGGCCGGCGCCGAGGAGGCGAAGGAGCTCCAGGCGGTCATCGACGAGATCAACGCCAAGTCCACTACGTTCGAGATCGTCTCGGAGCCGATCCCCGCCGACTACTACACCAAGCTGCAGACCATGATCGCCGGCAACACCGCGCCGGACCTCTTCTGGCTCTCCCAGGAGTACATCGCGTCCTATGCGGCCCGGGGGGCGCTCCTGGACATCACCGACCGGCTGGCCCAGGACACCCGTCCGGCGGCCAACCTGGACGACTACTTCCCGGAGATCCTCGAGTCCGCCAAGTATCAGGGCCGGGTCTACGGTCTGCCCTGGATTGCCCAGCCGGTGATCGTCTATTACAACAAGGCCCTCTTCAAGGAGGCCGGGGTGCCTGAGCCCACCGACGACTGGGATTGGCAGACCTTCCGGGAGACCGCCAAGAAGCTGACCAACAAGGAGAAGGGCATCTACGGCGTCGCCTTCAACGGCTGGCCGCCGGTGCAGATGTTCATCTGGCAGGCAGGCGGCGAGGTCATCAGCCCGGACCTGAAGTCCTCGCCCATCGACAGCCCCGAGGCGATTCAGGCGCTGGAGTTCTATAACAGCATCATCTACAACGAGGAGGTCGCCCCGCCGCTGGCGGTGATCAACGAGGAGGGCTTCGCCGAGCTCTTCAAGAAGGGCAAGCTGGCGATGTTCTTCGGCGGCGCGGCGGACGACCTGGACCGGGTCGAGGGGCTCGACGTCGGCACCGTCCTGGTGCCCAAGGGGCCCAAGAACCGGACCACCTTCGCCTGGACGGCGTCGACGGTCATCTCCTCCCAGACCAAGCACCCGGACATCGCCTACGAGGCGCTGGTCGAGCTGACCGAGGGCATCCACAACTGGAAGATCGTCGCCCCGCGGAAGTCCCTGGCCACCAAGGAGCACCTGGTGAAGTCCGAGCCCCGGAAGGAGAAGAGCGCGGACACCATCATCAAGGCCACCCAGGAGATGCGGGCCTTCCGGGTGATCCCCCGGCAGCCTGAATGGGATACCATCTTCTGGGAGCAGGTGCAGGATCCGCTCTTCAGCAAGAAGGGTAGCGCCGCGGAGCTGGCCCGGGCCGCCCGGCCGAAGCTGGAAGAGCTCCTGCCCTGACCGGACGGGAGAGGTATGACCAGGGCCGGCCGCCTGGCATCAGGGGCCGGCCCTTGTCCTGCACGAGGTGAGGGGGAGGCCTGTGGCTGAATGGCACGCTGAGTGGTACCTTTCCACGCTGTCCCACTGGCTCCTGGTGGGGGCAGCGATGATCGGGCTGATGCTGGCGACCTACGCGGTGCTGCGCCGGTTGAAGGTGCGCCGGGAAGCCGCTGCGGGGTACGCCCTCATCCTGCCCTGGCTCCTGGGATTCCTGATTTGGAATGCATATCCCTTTGCGTATTCCCTGTACCTGGCGTTCACCGAGTACGACGTCCTCCAGCCACCGAAGTGGGTCGGCCTGGAGAACTTTAAGTACATGTTCTTTGAGGATCCCCGGTTCTGGCCGTCGGTGAAGCTGACGGTGCTCTACGCCTTCATCAGCGTGCCCCTGGGCATGGCCGGGGCCCTGGCCACCGCGGTGCTGCTGGCCCAGGACGTGAAGGCGGTGGGCTTCTGGCGGACCCTCTACTACCTGCCGTCGGTGCTGCCCGCGGCGGCCACGGCCCTCCTCTGGCGGTGGATGTTCGCCAGCAAGGGGCTCATTAACACCCTCCTCAGCCCCATCTACCGGCTGCTGGACATGGAGCCCCTCATGTGGTTCGCGGACGAAAGGCTGGTCCTGCCTTCCTTTGTGATCATGTCCTTCTGGGGCATCTTCGGGGCCAACACCGTCATCCTGCTGGCGGCGCTCAAGAACGTTCCGAAGGAACTCCTGGAGGCGGCCACGGTGGACGGCGCCGGGCCCTGGACCCGCTTTTTCAAGATCACCCTGCCGATGATCAGCCCCAGCCTTCTCTACGTGATGATCATGGGCATCATCGGGGCCCTCCAGAACTTCACCGCGCCTCTCTTCATCACCACCCCCAGCGGCGCCGGCACTTTCCTCAACGTGTACATCTACCAGCAGGGCTTCACCCAGTACAAGATGGGGTACGCCTCCGCCATCGCCTGGTTCCTGATGGTGCTCATCCTGATCCTCACCCTGTTGGTCCTGCGCTGGTCCGAGGCCTGGGTCTACTACGAGGTCGAAGTGCGGCAGAAGAGGAGGTAGCGGGATGGGCCTGACGGTGCGCCGGATCCTCAAGAGCGCGCTGGTCTACGCCTGCCTCACCATGGGGGCGGCGGTGGTGGTGGTGCCCCTCTTCTGGATGGTCTCCACCTCCCTGAAGGGCCCCGACGCGCTCTTTTCCTACCCGCCAGAGTGGATCCCCCGGCCGCCCATGTGGCGGAACTACATCGACGCCTGGAAGATCCTGCCTTTCGGCCGGTTCCTCTTCAACACCATCTTCATCACCGCCCTGGCGGTGACCGCGGAGCTCATCACCACCTCCCTGGTGGCCTACGGCTTTGCCCGGTTCGACTTCCGGGGGCGGGACGTCCTCTTCGTTATCCTGCTGGCTACCATGATGCTCCCCGGGGTGGTCACCCTGATCCCCAGCTTCCTCATCTGGCGGCGGCTGGGGCTGGTGGACACCTTCGACCCCCTGGTGCTGGGCGCGTGGTTCGCCTGGGGCCCGGCCTACATCTTCATGATGCGCCAGTTCTTCCTCACCATCCCCAAGTCCATCGAGGAAGCGGCCATCATGGACGGGGCCAACGTGGTGCAGATCTACTGGCACATCATGCTGCCGATGATCCGGCCGGCGCTTTTGGCCATTGCGGTTCTCAGCTTCCAGGGGAACTGGAACAACCTGCAGGCGCCCCTCATCTACCTCAACACCATGGAGAAGTACCCCATGGTCCTCGGCCTCAAGTTCTTTGAGGCCACCCTCTCCAAGGAAGCGCCCATGTGGAACTACATGATGGCCATGAGCGTGCTGATGGCCCTGCCCATCGTCGGCCTCTTCTTCGCTGCGCAGAAGTACTTCATCGAAGGGATCAACATCGGTGCCACCAAGGGCTAGGCTGTGGGGCTCGCTGCCTACGGGAGCCTGGGGACCCAGCCACCCTCGGGGCCGGACGCCGGGGAGGGCGGCGGTATGAAGAGCCTGTGCGAAAGCGGACCCGGACCGGGGCGGAAAGGGGTTGGAGCGGGCCGGGCCGGCCGCCGGTGGCTGGCCCTGGTGCTGGCCCTGGCGATGACCGCCGCGGCCGCCGGGTGCACCCCCGGGGCCCCCGGAGCCGGGCGGGGCGGCGAGCCCCCCTGGGGTCCGGCGGCCCGGGAGCGGCCCATGCGGGAGGGGCTGATCAACCTCACCCACCTGAACTTCCTGGTGGAGCCCATGGAAGTGGACGGGTGGGAGGAGATGGCCCTCGTCCACATCTACTCCGAGGCGCCGAACTACGAGTGGGTGGACGCCGCGGGCGAGGGCATCGCTTGCGTGGACGATGCAGCCCGGGCCGCGATCGTCTACCTGGAGTACTTCCGGGCCACCGGGGACCGGCTGGCCCTCCGGCAGGCCCGGCGGCTCCTGAACTTCGTCCGGTACATGCAGGCCGAGGACGGCGAGTACTACAACTTTGTCACCGACCGGCAGGGGACCGTCAACCGGACCGGGGCCACCAGCTACAAGAGCTGGAGCTGGTGGGCCGCCCGGGGGCAGTGGGCCCTGGCGGAGGGCTACCGGGTCTTCCGGGAGGTGGACCCGAAGTACGCCGAGGTGCTCCAGGCGGCGTACAAGAAGGGAGAGGCGGCCCTGGCCCGGCAGCTCCACACCTACGGCCGCTGGGACGAACTCCACGGGGTGCGGGTGCCGGGGTGGCTCCTGGGCGGCGGCTCGGACCTCACCTCCCTCGCCCTCCTGGGGCTGGCGGCCTACTACGAGGCCGACCCCAACCCGGAGACCCGGCGGCTGATGGAGATGCTGGGGGAGGCGGTGGCCGCCTACCAGCTGGGCAGCTTTAAGGACTACCCCTTCGGCGCGCAGCCGAGCAACGCGGGCTCCACCGCGCTCTGGCACGCCTGGGGCAGCCACCAGGTGGCGGCCCTGGCCCGGGCCGGCCGGGTGCTGGGCCGGCGGGACTGGGTGGAGGCGGCCCGGTTTACGGCCGACTCCCTCTTCACCTTCTTCCTGGTCACCGACCTGGTGAACGAGATGGCGGTGAGCATCCGCCGGCAGGGGCAGATCGCCTACGGCGCCAGCATGGTGGCCGGGGGCTTTTATGAGCTCTACCGGGCCACCGGGGAGGAGAAGTACGCCAAGTACGCGGGCCTGGCCGGGTCGTGGTTTTTCGGCAACAACATCGCCGGGGTGGCGATGTACGACCCGGAGACCGGCCGGTGTTTTGACGGCATCGGCGGCGCCAACCCCTTCCTGGTGAATCGCAACGCCGGTGCGGAGTCGACCATCGAGGCCCTCCTGGCCCTCATTCCCCTGACCCGGGACCCGGTAGCCGCGCCGTACCTCTTCTACAAGGAGGAGAGCCGGTCCCCGGCCCCGCTGGTGGAGGCGGAGAGCGGCAACCCGGTGGCGGGGAAGCCGGTCTACGGCCGGCGGGAGTGGACCGGCGAGGCCAACTTCTCCAGCGGCCGGTACTACGCCCTGGCCCCCGGGGATGCGGTGGCGGTGCCGGTGACGGTGACCGAGGCCGGGGAGTACCACCTGTACCTCTCCCACCTCCGGCAGGCCGCCCCGGCGCCGGAGGCGGCCCGGGAGATCCCCGCGGTCCGGCGGGAGGGCGAGGTGGCGGTGGACGGCCGGCTGGACGAGCCGGCCTGGACCCGGGCCCCCCGGCTGGAGGTGAATCGCCCGGACCAGCTCCTCCGGGGCGGGGCCACCTGGCTCGGGCCAGAGAAGGAGAGCTTTGCCTTCCGGGTGCTCTGGGATGACCAGTACCTCTACATCGGCGCGGAGGTCCGGGACCCGGAGCACCGGCAGGAGAACTTCGGCCCCTCGGTCTGGCGGGGGGATGCCCTCTGGATCTACCTGGACACCCGGGGGGACAAGAGCCGGGTGGACGTGAAGCTCACCCTGGCCCAGACCCCCCAGGGGCCCGAGGTCTGGGACTGGCGGGGCGGGGCGTTCCTCCCCGGTGCCTCCCTGGCCTTTGCCGAGACCCAGGGCGGGTACGTCTATGAGGCAGCCCTGCCTCTGGCGGCCCTGGGGGGCCTGAGGCCGGAGCCGGGCCGCCGGGTGGGGATGGAGATCGGCCGGGGCACCACCGGCGGGGGCTTCCAGGACTGGACGGGCCTGGACCCCGACGCCGCGGAGAATCTCGCCCCGCTGGTCTTCCATGCCGAGCCGCCGGCCGCCCGGGCAGCCGGGGAGCGGGGCGGCCAGGGGCCGATGGACGTAGCGGTGACCATCGAGGTATTGGCACCTGACGGGACGCCGGTGGCCGAGCCGATCACGGTGGCCGAGGCGGTGAGCCCGGACCGGGACTACCTCTGGCTCGACCGGGTGACGGGGCTTCCCCTGCGCCTCGAGCCGGGGACCTATACCCTGCGGCTTACGGGCGCGGGCCTCGACCCGCAGCGGGCGTCGGTGGTGGACGCGGTCTGGCTCGTCCCCGCCCGGCAGCGGAAGGTGCTGGTGGGGCCCGACGGCCGCCGGCTGGAGCTGATACGCCACTGGGACGCAGCACGGACCGAATGGAGGGAGTCGTGACGATGCAGCCCGTAGGGATTGGTGTGGTGGGAGCCGGCGGCTTCGGCGCCTTCGCCATGTCGGCCTTCCGGGAGATGCCGGAGGTCCGGGTGGTGGCGGTTCAGGACGCCGACCCGGCCCGGGCCCGGGCGGCGGCGGAGGCCTATGGGGCCAAGTTCTGCGAGACCTATGAGGACCTCCTGGCGGTGCCGGAGGTGGACGTGGTCTACCTCGCCACCCCGCCCGCGCACCACGGGCCGGCGGCGCTCCGGGCCCTGGAGGCCGGCCGGCACGTCTGGGTGGAGAAGCCCTTCGCCCTCACCCCGGAGGAGGCGGAGGCGGTGATGCGCCTCGCCCGGGAGCGAGGGCTCCGGGTGGGGACTAACTATGTCCTCCGGTTCAACCCCATCTACCGCCTGGCCCGGGAGCTGCTCCAGTCCGGCGTCCTGGGCGAACTCCGGGAGATGACTCTGGAGAACTGCGCGACTGACGAGCCGCTTCCCCCGGACCACTGGTTCTGGGACCTCCAGGTGAGCGGCGGCATCTTCGTGGAGCACGGGGTCCACTTCTTCGACATCGCCGGGGTCCTCTCCGGGGCCCAGGGGGAGTGGACCTACAGCCAGGTCTGGGCCCGGCCGCCCCGCGGGAACCTGGACCGGGTGCTGGCGGTGACCCGGTACGGTTCGATCCCGGCGGTCTTCTACCACAGCTTTGACCGGCCGTACCGGGTGGAGCGGACCGAGTTCCGGCTGGCCTGCGACCTGGGGGACATCACCGTCCACGGCTGGATGCCCCTCGCCCTCACCCTGGAGGGGGCGGTGGACAGAGAAGGCCTCGCCCGGCTCGAAGAGGTGGCCGCCCGGCCGGCCCTGGAGATGGGCTCGGGGCGCCGGGCACCGGTACAGGCGACCCTGGCCTTCCTGGACGGTTACGAGGGCGAGGCCCGGCGGTGCCAGGGCCGGTGGATGGACCGGGAGGTCACCCACCGGGTGCGGCTCACCCTCGCCTGCCGGGAGGAGAAGATGGTGGTCTACGGCCGGGCCATCCAGGCCGGCGCCGCGGACTTCGCCCGGGCGGTCCGGGACCCGGGCTACCAGCCCGCGGTGACCCCGGAGGCGATCCTCGCCAGCCTGCGCATCGCCCACGACGCGGCGACCCGGGCGGTGCGGCTCGTCTGATCGGCCCTTCCGTTCGAAGCGCCCTGCACAGCCTCGGAATCAACGGCCCTTGACAGGCCTCGGCCGGGACCGCCCGGCGGGCCCTGCCGCCGGACGGTCCCGGCCGTTGGCTTCTCGGACCAAGCCCCCGGCCGAGCCCACTCTCTGGTACTGAGGAGGAAACCCATGCTGCGGCTGACGCGCCTCTCCGACACCCCGATCCTGGGGCCCATCTGGGAGCACGAGTGGGAGCGCGAGGCGGTCTTCAACGCCGGCGCGATCTACGAGAACGGCCTCGTGCACCTCTTCTACCGGGCGTCCAACAACCGGTTCCGTCTGGACACCGAGCGGCCGGACCCGGCCCACAAGTTCGTCTCCTCCATCGGCTACGCGATCAGCACCGACGGGGTGCACTTTGCCCGGTTCGACCAGCCGGTGCTGACCGGGGTCGGCCCCCAGGAAGCCTGGGGGGTGGAGGACCCCCGGATCACCAAGATCGACGACACCTACTACATGATCTACACCGCCTTCGGCGGCCGCACCTGGGAGGACTACCGCCCGGCCATCTGCTGGTCGAAGAACCTGGTGGACTGGCAGGGGCACCGGGTCCTGCTGGACGAGACCAACAAGGACGCCGCCCTCTTCCCCGAGCGCATCGGCGGCCGGTATGTGCTGCTCCACCGCCGGATGCCCCACATCTGGATCGGCTTCTCCACGGACCTGGAGCACTGGACCGACCACCGGATCCTGATGACCACCCGGCCGGGGACCTGGGAGAGCAAGAAGATCGGCATCGCCGGGCCGCCCCACAAGACCGAGGCCGGCTGGGTCCTCTTCTACCATGCCGTGGACGACCAGCACGTCTACCGGCTGGGGGTGGCACTCCTGGACCTGGAGGACCCGACGAAGGTGCTGGCCCGGTACCCCTACCCGATCCTGGAGCCGGAGCTGGAGTGGGAGCGGGCAGGGCTGGTGCCCAACGTGGTCTTCTCCTGCGGTTCGGTGGAGATCGACGGCGCCTTCTTCGTCTACTACGGGGCGGGGGACGCCACCCTGGGGGTGGCGGCGGTGGACCGCTCGATCCTTCTCCATTACCTCACCCGGGAGGCTTCTGGTCGATGATCAAACTGGAGCGACTCAGCGACCGGCCGATCCTCACCCCGGACCCCTCCCGCCCCTGGGAGCGGGCGGCGGTTTTCAACCCGGCCGCGATCTACGACAACGGGCTCTTTCACCTCCTCTACCGGGCTACGGACATCGGCTGCCACGCCCGGTACGGCCCGTACAGGAACTCCATCGGCTATGCGGTGAGCACCGACGGGATCCACTTCATGAAGCTGGACCAGCCGGTGATGGGGCCGGGCGCGGTGCCCCAGGAGCTGCGGGGGCCTGAAGACGGCCGGCTGGTGAAGATCGGCGACACCTACCACCTGACCTACACCGGCTTTGGCGGACGGTTCGAGGGGGACTGGCGGATCTGCCGGGCCACCTCGAAGAACCTCATCACCTGGGAGCGGCACGGGGTGGTGCTGGACGAGCCGAACAAGAACGCCGCCCTGTTCCCCGAGCCGATCGGCGGCCGATGGGTGCTCCTCCACCGGCGGTACCCGGACATCTGGGTCGCATTCTCCGACGACCTGAAGACCTGGTACGGGCACACCAAGATCCTCTCGCCGATTCCGGGAACCTGGCAGGACGCCCGGGTGGGGATTGCCGGGCCGCCGATCAAGACCCCCCAGGGGTGGTTCCTCATCTACCACGCAGCCCACACCCGGGACAACTCCTACCGGCTCGGGGCCGCGCTTCTGGACCTGGAGGACCCGACGAAGGTGCTGGCCCGGCAGGCCGAGCCGATCCTGGAGCCGGAGTTGGAGTGGGAACGGAGGGGCTGGGTGCCGAATGTCGTATTCTCCAATGGCCACGCGATCAAGGGCGACGACCTGTACGTCTACTACGGCGCCGCGGACACCGTGATCGGTGTGGCCGGGATGCGGCTGAGCGACATCCGCTTCTGACGCCGGGGCGGCCGGGGGCCGGAGTGCGCCGGCCCCCGGCGGCGGGCGGCGCTGACGCCGGCAGACCGGCCACTGCGGCGGCCGCGGCGCGGGCGCCGGTCCCGGTCGACGCACAAGGAGTCAGGCAGTGACATGATCCCCTCTGCCATGCGGCGGTTGGTGGCCGTGGGCGGGCTCTTTGCCCTGGCCAACGGCCTCTCGGGGCTCTTCACCGGCGTCTACCTGTTTCGGCTGCGGCCGGGGCTGGAGACGCCGGCCACTTATGCATTATGGCAGTTCCTGGCCCTGCTGGCGGCCGCGCCAGCCTTGGGCTGGCTGATCAAGACCCGGGGCGCGGTGCTGACCTATCAGATCGGAACCGGCCTCCACGCGGGGTTCTACCTGGCGCTCCTTCTCCTCCGGGAGCGGGCGGCTCTCCACCTGGAGGCCCTGGGCGCCTGGATGGGCCTGGCCTTGGGGGCCTGGGCCATGGCCAGCCACGTCCTGGTCTACGACGTGATCCCGGAGGAGAAGCGGGAGCTGTACTTCAATCAGAGCGGCCTGGTCACCTCCCTGGCGACCCTGGTCACCCCCCTCCTCGCGGGGTGGATGCTGAGCGCCCTGCCCGGGCTTACCGGGTACCGGGTCATCTTCGTCCTCAGCTTCGTGCTCTTCGCCGCCTCCGCGGCCCTCAGCCTGGGGCTCACGCCGTCCCGGCCGCCAGCCCCCTTCCGGCTCGGGGCGGTGCTGCCCGGCCGGGATCCGGACTGGCGGCGGCTGCTGCTGGCCCACAGCGTCCTCGGACTGCGGGACGGCATCACCTCCTTCGCGATCAACCTGCTGGTCTACCTCACCACCGGCGGCGAGGCCCGGGTCGGTCAGTTCACCTTCCTGACGGGCGCCCTGGGGCTGGCCTCGTACTGGGTCGCCAGCCGGCTGATGCACCCCGGCAACCGGGAGAAGAGCTTCCGCCTGGGCGCGGTGGGGATGGCCGCCGCCACCGGGGTGTTGGCCTTCGGGGTCTCCTGGCCGGTGCTCCTGGCCTACGGCGTCCTGCAAGCGGTGGTCAACCCGGTCTGGCTCACCTCCTTCTCCACCGCCAGCTTTTCCATCATCCGCCGGGCCATGGGTTCCGAGGACCTGCGGGTGGAGATGATCGCCGCCCGGGAGATTCCCCTCAACCTCGGCCGGGTGGTGGCGCTCCTGGGCTTTCTCGCCCTGGTCCGGGGCGCGGGGGAGGGGCAGGTGCTCTTCCTCCGATGGCTGTTGCCCTTCCTGGGGTTGCCCTTCCCTCTGGCCTGGCTCCTGATGCGCTCGGGCGGCGGGCAGGTCTGGCCCCTGGGCCTTGGGGCGCTGGTACGGCTCAGGGGGCCGCGGCGGTAAGGCAGGAAAAAGCAACCCACCGGCGCAGGGTGATGCGCCGGTGGGTTCTTCTGTTCAGACCCGCAGCCTCAGGGCAGGTAGACCCGCAGGGCCTCGAACTGCCCCCGCAGCCGGTAACGCCCCAGGGCTGCCGGGATCAGCACCGCCGCGCCGGGCTCCAGGGGCACCTCGCCGCCCTCCCAGACCACGGCACCGCTTCCCTCGGTGACCAGCAGCGCATGGAAGGTCTCCTGGGAGGATTCCTGCTCCCACTCGCCCTCGCAGCGGCCGTGCTCCACCACAAAGTACGGCGAGCGGCAGATCTCGCCCCAGGTGCCCGGGGGCAGGACCGGCACCCGGCCGGGAGCCGGCGGGTCGCCGCAGGAGGTCACCCGGAGGGCGTCCTCGATGTGCAGCTCCCTGGGCTTGCCGTCGAGGCCCAGCCGGTCGTAGTCGTAGACCCGGTAGGTGGTGTCGGAACTCTGCTGGATCTCCGCCACTACCAGCCCCGCACCCAGGGCGTGGACGGTCCCCGCGGGGACGTAGATCACGTCGCCGGGCTGGGCCGGTACCTCCCGGAGCACCGAGAGGGTCCGGCCCTCCCGCACCGCGGCCGCGAAGTCCTCCCGGGTGGTGCCTGGCTTCAGGCCGTGGATCACCCGGGCGCCGGGCCGGGCGTCCAGTACCACCCACATCTCGGTCTTCCCCAGCTCCCCGGGGGGCAGCCCCGGGTAGTCGTCCGGCGGGTGGACCTGGACCGAGAGGTCCTCTTCGCAGTCCAGGAGCTTGAAGAGGAGGGGGAACCGGTCCGGGCCGGCGGCCATGCCCCGGGTGCCGAGGAGATCCGCTCCGAAGGCGGCCCGGAGCTCCCCGAGGGTGCGCCCGGCCAGGGGGCCGCTGGCCACCGGGGTGCGGCCCTGGGGATGGTCACTCAGCACCCAGGCCTCGCCGATCCGGCCCGGGGGCAGGTCCGGGAACCAGCGGCTGAGGCGCCGGCCGCCCCAGACCCGCTCCTTGAACACAGGGGTGACGCGCAGAGGATAGAGGGGCGTGGACATCGGTGGGCATCGCCTCGCATCGTACACAGTTCTGGCCACAAAATTATACCACATGCGGGCCACGGCCCTCCCACATGCAGATCGCGGCCCTCCTCCGGCCCGCCCTTCACGGCCCGGCCCTTCCGGGGCCGCCCAGGGCAGCCTCCATCCGCTCCACCACCGGGGGATGGGTGAAGAGCACCGCCCGGACCAGGGGGTGAGGGTCGACGTCGGCCAGGTTGTCCCGGCCGAGGCGCTCTTCCAGGGCGGCCATCCCGGCGGGGTCGCCGGTAAGGGCGAGGGCGAACCGATCCGCTTCCCGTTCAAAGGCCCGGCTGACCAGGTTCTGCACCGGGAGGGCGGCGAGGGAGGCCAGCAAGAAGAAGAGAGTCAGCACCGCTACCTGGGAGGGGTCGCCAGGCCGGGGGCCGGCGCCGGTCAGGAGCCGCTGGGCCAGCCACAGGCCCGCGGCGCCCCCCAGGACCCCCAGCCCGAGCCCCCGGCGGATGTGCCCCAGCCGCCAGTGGCCCAGTTCGTGGGCCAGCACCAGCAGCACCTGCCGGCGGTCGTAGCGGCTGAGGAGGGTGTCGTACAGGACGATCCGCCGGGTCCGCCCCACCCCGGCGAAATAGGCGTTCACCCGGTGGGTGCGGCGGCTGGCGTCCATCACCAGCACCTCGTCCGCGGCCACCCCGGCCCGGCGGGCCAGGTCCCGGACCTCCCCGGCGAGGGCCGGGTCCCGAAGGGGGGTGAACCGGTGGAAGAGAGGGTCGACGACCACCGGCCCGAGGTAGCTCGCCGCGATCAGGTAGAGGGCTAGGCCGCCCGCGGCAGGGAGCCACCAGCCCTGGGGCCAGCGCCGGATGAGCCAGAAGAGGCCGGTCGCCAGGGGGATCAGGACCGCTACTTCCACCGCCAGCCCCTTCAGCCAGTCCGAGAGCCAGAGCCCCAGGGGCTGGCTGCTGAGGCCGTACCGATGGTCCAGAGCCAGCCGGACAAGGCCCATAGGCAGGCCGGCCGCCCTCAGGGCGAGGAAGAGAAGGGCCGTGAACAGGGCGACAGCCAGGAGGGGCCGCGGTCCCACCAGTCCCGTGATGAAGTCGGCAACCTGCCGGTGCCAGCCCCGGGCCACCCCCAGGGCGAGGGTCCCCACGGTCAGGGCCTGGCCCAGGGCGAAGAGCAGGTAGCGGGTCCGGTTGTAGGCCCGGGCCCGGCTGAGGAAGTCGGGGTCAAAGTACCGCTCCGCCGCCGGGGTCCAGCCGGGGCCCGCCAGGGCCCCCACCAGGACCAGGGACAGCACCAGGGCCGCCGCCAGGGCCGTCGCCAGGAGGATCCAGCGGGATGGGGCGGACACGGCCATCGCCTCCTCACGGTCCCATCTCCGGGGGGCACCCCCGCATCGCCAGGGGGCGCCCCCACAATGCCAGGGGGCATGCCCTGAGCCGCCTTACGCCAGCGGGACGGTCATCCCGTCCTCCGCCAGGGTCACCTCCGGAGGCAGCGGGTAGGGCTCCCGCAGGTCGACCCCGTGGGAGAGGTGGGTGAAGATCGCCCGCCGGGGGCGGACCTCGGCGAGGAGCGCCAGGGCCTCCACCATGTCGTAGAGGGAGCGGGTGGCCACCGGGGCCTCCTCCCGGTAGTACGCGGTGCCCAGGACCAGAAGGTCCAGCCCCCGCAGGGGCTCCCGCTCCGCCGGGCTGAGGTGGATGCTGTCGGGGACGTAGGCCCAGGCAAACCCCGGCCGTTCCAGCCGGAGGCCGTAGCTCCGGCCGTTGTGGCCGTGGTTCACCTCCCAGGCCGTGACCCGGAAGCCGAGGAACTCCGCCGGCCCGATGAGGGGGGTGAAGACCAGGTACTGGCCGATCCAGGGGTAGCGGGCCTGGATCTCCGCCAGCACCCGGGGCGCCGCCGCCACCGGCACCGGCCGGCCGGTCCAGCGGACCGCGTCGGCCAGCTCCGGCAGGCCGCCGATGTGGTCGTGATGGGGGTGGGTGACCAGGACCGCATCGACAGCCCGGAGCCCGACGGATTCCATCTGCAGCCGCCAGTCCGGGCCGCAGTCGATGAGGAGGCACCCCCCGCCGTCCCGGACCAGGGCGCTGGGCCGACGGCGGCGGTTCCGCCCGCTGGTCCGGGCCTCGGTGCAGACCGGGCAGTCGCAGTAGACCCGGGGCACCCCCATGGCGTCGCCGGTGCCCAGGAACGTCAGGGTTGCTGCCACAACGGGACCTCCTTCGCTGCTACCCGCTTCGGCCGGCCAGGGGCAACGTGAACCAGAACCGGGCCCCCCGGCCCGGGGCGCTCTCGACTCCGACCCGCCCGCCGTGGGCCTCGACGATGGACCGGACGATAGCCAGACCCAGGCCGGCCCCGCCGCCCCGGCCCTTCCGATCCTTGCCCTGGTAGAACCGCTCCCAGATCCGGTCCTGCTCTTCCGGCGGAATGCCGGGCCCGTCGTCGGCCACGGCCACCTCCACCGCGCCGACCTCCGGCCGGGGGACAAGTTCCAGCCGGATCGTCCCCCCCGGCGGGGAGTAGCGGATGCCGTTCTCCACCAGGTTGTGGAGCACCTGGTCCAGCCGGTCCTGGTCGCCGGTGATCCACAGCTCGGCTTCCGGCGGAGGGAGCGTGACCTCCAGCCGCAGCCCTGCCGCTTCCACCCGGGGGCGGGTGGCCCGGGCAAAGCGCTCCACCCACTGGCGGGCCGAGAGGGGCTGCATCCGGAACTCCACCTGTCCAGCCTCCAGTTTGGCCAGATCGAAGAGATCCTGGATCAGCCGGCTGAGCCGGGCAGCCTCGCCGGCGATGATGCCGACGTAATGGGGCTGCCGCTCCGGGGGCACCAGCCCGTCCTGCAGGGCTTCGGCAAACCCCCGGATGGAGGTGACCGGGGTCCGGAGTTCGTGGGCGATGGTGGCCATCATCTGCCGGCGCAGCTCCTCGGACTGCCGGAGGCCGGCCACCAGCTGCTCCAGCCGGGCGGCCATGTGGTTGAAGGACCGGGCCAGGTCCGCCAGCTCATCCCGGCCGGTCTCCGGCACCCGCCGGGAGAGGTCGCCCTCCGCCAGCCCGGCCGCCGCGGCCCGCAGTTCGGCGAGCCGCGCGACGATGTCCCGGCCCAGGAGGCCGGCCAGGACCACCGCGGCGATCAGCCCCACCAGGGTCCACCGGAAGAGGCTCCAGGTCAGCTCCCGAATGGCCGGATCGAGATCCTGGGCCTCCTGGAAGAACAGGATCACGCCCACTGCCTGACCCCGGTCCCGGATGGGTGCAGCGCCGGCCACCAGGGTGGTGTCCTGGTATGCAAAGATCGCATGGGCCGTGCCCTGGGCCAGGGCGGACCGGGCGAGCCCCTCCAGTTCCTGAGGGGCGGGCAGGCCCACCAGTTCTACCAGGAAGGGCAGGGGACCGGCGGCCACAATCCGACCGGTGGTGTCCATCACCGCGTACGCCGCCCCCAGGGTGTAGGCGGAGGACTGGAGCACGAGCCGTCCCCCGAGGGAGCGCAGAGCGATCTGCTGGGCCGCGTTCTCCGCCTGCTGGGCCAGGAGCCGGGCGCTGGCCTGCAGCATCGACCGGGCGACCACCCGGGGCAGGACCACCGCCAGGGCCCCGCCCACCAGTGCCAGCACCAGGACCTGGCCCAGGAGCAACCGGGTACTCAGCTTCAAGGGGGTCCGCTCCTCAACTGCGGGGCGTGCCGGGCTCAAACCGGTACCCCACGCCCCAGACCGTCTTGATGTACCGAGGCTCCTCGGGATTGGGCTCGATCTTCTTCCGCACCCTTTGGATGTGGACGTCCACGGTGCGCAGATCGCCGTAGTAGCGGTAGTCCCAGACCTTCTCCAGCAGTTGCTCCCGGGAGAAGACCCGGTGGGGGTTCTGGGCCAGGGTGGCGAGGAGGTCAAACTCCTTGGGCGGGCAGTCCACCACCTGGCCCCGGACCTCCAGCACCCGGGCCGCCAGGTCGATGGTGAAATCGGGGAACTCGAGCCGCTCCGGCCGGGGGGGCGCCTGGGCGCGCTCGGTCCGGCGCAGCACCGCCTTCACCCGGGCGACCAGCTCCCGGGGGCTGAAGGGCTTGGTGACGTAATCGTCCGCCCCCAGCTCCAGCCCCAGGATCCGATCGACCTCGTCGGTCCGGGCGGTGAGCATGATCACCGGGATGTCCAGGGCGACCAGGTCCCGGACCACCTCCAGCCCCGAACGGCCCGGCAGCATCAGGTCGAGGATCACCAGGGAAGGCCGGTGCTGCCGGGCCTTCTCGAGCCCCTCCAGCCCGTCGGCCGCCTCCAGCACCTGATAGCCTTCCTGCTCCAGGTAGAGCCGGCAGAGTTCCCGGATGTTCTCCTCGTCGTCGATGACCAGCACCTGGCGCGCGGACATGCCGAACCCACCTCCGCAGGCTCCTCCGGCCAAGCGGCTTGCCTGAGATCTGCTGCCCCTGGTCAACTGCGTTCTTCAGCCCCGGGCGGGAGTCCTGCCGGCCGGGAGCCCCTCCGCCTCAATCGGCCGCGGGTCACCGGCTGCGGCGGAAAACCACGGGGCGCTATCCGAAGGGTACCCTGAAGTCGTGCGCACCGGGCGGCGACGGGGTGTGGCAGGTCAGAGCAGCCCCCAGACCGACCGGGTGCTCATCGGCCGGGGGCTTTCCGGGGGAGACTAAAAAGGTCACCGCCACCCCTGTCGCCGCCGGGTTGCCGGGGGCGGCAGTTCATGGTAAGCTACGGGGGGTCGGTCTGCGTTGATTCCGCTCCGGGACTCGGTGCGCACCCGGCAGACGGCCTGGGTCAACCTGGGTATCATCGGGGCAGCGGTCGGGATCTTCCTTTGGGAGATCGGCACCCCCGGGAGCCCGGAGGTGGTGCTGGCTCTGGCGGTGCGGCCGGCGGAGATCTTTGACCTGGGGCATCTCGTCCGGGCGAGGTTTCTTCCCCTGGGCACCCTGATCTCCGCCACCTTCCTCCACGGCGGCTGGCTTCACCTCCTGGGCAACATGCTCTACCTTTGGATCTTTGGGGACGCGGTGGAGGCGGCCCTGGGTCCAGGCCGCTACCTGGCCTTCTACCTCCTGGGCGGCCTGGTGGCCAACCTGGCCCACGTGCTGGCCAACCCCTTCTCCACGGTGCCGACCATCGGCGCCAGCGGCGCGGTGGCCGCGGTCCTCGGGGGCTACCTGGTCACTTACCCCGGGGCCCGGGTCCTCGCCCTGGTGCCGGTGGGGGTCTTCCTGCCCCTGCTCCGGCTCCCGGCCTGGGGAGCCCTCGGCTTCTGGTTCCTGCTCCAGCTCTGGGGCGGCCTGGTCGGCATGGGGGCCCAGGGGGTGGCCTGGTGGGCCCACATCGGCGGGTTCCTCGCCGGCATGGCGCTGGTGCGGATCCTGGCGCCCGGGCAGGAGGACCGGAGCGGAGGTGGGCGGGAGGTCCCGACCGGGTACGGAGGGGTCGATGTGGCAGAGTCCGGACGGATCGCCGGGCTGGACGTGGGAGACCGGACCATCGGGGTGGCGGTGAGCGATCCCCTGGGGTGGACCGCCCAGGGGGTGACGGTTATCCGGCGGGAGAGCCTGGACAAGGACCTGGCCCGGCTGGAGGCCATCTGCGGTCAGTACGGCGTCACCCGGCTGGTGGTGGGACTCCCCCGGAACATGAACGGCACCGAAGGTCCCCGGGCTGAGGCGGTTCGGGCGTTTGCCCGGGAGGTGGAGGCCCGGCTGGGGCTGCCGGTCACGCTGTGGGACGAGCGGCTGACCACCATGCAGGCCGAGCGGGCCTTGCTGGAGGCGGACCTCAGCCGGGCCCGGCGGCGGCAGGTGATCGACCGGCTGGCGGCCCAGCTCATCCTGCAGTCGTTCCTGGACCACCAGGCGGCCCGCCGCCGGGAGCGGGAGGAGCCGCAGCCCTGACTGCGGCGCAGCCGCCCTGGGGTGCATCCCTGGTTACCGGATCCCACCTGGTTTGACACTGGCAGGTGGCTCCGGTAGAATAGAAACATCTTGTGAATCGAGGTGGTACCCAGTGGCCGGCCACGAGGGGCAGAATCACAACCATGACCACGAGCACGGTCACGAGCACCAGGACGAGGTCATCGTCCTGACCGACGAAGAGGGCAAGGAGCACCAGTTCACCATCATTCAGGTTCTCAAGGTGGACGACAAGGACTACGCCATCCTCCTCCCGATGGATGCGGCCAACGAGGAGGAGGAGGCGGCGGTCATCCTGCGGATTGACGAGGACGAGAACGGCGAGGAAGTCCTGGTGGAGATCGAGGACGAAGAGGAGTTCGAACGGGTTGCCGACGCCTGGGAAGAACTCCTCGATGAAGAAGAGTTTGAGGAGTTGGCCGGCGACGATGACGAGGATGTCTGAGCGCCGGTAGACTGCTCCAGGAGCCCGCCCGGGCTCCTTTTTTCGCAGGAGGGCCAGCGTGAGACGGTTACTGGTCGGTTTGGTCGCACTGGGGGTAGCCGGGGCCCTTGCCGCGGGCTTCGGCTACGGATGGGCCCGAAGCCGGCTGGCCCCGGCCGGGCCGAGCCAAGGGATCCTCCGGACGGTGGTGATCCCGCCGGGGGCCACCACCCGGGAAGTGGCCGAGCTGCTCCACGGCGCAGGGCTCATCCGGGACCCCCTGGTCTTTCGGTTCTATGCCCGGTTCCGGGGAGTGGACGGGCGGATCCAATCCGGCGAGTACGAGCTCAGCCCCGGCATGTCGGCGGAGCAGATCCTGGATCAGCTGGTCCGGGGCGAGGTGGTGGAGCGGACGATCACCATCCCCGAGGGGCTGACGGTGGCGGAGGTGGCCCAGCGGCTGGGCGAAGCGGGGGTGGTGGACCCCGAGGAGTTCCTGGCCGCGGTGGCGGCCAGCACCGCCGCAGATGCCTGGGTGCCCCGGGATGCGCCGGTGCGGGTCCGGCTGGAGGGCTACCTTTTCCCCGCCACCTACCGGTACCGCCGGGGGGTGACCGGGGCGGAGCTGGTGGAGATGATGGTCGACCGGTTCCGGCAGGTCTGGACCCCGGAGTACGAGCAGCGGGCCCGGGAACTGGGACTGACCGTCCACCAGGTGGTCACCCTCGCCTCCATCGTGGAGGAGGAGGCCCGGGTGCCGGAGGAGCGGCCGGTCATCGCCGGGGTCTACCTCAACCGGCTCCGGCTGGGGATGAAGCTGGACGCGGACCCCACGGTACGATATGCCCTGAAGAAACCTCCCGATGAGGACCTGACCTTGTCCGACCTCCAGGTGGACGACCCCTATAACACCTATCGCTACCCAGGGCTGCCCCCGGGGCCCATCTGCAATCCCGGCGAGGACTCGATCCGGGCGGTGCTATTTCCCGCGGAGCACGACTACCTCTACTTTGTGGCCCGGGGGGACGGCAGCGGCCGGCACCGGTTCAGCCGTACCCTGGAGGAGCACCGCCAGGCCATGGCGGAGGCGGAGCGGGAGCGGATCGCCCGGGAGGCCCAGGCCGGCGCCGGGGGAGAGCCCCAGGGCGACGGTGGGGGCTCCTGAGCCTTGCCGCCCGGGGGTGGAGACCCGGGTGGCACGTTGTGGCGCCGTCCGACCCGGAGGGAGGGGAGAGAATGGCCCGGGCCGAGGTGATCCGGGTCTTGACCCCGGCGGATGTGGACCGGATCCTGGCCCTGTCAGCCCGTCAACCGGTCTTTCTCTTCAAGCATTCCACCACCTGTCCCATCAGCCATCGGGCCCACCGGGAGTGGCAGGCCTATCTGGCCGACCCGGCCCCGGGGGTGGCCCACGCCCTGGTGCGGGTGCGGGAGGAGCGCACCCTCTCCCTGGCCCTGGCGGAGCGGCTGGGGGTGGCCCACGCCTCGCCCCAGGCGATCCTCTTCCACGATGGCCGGCCCCTCTGGCACGCCTCTCACCACGCCATCACCCGGGATGCCCTGCGCAGGGCGGCCCTGCGCCACGGGGCCGGCCCGTAGGCAACGACCCACCCTACATCCCACCTTACATCCCACTCCAGAACCCTGAAGGAGATCGACCGGAGGGAAGAGGATGTTGCTTGACCTGTGGGAGCCCCTGGTCGGGCGCCAGCAGCCCGACGTGCCCGTCCTGACCAGCGTGGAGATCACCGTCACCGGCCTGTGCAACCTGCGGTGCATCCACTGCGCGGTGGGGGAGCAGCTGGTGACCCGGGAGCCCGAGCGGATCCCGCCGGAGGAGATCATCCGGGTGCTGGATCGGGTGCCCACCCTCACCACCCTCAGCCTGACCGGCGGCGAGCCTTCCATCCGCCGGGATCTCATCGAGGACTGGGCGGTGCCGATTCTGCGCTACGCGAAGGACCGGGGGCTGCAGACCCAGTTCAACACCAACCTCACCTTCGAACTGGAGCGTTACCTGCCCCTGGAAGGGCTGGTGGACGTCCTGCACATCACCTGGAACTACCGGGACCCCGGGGACTTCGCCCGGATCGCCCGGGTGCCCATGGCTGCGGCGGAGCGGTACTACCACCGGATCCTCCGGAACGCCGAGGCCCTGGCGGCCCGGGGATGGTTCGTCAGCGCCGAGAGCATGATGACCCACGAGACCCTGCCGGCTCTGGGGCAGTTCAACCGGCTGCTGGCCGCGGTGGGGTGCCGCCGGCACGAGATCCACCCCCGGTACCAGGCGGACTGGGGGGCGTCCTTGCCGGTGCTGGACCTGGAGACCATGGCCGAGGGGATTGAGCGGTTCCTGGAGGAGCGGGACCCGAACCTGTGGGTCCTCTTCGGTACCTTCCCCTTCTTCCCGTGCAGCCCGGATCCCCGGCACCGGGCCTTGTGGCGCCGGGTGCGGGAAGCCCCGGGCGTCACCATCCGCAACGACCCCGACGGCCGGAACCGGCTCAACATCGACGGGATCACCGGGGCTGTCCGGGTGACGGACTTTGCCGACATTCCGCCCCTGGGGAACATTCGGGAAGGGGCGGACCTGGTGGCTTGCTTTGCCGCCTGGCAGGAGCACCCCGCTTACCGGCCCCTCAAGTGCTGCTGTCCGGAGGCGGCCTGCCTGGGCCCCAACCTCCTCGTCGCCCAGATGTACTACCCCGGGGTGGACTTCACCACCCGCCGGGCGATCCTGGACGACCCCGCCCCCGCCCAGCGGTAGAGCGGCAAGGGCCCCGGGCCGGCCCCCCTGTGCGCATACGGGCACCCCCGCCGGGAGAGATTACCGGCGGGGGTGTCAGGTTATGGCAAGGCTCCGGCGACGGATCCCCTGGGTGCTGGCCGCGTTCTCGTTCTTGTGGTCCCTCCTGGGCTGGCGGGTCTGGTATTGGCAGTCCGGGGTGGCGCCCCTGGTGCGGGCGGTGCACCAGCACGCGCTCACGCTGCCTCTTCAGACCCGGGGGTGGATCCGGGACCGGCACGGGGTGCCCCTCACCGATCCCCAGCCGGCGTGGGGCGTTGCCCTCTTCCCGGCCCATTTCCGAACCGGGGTCGCCGGGGCCGGCACGGCGGCAGAGGCCCGGCTCGCTGCCGCCCTGGGCATGCCTCCGGCCCGGCTGAGCCAGATGCTCCGGGCTGCGGGGGCGTCGCCCACCTGGCTGGTCCGGGGCCTCACTGCCGCAGAAGCCCGGCGGGTTGCGGATCTTGGCCTGCCGGGGGTCGCGGTGGTCGACCAGCCCGAGCGGTACGGCCCCCGGGCCCTCGCCCGGCACCTGGTGGGCTACGTGAACCTGAACGGAGGGGTCCAGGGACTGGAGGCGGCCTTTGACGCCGAACTGAAGGGGAGCGGCGGTCTCCACCTCGCCGCCTACGGCACCGGCCGCGGCGCCCCGCTGCAGGGCCTGGGGCTCCGCTCGGTGACCGTAACCCCGGAAAAGCCGCCGTGGGACCTGTACCTCACCCTGGACAGCCGGTTCCAGGCGGTGGTGGAGGCAGCCCTGGACGCCGCCGCCTGGGGAGCGAGGGCGGCGGTGGTGGTCCTCGAGCCCCACAGCGGGGAGGTCCTGGCCCTGGCCTCCCGGCCCCAGTTTGACCCCCGGGTCGGGCCGCCCCCGGGGGAGGGGGACGGGGGGCAACTCATCAACCGGGCCCTGGTGGCCTACCCGCCAGGCTCGGTCTTCAAGGCCCTGGTCGCCGCCGCGGCCCTGGAGGAGGGGCTGGTCACCCCCGACACCGTCTTCGACTGCCCCGGCCACTACACCATCGGCGACCAGACCTTCCGGGAGCCGGTGCCCGGCGGCCACGGCCGGATCACCCTCGCGGAGGCGCTCCACCGGTCCTGCAACATCGTCTTCATCCACCTGGGCTACCAGGTCCTGGGCCGGGAGCGGCTCCTGGCCGCGGCCCGGCGGTTTGGCCTCGGGGCCCCGACGGGCATCGGGCTTCCCGAGGAAGAGCAAGGGGTGCTGCCCGAGCTTCGCTGGGACGGGGAGGTGGCCATGTTCGCCTTCGGCCAGGGGGCCTTCGGGGCGACCCCCTTACAGGTCGCCCGGGCCTACGCGGCTCTGGCCACCGACGGCCGTCTCCCCCCGGTGCGGGTGGTGGACCGGCTGACCACCCCGGCCGGGAAGACCGCCGAGGAGTTCCCCCGGGGGGCGGGCCAGGCGGCGGTCTCGCCGGAGGTGGCCCGGACCATGCAGGCCATCCTCCAGGGGGTGACCCAGCCCGGCGGGGTGGGCACCGGCCAGAAGGCCTGGGTTCCGGGGTGGGGCAGTGCCGGTAAGACCGGCTCCGCCGAGGCCGCCGGCGACGTTGTCCACGCCTGGTTTGTGGGCTGGGTGCCCCTCTACCAGCCCCGGTACGTGATCGCCGTCCTTGTAGAAGAAGGCGGGGCCGGCGGCGAGGCCGCGGCCCCGATCTTCCGGGCGATCGCCGAAGGGATTCTGGCCCTTCCGGATTCGGGACTTACCAAAGGGTATTGATCAAGCCGCCGTCCACCTGCAGGGTGACGCCGGTGATGTAGCCCGCCGCTTCGGAGCAGAGGAACGCCGCGGCCCGACCGAACTCCAGGGGGTCGCCGTACCGCCCCGCGGGGATCCGGGCCTCCTGCTCCCGCCGGACCTCCTCCGCGGTGATGCCCCGCTGCCGGGCGGTCTCGGCGTCGAGGAACCGGACCCGGTCGGTGTCGATCCGGCCGGGGGCGAGGCAGTTGACCGTCACCCCGTGGCCGGCCACCTCCGCGGAGAGAGTCTTGGCCATACCCGTCACCGCGGCCCGGAGGCTGTTGGAGAGGAGCAGGTTCGGGATCGGCTGCTTGACGGAGCTGGAGGTGATGTACAGGATCCGGCCCCAGCGCCGGGCGAGCATCCCCGGCAGCACCGCCCGGGTGAGGCGCACCGCGCTCATGAGGGTGAGTTCGAAGGCCGCCTGCCAGTCCGCGTCGCTGAGTTCCAGGAACTTCCCCGGCCGGGGGCCGCCGGCGTTGGCCACCAGGATGTCGATGTGGCCAAAGCGCTCCTGCCCGGCCGCGACCAGCCGCTCGATCTCTTCCGGACGGCTGACGTCCGCCTTGACGGCCAGCACCTGCCGGCCAGTGGCGGCCGAGATGGCTGCAGCGGTCTCCTTGAGCGCAGCCTCGTCCCGGGCGCAGAGGATCAGGTCCGCTCCCTCTTGGGCCAGGGCCTCCGCTACCCCCCGGCCGAGCCCCTTGCTCGACGCGGTGACCAGGGCGACCTTGCCGTGGAGCCCCAGATCCATGGGGATTTCCTCCCTTCCCGGCTGTCGTGGCCGAACCCGCCCTCCGGTCCCGCTCCGGTCGCCCCGGGACCCGGGTTCCGGGGGCTGGCCGGCGCGGGCACACCGGTGAGGGCCGGGCCGGACTCCTCGAATCATCGTTCGAGCGTCCTGGGATGGGTTCCTGCCAGCCCTCCCAGGGAAGGGGAGTGAAGCCGGGAGCCGGGCGGGAAGGCCCCGGCAGGAAGGACCAGCCACGGGCGACGAAATAGCGATATTTAACAAGGTTCATCGGGGGAACTTCTATGGAAACGGAAGTTTACGAGGCCTTCGTCGCGGCTGCGATGAAGGCGATGGAACAGTGGGGCGGCAAGCCGGCCCGGGCGGAGCCGGCGGGGCTCGACCACACCCGGACCGCCCCCCAGGGGGTGAGTGCCCTCGTAGCCCTGGTGGGCTCCGTCGGGGGGCTTCTGCTCCTGACGGTGGACCAGGCCACTGCGGCCAGCTTTGCCCGCAGAGCCCTCGGTCCCTCGGCGGAGACGGTTCCCGGCCTGAGCCGGAGCGTGGTGGCGGAGCTGGCGAATCTCATCGCCTCGGGAGGCGCTTCCCGGCTGGCTAGCGCCGGCTATTCCCTGACGGTCACGGTGCCGCAGCCCCTCAGCCCGGGGGAGGAGTTCCTGGCCCAACCGGCCCTGTTTCGGGTGGTCAGCCTCCGTTCGGGAAGCCACTCCATCACCCTTCGCTTCCACCTCCGGGATGCCTCCACCTCCGTGGCCAGCCTTCAGGGGCAGCGGCTGGTGGAGGTGGCGGAGATCCTCAACCATTCCCGGCTCCGGGCCGTGCTGCAGCCGGTGATGGACCTGCGCACCGGCCGCATCGTCGGTTACGAGGCGCTGCTCCGGGGGCCAGAGGGGCCGTTGGAGCAGCCGGACGAGCTCTTTCGGGCCGCCGAAGCCGCCGGCATCCTGCCGGCCCTGGAGCGGGCCGCCCGGAAGACGGCCCTCCGGTCTGGCCGGTGGGTGCTGGAGCAGGGGATGGAACTCTCCCTCAACATCGACGCCCGGGTTCCCCTCCTGGACGACCGCTGTCCCCTGACGGGGCTCTTGGCGGAGGATGGCTCCTGGGTCCGGCGGGTTGTGTTGGAGGTAACGGAACGGACGGTTCTGAACCGGGACCTGGACTTCCTGAGCGCCCTGGAGCGCTACCGGGCCGCAGGGGGCCGGGTGGCCCTGGACGACCTCGGCGCCGGGGATTCGGGACTCCAGGCCCTGCTGGCGGTTCGGCCGGACATGGTCAAACTCGACCGGGCCCTGACCGCGGGGATGGACCGGGGCGGGTGGCGCCTCGCCCTGGTCGAGGGGCTGGTGGCCGCCGCCCACCGGGTGGGGGCCGTGGTGGTGGCCGAGGGGATCGAGACGGTGGAGGACCTCCGGGCCGCGCGCCGGGCAGGGGTCGACTTTGTCCAGGGCTACCTCGTGGGCCGACCCTCCCTCCGGCCTCCGCTGACGGTGGGCGTGGAGGTGCTGGAGGCCCTGGCCAGACTGGGGTGAGGGCAGCAGACCCCGGCTCACCCGGAGGTAACCCCGGGGATGAGGGGTTGGAGGCCCCGGGACGGGTACCGGGATTGGGACCGGGCCCAACCGGGCAGACTGGCAGGTGGTGGTGGGAAGATGAACCTGGGGGATCGGGAGACGGACCTGCGCCAGTTGCGGGAGCTACACCGGCGGGCCGTGGCGCCGCTGGTGAAGGTCTGCCTCGGGGACCACCCGGATCCAGACCTGCGGGCCTTTGCCGCCGCCCTTCCGGACCAGGTGGACAGCGTGGAAGCCCACCTGAAGCGCTTCTGGGCGGAACGGGGCTACCAGGCTGGGGCCATCGAGCGCTTTGCCAGCCGGTACGGCCGCGCCCTCGCTTCCTGCCCCCGGTTCCGGGAGTTTGAGGCGCGGATGGAAGCCCTGGCCCGGAGCGCTGGCACGCCGGCATTCGCCGCCCGGTACCGGGAGCTGGCCGAGTGGCTCCGCCTCGACCCCGGAGGGTCAGGGGGGAGTTCCGGCAGCCCTTTGGCCCCGGGTGAGCCATGACGCCCTGCCACGGACCGCGGCCGCACCTCGGTGCGGCCGCCTGGTTTTTTCCGGCCCACTCACCCCGCGGGGGCATACCATGGGAGGGAGCCCTCTCGCAAGGGAGGTCCGCACCATGGAACTACCGGGCCCCGTCGATCTCCCCCTGCCGGGAGACGAGAGTCTCCTGGCGGCCTCTGAGTTTCAGGAAGCGGCGGCAGAAGAGTTACTGGAAGCGGCCAACGACATCCTGGAGAAACTGGGCGGGGTGGACTGGTACGACCTGCGCATTCTCGAGTGTACCCTGGAGCGGGATGCCGCGGGGCGGCCGGCCCATGCTACCCTCAAGGTCCAGTGCCGGGGGCGCCGCAAGGTGGTCCGGCGGGTTCCCCTCAGCACCGCCGGCCTGGCCGAAACCCTGGAGCGCACCGGGCGGCTGAAGATCAAGCCGGCGGAGGAACCGACCTTCCGGGCTGCGGTGCGCGCGGCCCGGCTGGTGCTGGGGGTCCGGGATGCGGTGCTGCGGCACCCGGAGTTGGCCGAGCCCCGCTCCCTCTTGCAGCTTCTGAACACCTGCCGCCGGGCTATGGGCCGGTCGGATAAGGCGGCCCGGGCCCGGCGCCAGATGCTGGTCCGGTTGGGCCGGGCCCCGGGGGTGGGCGGTACCCGCAAGGCCCGGGCCGCCTACGGCCCCCTGATGCCGGGGACCCGGGGCGTCTGGGCCGGACTGCCCCCGGATGCGCGGCTGAGCCGGGAGGTGCAGCGGTGCCTGGTCAAGGCCCGGGATAAGATCCGGGTGGAAGCGGAGAAGAACGGCCTGCTGATTCCGCCGGGACAGGAGCTGGTTCCCCCGGACCTGCTCCCCGGGGACTGGCTCGCCGGGGCGGATCCGCAGCCGGGACCGCAGGTGCCGGCCCTTGCTGCGCCCCCCGACGCCGGCGCACCGCCGCCCCTGCCGGAGGACGGGTCCGCGGGGTGGGACGACGACGACCTCTAGTTTCGGACCCCGGGGCCGGGGCAGCTCTCCCGGCCCCGGGGCCTTTTCCACGCCCGCGGGCCACCGGCAACCTGGTTACCCGGGACCTGACCAAGCGGTACGGGAACCGATGGGTCCTGAGAGGCGCCGGCTGGCCGGCATCTGGCTGGCCAGAATCCGGCTGCCCCCGAGGAACCTTGGGGCTGGCGGCGAATGGTACAATTGATCGATCATTTCGAATGGGAGGGGAGCCGATGCTGCCGGAGGGAACCTTTGCCGGCCAGGTGGCGCTGATCACCGGCGGCGGCACGGGGCTCGGCCGGGCCATGGCCCTGGAACTCGCCCGGCTTGGGGCCCGGGTGGTGGTGGCCAGCCGGAAGCAGGAGAACCTGGGCCGGGTGGTGCGGGAGATCGAAGCCGCCGGAGGCGAGGCCCTGGCGGTGCCGATGGACGTCCGCAACCCCGAGGATGTGGACCGGACCGTCCGGGCGGCCCTGGAGCGCTTTGGACGCATCGATCACCTGGTCAACAACGCTGCGGGCAACTTCGTGGTCCCCGCGGAGGAGCTTTCGATCAACGGCTGGAACGCCGTAGTGGGCATCGTCCTGAACGGCACCTTTTACATGAGCCGGGCGGTGGGCCGCCACTGGATCCACACCGGTCAGCGGGGGAACATCCTGAACATCGTCGCGACCTACGCCTGGACCGGCGGTCCCGGGGTGGTCCACTCCGCGGCGGCCAAGGCAGGGGTGGTGGCCCTCACCCGGACCCTGGCGGTGGAGTGGGCCCGGTACGGGATCCGGGTCAACGCCCTGGCGCCGGGGGTGGTGGACGGCACCGGGGCCGCGGCCCAGCTCTGGCCGGAGGAGGCGACCCGGCAGCGGCTGCTGGGGGAGGTGCCCGCGGGCCGGTTCGGTACGCCGGAAGAGGTGGCCCGGGTCGCCGCGTTCCTTCTCTCTCCCTACGCCGGGTACATCACCGGAGAGGTTCTGGTTCAGGACGGCGGCCTCTCCCTCGGGAAGCCCCTCCTCCAGCCCCCGCTGTCGCCCTTCCGGTCGCCCCCGGGGGCCGAAGGCCCCGGGTCTCCGAACGGGACCCGGCCGCCAGCCGGCGGCCCCCGGGGGGTGTGAGCCGTGGCGGCGGCGAAGGATCCTGCCGGGCGGCCCGAAGGCTCTGGGACTGACCGGAAGGGGCGGCCCGAAGGCCCTGGGGCTCCCGGGAGCGGGCGGGAAGCCCGTCCCGGGGCGGGGGAGGGGCTTCTGGGGCACTTCCGGCGGTGCTGGCCGGGGCAGCGGGGGTCTGGCTGGGCATCCAGGGGCTGCGGCTCTTCCTCACGATGGTGGTCTGGAACGTCGCGGAGGACCAGCCGGCAACCCGGATGGCCCTCTGGGCCTTGGGGCTCTACCTCCCGGGGCTCCTGGCGTGGGTGCCGGCCCGGCTGGCGGGGGGCGCCCGGCCGGCCTGGCGGTTCGGCCTCCTCTTCGGGCTCCTCACGGTCCTCCGGCCGGTGCGGTTTGGCCCGGTTTGGACCCCGGCCCTGGCCTTTACGGCCTGGATCGCCTGGCTCTGGTGGTGGCCGGCCTTCCTCCAGGAACTGGTCCGCCGGCGGGCCCTGGGGGCGGCGGTGCCGGGGATCCTCCTGGGGCTGATGGCCCAGGTGGCGGGCCAGACCGCCCTGGGGGGCCTCGACCTGCCCTACCTCCGGAGCCCCGGTGCCCGGGCGGCCGCCGTGCTCCTGGTGGGCGCCTTCCTCCTCTGCCTGTGGCAACTCCACCGGGGGCCGGATCGGGAAAAGGGGGCGCCGGCAGGAGGGGAAGAGGCCAGCGCAGCCCTGGGCGCCGCTCTGACCGGCCCCTACCTCTTTCTGCAACTCACCTGGCTGGCCAACCTGGGGCGCATCGAGATCTTCGGGGACTGGGAGCTGGCCGCCGCAGCCCTCTTTGTCCAGGCCGGGCTGGCGTCAGGGCTCCTGGGAGCCCTGACGCCCCTCCGGTCCCGGCCCCTGCGGATCGGCTTTGCTGCCCTGGGGGTGGGCCTCGCCCTCGCCGGGGAGCGGCTCTCCGGCCCGGGCCTCTGGCCCTGCAGGAGGTGAACCGGGGCTGGAACCTGAGCGGCGGGGTGGACCTGGTGGCCTGGCTCCGCCGGCGCTTCCCCGGCTACCACCTGGTCTACGGCCCGATGAACGGCCCCCTGTGGGGGAACGTCATCCTCAGCCGATACCCGGTGGCCGAGTGGGGGACGTACCCGTACGCCCGGGGGGCGAGCGATTTCCCCCGGGGGCTGGTCTGGGCCTGGATCGAGACCGAAGCCGGGGACCTGCTGTTCATTAGCACCCACCTGTCCGCCTACGCGGGGTTTGATGCCGATCGGGCCCGGGAGGCGGCGGAGTTGGTGGACTTTTGGAACCGCCGCCCCCGGACGGTCATCGCCGGGGACTTCAACGCCCGGCCCGGCGAGCCGGCCATCGCACGGGTGCTCGCCGCCGGGCTCCGGGACATACCGGCGGCCCGGGGGCTGGGCGAGGCCTTCACCTACTCCGCGGGCGACCCGTACGAGCGCATCGACTACGTCTTTGCCAGCCCGGACGTCGTCCCGGTGGCAGCCGATGTGCCCGCCACCCTGGCCTCGGACCACCTGCCGGTGCTGGTGACGGTGCGGCTGCAGCCGGACGGTACCCGGCTCACCCCGGTCCCGGGTAGTCGCTGATGTCTACCACCTTCTCCACCCGGTCCCGGTAGCGGTCGACGTACAGTTCGCCCCGGTCGTTCATGCTACAGTAGAAGACCTCCCGGAGGTCCGAGATCCCCCGGGCCGCGAGCTGGTCCCGGAGCCAGGCTGTGTCCCGGCCAAACCGGGCGAGGTTTTCGGCCTGGATCCGCCCCTCCAGGATCACCTCGGCCCAGACGCCGCTCCCCGGCGGGGCGAGGCCGAAGTCCCCGGTGCGCAGGGGCCGGGCGTCGCTCCGGGGCAGGACCGAGAGGTTGCCGTCGGTCTCCAGGATTGCGTACTCCACCTCACGGGGGTCGAAGAACCCCTTGGATCGGAGCATCTCCATGAGGTGATCGACCCGAAGCAGGGTGCCGGAGAGCTTGTCCTCGAGGATCTGCCCCTTGTGGATCAGCAGGGTCGGCTCTCCCTCCAGCACCTTGGCGATCCGCCGGGACTTGAGGACCAACAGGTCCAGGCCCAGGGTGAGCCCGAACCAGGTGAGGAGCCCCACCACAAAGGGGCCCAGGGGCTTGCCGGGGTCCGCCAGGTGGCCGGCTGCCAGGTCCCCCACCGCAATGGCGGTGACAAAGTCAAAAAAGGTCAGCTGGGAGATCTGCTTCTTGCCGGAGAGCCGTGCCAGGGCATACAGCAGGGCAAAGGCGATCACAACCCGGCCGACCACCTGCAGGTACACGTCCCCGTCCCTCCCTGTCGCCTCCTGTGGATCCTTGGGATCGTGGGGCCCGTGGGACCCTGTGGCCCACAAGAGGCCGCTTTGCCGTAGGATACCCTAAAAGAGAAGTTGCCCCGGCAGGTGGCGTCCTGCCGGGGCAGCGGTACGGGTCCATCGGTCCCCTCCGGAGGCGACCCCCTCCGGGGGAGAGGAGGCGGTGGGCGCGGCGGGCCGGCTCACGGCGCGGCGGACAGACTCACCACGCGGCGGGCACCGACGTAGCGGCCGCGCCACCAGGGGGCATCCATCTCGGTGATCGCGACGCCGGTGGACTCGTTCAGGGCGCTGACGAACTGACCCTCGCCGATATAGATCCCCACGTGGGTCGGGCCTGGGGCATAGGTGCTGTAGAAGACCAGGTCCCCGGGCAGCAGGTCCTCGACCCGGACGGGGGTGCCGACGGTGAACTGGTCCTGGGAGGTCCTGGGCAGTTCCACCCCCACCTGGCGGGCCACGTAGAGGGTGAAGCCGCTGCAGTCAAACCCGGCGGGGGTGGTGCCACCCCAGGCGTAGGGCTTTCCCACCAGGCTCCGGGCGATCTCAGCCATCCGGAAGCCCGGCCAGGAGCTCCGGGCCAGGACCGCCGCACTGCCCGACCGGGATACCGGGGTCCGGGTATCGATCGCGATGGCCCGCAGTTCCGGGTCCCAGTTCACCCACGCTCCCAGCCCCTCGCTGACAAACCGGAGGGGTACCAGGGTCCGGCCGGACCGGATTCGGGGAGCGGTGTCCAGCACGACCGGCTGCCCATCCACGTAAGCCACCCGGTCGTCGATGCGCAGCCGGATGCTCCGGTCCCCCAGGGTCGCGGCGACGGTCCGGGTCCGGTCATCCCAGGAGACGGTGGCCCCCATGGGTTGCAAGAGTCCCCGGACCGGCACCAGGGCCCGGCCGTTCTCCACCTGGGGCGGTACGTCGAAGGTGAGTTCCCGCCCGTTGAGGTAGGTGCGGATGGGCTCGGCCGCAGCCGCCGGTGTCGGGGCGATCAGTAAGATCGCCGCTGCGGACGCTGCGGCGACTGTCCCGATCAGGGTAGCCAGGAGGGTTCGGGTCCGCTGCTGATGCAAAGGCGATCGCTCCCGCCGTGTGGGGTTTCCTCATGTGGGTGCACCGGCCATGTGGGCTTTAGGGCGAACCTGTGCACACCCTTTTTCTGTTTACTTGGCCGCGACCGGCCCATTTCCTGCCGGGGTGGGGGTTCCTTGCCGAGTTCCGTATCCAACAAGGTTTCCCAAAGGTTTGCCACCGATACATCAGGGCCGCCTGGGATGGCCAGGCGGCCCTGACAAATGGGACGGTATCGATACGCAGCCCGGAGGGCTACTGGTTTTCTCCTTTTTCCCTCTCTTCCAAGGCCAGGGCGGCCGCGGACCGTCCGGCCACGTACCCGGTGGAGAAGGCGATGGTGATGTTGTACCCGCCGGTGTGGCCGTGGACGTCCATCACCTCGCCGGCGAAGAAGAGGCCCCGAACCAGTCGGGAGGCCATGGTGCGGGGGTCGATCTCCTTGACGCTCACCCCGCCGCCGGTGACAAAGGCCTTCCGCAGGGAGAGGGTGCCGGTAATGGTCACCGGGAAGGCCTTGACCGCCCGGACCAGGGCCTCGCACTGGGCCCGGGAGAAGTGGGACCCGGTCACCTCCGGCGGAACCCCCGCCCGGGTCAACAGGAGCGGGATCATCCGGTCCGGCAGGAGGGGGCGGAGGGCGTTTTTCACCAGGCGCCGGGGCTCGGCAGCCGCCAACCCCTGGATCTCCCGGCCGGCCCGCTCCGGGCTCCAGTCGGGCAGGAGGTCGATGGTGAGGGTGAGGGGCACGTCGCCGAGCTTCAGCCGGGTGACCGACACGTAGTGGCTGATCCGGAGGGCCGCCGGCCCGGACAGGCCGAAGTGGGTGAAGAGAGCGTCCCCCCGTTGGGTGGTGATCCGCTTCCCCCGGGGGTCCCACAGGGTGAGGGCGACATCCCGGAGGGCGAGGCCCTGGAGGGTCCGCTCCCGCACCCAGGGCTCGTCAGCGGTGAGGGGCACCTCCGCGGGGTAGAGGGGGGTGATGGTGTGGCCGGCGTCCCGGGCCCAGGCGTATCCGTCGCCGGTGGATCCGGTCTCCGGAGCGGCGCAGCCGCCTACGGCCACCACCACCGCCCGGGCGGGGACCGCCTCCCCCGAAGCCAGGATGCAGCCGGTGCACCGGCCGTTGGCGTAGGTGAGCCGGGCCACCGGCGTGTTCAGCCGGATGGTCACCCCCAGTTCCCGCACGTGCCGGATGAGGGCTTCGGCGACGGTCGCCGCCCGGTCGCTCACCGGGAAGATCCGGCCGTTGTCCTCCTCTTTCAGCCGGACCCCCAGCCCTTCGAAGAAGGCGATGATCTCTTCGCTGCCAAACTCCTGCAGCGCCCGAATCAGGAACCGGCCGTTGCCGGGGATGTGCTGGATGAGTTCCTGGACGGGCTTCCGGTTGGTGAGGTTGCACCGGCCCCCGCCGGAGACGATCAGTTTCCTGGCCAGGCGGGGCCCTTTTTCCAACAGGAGCACCCGGGCCCCGGCCCGGGCTGCAGCGACACACGCCATCAGCCCGGCGGGGCCGCCACCGATCACGACCACGTCTGGAGCGCTCATGGCTTCAGTATACCACTGCCGCCCGGACCTCGGCCTACCTCCGCGAACTTCGAGGGGTTTCCTGCCCCGGTCCCCTCCGGACTGGCACAGAGGCTTGGGCCCTCCCATAGACTTGTGCCACGTAGCGTCCGGAGTGCGACCGAGGGAGGTGCCACCGATGCTGGGATTCCTCGGACAGGTGGCCGAACTGCTGATCCGCAGCCTGATGCTGATGGCCGGCTACGTCTCCAACTCCAGCACCTTTCCCCAGCCTCTCTCGCCGGAGGAGGAGGACCATTACCTGACCCGCCTGCAAAAGGGGGATCCCGAGGCCAGAAGTGTCCTTATTGAGCGAAATTTGCGTCTAGTTGCACATATTGTGAAAAAATTTGACAATACCGGCGAGGAGACCGACGACCTCATCTCCATCGGCACCGTGGGGCTGATCAAAGCCATCGCCACCTTCAAACCGGACAAGGGCACCCGACTGGCCACCTACGCCGCCCGGTGCATCGAAAACGAGATCCTGATGCACCTCCGGTCCCTGAAGCGCACCCGGGGGGAAGTCTCCCTCTACGACCCCATCGGGGTGGACCGGGAGGGAAATGAGATCACCCTGATCGATGTCCTCGGCTCCGACCCCGATGTGGTCCCGGAACTGGTCGGCCGGCGGCTGGAGGAGGGGCTGCTTCGGGAGAAGCTGAAGCGCCTCGGGGGAAAGGAGCGCCAGGTGCTCGAGCTTCGGTACGGCATCGCCGGCGGCCCCCGGAAGACCCAGCGGGAGATCGCCCGGATGCTCGGGATCTCCCGGTCCTATGTCAGCCGCATCGAGAAAAAAGCGGTCCTCAAGCTCTGCCGGGAGCTGATGGAGGAGCAGCGACAGCGGCGAGAGCAGGCCGGCAAGCCATCCCGGTCGGAGGCGGCCCGGGGCGAGGAGGGGGCCCGGCCTCCCGAGGCAGCGGGGAGAGGGACGGCTCCCGGGGCCGCCAGGCCGAGAGAGGCCGGGCCGGAGCCGCCCCGTGGGGGCGAAACCTAACAGGAGATCCGGCGCTCGGGCCCCTGGCCGCCGCGGCGGCCGCCCGCTACCCCAGGGCGGTCAGGACCTCCGGGGCGAGGGGGGCGGGGTAGGGCGACGGCTGGCCGAGGACGAAGCCCTGGGCGTGGCGGAAGCCGAGGTGCAGGATGGCCTGAAGGTCCGGGCCGGCCTCCACGCCTTCCGCCACGGGGATGAACCCCATCTTCTGTCCTAAGCAGACCAGGGCCCGGAGCAGGGTGGCTTTCCGCCGGTCCTGGCTCACCCCCTGGACCAGGGAGCGGTCCATCTTGACGTAGGTAGGGCGGACCGCCACCAGGGAGTAGAGTTCGGCATGGCGGTTGCCCACATCGTCCAGTGCGATCCGCTCCACCAGGCGCCGGAGCCGCTCCAGGGGCCCCTCCTGCCAGCCCAGCCCTGCCTCGCCGTGCTCGGTCACCTCGACGACCAGGCGGCCGCGGCAGGGCTGCTCTTCCAGGGCCCGCAGGACCAGGTCGGGTTTCCGGACCAGGGTGCGGGGGTCGACGTTGACAAAGAGGTAGGTGCCGGCGGGGAGGGAGGGGAGGACCCGGAGGGCGTTGCGCAGCGCCTGCTCGTCGAGTTCCGGCAGCAGCCCTGCGGCCTCCGCGGCCGAAAAGAGCGCGAGGGGCGATTCCAGTTCCGTCCCTCCCGGCCCCCGGCAGAGGGCTTCGTAACCGTAGACGGTCCGCCCGACCAGGTCTACCACCGGCTGCAGGAGCACCCTCAGCCGGTTCTGGCGGATGATGGCGGCGATACTGGTGGTGCCTGCCGCGGACAAACGGGGTTCCTCCTCACTCCTGTTGACTGCAGCGGTCCGGCGGGAGCCGCCGGCAGCCTGGGTTCCGGGATCGGCTCCCGCCTGGCTTGCGGTCCGTGCTGCCCCGTCCCTGCGGCTGCAGGTGCCGCTTCACGCCGGCGGCGGCCCCTGTCAGCCCGGTCAAGGCCATGAATAAGCGAAAAATAACAAAAATACCACGCTGCTAACATTTAGTTTAAAATCCTCTCCCCGGTCCTGGCAACGG
This sequence comes from Bacillota bacterium, assembly GCA_021890795.1. Taxonomy (GTDB): domain Bacteria; phylum Bacillota; class Sulfobacillia; order Symbiobacteriales; family ZC4RG38; genus ZC4RG38. The sequence goes on along the minus strand of JAKKUO010000006.1, from coordinate 10,254 downwards.
GTAGCCTGGGGAGAGGGTTCCGGCCCGGCGGTCTTGCTAGCGCGTCTCTCGCCGGTGCCCGTGGGGCCGGTGCGTGCCCGCCAGTGCCGCCGGGTCCGCCTCGGGTTCGCCGCCGGAGGACCGGAGGGCGGGTTCGGGCGTTCTAACTTTACGAGTAACCAGCCGGCGGGATCCCGCGATCGGAGGAGGTTATGCCGCCGATGTCGATGCAGGGGGCCCGGAGAGGACTCCTGGCCTGTCTTGTTGTGTCGATCCTGCTGCCGGTGGCCGCATGCCTCTGGACGCCCGGGGCTCTGGCCGCCGGCGAGCCGGAGATTCTGGCCGCAGAGGCGGGCTGGGGCGGGGAGGTCAAACTGGGCTCCTGGGCGCCGGTCCGGATCCGGCTCCGGGGCGGCGCCGAGGACCTCACGGTCCGGGCCGAGGTCTGGGCTGTGGGATTGTCGACAGCCTCCGGCAGCCAGCCGGTCCGGGTACCCCGGGGCAGTTACGGCACTGAGGTGGCCCTGCCCGCGGGGGTGGAGAAGGACCTCACCCTCTGGGTCCCCCTGACCGGCCTGTGGGCGCCCGGGGCCGAGGAGCTGGAGGTCCGGCTCACCGCGGGTGACCGGCTGCTGGCCAGCCAGCCGCTCCGGCTCCCGTCCCGCCGGGACGGGTCCGTCCCGATGATCGGGGTGCTCTCCCGGGAGCCGGGGCTGGTTCAGGCCTTCCGGGGTCTGACCCTCAACCGGCAGGGCCTGCCGGTCCCGGTGCCGGCGGCGGAACTCAGCCCGGAGACCATCCCCGATACCGGCGACCGGCTCGAGGCCTTCCAGGCCCTGGTCATTCAGGGCGGCCGGGCTGCGGAGTTGACGGCCGCCCAGCGTCAGGCCATCGCCCAGTGGGTGAAGGGAGGCGGCGCGCTGTTCCTCTCCGGCGGACCGACCCTGGCCGAGGACCTGGCGGCTCTGGTGGGGGACGCCCTGCCCCTCCGGGTGGAGGCCGCGGCCACCGGGGCCGACCTCACCCCCCTGGCCCGGTGGGCCGGGGCCGGAGAAGCTCCGCCTCCCACCCCGACCCCGGTGGCCCGGCTCCGGCCTGAGGGCGGGGCGGTCCTGGCGGGCAGCCCGGAGGCGCCCCTGGTCTGGCGGGGGAGGCTCGGACTGGGGTCTGTCACGGTGGTGGCGGCCGACCTGGCTCTGGCCCCCCTGGCCGACTGGCCGGGCCGGACGGCCCTCGTGCGCGCCCTGCTGAGCCCGGTCCTTTCCCTGTGGGAGGAGCCGGACCAGGGTGTGCACGGCTGGGCCGTGTTCGCCCAGGGGCGGCAAAAGGGGGAGTGGTTGTGGACGCTGGCCCAACTGGCCGGGTTTGTCTCTCCGGAGGCCATCCCGGGCTGGCAGACGGTGGCCCTGGTCCTGGGCGGCTTCGCCCTGCTGGCCGGGCCGCTGGCCCACGGCCTCCTGGCCCGGCTGCGGCGGCAGGTGTGGGTCTGGGCGGTGGTGCCGGCCTTGGCCCTGGCCACCGGCCTGGGGCTGTACGTGGTCGGGGTGAAGGTGCAGGGCCGGGACCTGCTGGTCCACCTGGTCAGCCACATCACCCTCGACGGCCGGGGCGGCGGGGAGCAGGCCATGGCTGCGGGTTTCTTCGCCCCCAGCCGGGATGAACTGGTGGTCCGGCTGCCGGAACCGCTGCCGGTGCGGGTGATGGAACTCTCGGAGCCCGGTCCGCAGCCGGGGGTGCTCGCGGCTGCTCTCGACCCGGGCGCTCTCCAGGAGCCCCCTTACCAGGTGGTGACTGGTCGGGAGACCACGGTGACCTCCCGCACCGGCCAGTGGCAGGTGCGCTCGGTGGCTGTGCGCCGTGGGCTCGAGGGCGGCGCCGGCCGGATCGCGGCGGACCTGCGGGTCGAGGGCAACGCGGTGGTCGGTACGGTGACCAACGAGACCGGCTGGCACCTGGAAGACGCGGCGGTGCTGCTGGGCGCCGAGGTGGCCCGGCTAGGGGACCTGCCGCCGGGGGCCAGCCGGGAGGTGCGGATCCCCATCGCCTCCCAGGACCCGTTTGATCATGGTCCGCCCATCACAACCCGGATGTACGGCCGGCCGCGCCAGGCGGGCGGCGGCCCGGCGGCCGGGGGGCTCTCTCCGTGGGAACCGTACGAGTTGCCGCCCCGGGATGCGGAGACCGGTCGCCGGGTGGAGATGCTGCAGCGGCTCATCGAGTTGACGGTCCCCGGTCCGGGCTCCAGGAAACTGTCCCTCACCTTTCTGGCTTTCACCCGGGATCCCGTCGGGGCGGAGTGGGTGGCGGCCGGGGTGCCGGGCCGGCGCCTCCACGCCCTCAGCTTGGTGGAGCAGCGCCTTACCCTGCGCCTGCCGCCGGGGCCCTTCCGGCTGCCGCCGGAACTGGCCGTCGTGGCCATGGTGGAGAGCTCCAGCCACGAGTGGAGTGTCCTGCAGGGGTCGACCGGGCCGTGGGTCGAGTTCGACGAGGGGTACATGACCTTTGCCTCCTTTCCGCCGCTGCCGGAGGAGGCCAGGGTGGAGGTCCTGGAGGTGACCACCGCGCTGATTGCGGACGCCCCGGGGGCCCCCGGCTCCGGGGCGGCCGGCTCCGGCGGTCCGCCCCAGATGCCGGCGCCGGAGGGGATCTTCCGCATCTACAACTGGGAGACCGGCACCTGGGACCCCCTGCCGGGGGGCCAGGAAGTGGCCCGGATCGAGCCGGCGGGCCGGTACCTGGGCCCCGGCGGCGAGGTGCGGGTGCAGGTCAGCGCCCAGGACGGGCGGAAGGTGCAGTTTGAGGTACCCGAGGTGACCTTCGAGGGGAGGGTGGACGGGTGATCCGGGTGGAGGGGCTCACAAAACGCTACGGCCGGCTCCGGGCCCTGGACGGGATGACCTTTGCAGTCCCCCGGGGGGCGGTCTTCGGCTTCATCGGCCAGAACGGCGCCGGGAAGACCACCACCCTCCGGATCCTGGCCACCCTGCTCCTCCCCGACGGCGGTGCAGCGGAGATCGGCGGGTACGACGTGGTCCGCCACCGCCGGGAGGTGCGGCAGATCATCGGCTACATGCCCGACTTCTTCGGGGTCTACGACGACCTCCGGGTCGGGGAGTACCTGGAGTTCTACGCTGGGACCATGGGCATCCGGGGGGCGGCGGCCCGCCGGCTCCGGGACGACCTGCTGGAACTGGTGGGGCTGGCTGACAAGCGGGACGCCTTTGTCGACAGCCTGAGCCGGGGGATGCAGCAGCGGCTCTGCCTCGCCCGGGCCCTGATCCACGATCCCCAGGTGCTTCTCCTGGACGAGCCGGCCTCGGGCCTCGACCCGGTGGCCCGGGTGGAGATGCGGGAACTTCTCCGGGAGCTGGGGCGGATGGGCAAGACCGTCGTCATCTCCTCCCACATCCTCCGGGAACTGGCGGACCTTTGCACCCACGTGGGGATCGTCCGGGCCGGGCGGGTGGTCCGGGCCGGCCCGGTGGAGGCCATCCTGGCCGAGGCCCAGACGGCCACCTATGTGGTCCGGGTCCTGCGGGATCCGGAGCGGGCCGGCGCCCTCCTCGAGGGCTGCCCCGGGGTGACCGGCGTCCTGGTGGAGGAGGACCGGGTCGAGTTCGGCTTCACCGGGGATCCGGGAGGCGCAGCGGCGGTCCTGGCCCACCTGGTCCGGGACGGGCTGCCGGTGGTCCACTTCTCTCGGCAGGCGGGGGATCTGGAGGACCTGTTCCTCCAGATCTCCCGGGAGGAGGTGGCGCCATGAGGGTCCCCGAAGGAGGCGGCATCAGGAGGGTTCCCGGAGGAGGCCGCATCATGAGGGGGCTGAAGGTGTGGTGGGAAGACCTGCTGAGCGGCGTCCGGCCGATGCTGGCCAAGGAACTCCGGGCCCGGAGCCGGGGGGTGCGGCCGGCGGCCCTCCTCACCCTCTACCTGCTGGCGGTCGCCGGAGGGATCTCGGGGGTCCTCTGGGTTGTCACCCGGTTCTTCGGCGCCCTGAGCGTCCAGGTGGGCCTCTGGCTCTTCACCGCGCTGGTCGTCGGCTCGACCCTCCTCCTCGCGGTCATCACCCCGGCCCTCACCACTGGGGCCATCGCCGGGGAGCGGGAGCGGAAGACCCTCGACCTCCTGCTGGTCACCCGGGCCTCCCCCCTGGGGATCGCCCTGGGCAAGCTCCTCTCCTCGGTGGTCTACGTCCTCTACCTGCTCCTGGCCACCATCCCCGCCTACGCGCTGGTCTACCTCTTCGGCGGCGTACCGGTCTCCTACGTGGTGACGGCCGTCCTGCTTGCTGCCACCTCCGCGGTGGCCTTCGCCGCGGTGGGGCTCTTCTTCTCCGCCCTCTTCCGCCGCACCCAGGTGGCCACCCTGGTCAGCTACCTGGTGGTGCTCTTCGTCCTGTTCGGCTTGCCGATTGTGGGCGAGGTGCAACGGTCACTGGCACAGGAGCGGGACCCCTTCGGGACCCGGCCCCAGGGCGGGCCGCTGCCGTGGTACCTGAGCGCAAGCCCCCTGGTGGCTCTGGACTCGGCCTTCCAGGGGCCGGAAGGCGAGGGGCTGCCCCTGCTGGGGGATCTGCTCAGGGCCATGCTCGGGATTGGGCCGATGAGCGGCGGCGCCGTAACTGTGCAGGCCGTCCCCGGTGGGATGCCTGCCACCACGGTGTACACCTACGGGCCGGTGTCGGTCATCTCAGGCTTCTCCGGCAGCCGGGGCAGCGGGGTTCTGCCCCTCCGGCAGACCTATGTCACCCTGACGCCTGGCGGGGAACTCCGGGTGGTGACCGCCCTCGCGCCCTGGGTCCAGCACCTGCTCATCAGCCTCGGCACCGCTGGGGTGGCCGTCGCGGGGGCCGCCTGGCGGCTGGGAGGGAGCGGCAACCTGCGGGCCTGGCTCCGGCGCCGGCCCCGGGTGCCGGCCGGGCCGTGAGGCGGGGGAGGAGCGGCGGCCGAACCGTCAGGGGGGGCAGGGCGGCGGCCAGGCCGTGAGGCGAGGAGAGGGCAGCGGCCGAGCCGTGCGGCAAGGGGAGCAAAGCCCCGGGGCCCGGCTGGATGCGGCCCTCCGCCCCTTTGCCCGGCGGGTCCGGGGCCGGTGGCTGGCCGAGGGGCTCCGGGCATCCCTCACCTGGGGTCTGGCCAGCGCCTTCCTGCCGCTCCTGGCCTACCGGACGGTGGGCTGGGCGGCCGGAGGGGCGGGGTGGTCCTGGCTCCTCCATCCCCTGGTCCTGGCGGCGGCCGCCTTCCTGGCCGGGTTCGCCGGGGCGGCGGCGGTCTGGCTCCGCCGGCCGTCGGGGCCTGGGGAGGTGGCCCTGGCGGTGGACGGCTTGGGGCTCGAGGAGCGGGTCACTTCCGCCTGGTACGCCCTGACTGCTCGCCACCCGGCGGCTCCCCTGCTGGAGCGGGAGGCCCTGGCAGCCCTGGCCCGCCTCGATCCCCGGGACTACCCGGTGGTGCCCTCCTGGCGCCGCTGGCGTGGGGTGGGGATCCTGGCCGCGGCGCTGCTGGTCCTGCCCCTGCTGCCCAACCCGGCCGCGGAGCGGGCCCAGGCCCGGGCCCGGGAGCGGGAGGCGGTGACCCGGGCCCGGGCGGAGGTGGCGGCCCTGGCCGCCCCGTGGGAAGGGGCCCTGCCCCCGGAGGCCGTCCCCCTTGCGGAGGCGGTGCGGGCCCGGCTGGATGAGCTTTTGAGGCAACTGGACCGGGCCGAGGGGGCGGCCGAGGCTGCCAGGGCGGTGGCCGCGGCCCGGGAGGAACTGGCCCGGCTGCCCTCCCCGGAGGACGTGGCCCGGGCCCAGACCCTGAGCCGGCTGGCCCAGGCCTGGGCCGGCCAGCCCCGGCTGGCAGCGGTGGCCCAGGCCCTGGCGGCCCGGGATCCCGCGGCGGTGCGGGCGGCGGTGGCGGAACTGGCCCTGGAGGCTGCAGTGGCCCCGGCCGAGGAGCGGCAGGAGCTGGCCCTGGCCCTCCAGGCCGCGGCCAACGAGAGCCGGGGGGTGCCGGACCTGGCCGCCGCCTTCCGGGAGGCGGCCCGGGAGCTGGCCGCCGGCCCGGAGGAAGGCGGCGAGGGGGCCGAAGGGCCCGGCGGCCCGGCGGAGGAGTCCCCCGCCGGGGAGGAGAGTGGAGACTCCGGCCCAAACCCCGGCCCCGAGCCTGGCGAAAACCTCGGCCGGAACTCCGGATACCGAGGCCCTGGCGGAGGCCGCCGCTGCCCTGCGGGAGCGGCTGGCGGCCCTGGACCGGGCCCTCAGGACCCGAATCGTCGGCCAGGCCGAGGTGGTGGAGCAGGTGGTGGAAGCGCTCCTGGCCGGGGGCCACGTGCTCCTGGAGGGGGTGCCGGGGCTCGGCAAGACCCTGCTGGTGAAGACCCTCGCCCAGGCCACCGGCCTGGGCTTCGGCCGGGTGCAGTTCACCCCGGACCTGATGCCCGGGGACATCACCGGCAGCCAGATCCTCGACCCCCAGGGCGGCGGCCTCCGGTTCGACCCCGGCCCCATCTTCACCAACCTCCTCCTGGCCGACGAGATCAACCGGGCGACCCCCAGGACCCAGAGCGCCCTCCTGGAGGCGATGCAGGAGCGGGCGGTGACGGTGGCGGGGGTCTCCCATCCCCTGCCCCGGCCCTTCTTTGTCCTGGCCACCCAGAACCCCCTGGAGCAGGAGGGAACCTACCCCCTGCCCGAGGCCCAGCTGGACCGCTTCTTCTACAAGGTCCTGGTCCCCTTTCCCACCGAGGAGGAACTGGCGGAGATCGCCCTGCGGACCACCGGCGGCGAGGAACCGCCGGTGCCCCGGGTACTGGAGGCCGGGGACCTCCTGGCCGCGGCGGAACTGGTCCGGCAGGTGGTGGTGGCGCCGCCGGTCCTCCAGTACGCGGTCCGGCTGGTGGCCGCGACCCACCCGGACCGCTCCCCGGTGGAGGAGGTCCGCCGCTACGCCCGGTACGGTGCCAGCCCCCGGGGGCTCCAGGCCCTGGTCCTGGGGGCCAAGGTCCGGGCTCTCCGGGCCGGCCGGTGGGGGGTCTCCTTCGGGGACATCGAGGCCGTCGCCCTCCCAGCCCTCCGGCACCGGGTGGCGGTGAACTTCGAGGCCCGGGCGGAGGGGATCGGCCCCGAAGACCTGGTCCGGGCGGTGCTGGCGGCGGTGCGGCCGCCGGTGCGGGCGTGACCCCCGCCCCGGGCCCGGCCTCCGCCTCTTTCCCGGGCTGGGACGAGGGCTTCGCCCTGGCCCTCACCCGGCTGCGGTTTGCCCTCCGGCAGCCCGCGGCCGGCCGCTGGGCGGGACCGGACCGGTCCCGGCAGAAGGGCCGGGGGCTGGAGTTCCTCGACCACCGCCCCTACGCCCCCGGGGACGACCCCCGGCTGGTGGACTGGCGGGCCTACGCCCGGCACCGGCGGCTTCTGACCCGGCAGTTTGCCGAGGACCGGGAGCAGGCGGTGGTGCTGATCCTGGACCGGAGCGGCTCCATGGACTTGGGCGAGGGCCCGGGGCACAAGGGGCGCTGGTCCCTGGCGGTGGCCGCGGCCCTGGCCCAGATCGGCGTCCTCCAGCACCAGGCGACGGCGGTGGTGGTGCTCCTGGAGCCCGGCGGCCCCCGGCTCTTGCCCCCGGCCGCGGGCCGGGAGGGCCTCGGGGCCCTCTTTGCCCGCCTCGGGGCGGTGCCGCCCCCGGCGGGGGAGGTGCGGCTGGGGGAGGCCCTGGCCAGGCTCCGGGGGCTGCCCCTTCCCTCCGGGCCGGCGGTGCTCCTGAGCGACCTCCTGACCCCCGACTGGCCCCAGGCGGTGGCGGCCCTCGGGGCCCTGGGGGCCCGGGGCTTTGACCCCGCGGTCATCCAGCCCCTGGCGCCGGAGGAGTGGGAGCCGCCCCTGGCCGGGGAACTGGAATTGGAGGATGCGGAGACCGGCCTCTGCCGGGAGGCGGTCTGGAGCCCCCGGGGGCTGGAGGCCTACCGGGAGCGGCTGGCGGCCTTCCTGGAGGCGGTGCGGGGGGAGTGCCACCGCCGGGGGGTGCGGCATGTGGCCCTCAGCACGGGCGTGCCCGTGCCCGGGGCGGTGCTTCGGGACCTGCCCCGGGCCGGGCTGCTGACGGTCCACGGATAGGTGCGGAAGGAGGGTCTGACCGGTGCCCCTGTGGGAGGCCCCCGGGGCCCTGGCCCTGGGGCTCACCTTGCCGGCGATTCTGCTCCTTTACCTCCTCCGCCGCCGGCGGCCCCGGCGGCGGGTCTCCAGCCTCCTCCTCTGGCCGCCGGCGCCCCCGGACCAGGCTGCCAACGCCCCCTGGCAGCGGCTCCGGCCGCGGCTCATCCTCTGGCTGCAGCTAGCCCTCGCCCTGCTCCTCACCCTGGCCGCGGCCCGGCCCCTCTGGGCCGGGGGCGGCCTGGGCGGGGGCCTGCACCGGGTGGTGCTCCTCGACGCCTCGGGGAGCATGCGGGCCACGGATGTGGACCCGACCCGGTTCGCTGCCGCCGTCGCGGCTGTCCGGGAGATGGCGGCGGACCTGGGCCCCCGGGACCGGCTGACGGTGATTCGGATGGACAGCGAGCCCCAGGTGCTGGTGGCGGGGGCCACCGGGACCCGGCCGGTGGCCGAGGCCCTCGCCGGCCAGGAGCCGGAGTACGGCGAGGCCGACCTGGAGGCGGCCCTGGCCGTGGCCGCCGCGGTCACCGGGGAGGAGGCCGCGGAGTGGGTGCTGGTCACCGACGGGGGGCTGTCGCTCCCCCCGGACTTTGCCCCGCCCCCGGGGGTCCGCCTCCGGCAGGTGACGGTGGGGAGCCACGGCCGGAACGTCGCCCTCACCGGCCTCCAGCTCGGGGAGAGCGACGGGCGGCTGGTGGCCCAGGTAGGGGTGGTGAACCTCGGGGACCGGCCGGTGGCCGGCCGGGTTGCCCTGGTGGGCCTTGGCCCCGGCGGGCCGGCGCCCCTGGGGAGCCAGCCCTTTGCGGTGGAGCCCGGGGAGACGGCCTACCTGACCTGGCCGGACCTGCCCCCGGCGGAGGCTTTCCGCGCCGAGCTCACGGGGCTGGACCCCGGGGAGAACGCCCTGGCCCACGACGACAGCGCGGTCGCGGTGCCCTCCGCCGGGGACCGGCCCCGGGTGCTCTTGGTCGCGGCGGAGGGGGGCGGGTTCCTGGAGCAAGTCCTCCTGGCCCACGGGGGCGTGGAGGTCTACCGGGTGCCGCCGGAGGACTACGCCGGCGTGGCCCGGGGGGGCTTTGACCTGACCATCTTCGCCGGCTGGCGGCCCGAAGCCTGGCCGGCAGGGAGCGTCCTGGTGGTGGGGCCGCCGGAGGGGGCGGGGTCCGGCGGGCCGGGTGTGCTGCCCCCCGCAGTTGGGAGCTTCTTGCCGGGTCCCCTGGCTCCGGTGCCCGGGGCGGAGGGGCACCCGGTGCTCCGGCACGTGGACTGGTCCGAGGTGCACGTGGCCCGGGCCCAGGCGCTGGCCCTGGGCGAGGGCTGGCAGCCCCTGGTGGTGGCTCCGGCGGCCGGGAGCGCGGCGCCCGCGGGCGGCCTGGGGCCCGGCACGGCCCTCCCGACGGGGCCCAGCCCCGGCGGGGCTTCCCCGGGCGGACCGAGTGGCGGGTCCCCGGCGGCGGGCGGGGAGGGGGCCGCCCAGCATCCTCTCCTGGCCGTCCAGGAGGACAGGGGCGGCCGGCGGGCGGTCCTGGCCTTTGCCCTCCAGGACTCGGACCTCCCCCTGCGGCCGGCCTTTCCGGTGCTGATGGCCAACCTGATCGACTGGCTCGTACCCCGGCCCCCGGTCCTCGCCGGAGACCTGCGGCCCGGGGTGTCGGTCCCCCTGCCGCCCCTGCCCCTGGCCGAGGCCCTCTACCTGGAGGACCCCGAGGGGCGGCGGCAGGACCTCGCCCCGCCCTGGCCGCCGGCGCCCCTCACGCCCCGGATGCCCGGGCTCCACCGGCTGGTTCAGGTCCGGGCAGGGGGCCAGCAGGTCGTCAGCCTCGTCCCGGTGGGCGGCTACCTCCCCGGGGAGTCCCGGATCGCCCCGGCGGCGGTCCCCCTGCCCGACGAAATCGCCGGGGCCCGGCCGGCGGCCTCGCCCCGGCCCCTTTGGCCGTGGCTGGTCGCCGCGGCCCTGATCCTCTCCTTTGCGGAGTGGTGGGTCGATGCCCGTGGCCTTTGACGCTGCCTGGCTGTTGGCGCCGGGGCCCGCGGCCCCTCCGGCCCCGGGGGCGGCTCCACCCCTGCCCCTGGGGCTCACCCTGCCCCTGGCCCTGGCGTTCGCCGCGCCCTGGGCCCTCCTGGCCCTGGTCCCGGCCCTGGCCCTGGTATGG
>JAKKUO010000033.1 GCA_021890795.1 Bacillota bacterium | reverse complement strand
CGCCGATCCTGCCCGCTCTTCTCTTCGCCGACGCTTGGGCTCTTGCCCGCTCTTCGCCAGGGCTGTTACCCTTCTCCTACTCCCCTGGCCTGCTGCCCAGAGCGGCCAGCCGGTGCTCAGAGCACCCGCAGCTCGTCGCTCCACACCGGGGGCGGCGCCACCTCCGCCACCCGCCGGGCCGCCGCCAGGAAGGCCTGGGCCGCCGGGGAGTCGGGCCGGTCGATCACCACCGGGTCGCCCACGTCGCCGCCCAGACGGACCTCCCCCTCCAGGGGGATGCGGGCGATGACCTCGGTGCCCAGGCTCTTCGCCAGAGCCTCAGCCCCGCCCTTACCGAAGATATGGTGCTCCTTCTGGCAGTTGTCGCAGATGAAGTAGGCCATGTTCTCGATGACCCCGATGACCCGCTGGTTGGTCTTCTGGGCCATCGCCCCCACCCGGCTGGCCACCTGGGAGGCCGCCGCCTGGGGGGTGGTGACGATGATGATGTCGGTCTTCGGCAGCATCTGCGCCACCGAGAGGGGCACATCGCCGGTACCCGGGGGCAGATCCAGGAGCAGGTAGTCCAGGTCGCCCCAGAGGACGTGGGTCAGGAACTGCTCGATCATCTTGCCCAGCATCGGGCCGCGCCAGATGATGGGCGTCCCCTCGTCCACCAGAGAGCCCGCGGAGATGAACTTCACCCCGTGGCTCTCCACCGGCACGATGGTCTGCTCGTCCAGGACCACCGGCCGGCTCATGTTCCCCATCATCCGGGGGATGGAGAAGCCGTAGATGTCCGCGTCGATGATGCCCACCTTGTAACCCAACTGGCGCAGGGCCACCGCCAGGTTGACGGTGGTGGTGGACTTGCCGACCCCGCCCTTGCCCGAGGCCACGCCGATGATCCGGTACCGGGCCGCCAGCTCCGCGGTGGCCGGGGTCGCCGCGGCGGCGCCAGGGCTGCCGCCCCGGACCTTGGCTGCCACCGCCGCCCGCTCCTGGTCGGTCATGGCGCCGAACTCCACGTTCACCCGGCCGATCTCCGGGAAGGCCTCCCGCAGCCGCTGGGCCACATCCCGCTGGAAGTGGGCCTTCAGCGGGCAGCCGGGCACCGTCAGGTTGATGACGACGGTGACGTCGTTGCCGTCGATGCGCAGGTCCTTTACCATGTCTAGGTCCACGATGCTCCGGTGCAGCTCGGGATCCTGTACCGCCCGGAGCACCTCCATGATGGCCTCACGGCTCAGTGCCATGCCCTTTCGACCTCCTGGCTGGCCCCGGAGGGGGCTGCTCTCCGATTCGTATTCTACCCGCCTGCGATGTGGGGGTCAGGTGACAGTGGTCACAACGAAAACGGGCTTGATTCCATTTATACCATACGCACAGTGCAAACTCTACCCCAGCGGGGCAGGGCACCCCTCGGACAGAGACCGGACGCGCCGCAGCCCGGCCGCCGGCCAAGCCGGCGCCGGGCTGCCGACGAGCCAGGCCTTACCGGGTTGTGGCCCGGCCCCGATAGACCAGCCCTCGAGGGGTATCGACGGTGATGACTTCCCCGGTGCGGATCACCCGGGTCGCCCCCTGGGCACCCACCACCACCGGGATCCCCAGGGAGAGGCAGACCACTGCGGCGTGGGAGGTGTAGCCCCCCTCCTCGGTCACCACCGCGGCCGCCCGCTCCATGGCGGGGACGTACTCGGCATCGGTGAAGGGCGCCACCAGGATCTCCCCGGCCTGGAGGGTCTCCGCCTCCTCGGGAGTGCGGACCACCCGGGCGATGCCCACCACCGGCTGCCGGCCGATGCCGGTGCCCTGGGCCAGGACCTCGGCCACCGTCTGGACCTTGATCAGGTTGGTGCTCCCCGGGGTCCCCACCGGGACGCCCGCGGTGATGACCACCAGATCGCCGCCCTTGACGAGGCCGCTGGTCAGGGCCCCCTGGACCGCCCGCTCGATCATCTCGTCGGTGTTGTCGGTCTCGGGCATCACCACCGGGGTCACCCCCCAGACCAGGCAGAGTTGCCGGGCCACGTGCTCATGGGGGGTCACCGCGATGATGGGAGCCTGGGGCCGGTACTTGGAGACCATCCGGGCAGTAAAGCCCGAGACCGTCGCGGTGATGATGGCCGCCGCCCCCAGGTCCGCCGCGGTCGAGACCGTGGCGTGGGAGATCGCCTCGGTGACGGTGGCGAGGGTCGCTCCGGCCTGACGCCGCTTCCCTTCCAGGATCCCCGGGTAGTCCAGGGCCGCCTCGGTCCGCTCCGCGATCCGGGCCATGGTCCGGACCGCCTCCACGGGGTAATCCCCCGCGGCGGTCTCCGCGGAGAGCATGATCGCGTCGGTGCCGTCGTAGATCGCGTTGGCCACGTCCGACGCCTCGGCCCGGGTAGGCCGGGGGTGCTTCACCATCGACTCGAGCATCTGGGTGGCGGTGATCACCGGCTTGCCCAGGGCGTTGGCCCGGGCGATCATCGCCTTCTGCATCAGCGGAACCTCTTCGGTGGGCACCTCGACCCCCAGGTCGCCCCGGGCGACCATCAGGCCGTCGGCCACCTGGAGGATCTCTTCGAGGTTGTCAAAGCCCTCCTGGGACTCGACCTTGGCGATGATCTGCTGCCGGCCGCCGGCCTCTTCCAGGACCTTGCGGATCGCCAGGACATCCGCGGCCTTCCGGACAAAAGAGGCAGCGATGAAGTCCACATCCATCTCGACGCCGAAGCGGATGTCCTCCACATCCTTCTCCGACAGGGGCGGCAGGGAGACCCGGGTGCCCGGGAGGTTCACCTTCTTCCGGTCGGAGAGGACCCCGCCCACCAGCACCTTGCAGTGCACCTGGGTGTCCGCGACGGCCACCACCTCAAGGACGATGTTGCCGTCGTCCAGGTAGATCAGCCGGCCCGGGGCCACGTCCTGGGTCAGCTGTGGGTAGGCGACGTAAACCCCGTCAGGCCCGCCCTCCCGGGGCTCGGTGCTGAGGGTGAACCGGTCCCCCTCCCGGAGGACCACCTTGCCCTCGGGGAAGGTGCCGATCCGGATCTCCGGGCCCTTGAGGTCCAGCATGATCGCGACCCGGCGGCCCATCCGCCGGGCGGCCTCCCGCACCGCTTCAATCCGCCGCCGGTGCTCCTCCTGCGAGCCGTGGGACATGTTCAGCCGGGCGACGTTCATGCCGGCGGCGATCAGTTCCGTCAGCACCTCGACCCGCTCGCTGGCCGGGCCAATGGTCGCGACAATTTTCGTCCTGCGCATGGGTATGTGTTCCTCCTGCGTTCCGGTCTTGCCGCCGGACCGGGGGCGCGGCTCCCGGAAGACGGCTCAGATGGCCAGCACCTCGGCCAGGGAAACCAGCTCCGTGGGGATCGGCTTGGTCTTGCCCACCACCTCATCGATGGGGTGGACCGCGATCTCCCCATTGATAATTCCCACCACGACCCCGCCCCGGCCCTCCGCCAGGAGCTCGACCGCCTTCGCGCCCAGCCGGCTGGCGAGGATCCGGTCCTGGGCCGTGGGCGGGCCGCCTCGCTGGATGTGGCCGAGGACCGTCACCCGGGTCTCAAACCCCGTCCGCTCCTTGATGGCCTCGGCGATGGCAAAGCCGCTGCCGACCCCTTCGGCCACCAGGATGATGGAGTGGCGCTTGCCCTTCTCCCGGCTCTCCCGCAGCCGCTTGCAGACCTCATCCAGAGAGAAAGGCACCTCGGGGATGAGGATCGACTCGGCACCCCCGGCCAGCCCCGCGGCCAGGGCGATCCAGCCGCTGTGCCGGCCCATGACCTCCAGGACGAAGATCCGCTCGTGGGAGGTAGCGGTGTCCCGAATGGCGTTCATCGCCTGGACCACGGTGTTGACCGCGGTGTCAAAGCCGATGGTGGCGTCGGTGCCGGCGATGTCGTTGTCGATGGTCCCGGGGATTCCGACACAAGGCACCCCGGCGTCGGTCAGCACCTTGGCCCCCCGGAAAGAACCATCGCCACCGATGACCACCAGACCGCTCAGGCCGGCAGCCCGGATCTGCTCCAGGGCCTCCTGCTGGCCTTCGGGGGTCATGAACCGCTCGCTCCGGGCGGTGCGGAGGATAGTGCCGCCCCGATGGATGATATCCCCCACGTCCCGCACCGACAGGGGGACAAAGTCCCCGGCGATCAGCCCGGCAAAACCACGGCGGATGCCGTAGACCTCAAGCCCCAGTGAGAGTCCCCGGCGTACCACCGCCCGGATGGCGGCGTTCATGCCGGGCGCATCGCCGCCGCTGGTGAGAACTCCAATCCGCTTCACTGGCCATCCCCTTCTCGGACTTTGTTAACCTATTTTACCAAAGTGAGCGGAGGGCGTCTATCAGGGGAAGAACGGGCTTACAGAAGTTCTGAGGCCCGATCTGTGGTCTAAGTCGGGTCAGCCGATGGTCTTAGGATGGGTGGGGCGGCCGGTGGTCTAGGGCCGGGGCGGCTGGGTCCGCCCGAGAATCTCGGTCAGGAGTTCGTATGCGTCCCGGGCCTCCGCCCGGGGAACCAGAATCTCCACCGGTCCCGAACCCTCGGTCCCCCGCACAGGTCGCAAGTTCACCAGAAGTCCCTCCCGGGCGAGGGCGTCCCGGAGCCGGGCGGCCACCTCCTGATTCGATGCGACGTAGATGACCTTCCACATGCCCCTCACCTCTTCCCGGAGACCTCCGGCCGCAGGCGGCCCGGTCTGCCGGGGCAGCCTGTTCGACAGGTTACCCGGGCAGCCTGCCACGAAATGGAATCGGCCGTCTTCCATTATGGCACGGGGCGACCCCGGCGGAAAAGGGGGATGGCTGGCACTTTCCCGGCAGCAAACCTCCACGGCCCAGGGCCCGGAGTTAGGATGTCCCACTTCCGGCGCCCCGGTGCGCCGCCACAACCCAGCGCTGCGGCGCACCGTCCGCCAGGCGCCCAGCGCCCCGGCCCACCCAACGACCGGGCCCTGCGTCGCGGCGCGCCGGGCCCGGTGCTACCGCACGGCCCAGCCCGGCAGCGCCCCCTGGGCCCAGGCCCGCGGCGCGGAGCCTGCCGGCAAAGCCAGGAGCCCGCCGGGAAGGGGCGGGCTCCTGCTCAAGGGTAGCGTATGCATCTCCAGGTGGGGCCTATCCATCGCCGGACAGGGCCGCGGCCAGGGTCCGGGCCGATGGCCATGGCCCGCACCCCCTCAGCGGTGCAGACCGCACTCGGTCTTGGCAAAGCCCGGCCAGCGACCGGCCCGGAGGTCCTCCCCGGGAGTTACCGGCCGGGTACAGGGCCTGCAGCCGATGCTCGGATAGCCCCGGTCGTGGAGGGGGTTGTAGGGCACGCCGTGCTCCCGGATGTACGCCCAGACTTGGTCCCAGGTCCAGGCCGCCAGGGGGTTGACCTTGACCAGCCCGTGCCGGTGGTCCCACTCCACCACCTGCGCGCTGGCCCGGGTGGGGGCTTGCTCCCGGCGGATGCCGGTCACCCAGCCCCGGAGACCCCGTAGGGCCCGGGCGAGGGGCTCCACCTTCCGCAGGCCGCAGCACCGGTCGGGGTCCCGGTTCCAAAGCTCGTCCCCGTACTCCTCCGCCTGCTCCTCGAGGGAGATCCGGGGGGCGTACCGGGTGACGGTGACCGGATACCGGGCCAGGAGCCGGTCCCGGGTCCCATAGGTTTCGGGAAAGAGTAGCCCGGTGTCGAGGTAAAAGACCTGGCCCCCCGGGTTCACCCGGCTCCAGAGGTCCACCAGCACCATATCCTCGGCGCCGAAGCTGCAAGCCACCGCCACCCGATCCGGCCCGAGGGTCTCCGCCGCCCAGCGCAGGGTCGCCTCCGGCCCCGCGGCCTCCAGCCGCTGGGCTACCGCCGCCAACTCCCCCGGCGGAAACTGCTCTTCCGCCGCCATGGCGCTCACTCCCCTTCCGGCCCCGGCCGAGGCCGAGGGCCGCTCTCCTCCCTCCAGGGTATCGGCCCCCGGCGGCAAAGGTGCGGCCGGGGGCCGGCAGGGGATGGGCTGGCGGCGGAGAATCTTCCATAGAAACGTCTCTATGGGCGAAGATTCTATCGGATGGGATATTTTGTATACGGAGGGTGCCCGGCCGTGAGCTACCTCGCCCACCTGGAGTGCCCCCGGTGCAGCAGCCGACAGGACCCGGACCGGCTGCAGAACCTCTGCCCCTGCGGCAGCCCCCTCCTGGCCCGGTACGACCTGGACCGGGCGAGGCAGGAACTGGATCGGGACCGGCTCCGGGAGCGGCCGCCCACCCTCTGGCGGTACCGGGAGCTATTGCCGGTCCGGGACCCGGCCCAGGTGGTCAGCCTAGGGGAAGGGATGACTCCCCTCTACCCCGTGCCCCGGTTGGGCGCCGCCCTGGACCTCCCGGATCTCTGGCTGAAGGACGAGGGGGTGAACCCCGGGGGAACCTTCAAGTCCCGGGGCGCGGCGGTGGGGGTGAGCCGGGCCCGGGAGCTGGGGGCCCGGGTCCTAGCCCTGCCCACCGCGGGCAACGCCGGGGCGGCCTGGGCCCTGTACGCCGCCCGGGCGGGCCTGGGGTGCGTGGTGGTAATGCCGGAGGACGCCGAGGCCCTGCCCATGCGGGAGTGTGCCCTGGCCGGAGCCCGGACCTTCCTGGTCCGGGGGCTAATCTCCGACGCCGGCGCCGTCGCCGCCCGGGCGGCCCTGCGGTACGGCTGGTTCGAGGCCGCCACCCTCAAGGAGCCTTACCGGCTCGAGGGCAAGAAGACCATGGGCTATGAGATCGCCGAGCAGATGGGCTGGCGGCTGCCCGACGCGATCCTCTACCCCACCGGCGGCGGGGTGGGGATCATCGGCATCTACAAGGCCCTCCTGGAGATGGAGGCCCTGGGCTGGATCCGCCGCCCCTTCCCCCGGCTGGTCGCGGTTCAGGCCGCCGGCTGCGCCCCCATCGTCCAGGCCTTCCGGGAAGGGAAGGACCGGGCGGAGTTCTGGCCGGGTGCGGCCACCGTGGCCGGGGGAATCCGAGTCCCCAAGCCCCTCGGGGACTTCCTGGTCCTGGAGGCGATCCGGGCCACCGGCGGGACGGCGGTGGCGGTCACCGACCCGGAGATCCTGGCCGGGATCCGGGAGGCAGGCCGGGCCGAAGGGGTCTTCCTCTGCCCCGAAGGCGCAGCCCTGGTCGCCGCGGCCCGGCGCCTCCGCCAGGAGGGCTTCCTGCGCCGGGAGGATCGGGTGGTGCTGCTGAACACCGGCACGGGGCTGAAGTATCCGGAGACGGTGCCGGCAGACCTACCGGTGCTCGACCCGGAGGACGATCTCCCGGAAGTTGACCTCCCGGAGGTCGGGCGGCCCTAGGCCGGCCGCCAGTAAAGCCGGGCGGCCCAAGGCCAACCGCCGGCAGGCCAGGCGGCCCGGGGCCGGCCTACCGGAACCCGGGCTGCCCCAATAAGCCAGCCCCGTCCGCTGCCGACGGCAGCGGACGGGGCCGGTGCCGAAGAACCTTGGGCCTCGCTCCCCGGCCGGCTCAGCCCTGGGCCGCCTTCCGAGCCGCCTCCAGCACCTTCTCGTAGGTGGGCTGCTGGGTCGGCTCGCTCAGGTACTCCGCGAAGACCACGGTGCCGTTGCGGTCCACGACGAAGGTAGCCCGGGCCAGGAGACGCCACTCCTTGATCAGCACCCCGTAGGCCTGGCCGAAGGAGGCATCCCGGTAGTCGGAGAGGGTCTTCACCGCCTCCACCCCGGCGGCGCCGCACCACCGCTTCTGGGCAAAGGGCAGGTCCATGGAGATGACCAGGATCTCCACACCGGGCAGGCGGCCCGCCTCCTCGTTGAACCGGCGGGCCTCGGTGTCGCAGACCGGGGTGTCCAGAGAAGGCACCGCCGCCAGGATCCGCACCTTGCCGGCGGTATCCCGGAGAAAGCTGAAGGTGGAAAGATCCGTGGTGACCGCCGTGAAGTCCGGGGCCTTCTGACCCACCTGGATCTCAGGACCCACCAGGGTCACGGGAACGCCCTTGAAACTGAAGACGCCGGTACGCTCGACCATCCTTGCGTAGCCTCCTCCTGTCGCTCTGACGGCAGCCCCCCCGGGTCCGTCGGACCCGGAGCCTCGGCTGCAAAAGGAATTTATTTCATCCTTAAGTTACCATACCACCTACCGGCGGTCAATCGAATGGTCCGGGGACTCTCCTACCGGCCGTCAACCGAATCGTCCAGGAACCGGCCACAGAAGCAGCCAAGGCGAAAGGAGGAGAACCCGTGCCCCTGCGGGATATGCTGGAGCCGGCCCGCCCCTTGCTCGACGCCCTCTACGACGGCGTGGTGGCTGCGGACCGGGCTGGGATCGTAGTCTACGTCAACCGGGCCAACCAGCGGATCACCGGCCTTGCCCCCGAGGAGGTAGTGGGCCGGCCGGTCCGGGAGGTGGTCCCCGGGTCCCATCTCCTCGATGTGCTGGCCACGGGCCGGGAGTTGGTGGGCGTCCGCACCCGGGTCCGGGACCGGGAGGTCATCTCCAACATCGTCCCCATCTTCCAGGACGGACGGCTGGCCGGGGCCGTTTCGGTCTTCCGGGACATCACCGAGGTTCTCGCCCTCTCCCGGCAACTGGAGGAGGCCCGGAACACCATCGACCTCCTCCGCTCGGCGACCAGCCCCGGGCCCCTGGCGGAAGGGGAGGTCCTCATCGGCCGGAACCCGCTGGCCCAGCGGGCCTTCGCCGCCGCCCGGAAGGCCGCCGGGGTGGACTTGCCGGTGCTGATCGAAGGGGAGAGCGGCACCGGCAAGGAGGTGATGGCCCGGTACATCCACCGGCTCAGCCCCCGCCGCGACGGGCCCTTCATCCCGGTCAACTGTGCGGCGATCCCGACCAACCTCCTGGAGAGCGAGCTTTTCGGCCACGAGGAGGGTGCCTTCACCGGCGCCCGGCGGGGCGGCCGGGCCGGGCTCTTTGAGATGGCCGATGGCGGCACCCTTTTCCTCGACGAGATCGGCGACCTGGAATTGGGGCTCCAGGCCAAGCTCCTCCGGGCCCTGGAGAGCGGCGAGATCCGCCGGGTGGGGGGCACCCGCACCCGGAAAGTTCGAGTCCGGATCATTTCCGCCACCAACCGCAACCTCCTGGAGCTGGTGCGCCAAAAGCAGTTCCGGGAAGACCTGTACTACCGGCTCCGGGTGATCCGGATTGTGATCCCGCCCCTCCGGGAGCGGCGGGAGGACCTGATGTTCTTCCTCGAGCATGCCCGGGACCAGGCCTGCCGGCGCCTGGACCGGCCGCCGGTCCGGTTCTCCCGCCAGGCCTTGCGGGTGCTGCTGGCCTATCCCTTCCCGGGGAACCTGCGGGAACTCCGGAACCTCGTGGAGCAGGCGGTGGTGATGGACGAGGACGGCACCATCGACGTGGACGACCTGCCCCCGGAGGTCTTCGCCCAGGAGGACGGCTCCGGCCTCGAGCTTCGGTTTCCCCTGGGCTTTCCGACCCTGGCGGAAGTGGAGCGGGCCCTCCTCGAGGCAGGGCTCCGGCGGTTCGCCACCCGGTCGGAACTGGCCGCCCATCTGGGGGTGGGCCGGGCCACCCTCTACCGGAAGCTGGCCCAATACGGCCTGGATCAACCTGGCCGGGGCTAGACTGGGGCCTGTCTCGTTCTGATACACGCGGGGCCGGCCCGTGTATCGGGTTGAGATGGTCGGCGCCATGGCCGGCGGCCACCCGGCCGGTCCGCTGGCAGCCGCGTGGCTGGCATGGGTTTTGCACAACCTATGATGGGCGAAACCAGGCAACAACCTGGAAGGAGGTCCTCGACCATGCCACGCGGCGAACCCTTCAAAATCAAGATGGTCGAACCCATCCGGCTCATCCCCCGGGAGGAGCGGGAGGCTGCGATCCGGCGGGCCGGCTACAACATCTTCGCCCTCCGGTCCAGCGAGGTCTACATCGACCTCCTGACGGACTCCGGCACCGGTGCCATGAGCCAGGAGCAGTGGGCGGCGATGATGCGGGGCGACGAAGCCTACGCCGGCGCAGCCAGCTACTTCCGGCTCCGGGAGACGGTAGAGGCCATCACCGGCTACCCGTACGTGCTCCCCACCCACCAGGGACGGGGTGCCGAGCGGGTGGTTCTGCCCAACCTCATCACCCGCCCGGGGATGTACGTCCTGAGCAACATGTTCTTTGACACCACCCGGGCCCACGTCCAGCTCGCGGGCGGCCGGCCGGTGGACCTGGTGGTCCCGGAGGCGGCGGACACCGAGACCGAATACCCCTTCAAGGGCAATATGGACCTGAACCGGCTGGAGGCCTTCATCCAGGAGCACGGCCGGGAGAACATCGCCTGCATCGTCATGACCGTGACCAACAACTCCGCGGGCGGCCAGCCAGTCTCCATGGCCAACATCCGGGCCACGGGCGAGATCGCCCGCCGGTACGGGATCCCGCTCCTCTTCGATGCGGCCCGGTACGCGGAGAACTGCTGGTTCATCAAGCAGCGAGAGCCCGGCTACGCCGACAAGAGTCCCCGGGAGATCGCCCGGGAGATGTTCTCCTACGGCGACGGCATGATGATGAGCGCCAAGAAGGACGGCCTGGTGAACATCGGCGGCCTGGTGGCCTTCCGGGACCAGGAGCTGTACGAGAAGGTGGGGGGCCTCTTGGTGCCCTACGAGGGCTTCCTCACCTACGGGGGCCTGGCCGGCCGGGACATGGAGGCCATGGCGGTGGGCCTCATGGAGGCCCTGGACGCCGACTACCTCGCCCACCGGGTGGGCCAGGTGGAGTACCTGGGCCGGCTCCTCCGGGACGCCGGGGTGCCCATCCAGTGGCCGGTGGGCGGCCATGCGGTTTTCGTCGACGCCAAGAAGTTCCTCCCCCACATCCCGCCGGAGCAGTTCCCCGGCCACGCCCTGACCATCGAGACCTACATCGAGGGCGGCGTCCGGGGCGTGGAGGTCGGCTCCCTGATGATTGGCCGGGATCCGGAGACCGGCAAGCAGCTGCCGAGCCCCTTTGAGTTCATGCGGCTGGCGATCCCCCGCCGGGTCTACACTAGCCGGCACATGGAAGATGTGGCCGAAACCCTGATTCGGGTCTACCAGCGCCGGGAGAAGGTGCGGGGCGTCCGGTTCACCTACGAGCCCAAGGTGCTCCGGCACTTCACCGCCCGGTTCGAGTTTGTCGACTAGCGCCTGGGTACCCTTGACCAGAACCTGCGCACCCCCGGGCGGGCGGCCGCCCGCCCGGGGGCTCTCGCAAACAGGCCAACAATCGAAGCCGGAAGGAGGCTCCGCACCATGGAAGAGCGGGACCAGTGGCGATCCCGGGCCGGATTCATCTTCTCCACCGTGGGCGCGGCGGTGGGCCTGGGCAACTTCTGGCGGTTTCCCTTCATGGCGTACGAGAACGGCGGCGGCGCCTTCCTGCTGCCGTACTTCGTCGCCCTGCTCACCGCCGGCGTGCCCCTCATGATCCTGGAGTTCGGCTACGGCCACAAGATGCGGACCGCCGCCATCACCGCCTTCGGGAAGATCTCGAAGCGGTGGGAGTGGATCGGCTGGTGGCAGATCATGATCCCGATCGTGGTGGTCACGTACTACAGCGTGATCATCGGCTGGGCACTGAACTACCTGATTTATTCCTTTACTCAGGCCTGGGGGGCCGACCCCGGGGCCTTTTTCGGCGGCAAGTTCCTGGGGGTCTCCTCGGGCCCGTGGGACTTCCAGGGGATCCGCTGGCACCTCCTGATTGCCGCCGCCATCGTCTGGTGGGTCAACTACTACTACTCGGTCCGGGGCATCTCCAAAGGGATCGAGGTAGCCTGTAAGTGGATGACCCCCATGCTGGCGTTGCTGATGGTCATCTTTGCGATCCGGGGCGTCACCCTCCCCGGGGCCGCCTACGGCCTCAACGTCTTCCTTAAGCCGGATTTCTCCAAGATCCTGAACCCCCAGGTCTGGGTCGCGGCCTACGGCCAGGTCTTCTTCTCCACCACCCTGGCGGTGGGGGTGATGATCGCCTACGCCAGCTACCTGCCCCGGAAGTCGGACTTGGTGAACAACGCCTTCATCACCGTCTTCTCCAATTCCAGCTTCGACTTCCTGGCGGGGCTGGCGGTCTTCAGCGTCCTGGGGTACATCGCCACCACCACCGGGGTGCCCTTGGAGGAGATCGCGGTGAGCGGCGCCGGCATCGCCTTCGTCGCCTTCCCCAAGGGCATCAGCCTGCTGCCCATGCCCTTCTGGGGCCAGGTGATCTTCGGCCTGATGTTCTTCGGCGCCCTGCTGGTAGCGGGGATCTCCTCCAGCCTGTCCCAGTTTGAATCTTTTGCATCGGCAATCATCGATCGCACCGGGGCTGACCGGAAGAAGCTGCTGCGGACCTTTGCCCTCATCGGGTTCCTCTTCAGCAGCCTGTACACCACCGGCGCCGGAGTCCACATCCTGGACATCGTCGACCACTTCGTGGGTAGCTACGGTATCGCGGTGCTGGGCTTCCTGGAGGCCATCGTCCTCGGCTGGATCTACGGCGCCGAAAAGGTCCGGGAGTACGTCAACACGCTTTCGGACTTCCCCGTAGGCCGCTGGTGGGACGTTCTGGTCAAGTACGTGACGCCGGTGCTCCTGGGCTACAACATCCTGAGCAACCTCATCGGCGAGTTCCGCCAGCCCTACGGCGGCTACCCCATGAGCGCCATCCTGGTCTTTGGCTGGGGTGTGGCCCTGGGCATGCTGGCCGCTGCCATCTACCTGAGCCGCCGGCCGGGCCAGGCAGCCGCCTACGGGGAAACGAAGGGGGACTAGCGCGATGGAACAGGGCCTGCTGCCGAGCGCTGCCGCCATGCTGGCCTTCGGCCTCATTCTGCTCTACGGGGGGCTCACCCTGTTCATCACCATCGCCCTGCGGAAGGAGAAGCAGAAGGCCGGCCGGGGAGAGTAGAGCAGAGGTTGCCAAGCCAAAAGGGAGCGAAGCACAAGAGCGCCCACCCTTCCCTGGCTGGGGGAGGGTGGGCGTCATCTTGGGTCGAGACGCTAACTCTTCCCCTGCCCTTCAGGCCACCGGCTTCTTCAGGAGGTTCACCAGCAGGGCGGTTACCACCGTTCCGACCGCGATGGCCACGAAGAACATGGGAACGTTTCCGACCGCTCCGAATAGCGCCACGATCGGCCCGCCATGAGGCACGTTGTCCGTCACGTTGCTCAGCATCGCAATAACCGACGCGACCATGGAACCGACCATGATGCTGGGAATCACCCGGAGGGGATCGGCCGCTGCAAAGGGAATCGCGCCTTCCGTGATTCCCACCAGCCCCATGGCCAAGGCGGCCTTGCCAGCTTCGCGCTCCTCGTTGACGTACTTGTTCCGCGCGAGAAGAGTGGCAAGGCCCATCCCAAGGGGCGGTGTGCAAATGGCAGCAGCCAGAGCACCCATGATATGGGGGTGTCCCTCTGCGATCATGGCTGCACCAAACAGGAATGCTACCTTGTTAACGGGACCGCCCATGTCGAAGGCGATCATGGCCCCGAGGACCGCGGCCAGCAACACTTTGCTCGAACCTTGCATGTTCTTGAGAAGTTCCGTTAGACCGCTCATGACATTCGCGATCGGGGCACCCAAAACGTAAATCAGGATCAGGGCCACCAATACCGAAGTGGCCAAGGGAATTATCAAGATGGGCATAATGGGCTGAATCATCTTCGGAACATTCAACGACTTGATCCACTTTGCCAGATAGCCCGCGAGAAAGCCAGCTAGGATCCCTCCGATGAACCCAGCCCCTGCCTCACTTCCGTAGAAACTGCCATTCGCGGCGATGTACCCACCGATCATGCCAGGAGCCAGGCCGGGGCGGTCAGCGATGCTGAAAGCGATAAAGCCGGAGAGAATTGGGACCATGAACATGAAGGCAGCTTCGCCCACCTTCAAGAGGGGGTACCAGAAGGAATCTTCGGGTACCGCGAGGCCCTTTTCAGTGGGCTGACCACCGATCCCAAGGGAAAGTGCAATCAACAACCCACCAACGACCACAAAAGGAATCATGTATGAAACACCGTTCATGAGCAGACGGTACACCGGATTCTTGCCTGGTGCGGCCTGACGAGTAACGGCGGCCTCTTTGCCAGGGATGCCGGAAGCAACCTTGGGACCAGCTTCAGGCTGGTAGACGGGAACTTCTCCCCGGACAAACATTTGGATGAGCTCTTCTGGCCGCCGAATCGCCTCTGCAACCGAGCACTCGAGAACGCGCTTTCCCACAAACCTGTCCTTGCCCACTTCCTTGTCGGCCGCCAGAATAACGCCGTCAGCTGCAGCGATGTCTTCGTCCGTGAGGGCGTTTTCTACTCCGATTGAACCGTGCGTTTCTACCTTAATCTCAACTCCAAGTTGTTTTGCCGCCTGTTGTAGTTTCTCCGCTGCCATATACGTGTGGGCAATTCCGACCGGACACGCAGTTACAGCCACGAGTTTCATGTCGTGCCACCCTCCCGGTACGAAGAAGTTCACTTCGTAACATGGAGGTGTAGCCAATACATATTCTACGTGGGAATATCCTGGCGCGCAAGGAAGTTTTAAGACAAATCAATTTTTAACCTTTTAATTTGCCGCGGACTATCTACCCGACCGTGGCCGGCCTTGGTTCTAGACTAGCGCTCCGAACCGCACAGATTCTGATGTAATTATTTTCCAATAGCACTTGATCATAGGCGGACATTCCCACCACACTATTAGTGCAAAGGCGTAACCAAACACGTTGGGTGACCAAACACGATGGTACAGGTTACCTCAGCGTGCCCATAGTTGACGCCAGCAAACGCGCACTTTGTGGTTCGTTGCTGCAAGTATCCGTCAGGAAGCAACTGCCACCTTGTATGTACTAACCCGCTCCGCCGGGAGTGTCCCTGCTGGCTATTCCCCGTGTGACGGGTAACTCCCCCCAACCAAATGGACCGCCATGCTACCAACACGGATCCCGCGATGGTCCTGAGCCCAAACAGGCATCCTAGATCGTAGTCAGATCCCGGGCCGCCTTTCCGAACCGCGGCGAATCTCGAGCCCCAAGGACGACACAGCCACCTTCCGCGCCGTTACCCGGGGTCGTAAGGGTGCCCCAGTCCGCGGCCCCCACCCGGACCACCCCGTCCACGCTCCACGCTGGGACAAAGGAGGGCTGAACCTTGCCAAGCCAGATTCTCGTGCTGGCGCTGAACCCGGCCCTCGACCGCACCCTCTGGGTTCCGGGCTTCACCCCCGGCAAGACCAACCGGGTCCAGCGCTCCCGGTTGGACCCTGGCGGCAAGGGGATCAACGTCGCCCGGGTGCTGCGGGCCTTGGGCGCATCCGTACAGGTGATGGGGTTTCTCGGCGAGGAAAACGGCGACCCTATCCGTACCCACCTGGACCAGATCGGGGTACCGCACCGGTTTCTCCGTGTCCCCGGGGAGACCCGGGTCAATCTGAAGATTCTCACCCCGGAGACCGGGACCGTCACCGAGGTGAACGACGCCGGTTTTGTCGTGCCGCCGGAGGCCCTGGAACGCCTCACGGCCCTGGTGGTGGAGGCGCTTTCCGAGACCGGGGTGCTGGTCCTCAGCGGCAGCCTCCCCCGGGGGGTTCCGGCGGACTACTACGGGCAACTGATAGCGAAAGCCCGGGAAGCCGGGGTCCGCACGGTTCTGGATGCCGACAGCGAGCCCCTGGCCCTGGCCGTAGCCGCCGGCCCCACGGTGGTGAAGCCCAACCGGGACGAGGCAACCCGGCTTCTGGGTCGGCCGCTGACCACCCGGCAGGAAGTGCTCCAGGCCGCCCGGGACCTGCGGGCGCAGGGGCCGCAGACGGTGGTCATCTCCTGCGGGGCAGAAGGGGCGGTCCTGGTGAGCCCGGAGGGGGCCTGGTGGGCGGTGCCGCCGGCCATCCAGCCCCGCAGTACCGTGGGCGCCGGCGATGCCATGGTAGCGGCCCTGGCCCTTGCCCTGGCCGAAGGGTGGCCGCCGGAAGAGGCCCTCCGGACGGCCACCGCGGCCGGCGCCGCTACGGCCAGTCTGGAAGGAACCCAGCCGTGCAGTGCCCGGGAGGTGGCTTCTCTCCGTCCCCTCGTCGGGATTCAGCACCTGAATTTGGAGTCGGTGACAGGGAGGACTGAGGGATGAACATCCGTGACCTGATCGCCCCGGACGGGGTAAACCTGGACCTCCAGGCCCGAACTCCCGAAGAGGCGATGGCGGAGCTGGCCGATCTTCTGGTCCGCGCGGGGGTGGTGACCGACCGGCAAGCCTACCTGGAGGCAGTTCGGGCCCGGGAAGCTCAGGGTACCACTGCGGTGGGGTTCGGCATTGCCATTCCCCACGGCAAGAGCCCCGCGGTGGCCCGGGCGGGAGTAGCCTTCGGACGGTCCGCCAGAGGTATCGACTGGCCGTCCCTGGACAATCAGCCGGTGCGGCTGGTCTTCCTGCTCGCCGCCCCCGAAGCAGGGGACAACCTCCACCTCAAGATGCTTTCCCACCTGGCTCGGATGCTGATGCGCCCAGAGGTACGGGAGCGGCTCCTAGCGGCCACCAAGGCCGAGGAGGCCCTCGCGGCTTTGGAGTAGTCCCCCCTCCGGAGCTGCGGCCACGACAACGAGGAGGTGCCAGGGGTGAAGCGACTGGTAGCCGTCACGTCCTGCCCGACAGGCATCGCCCACACCTATATGGCGGCTGAGGCCCTGGAACGAGCCGCGCGGGAGCGGGGCGTAGCCATCAAGGTGGAGACCCAGGGCTCCGTGGGGGTGGAAAACGCCCTGACGGAAGAGGAGATCCGTGCGGCCGACGCGGTCATCGTGGCGGCCGACGCCAAGGTGGACCTCTCCCGGTTCGAGGGGAAGGCGATCCTCGAAACCTCCACCGGCGAGGCCATCCGTGACCCGGCGGGGGTGATCGACCGGGCCCTGGCCGCGGCCCAGTCCGCAGCCCCCGAGGCCCGGGAGGCTACCCGGGCCGACCAGGCGCCCCGGTCCCCGGACCTGACCGAACAGGTGGCGGCGATCCGCTCGGAGCGCCGGGCCACCGCCGCCGGGTGGTACCGGCACCTGATGACCGGGGTGTCGTACCTGATCCCCTTCGTGGTGGCTGGCGGCATCCTGATCGCGCTCTCCTTTGTCTTCGGGATCGAGGCGTTCAAGAACGAGGGCACCCTGGCCGCGCACCTGATGACCATCGGTGGGTCCGGCGCCTTTGGTCTCATGGTCCCGATTCTCGCCGGCTTCATCGCGTACTCCATCGCCGACCGGCCCGGACTCGCCCCCGGGATGATCGGTGGCTTTCTGGCCGGACATGTGGGCGCCGGCTTCCTCGGGGGCATTCTGGCCGGGTTCCTCGCGGGCTACCTGACCGCCTGGCTGAACCGGGCCATCCGGCTTCCACGGACCCTGGAAGGGCTGAAGCCGGTGCTGATCCTGCCTGTGCTGGCCACCGGGGTTGTCGGGCTCCTGATGATCTACGTCATCGGCAACCCCGTGGCGGCAATCAGCGAAGGCCTCAAGAACTGGCTCACGGGCCTCAGCCAGGGCTCGGCCCTGGTCCTGGGCATGGTCCTCGGGGCTATGATGGCCTTTGACATGGGAGGGCCGGTGAACAAAGCCGCCTACACCTTTGCCGTCGGCCTCCTGGGGGACGGGATCTACGGCCCGCAGGCAGCGGTGATGGCAGCGGGGATGACCCCACCTCTGGGGATCGCCCTGGCCACGGCCCTCGCCCCCCGGAAATTCACCCCGGAGGAGCGGGAGGCCGGCAAGGCAGCTGCGGTCCTGGGCCTCAGCTTCATCACCGAAGGCGCCATCCCCTTTGCCGCAGCGGACCCCTTCCGGGTGATCCCCTCGATCATGGTCGGGTCTGCGGTGGCCGGAGGGCTGTCCATGGCTTTCGGATGCACGCTCCGGGCGCCCCACGGCGGCATCTTTGTCCTGCCGATCCCCAACGTGGTGGGGAACCTGGGGCTCTACGTCCTGGCCATCGCTGCCGGCACCGTCGTGACCGCGCTGCTGCTGAACGCGGTGAAGCCAACCCGGGGCTGAGCACTGCCCCTGGGGGCCGGCCCTGGGGCCCGGGGTGACCGGCCGCCCGGCGCCGGAAGGGTCCGCCAGCGGGGAAACGGGGATCCGGGCCCCCGAGAGAGGAAACCGGGCCCCCGAGAGAGGAAACCGGCCCCCGAGGGGGAACCTCAATCGAGAGGGAACCTCAATCGAGGGGGAACCTCAATACCGAAGCCCTCTGGCAAATGGGAGTGGAAGCCTTCGATGGTAGAACGCACCTTCACCCTGACCCACGCTGCCGGTCTCCACGCCCGGCCGGCGGCGCTTCTGGTCCAGACGGTCCAGCGGTTTCCCGGCACGGAGGTCCTGGTCCGCAAGGGCGACCGCGAGGTGAGCGCCCGCAGCCTGCTATCGGTCCTCTCCCTGGGGGCCAGCCAGGGGGACACCATCACCGTGCGCTGCGAAGGCCCTCAGGAGGAGGAAGCCATGGCCGCGATCGCCCGGCTTGTGGAGGGCGGCTTTGATGGCTGAGCGGGTCCTGCAAGGGGTGGCTGCAGCCCCAGGCCTGGCCCTGGGCCCGGCCTGGGTCCACCGGGGGGACGCCCCCGGCCCCTCCGCCTCCGCCGCCGGGGACCCCGCGGCGGAGCGGCGCCGCTTTCAGGAGGCGGTGGCCGCGGTGGACCGGGATCTGGAGCGGCTCCAGGCCGGGGCCGACCCCCAGGCCCGGGAGATCCTCGGCGCCCACCGGCTGATGCTCGCGGACCCGGAGCTCCACAACCGGGTGGAGGCCGGCATCGCCCGGGGGCTGGGAGCCGAGGCGGCGGTCCAGGAAGCGACGGAAGAGCTCGCGGCCCTGCTGGCGGGGCTGGAGGACCCCTATCTCCGGGAGCGGGCCGCGGACGTCCGGGACGTAGGCCGCCGGCTGGTGGCGGCCCTCACCGGCCGGGCGGTGGGGCTGCGGCTGGAAGCCCCCGCGGTGGTGGTGGCCCGGGACCTGGCGCCCACCGACACCATCGGGGTGGACCGGCGGCTCCTCTTGGGGATCGTAACGGAGCAGGGCGGCCCCACCTCCCACACCGCGATCCTGGCCCGATCCTGGGGCATCCCCGCGGTGGTGGGAGTCCCGGGCCTTCTGGAGCAGGTACAGGACGGGATGACCCTGGCGGTGGACGGAGAGACGGGCACGGTGGTGCTGGAGCCGGCCCCCGAGACCGCCCGTCAGCTAGAGGAGCGGCTCCAGGCCCAGGCGGAAGCCCGGGCCCGGGAGCAGGCGGAGGCCGGGTTGCCCGCCGAGACCCCTGACGGCCGGCGGGTGGAGCTGGCGGGCAACGCCAAAGTCCCCGGGGACGTCGCCGCGGCGGTCGAGCGGGGTGCGGAGGCCATCGGCCTTCTCCGCAGCGAGTTCCTGTTCATGGGCCGCAGCGCCCCGCCGGACGAGGAAGAGCAGTACCAGGCTTACGCCGAGGCCCTGCGCCTCGCCGGTGGCCGGCGGGTGATCATCCGCACCCTGGACATCGGCGGGGACAAGGGGATCCCGTACCTGGGGCTGCCCCGGGAGGAGAACCCCTTCCTCGGGGTGCGGGCCCTCCGGCTCTGCTTCCGGCGGCCCGACCTCTTCCAGACCCAGCTCCGGGCCCTGCTCCGGGCCGGGGTCCACGGCCGGCTGGCGGTGATGTTCCCCATGGTCAGCACCCTGGATGACCTGCGCCAGGCCCGGGCGGCCCTGGAGGAGGCCCGGGCGGCTCTGGCCGCCGCGGGAGTCCCCCATGCCCCCGCTCCCGAGGTCGGGATCATGATCGAGGTGCCCTCGGCCGCGCTCATCGCCCACCGGCTGGCCCAGGAGGTGGACTTTTTCAGCATCGGCACCAACGACCTGGTCCAGTACACCCTCGCGGTGGACCGGGGGCACCCGGAACTCACGAGCCTCTACCAGCCCATCCACCCGGCGGTGCTGCGGCTCATCGACGAGGTGGTCCGGGCCGCCCACGGCGCCGGGAAGTGGGTCGGGGTCTGCGGCGAGATGGCCGGCGACCCCCTGGGGGCCCTCCTCCTCCTGGGCCTCGGGGTGGACGAGCTGAGCATGGCGCCCCCCGCCCTGCCCAAAGTGCGGCGGCTGATCCGGGCTGTTCCCTTCCGAGAGGCCGAGGCCCTGGCCCGGCAGGCCCTGGCCTGCGGCACCGCGGAGGAAGTGGAGACCCTCGCCCGGCCGATGCTGGAGCGGCTGGCGGTGGAGTCGGGCTGAAGAGTCCTGAAGAGTCCAGCTGAAGACCAGAGCAGAAGGGCCCCTCCGGGGTTCTCCCCGGAGGGGCCTTGCGCGCCTTGGCCCTCACGGCCCGACGGATGCCCGGTCCAGCCAGATGGCGACCCGGCTGCCCCGGGGCAGGCGGGTCCCCGGCGCCGGATCCTGCCGGACCACCGCCCCGCCCCCCTGGGCCGCCACCTCGAGGCCGAGGGCCGACAGCAGGTCCCCCGCTTCCCGCAGGGTGAGGCCGGTGAGATCGGGCACCGGAACCGGCCCGTCGGCGGGCAGGGGCGCTGCCCGGAGCACCACCTGGGACCCGGGGGCCAGGGGGGTGCCCGGCGGCGGCTCCTGATCGGTCACCACGGGGCCGCTCCCCTCCACTGCCGGCACCAGCCCGGACCGCTCCAGCTCCGCCTTCGCCCGGTCCACGGGCCGGAGGGTAAGGGCAGGCACCGGCACCTGACCGGGGAGGTTCCCGTCGGCCGCCGGGCCTTTCCCGCCCTCCGCCGGGCTGCCCGATGTGGGCGGGATGCCCAGATGGATCAGGATCTTCCCCATGATCCGGCCGAAAAGCGGCGCAGCCACCTGGCCGCCCATGGTCATCCGCTCCGCCCGGGGCTCGTCCAGGAGGATGAGCACCGTGATCTCCGGCCGGTCCGCCGGGGCAAAGCCGACAAAGGAGGCGATGTAGCGCCCCTGAATCTCCCGGCCCGCGGCGTCGTACTTGGTCGCCGTGCCGGTCTTGCCCGCGACCCGGTACCCCTCCACCCGGGCACCCTGGGCTGTGCCCCGGCTCACCACCGACTCCAGGAGCGCCCAGAGTTCCCGGGCGGTCTCGGGGGAGATCACCGGCCGGGTGACGGGGCGGAACTCCCGGGTCTCCCCGGTGGTCGGGTCCACCACGGCCCGCACCAGGTGGGGCTGGACCCAGCGGCCGGAGTTGGCGATGGCGTTGATCGCGGCCAGCATCTGTACCGGCGTCTCCGTAGCCGTCTGGCCGAAGCCCATGGTGGCCAGGTCCAGGTCCGTGGGATGGGCGGGCCGCGTCCCCACCGCCTCGCCGGGAAGGTCGATCCCCGTCCGCCGGGTGAGGTTGAAGATGTCCATCCACCGGTAGAACCGCTCGGCCCCAAGCTCCAGGGCCAGCCGGGCAAAGCCCACGTTGGAGGACTGCTCCAGGAGGGTGGCCAGGGTGCCCCGGCCGGTGCCCATCCGGTTCCAGTTCCATAGCTTTACGCCCTGGACCTCGATATACCCCGCCTCGTCGACAAACTCCGTATTCAGGTCGACGATCCCCTCTTCCAGGGCCGCGGCCGCGGTCAGCGGCTTGAAGATCGAGCCCGGGGAGATGGGGTCGGTGACCAGCCAGTTCCGCCACAGGGTGGGATCGGAGCCGTAGTTGTCCGGGGAGAAGTCGGGGTAGGCGGCCATCGCCAGGATCTCCCCGGTGTCCACGTCCATGACGATCACGCCGCCCCGGAGGGCCTGGCTCTCCCGGACCGTCCGCTCCAGCTCCGCCTCGACGATGCTCTGGATGGTCAGGTCGATGCTGGTGTGCAGGTCCGCCCCGGGCCGTTCCGGCACCACCTGGCCGGGCTCCACGGGGCTGCCGTCCGGAGTGGTCTCCACCTGCACCTTGCCGGGCTGGGGCCGGAGAAGGTGGTCGTAGTAGGCCTCGAGCCCGGCGAGCCCCTGGTCCTCGATCCCGGTGAACCCCAGCACATGGGCCGCCAGGGCCCCGTTCGGGTAGACCCGCTGGGGCTCATCCATCAGGTAGACCCCCGGCACCTGGCCCTGGTCGATGAGGGCCTGCACCTGGGCGGCCTCCGCGTCGGTCACCTTGCGCTTGATGTAGACGAACTGGCCTGGCCCGGAGAGCAGTTCCCGGATCCGGGGTGCGGGGATGCCCAGAACCGCGCTGAGCCGGTCGGCCACCGCTTCGGGGTTTCGGACCTGCTGGGGGTCCGCCCAGACGGTCTTGGCCATCCGGCTTTGGGCCAGGACCCGGCCGCTGCGGTCCAGGATGGAACCCCGGAGGGCCGACTGGCTGATGGTCCGGGTCCGGCTGGCCGCCGCCTGGGCCGCCAGCTCCGGGCCCCGGAGAAGCTGCCAGTACCCCAGGCGCATCGTGAGCAGGCCATAGAGCCCGATGAGCACCCCGGCGGTAAACCGGATCCAGCCCCGGGAGGCAGATGGCTGCTGCTCCTGCGGTACCATGCCATTCCCCTCGTCTGCCGTGCGCAGGTAAGCGGCAACACCGGGCGGGCGGTCCCGCCCGGTGCCCTTGGGGTACTTCCTTCGACGGCGACACGCCAGTTCCTGTCAACTGCTGTCGAGAATCCCGGTGGAAGGAAAGGCACACCTGCCGTCGAAGGGAAGTGTATTGCTATGTTTTTCCTTTCCTGTTGGTACAAGGAGGTTGAACCGCATGCTGGAGACCGGCGCCGGCCTGACGGAGGTGGCCGCGGTGGGGACGGAGGCGGGCCGGCCCTGGCACCCCGGGTCCAACCTGCTGATCCACGGGGAGAACCTGGCGGTGCTGCGGACGCTCAGGCCCCGGTACGCCGGCCAGGTCCGGCTGATCTACGTCGATCCCCCCTACAACACCGGCGCCCGCTACCCCCATTACTCCGACCGGAAGGCGCCGGCGGACTGGCTGAGCCAGCTGGAGGAGCGGATCGCCCTGCTCCGGGAGTTCCTCCGGCCCGACGGCAGCCTGTGGCTTCAGCTTGACGACCGCCAGCAGGCCCAGGCCCGGCTCCTCCTGGACCGGCTCTTCGGCCCCGGGTGCCACGCGGGGACGGTGGTCTGGCGGCGCCGGAAGTCCCAGGCCAACCTCTCCCGGTCCATCGCCATGATCCACGATTACATCCTGGTCTACACCCGCACCCCCGGGCGGCCGGCCTTCAACCGGATCCGGCCGGAGGTGGACGGGATCGGCCCCTTTCGCAACCCCGACAACGACCCCCGGGGCCCCTGGGCCACCGCCCCCTGCAGCAACCGGGGCGGCCGGGTCTACCCCATCACCACCCCCACCGGCCGGGTACACCTGGACCAGTGGCGCTTCACGCCCGCCACCTACCAGCGGCTCCTGGCCCAGGGCCGGATCGTCTTTCCCCGGGGCGGCAACGGCAAGCCCCGGTACAAGATCTACGCCCGGGAACGGCCGGGGGTCATCCCCAGCTCCTGGTGGGACGACTGCGGCTCCACCCAGGAGGCCCGGCGGGAGATGGCCGCCCTCTTCGGCGACCGGTACGCCTTCGCCACCCCCAAGCCTGAGGCGCTGCTGGCCCGGATCCTGGAGATCGGCACGGGCCCGGGGGACCTGGTCCTGGACCCCTTCGCCGGCACCGGCACCACCGGGGCCGTCGCCCAGAAGATGGGCCGCCGGTGGCTCCTGATCGAGCAGGGGGACCAGGCCCGGAGCCATGCTTTTCCCCGGCTCTGCCGGGTGGTGGCGGGAGACGACCCCGGCGGGGTGAGCCGGCGCTACGGCTGGGCGGGGGGCGGCGGCTTCCGGTTCCTCCGGCATCTGGGCAGCGAGGATAGGGCGTAGCAGCAGAAGGCCCCTGTTGCCTGGAGGCAACAGGGGCCTTGCATCTACTCGGTCAGCCGGAGGAACTCCCGGATGTCCTCCACCACCAGGTCCGCGGCGCTCTGCCAGAAGTCCGGCTGGGTCAGGTCCACCCCCAGGTGCTTCCGGGCCAGGTCCTCCACCGTCATCCGGCCGGTGTCCCGCAAGAGGGCCACGTACCGGTCGGCAAAGGACGGCCCCTCGGCCCGGGCCTGGGCGTAGACCCCGTAACTGAACAGGTAACCGAAGGTGTACGGGAAGTTGTAGAAGGGCCAGTAGGTGATGTAGAAGTGGAGCTTCGAGGCCCAGAAGTGCGGGTGGTACTCCCCGAGGGCGTCCCGGAAGGCCTCCTTCTGGGCCTCCAGCATGAGCCCGTTGAGGTCGGCGACGGTCAGCAGCCCCTTCTTCCGGGCCTCGTAGAACCGGGTCTCGAAGAGGAACCGGGCGTGGATGTCCATGAAGAAGGCCACGGACCGCTGGATCTTGTCCTCCAGGAGCGCCAGCCGCTCCTCCGGGCTGGCTGCGGCCTGGATAGCGGCGTCCACCACCACCATCTCCGCAAAGGTGGAGGCGGTCTCCGCCACGTTCATCGCGTAGTTCTGCACCAGGGGCGGCAGGTCGTTCATCACGTGCTGGTGGTAGGCGTGCCCCAGCTCGTGGGCCAGGGTGGAGACGCCCCCCGGAGTGCCCGAGTAGGTCATGAAGATCCGGGACTGGCGGGAGACACGGAAGCTGGTGCAGAAGCCGCCGGGGCGCTTGCCCGGCCGGTCCTCCGCCTCGATCCACCGCTCCCGGAAGGCCCGGGCGGCAAAGTCGGCCATGTCAGGGCTGAAGCGCCGGAAGTTCTCGACGATAAACTCCGCCGCCTCGTCGTAGGGGATCCGGCGGGTGAGCTTGCCGATGGGGGCGGAGAGGTCGTACCAGGCCAGCCGCTCCACCCCCAGGATCCGGGCCTTCCGCTGCAGGTAGGCCACCAGGTGGTCCTTGTTCCGGTTGACCACATCCCACATGGCCTCGAGGGTGGCCTGGGACATCCGGTTCCGGTCCAGGGGCTCCTTCAGCACCGAATCCCAGCCCCGGCTCCGGTAGAGGGCCAGCCGGAAGCCCGCCAGGTGGTTGAGGGCCGCCGCGCAGAGCTCGGCCTCCCTGGCCCAGGCCTCCTCCCACCGGGCAAAGAGGGTCTGCCGGACCGACCGGTCCGGGTCCTCCATCATCCGGTTGAAGGCCTGCCCCACGGAAAGCTGCACGGTTTTGCCATCGGTCTCGAAGGGGATGGTGATCCGGCCGACGACGGTGTGGTAGAGCTGGCTCCAGGCGTGGTAGCCGTCCACCGCCAGGGCGGTGGCCAGAGCCTCCTGCTCCGGCGGCAGCTTCTCCGCGGCCCGCTGCCGCATCTCGTTCAGGGCAAAGGCCACCGGCGCCAGGGCCGGGTCCGCCACCACCTGGTGCCAGGTCTCCTCCGGCACCTGCCTCAGGAGAGCCTCGAACCGGGTGAGAGCTGCCTGCAGCCGGCTGCTCAGCTGCCGCACCCGACCTTCCAGGAGCTTGGCCTGCTCGTCCTTCACATCCTGGGCGGTGAGGCAGGAGACGAAGGCACCGGCCTCGCTCATCCGGTTCTGCAGGTCCTGGAGCGTGCCGACCAAGTCCTTGAGGGGCGGAACGCCGCCGGCTCCCGCCTGGCCCGCCGCCCCCAGGCGCTCCTCAAAGCTCCCGATCTCCGCCTCGAGCGCCTCCAGGAACCGGGCGAACTCCGGCGAGCGGCTGCCACCCGGGAAGAAGACGTCCAGGTCCCAGGTCTGACTGAGCGACTTCTCCAACGCCCGTGAACCCCCTGTCCATTGTGGTTAGTGGATAGATATGTTCTTCGGAACAGCGCTGAATGCTTCCTCTTTTCGTGAGCCCAGCCGGCTTTTCGTGACCCCAACCGGCCGGCCCGGACGGGCCGCCCCGGGCCGTTGGCTCCGGCGTGCCATTCCCGGGGCGTCCCCGGGAACGGGGCCTGACCCCTTCGTAGTCACTATTGTTTGGAACCGTCTGTCCTTACGCAACAGTCGCTGCTGCCCGCCCGGTCCCTGCCGCCGCTTGCCGCACCGCCCGGCTACTGCCCTCCCGGGAGGTGATGGGGTGTCCATCTTTCGCATCGCCCTGCGGCGGATGGCCAGCCGGCCACTGCTGACGGGCTGCTTTCTCGCCGGCCTCCTGGTTGCCGCCGGGCTGGCGGCCGTCATCCCGATCTACACCGACGGGGCGCTCCGGCACCTGCTCTACGAGGCGTTCAGCAGCGGCCCCCCCGGTGCCCGGCGACTCCGACGCCTCCGACTCGCCGGTCCGGGTGCCGTCGGGAGGTCCGGTGGGAACCTACTGGCTGCGGGAGGAAGTGTGGGCCTTCCCCGGCGAGCTCCGGGAGACCATCCAGGCCGTCACAGAGCAGCTCGACCGGGAACTGGCCGCCCGGGTCGGGGCACCGGTGCCCCGGGTGGCGGTCCTGGCCCGGGCCCGGGGAGCCGTAGTCCGGGTGATGTCCGGGGACTCCGATCCGGTTGGGGTGATTGGGGATACCGGCGCCTTCGGCAGCGAATTCACCCTCACCTTCCGGGCGGACCTCGAGGAGAAGGCCCTCCTGACCCCGGCCCCGCCGGGGGCCGGGCCCAGACCTGACCCCTGGCCGGCGAACTGGGAGCCGGAGGTGCCCGGCTGGGTCTCGGAGTCGGCTGTTGCCATGGGGCTGTGGCAGCCCGGGGACCTGATTCTATACGAACTGGGCCGGGTGCCGGGTCAGCGGGTGCTGCCCATCCGGATCGCGGGTACCTACCGGCCCCGGGACCCCGGGAACGATGCCTGGTACCTTCCGGATCGCCCCGTCCGCCCGGGGGAGTACTTCCGGGAGGAGGTCTACCGGTGGATGATCTTCATCCCCGAGGAGGCCTTCTGGCGGGCCCACAACCGGATCCCCCTCCCCCCGGGGGTGAGGGTGGTGGTGGACTGGCGCTATCAGCTCGACCCCCTGGCCCTGGAGCCCCGGGCGGCCGGCGCCATCGCCGACCGGCTGAGCACCCTGCATAACCAGCTCCTCCGGGGCCTGGGCAGCGTGGGACCCGGGGGCATCTCGCCGCTGCTGAGCCCGGTGGGGGTCCTGAAGCACTTTGATGCTGCCCGCCGGGACCTCTCCTTCCCCCTCCTCCTCTTCACCGCGCCGCTCCTGGCCCAGCTCGCCTACTTCCTCTGGCTCACCGCCCGGCTGACGGTGGAGAGCAGCGCCGGGGAGATCGCGCTCCTCCGGAGCCGGGGCGCGAGCGCCCTCCAGGTGGTGGCCAGCTTCGCCGCGGAGGCGATGGTCCTCGCGGGGGCGGCGGTAGCCGCCGGCCCGGTCCTCGGCCTGGGGATGGCCCGGGTGATCGCCGCCTCCGGAGGGTTCCTCCACTTTGTCCTGCGCCAGACCCTCCCCCTCCGGATGGTGCCGGAGGCCTGGGGGTACGCCGGGGCGGCCGGGCTCCTGGGGCTGGCGGTGCTCCTCCTCCCGGCGGTGGTCGGGGCCCGGGCCGATATCCTCAGCCACCGGCGCCGGTCCAGCCGGCCGGAGGACCTCCGCCGTTTCCGTTCCCTTCGGCACCGGCCGGCCGGGGAAGCCCGGCGGCTCCGGCCGGTTGCAGACCTCCGGTGGCCCCGGGCAGTCGCCGCACCCCTGCGGCCCCGGGCTGCCGCGGCGGCCCTCATCCTGGCCACCCTGCTTTCCGGCTGCGGCCTCTTCTCGGTGGAGGAGGAACCGGCCCCGCCACCCCTGGTCTTCCCGGAGAGCGAGGTGCCCACGGCCCGGGTCGACCGGGGCACGGTGGTCCAGACCCTCACCTTCTCCGGTGTGGTGCGGGCCCGGCAGGAGGCGGTGGTGCGGTTCCCCGTCGCCGGCGTGGTCCAGGAGGTCCTGGTGCGGGCCGGGGACCGGGTGGAGGCTGGCCAGCCCCTGGTCCGGCTGCAAAACGACGACCTGCCCCGGCAGCTCCGGGACCTGCGGTTCCAGATCCGGCAGGCGGAACTGGAACTCGCCGCCTTCGACGCCGACCCGAGCCGGGGCGGGTTGCTGCCCGGGCAGGGAGCGGCCGGGATGCCCTCCGGGGAGGGGCCAAC
>JAKKUO010000103.1 GCA_021890795.1 Bacillota bacterium | reverse complement strand
CCCGTCACCATCGCCCTGGTGGACGCCAACGCCTTTTACGCCAGCTGTACCGTGGCTGCCAACCCGGCTCTCAAGGGCCGGCCCCTGGTGGTGGCCGGCGACCCGACCAGCCGGCACGGCATCGTCCTGGCCGCCAGCTACGAGGCCCGGCGGGCGGCCCGGGGGCCCATCCGGGCCGGCATGCCCCTGGGGCAGGCCCTCCGGCTCCTGCCCCGGGACACGGTGGTGGTGCCGCCGAATTTCCCCCTCTACGTGGAGAAGAGCCGGCAGATGTTCGCCGTCATGCGCCGGTTCACCCCGGTGGTGGAGCCGGCCTCCATCGACGAGGGGTGGATGGACTGGACGGGGTGCCTCCACCTCTTCGGCGGCGACCCGGTGGGGATGGCGGTGAAGCTGAAGGAGGCGATCCGGCAGGAGGTGGGAATCACCGTCTCCGTCGGCATCGCCTGGAGCAAGGTGACCGCGAAGATGGCCGCCGAGCTGGAGAAGCCCGACGGCCTCACCCTCCTCACCCCCCGGGACTGGGAGGCCCGGGTCTGGCCCCTGCCGGTGGGGGAGCTGTACGGCGTCGGCAGCCGGACGGTGCCCAAGCTCGAGGCCCTGGGGATCCGGACCATCGGGGACCTGGCCCGGGCGGACCCGGCCCTCCTCCGGGCCCGGTTCGGCGCCTTCGGGGTCTACATGCACCTGGCCGCAAACGGACGGGACGGCGGCCGGGTCGACCCCCAGGCCCACGACGAGGCCAAGTCCATCGGCCACTCCCTCACCCTGCCGGTGGACTTCCGGGAGCGGGACGAGCAGAAGGCGGTGCTCCTCTCCCTGGCGGATCAGGTGGGGCGCCGGCTCCGCCGGGCCGGGTACCTGGCCCGGACGGTCCAGATCACCATCCGGGACACGGCTTTCCGGACCATCACCCGGTCCCGGACCCTGGCCGCGCCCACCGATGAGACGGACCGGATCTACGCCACCGCCTGCGAGCTCCTCGAGGCCCACTGGCCCCCGGGGCGGCCGGTGCGGCTTCTGGGGGTGGCGGCCCAGCAGCTCGTCCCCGCCGCCGGGTACATGGCCCAGCTCACCCTCTTTGACGACCCTGCTGAGACCGAGCGCCGGCGCCGGGTGGACCGGGCGGCGGACCTGCTCCGGGACCGGTTCGGGGAGGAGGCGGTGATCCGGGCCGGCCAGCTCCTCAGCCAGACCGGCCGGCGGGTGCTGGACAAGAGGCTCCACGGGACCTCCCTGCAGAAAGACCACCTGCGCCGGGAGTAGGGGCGGTTCGCACGGGAGTAGCGGCGGCGGTTCGCAGAGGTAAGGGGCCCTGGTGCCGGGAGCACCAGGGCCCTTACCCAAACCACCCTGAGCGTTAGATTTACGAACCGGCTTTGGCGTTCGAAACCCTGCGAAGGGCTTCTTCGACGGAAAGGCCAGACAGCTCCTTGACCGCACCCAAGGATTCCCAGTAGGAGTCTGCCGGCGTCAGGCGGTTGTCCCTTCCAACCTGGAACCGACCGTAAGGCGGTCCTGCGAGAGCTGAGCCATCCGCATCCTTCAAGAAGAAGAGGTAAGTCGCGCCGATTTGGATCACAGGGTCGTGCTCAAGCTGATACGCGGTACCTTTGCGCATGCCACCGGCTTGATGGAGGGTTACTGTATCTCCCGGGCGAATTCCCGCTCCTTTGAGGACGGTCGTGACCCTCACCGAGTAACCAGTGAGAGTGGGCGGATCTTCCCCCGGAACATAGGGCCTCGGCTGAAGACCGGCCTTTGGATGATCCGCCGGGGGCGGGTCCGGAGCATGGTCTTCTGAAGCAGTCGGAGCCGTGAGGTCTGTGGCTGCCGTAACCACACCGACTACGATAGTGGAGTGTGATTCAGCGAGTTCCTTGAGAGACTTCGCTTCTGCGATCGGCCACCGAGCAAAACCAATGATCTGTACCTGCGGTTGGTCCGTTACCAGTCTCGTGGGAACACCTTGCTGCACATCGAGAGAAGGATCAATGCCTGTTTGTGTGCATGCCACAACACCGAGTGCTGCAAAGCCCGTTAATAGGGCGACGGGTAGCTTTCGTAACACCCTCTATCCCTCCAGTTCGGGTCGTAATCGTGGCGAGGGATCGAGCAACCAGCTATGCCGACGCAGTGAACACGGCCCTCCCGCATGCCATCCAGGTGGCGGACCGATTCCATCTGGTGCGCAACGTAAGAACCGGCCTTGACACGCCCATCCTTCGCTGCTCTGAAGTGACCACACTCATGGAACCAAGATCCGGCCCCATAGCCTGCTGGAACATCTCCCCAGTCTCCATTTCCACCGTTCATCCCCGTCAGTAGTCTCTCATACAAATATTACCAGGATTGGGGGCGAGCATCACTCCAAACAAGGTGTCTCTTGGTGTCTGTTGGTGTCGAGGCCCAGGGCAGCCACCGCCCACTGCACCAGAGGTGGATGAAGCGCCGCTTCCTGCTGCCGGCCCTGGCCATGTACCGGCCTGCACCTCGGGTGCGGATGAGGGAGACGGCCCGGGCTGCCGCCTCTGGCGAAGGGAGTGAGCCAGCGGACTGGTCGGCCGTCACCAGGCGAGAGGACCCCAAAGGGAAAGTGCACCGTCCGGGCG
>JAKKUO010000032.1 GCA_021890795.1 Bacillota bacterium | reverse complement strand
TCTCGTCGGCCACCGGCAGGTGTTCGATCTCCCCCAGCCGGAACTCCACGTTGGTGAACCCGGCCTTCCGGGCGTTTTCCCGGGCCCGGGCCAGCATCTCCGGGGTCATGTCGACGCCGATCACCTTCCCGGTCTCCCCCACCTGCCGGGCGGCGAGGAAACAGTCGAAACCGGCGCCGCAGCCCAGGTCGAGGACCGTTTCCCCCGGCCGGAGGGAGGCGATAGCCAGGGGGTTGCCGCAGCCAAGGCCCAGGTTGGACCCCTCCGGCGCCGCCTGGAGCTCCTCCTCCGAATAGCCGAGGGTCCGGCCGATCTCCGTCACCGGGATCGGCCCGCTGCAGCAGCCGCCAGCGACCTCTTCAGTTGTGGTCACACCGCAACAGCCGCCGGATACCCCGGAGGTAGGGGCACCATGGCTCACCTCCACTGGAACCGACGCCGGGCGGCAGCAAGGGCTCGCAGCCTCCTGGGCTGAAGATCCGTCCGGCGCCGGGCCCTGGCCCCCGGCCGCAAGCCGGCCGTAACGCTGTCGGACCATCTCTCGAATCTCATGCGGCTCCATCGAACGGCCACCTCCGCCGTGCGAGGGAAAGACCCCCGCTGGACTTATGTTGCTATCGACAACGTTGCCGATCACATCATATCACCCGTCCCCATCGTTGTCAACGGCAACTTCTTCGCTGGATGAAAACAGAACCGGCCCGCCGGGGGGTAAGTCGGTCACCCCGGGACGGGCCGCTCAGTTCCGATGGGTCCTCTAGCCTACACGGCCCTGGCTTGCACGGGCGTAGCGGTTCTTCAGCCAGAGGGCAGCGTTGACCAGGCCAATCATCACCGGCACCTCCACCAATGGGCCGATCACCGCGGCGAAGGCCTGGCCGGAACCGATACCGAATACCGCCACAGCCACCGCGATCGCCAGTTCGAAGTTGTTCGATGCCGCGGTGAAGGAGAGGGTCACCGCCTCCTCGTAACGGAACCCCGCCTTCATCGAGATCAGGAACGAGGCGAAGAACATGACGACGAAGTAGACCAGCAGGGGCACGGCCACCCGGACCACGTCCATCGGCAGGGCGACGATGGCCTCCCCCTTGAGGGAGAACATGACCACGATGGTGAAGAGCAGGGCGATCAGCGCTGTGGGACCGAGCCTGGGCATGAAGGTCGACTCATACCACTCCTTGCCCTTGCGGGGCAACAGGATCGCCCGGGTGAGCAGCCCACCCAGGAACGGGATCCCCAGGTAGATCAGGACCGACTTGGCCACATCCCACATGGAGACGTCGATGACGACCCCGCCCAGGTCCCAGCCCAGCCACCTGGGCAGCAGGGTGACGAAGACGTAGGCGTAGACGGAGTAGAACAGCACCTGAAAGACCGAATTGAAAGCGACCAGCGCCGCGGCGTACTCGTTGTCACCCCTGGCCAGGCTGTTCCAGACCAGCACCATGGCGATGCACCGGGCCAAGCCGATGATGATCAGGCCGACGGCATACTCCGGGTACCCCTTCAGGAAGAGATAGGCGAGGGCGAACATGAGGATCGGCCCGACCACCCAGTTCTGCAGCAGCGAGAAGCCGAGCAGCCGGACGTTGGCGAAGACCTTGCCGAGCTCCTCGTACCGAACTCGCGCTAGAGCGGGGTACATCATCCAGATGAGGCCGATGGCGATGGGCAGTGAGACCGTGTCGATCTGGAGCGCATCCAGCGCCCGGGCAAAGCCGGGGAAGTAGTGCCCGATACCAACGCCCAGGGCCATGGCGAGGAAGATCCAGAGAGTCAGGAACCGGTCAAGAAGGGACAGGCCGCCTTGCTTCTGTGCCACCGGTTAACCCCCTTCATAGGAGACGGAGAGCGCCTTGAAACCGAGGAACCGGGTGACATGCAGCCGGTAGGTTTTCTCAACCCAATCCAGCGCCCGGTCCAGGTAGATGGTGGCGCCGTCCGCCTCGATCACCCGGTAGGAATCCAGCGGGCGGCGGGGCCGGCCGATCTCGACCTGCGGTTCGAGGATCCACCCGAACGTGCAGCACCCGCCGGTCTTGCCGGCAAAGACGATGGCGTGGCCGCCCTTTTGGCGGATCAGCTCCGCCGCATCCGGGTCGATGATCAGCTTCATCCACTATCCACGTCCTTCCCGGAGCATCTGGGCGAACTCAGGGGGCAGGTCCGTCGCCTCGATGGCCCGGGCCGCCGCCTCGTAGTCGTATGGGACCTCGACGATCTCGATCTGTACCGCCCGCGGTTTCAGATCGAGCAGCGCATAGGTCACGTTCGGGTTGCCGTGCTTGGGCTTGCCGGCGCTGCCGGTGTTCACGAGGTGCCTGCCATTCAGCACCTTGTGAAAAGGCTTGTGGGTATGGCCGAAGAGCAGCACATCGGCCCGGGTGCTTTCCAGGTGGGCAGCAAAGACCTCGTCGGGGCGATCCTCAAAGAGATACTCGTTCAGCTGGGCCGGGCTGCCATGGACCAGGACCACCCGGTGCCCCTCGATCTCCCGCTGAATCTGGTAGGGCAGGTTGCGCAGGAAGGCCTTCTGGGCTTCGGTGGTGTGCTCCCTAGTCCAGGCGATGGAGCGGGCACCCCGTTCGGCTGCCACCTCGTCCTTGTAGTCACAGCCGCAGACGGTGCGGGAATACCCGATGGCATCGTCGTAGTTGCCCATGACCGTGGGAATCCCCAGTTCCCGGATGCGGTCGACCACCTCTCCGGGGTTGGCCCCGTACCCGACGAGGTCGCCACCGCACCAGACAAGGTCCGCACCGCGCCGGGCGATATCGGCCAGGACCGCTTCCAAGCCCTGAAGGTTGCCGTGGACGTCCGAGAAGACCGCCAGCCTCACTCGGGTTCCGCTCCCTTCCCGGCGGGGCCGCACATCTGGGCCCGCACCATCCTGCTACGCTGCTGGGCAAGCTCCGCCATCTCCGGAACCTGCGAAGGGTCGAGACGCAAGAAGTCCATCACCGC
Organism: Bacillota bacterium; assembly: GCA_021890795.1. Taxonomy (GTDB): domain Bacteria; phylum Bacillota; class Sulfobacillia; order Symbiobacteriales; family ZC4RG38; genus ZC4RG38. Next base: position 25,443 of record JAKKUO010000032.1, on the reverse strand, counting down.
CGCCAGCCCCTCCAGCGCCCGCGCGAGGTCGCCCCGGTAGTAGGTCCACATCCCCGCCTTCCGCTCCCGGACCAGACCCACCGCCTTCAACTTAGCGAGGTGCTGCGAGACCGCCGGCTGGCTGATGGCGAGCAGGCTCTGCAGTTCGCAGACGCACAGCTCCTCCGCGAGGACCAGTTTCAAAATTTTCAACCGGGTCGGATCGGCCAGTGTCTTGAGCAGGCGGATGTGTTCCTCCATTTCTCCTCCTCCGTTCCCCGCCTGGTATCATAAGTGTATTCTTATATGCCTGTCCAGGTCAAGGGACGGCCGGGCAAGACCAGTGCAAGAGAGAGGCCGGCCGGCGGACCCGCCCTCTTAGCGTCCGCCGGCCGTTGTCCCGTCTCACAGCGCCCGCCAGCCGATGTCCCGGCGGTAGTAGATGCCTTCGAAGTGGATGGCCTCCAGGGCCCGGTAGGCCTGGCCGAGGGCCGCCCTCAGGTCCGGCCCCCGGCCCACTACCCCCAGCACCCGGCCGCCGGCGGTGACCACCTGGTCCCCCTGGCGGGCGGTGCCGGCGTGGAAGACCAGGGCTCCCCAGGCCTCGGCCTCGTCGAGGCCCCGGATGACCTTGCCCTTCTCATAGGCCCCAGGGTAGCCGGCGGAGGCGGCCACCACGCAGGCTGCCGCCCCTGGGCGCCAGCGGAGCCGGACCCCCCGCAGGCCGCCCTCGATGGCAGCCTCCATCAGATCCAGGAGGTCCATGTCCAGCATCGGGAGGGCCACCTGGGCCTCGGGGTCGCCAAACCGGGCGTTGAACTCCAGGACCTTCGGGCCGTCGGCGGTGAGCATCAGCCCGGCGAAGAGGCAGCCCCGGAAGGGGTGCCCCCGTTCCCGCATCGCCGCCAGGGTCGGGGCGAGGATCCGCTCCGCCACTTCCCGGGCCACCGCCGCGGTGTACCCCGGCACCGGGGTGTAGGTGCCCATGCCGCCGGTGTTGGGGCCTGTGTCCCCCTCCCCCAGCCGCTTGTGGTCCTGGATGGCCGGAAAGGCCACAAAGTCCTCGCCGTCGCAGAGGGCCAGGACCGAGCACTCCGGGCCGGTGAGCCTGTCCTCGATCACCACCTTGGCCCCGGCGGCCCCGAAGGTCCGGTCCACCATCAGGGCCCGGAGGGCCGCCTCCGCCTCGGCCACCGAGGCGCAGACAAAGACCCCCTTGCCCAGGGCGAGGCCGTCGGCCTTCACCACCACCTCCCCGCCCCGGGCCCGGACGTAAGCCAGGGCCGCCGCGTAGTCGGTGAAGACCGCGTAGTCCGCGGTGGGCACCCCCGCGGCCCGCATCACTTCCTTGGCGAAGCTCTTGGAGGCCTCCAGCCGGGCCGCGGCCCGGGTGGGGCCAAAGGCCCGGATCCCCTCGGCCTGGAGGAGGTCCACCAGCCCGAGGGCCAGAGGGTCGTCGGGGCCCACCACCACCAGGTCGACCCCCAGTTCCCGGGCGAGGCGCACCTGTCCGGGCAGGTCCGTCGCCGCCACCGGGTGGCAGGTGGCGATCCGGGCGATGCCGGCGTTGCCCGGCGCCGCGTGCAGCTCCCGCACCCGGGGGCTCTGGGCCAGCTTCCAGGCCAGGGCGTGCTCCCGGCCGCCGCCGCCGACTACCAGTACCTTCACGGTTCCACCTCCGCACCGGGTGCCGCGGGAGAGCAGGGAAGGGCTTCCCGCCTCTTCACCCCCGCCCTCAATGCTTGAAGTGCCGGATGCCGGTGAAGAGCATGGCGACGCCCAACTCGTTGGCCTTCCGGATCGACTCTTCGTCCCGGATCGAGCCCCCGGGCTGGACGATGGCGGCGATCCCCGCCGCCCCGGCGGCCTCCACCACATCCGGGAAGGGGAAGAAGGCGTCCGAGGCCAGCACCGCGCCCCGGGCCTCCGCCCCGGCCCGGGCGAGGGCGTACCGGGCGGCGTCGACCCGGTTCATCTGCCCCGCCCCGATGCCCAGAGTCCGGCCGCCCTTGGCCACGACGATGGCGTTGGACTTGACGTGCTTGACCACCTTCCAGGCGAAGAGGAGGTCCGCCAGGAGGGCCGGGTCCACCCCCTTCTCGGTGACGGTCCGCCACCGGGCCGGGTCCTCCGCCGGGACGTCCCACTCCTGGATCAGGTAGCCGCCGGCCACCCGCTTCACGTCGTAACCCGCCGGGCCAGGAGCGCTGAGGTCCCCCACCGCCAGGAGCCGCAGGTCCTTTTTCTTCGTCAGGATAGCCAGGGCTTCGTCGGTAAAGGAGGGGGCGATGACGATCTCCAGGAAGGTCTTCCTGAGCTCCTGCGCGGTCTCGCCGTCGCAGGGCCGGTTGAGGGCGACGATGCCGCCGAAGATGGAGACCGGATCTGCGTCCCGGGCCCGGCGGTAGGCCTCTGCGATGGTCGGGGCCACCGCCACCCCGCAGGGGTTGGTGTGCTTCACCGCCACCGCCGCGGGCTCGGTGAACTCCCGCACCAGTTCCAGGGCCGCGTGGGCGTCGTGGATGTTGTTAAACGAGAGTTCCTTACCGTGAAGCTGCCGGGCCCCGGCCAGGGTGTCAGGCCGGAGGGGCTCGGAAAGGTCCCGGTAGAAGGCTGCCCGCTGGTGGGGGTTCTCGCCATAGCGCAGGTCCCGGACCTTTACCAGGGAGAGGGTGAGCCGCTCCGGGAAGGCCGAGGTCCCCGGGCCCCCGGCAGCCGGTGCCGGGGCGGCCGGTGCCGCTTCCCTCCCGGCGAAAAGCTCCTGCCCCCGGCCCTCCATCCAGGCGGCGATGGCGGCATCGTAAGCGGCGGTGTGCCGGAAGGCCGCCTGCATCAGCGCGAACCGGGTGGCCGGGGAGAGGTCCCCCCGCTCCCGGAGTTCCGCCAGAATCGCCCCGTACCGGGCCGGCTCGACCACCACCGCCACATCCTGCCAGTTCTTCGCCGCCGCCCGGATCAGGGCGGGGCCGCCGATGTCGATCTGCTCCACCGCGTCGGCCAGGGTCACCTCCGGCCGGGCTACAGTGGCCTGGAAGGGGTAGAGGTTGACCACCACCAGGTCAATGGGCCGCACCCCGTGTTCCGCCAGCTGGGCCATGTGCCGGGGGTTGTTCCGGACGGCGAGGATACCGGCGTGGATCTGGGGCTGGAGGGTCTTGACCCGGCCGTCCAGGATCTCCGGAAAGCCGGCCACCTCCGCCACCTCCAGCACCGGAATCCCCGCAGCCTGAAGGGTCCGGTAGGTACCGCCGGTGGAGATGAGTTCCCAGCCCAGCTCCACCAGGCCCCGGGCCAGCTCCACGATGCCCGTCTTGTCGTACACGCTCAGGAGTGCTCGGCGCTTCAACGCATCACACCCTCCCCGAGGGCCGCTCTCGCGGTCCCGTTGTCGCGCGGGCCCGAGGCCCAGCCTTCCGCGGGCCCCGGCGCACCGGGGACCGGGGCTCGGCAGGGGGCTGCCCTTCACTTCAGCCCCGCATCCCGGTTGACGTAGTAGCGCCGGTGCCGGCCGGCCAGGTATTCCAGCAGCGGGTCCCGGTAGGCGGGCCAGGTGACGTACCGGCCCACCTCCGGAACGGGAACCCAGCGGACATCGACGACGTAGGGGTCGTCCTCCGGCACCCGCAGGGTACCCCCCACCACCTGGCCGGCAAAGACCAGGTAGAGGAACTGGCTTTCCATCTCCCGGTTGAAGTTGTCCTGGACGTAGGCGAGGTCCTCCACGGCAATCTCCAACCCGGTCTCCTCCGCCACCTCCCGGACCACCGCGTCCACCGCGGACTCCCCGGGCTCCAGGCGGCCGCCGGGAAGGAACCAGTGGGTGCCGACCCGCCACCGGTTCTGCACCAGGAGCAGCCGATCCCCTTCCCGAACCACCGCCGCAGCCATCCAGTACCGCTCCATGGGCCAACCCTCCCGCTGCCGGGTAGGCAGGAACCGGAGGGGGCAGGCCGGAAGACAGGCCGGGCACTACCCCTCGCCCCGGCCGGCAGGGAACAGGTGATACCGGGCCCGGCGCTCCCGGAGCCAGATCTGCAGCGGAACCAGCCATGGTCGGAAGGTGAGGAATCCGGGCAGGTGGGCCACCGGCACCCACTTCACCTTGCTGACCTCCGGCTCCTGGGGCTGGACCGCGGCCTCCCCCGCCACCACCCGGGCATGGAAATAATGCTGCAAGAACCATTCACCTTTGGCTGGAACGTAGAACTCGGTCACGAAGGCTAGTTCGATGGGTTCCACCCGGAGGCCGGTCTCTTCCCGGACCTCCCGGCACAGGGTCTCCACCAGGGTCTCGCCGGTCTGGCAGCTGCCCTTGGGCAGGCTCCAGTGGCCGCCGCCCCCGGACCGGCGGTTGTAGACCAGCAGCACCCGGCCCTGGGGGTCCAGGAGCACCGCGCCCACCGCCAGCCGGCGCTGACACGGGGCATCGGGATCCTGGATCACGGCCATCACCTCGCTGTCGGAACCGACCCTCACAGGATCCGCACCCGCCGGCCCTCCAGCCGCAGCCGCCCCTCGGCGTAAAGCTGGATAGCCAAAGGGTAGAGCCGGTGCTCTTCCGCCAGGATCCGGGCGGCCAGCCGCTCCTCGTCGTCCTCCTCCAGCACCGGGACCGCCGCCTGGAGGACGATGGGGCCCGTGTCCATCCCCGCATCGACGAAGTGGACCGTGGCCCCGGCCACCTTGACGCCGTGGGCCAGGGCCTGCCGCTGGGCCCGGAGCCCCGGGAAGGCAGGCAGGAGGGACGGGTGGACGTTCAGGATCCGCCCGGGAAAGGCCTCCAGCAAGGGTCCCTTGAGAAGTCGCAGGTACCCGGCCAGGCAGATCAGCTCTGCTCCCCGCTCCCGCAGGACCTGGGCCATAGCCGCCTCGTGGTCCAGCCGGGAAGGGTACTCCTCCGGGGGCAGGGCCAGGGCCACCACCCCGTACGCCCGGGCCGTCTCCAGGCCCGGGGCGTCAGGATTGTCGCTGAGCACCACCACCGCCCGGGCGGAGAGGCACCCCGCGGCGATCTGCCGGAGGATCGCCTCCATATTCGATCCCCGGCCGCTGATCAGGATGCCCAGGCCTACCGGCGGGGTTCGGGCTGCCCGCTCGGGGGTGAGGGGCTCGGTAAGGTACGGGGGCAGAAGAGGGCTGCCGCTCACCGCCGGATCACCACCCCCGGCCGGTCGGTCACCCGGCCCACCACCCAGGCCCGTTCGCCCAGCTCCCCGAGCACCGCCAGGGCCTGCTCCGCATCCTCCGGCGCCACCACCAGCACCATCCCCAGCCCCAGGTTGAAGGTCCGCTCCATCTCCCGGTCTGCCACCCGGCCGAGGCGCTGGATCAACCCGAAGACCGGCGGCACCGGCCAAGTGCCCCAGTCCAGTTCCGCCCCGCACCCGGCGGGGAGCACCCGAGGGAGGTTCTTGCCGAAGCTCCCGCCGGTGATGTGGGCGGCGGCCTTCACCGGCACCCGCTCCCGGAGGGCCAGGAGGGAGCGGACGTAGATCCGGGTGGGGGTGAGGAGTTCCTCCAGCACCGCCCGGCCCCCCAGCTCCGGGGGCCGGTCCTCCAGGTCGAAGGCGCCGCCGTCGGCCTTGAGTAGCACCTTCCGGGCCAGGGTGTAGCCGTTGGCGTGGAGGCCCGAGGAGGCCAGGCCGATCAGCCGGTCGCCGGGGCGGACCTCCCGGCCGTCGAGGACCCGGTCCCGCTCCACCACCCCGACGCAGAACCCCGCCAGGTCGTACTCCCCCGGGGCGTAGAGGTCCGGCAGCTCCGCGGTCTCGCCGCCGATGAGGGCGCACCCCGCCTGCCGGCAGCCCTCCGCCACCCCCCGGACCAGGGCGTCTAACACCTTCTCATCCACCCGGTGGATGCCGATGTAGTCGAGGAAGAACAGGGGCTCGGCCCCGGCGCAGGCGATGTCGTCGACGTTCATCGCCACCAGGTCGATGCCGACGGTGTCGTGGACGCCGCTGAGAAACGCCAGCTTCAGCTTGCTCCCCACCCCGTCGGCGCTGGCCACCAGCACCGGCTCCCGGTACCGGCCCGGAGAGAGGGCGAAGAGGCCGCCGAAGTCCGTATGGCCGGTCAGCACCCCAGGCCGGGCGGTGGCCGCCAGGTACCGGCCAAACCCCTGGATCGCCCGGGCCTTCCGGTCGATGTCCACCCCCGCAGCCCGGTAGGTCATGCCGCCAGCCATCTGCCCCTCAGCCATCTTCCGCCGCCTCCAGTGCGTCCTTCCCCGCTCCATCGTCCACAGGGACGGGGTACTCCCCGGTAAAGCAGGCGGTGCACGATCCCACCTCCGGGCTGGCGACGCCTACTGCCCGGATCAGCCCTTCCAGGGAGAGGTAGTGGAGGCTGTCCGCCCCGACGTAGTCCCGGACCGCCTCGATGCTCCGGCCCCGGGCCACCAGGCTCTCCCTGTCCGCGGTGTCGATGCCGTAGTGGCAGCTGTTCACATAGGGGGGCGAGGCGATGCGCAGGTGGACCTCCCGGGCCCCGGCCTCCCGGAGGAGGCCGATGAGGTGCCGCAGGGTGGTCCCCCGGACGATGGAGTCGTCCACCAGCACCACCCGCTTCCCCTCCAACACCATCCGCAGGGGGTTGTGCTTCATCCGCACCCCCTGGGCCCGGAGCCCCTGCCGGGGCTGGATGAAGGTCCGGCCGATGTACCGGTTCTTCACCAGCCCCATCTCGTAGGGGATGCCGCTCTCCTCGGCAAACCCCGTGGCTGCCGAGACCGAGGAGTCGGGAACGCCGATGACCAGGTCCGCCGCCACCGGCGCCTCCCGGGCGAGCTGCCGGCCCATCTCCTTCCGGGCGGCGTGGACGTTCCGCCCCTGGAGGTTGGAGTCCGGCCGGGCAAAGTAGACGTACTCGAAGATGCAGAGCCGGCTTGGACCGGCAGCCGGCAGGGCCTGCCGGGAGGTGAGCCGGCCGCCCTCCACCACCACCATCTCCCCCGGGGCGATCTCCCGGACGAACTCGGCGCCGATGGCGTCAAAGGCGCAGGACTCCGAGGCCAGCACCCAGGCGTCCCCCAGTTTCCCCAGGGCCAGGGGCCGGATCCCGTGGGGATCCCGGAGGCCGATGAGCTTCTCCTCCGTCAGCATCACCAGGGCGTAAGCCCCCCGGATCTCCTGGAGGGCCCGGGTGATGGCCGCCTCCAGGCCGCCGCTCTCCCGGCGGTGCCGGGCGACGAGGTGCGCCAGCACCTCGGTGTCGGTGGTGGTGGTGAAGATCGCTCCCTCCTGCTCCAGCCGGTCCCGCAGCACCCGGGCGTTGGTGAAGTTCCCGTTGTGGGCGATGGCCAGGCTCCCCCGGCGGCCACGGATCACGTAGGGCTGGGCGTTGGCCGGGGCCGAGGCGCCGGTGGTGCTGTATCGGACGTGGCCCACAGCCCGGTCACCCGGCAGCCGCCCGAGGCTCTCCTCGGAGAAGACGTCGGTGACCAGCCCCATCCCCTTGACCACCTCGAGCCGCCGGCCGTCGGCCACCGCGATGCCCGCGGACTCCTCCCCCCGGTGCTGGAGGGCATGGAGGCCGTAGTAGGCCATCCGGGCCGCCTCGGGGTGGCCGTAGATGCCGAAGACCCCGCACTCCTCCCGGGGGCCCTCGCCCGGGCGCCGGGGGCCAAAGCACGCAAGGGCCAACCGGAGGTCCGGCGGCAGATCCCGCCGCCGGGCCGCGGCGGCCGCGGCAAGGGTGGGCCGGCTCACGAGGCCATCCACCGGGGCAGCGCCTCCTTCCAGGCCCGCTCCAGGTCGTCCACGGCCACGTCCACCACCACCTGCCGCCGGTAGATCCCCGGGAACCGGCCCGGGGCCAGGGCGGCGATGGTCAGCCGGCCGTCCCCGGTCACGTCGCCGATGAGCCGGTGGGGCAGGTTCTCCTGGACGCAGAGGGCCCAGAGGTCCACCACCTTCTCCCGGGGGCAGGTGACGAGGATCCGGGACTGCCCCTCCCCGAAGAGGGTGAGGTCGACCCGCAGGGGGGCCTCGGCCCCGGGGTCACTCCCCGCCCCGGCCCCGGCGGGGCCGCCGCCTGCCTGGGTCCCGGCGGTGCCGCCTCTGGCGTCGACTGCCTGGTTCCCGGCGGCGCCGCTCCGGACGCCGGCTGCCTGGCCCCCGACGGAGCCGCCTCCAGCGCCGGCCCCCTGGGCCGCCGGGGCGCCCGGGCCGCCGGATCCCGGACCCCCCGCCTCCAGCCCCGCCAGGGGGTCGGGCTCGGGCTCGGCCCGCAGGAAGAGGCTCACCTGCACCCCCCGGGCCCCGGGCTCTGCCGCCAGGGCCATCTCCGCCAGGGCCACCGCGATGCCCCCCTCGGCCACGTCGTGGGCGGCGGTGAGCAGCCCTTCCCGGGCCGCGGCCAGCACCACCTTCTGCAGGCGCCGCTCCAGGTCCAAGTCCAGCTCCGGCGCATCCCCGGCCACCACCCCGTGGATCACCTTCGCGTACTCCGACCCGCCAAAGGTGACCCGGTCGAGGTTCCCCAGGAGCACCACCACGTCCCCGGGGCGCTTGAAGCCCATGGTGAGCCGCTGGCTGAGATCCGGGAGGATCCCCACCATCCCCACAGTGGGAGTCGGGTAGATCGCCTCCCCCCGGCTCTCGTTGTAGAAGGAGACGTTGCCGCCGGTCACCGGGGTGCCCAGGGCCCGGCAGGCCTCGGCAAGGCCCTCGACCGCCTCCCGGAACTGCCAGTAGACCTCCGGCTTCTCCGGGTTGCCGAAGTTCAGGTTGTTGGTGATGGCCACCGGCTCCGCCCCGGTGCAGACCACGTTCCGGGCCGCCTCCGCCACCGCGATGGCGGCCCCCCGCCGGGGGTTGAGGTAGACGTACCGGCCGTTGCCGTCGATGGTCAGGGCGACCCCCTTCTGGGTCCCAGGCACCCGGACCACCGCCGCGTCGCCCCCGGGGCCGACGACCGTCCCGACCTGCACCTGGTGGTCGTACTGCCGCCAGATCCACTCCCGGCTGCAGAGGTTGGGGGAGCCCAGAAGCCTGAGGAGCACGGCGTTGTAGTCCTCCGGCTCCGGCAGCCGGCTCCAGTCAAAGGCCCGGAGCCGGGCGATGGACTCCGGCTCCCGGGCCGGCGGGGTGTAGGCCGGGGCCCCGCCGGCAATGGAGGCCGCGGGCACCTCCGCCACCACCCGGTCCCCTTCCTTCACCCGGATGAGGCCGTCCCCGGTCACCCGGCCGATGACCGCGCACTCGACCCCCCACTTCCGGCAGATCCGCTGCACCAACTCCAGCTTTTCCGGCTCGACGCAGAGGACCACCCGCTCCTGGGACTCGGAGATCATCACCTCCCAGGGGGCCATCCCTTCCTCCCGGCGGGGGACCCGGAGGACGTCCAGCTCCACCCCCACGCCGCCCTTGGCCGCCATCTCGCAGACCGCGGAGGTGAGGCCCGCGGCCCCGCAGTCCTGGATCCCCACCACCGCGTCCAGTGCGCAGAGCTCCAGGCAGGCTTCCAGCAGGAGCTTGCCCAGGAAGGGATCCCCCACCTGAACCGCGGGGCGCCGCTCCTCGCTCTCATTCCCCAATTCCTCCGAGGCGAAGGAGGCGCCGCCGATGCCGTCCCGGCCGGTCCGGGCCCCCACCACCAGGATGAGGTTCCCCTCCCCCTGGGCGACGCCCCGGCGGATGCCGCCCACCGGCACCACCCCGGCGCAGAGGACGTTCACCAGGCAGTTCCCCCGGTACGACTCCTCGAAGTAGACCTCCCCGCCCACGGTGGGCACCCCGACGCAGTTGCCGTAGTGGCCAATCCCCGCCACCACCTGGGCCAGGAGGTACCGCTGCCGGGCGGGGTCCTCCGGGCTGCCGGCTTCGCCCCCGGCGCCGGCTCCGACCCCGGCGCCACTGCCGGCCCCGCCCCCTGCGCTGCCGGCACCTCCGACCCCGGCGTCGCTGGCGTCGATGGGGCCAAAGCGCAGGGAGTTGAGGAGGGCGATGGGCCGGGCGCCCATGGTGAAGATGTCCCGGAGGATGCCTCCCACCCCGGTGGCCGCGCCCTGGAAGGGCTCCACGTAGGACGGGTGGTTGTGGGACTCCACCTTGAAGGCCAGGGCGAGGCCGTCTCCCAGGTCGATCACCCCCGCCCCTTCCCCGGGGCCCTGGAGCACCCGGGGCCCGGTGGTGGGAAGGGTCCGGAGGAGGGTGCGGGAGTGCTTGTAGGCGCAGTGCTCGGACCAGAGCACCCCGTACATCCGGAGTTCGGTCTCGTTGGGCTCCCGGCCGAGCTGCCGGACGATCTCCCGGTACTCCTGTTCCTTGAGGCCCACCGCTTCCCACCGCTCCGCCACGGTCCCGCCTCCCCCTCGGTCAGCAAGCAGGTCATGCGGTGAACGGGCTCATGCGGTCAGACCCAGGTGATGCGACCCGCACACGGGTCATGCGGTCAACGCCCAGGTCATGCGGTCAGAAACCGAATCATCGACTCAAAGATGAGCCGGCCGTCCGCCGACCCCAGCAGCCCCTCCACCGCCCGCTCCGGGTGGGGCATCATTCCCAAGACGTTTCCCCGTTGATTGAGGATTGCGGCGATGTTGCCGACAGACCCGTTGGGGTTCGCCGCCGGGGTGACCTCCCCGGCGGCCGTCGCGTACCGGAGGACGACCTGCCCCCGCCGCTCCAGCTCCGCCAGGGTGTCGGGGTCGGCAAAGTAGTTCCCCTCCCCGTGGGCCACTGGGATCCGGAGGACCTGCCCCTCCCGGCAGAGAGAGGTGAAGGGGGTGGCCGGGTTCTCCACCCGGAGGTGGGTCCAGCCGCAGTGAAACCGCAGGGAGTCGTTCCGGTGCAGCGCTCCGGGGAGAAGCCCCGCCTCGGTCAGGATCTGGAAGCCGTTGCAGGTGCCGAGGACCAGCCGCCCCCGCTCGGCGTACTCCGCCACCAACTCCACCGCCGGGCTGCACCGGGCCAGGGCGCCGGCCCGGAGGTAGTCGCCGTAGGAGAAGCCGCCGGGCAGGATGAGGGCGTCGAACCGATCCGGCGGGATCCGCTCCTGGTGCCAGAGAAACTCCCCCTCCTGCCCCAGCACCTCCCGGACCGCCCAGAGGGCATCCCGGTCGCAGTTGCTGCCCGGGAAGACCAGGATGCCGAACCGCACCCTCACGGCCCGCCCGCCTCCCGGTCCTCGCGCCCCGGACGGCGGTCCGCCGGCGGCGTCACCGCCGCACCGGGCGCCGCCGGCGCAGCAAGAGCTGCAGAGCGGGCCGCGGGCTCGCCGGGCGCCGCCCGTGGGGCCGGCGTCGCCGCCGGTGCAACCGGCGCCAGGGTGAAGGTGAACCGCTCCAGCACCGGGTTGGCCAGAAGCCGCCGGCCCATCTCCTCCACCTGCTCCCGGGCCTGGGCCTCATCCGCCGCGTCCAGCCACAGCTCCACCACCTTGCCCACCCGGACCTCCCGGACCCCCGGGTAGCCCAGCGCGTGGAGGGCCCGTTCCACCGCCGCCCCCTGGGGGTCCAGGACCCCCGGCCGGAGCAGCACCTTCACCTCAGCCCGGAAGGGCATGGCTGTCCCCTCCTTCTCATGGGGGGGAGAGATGGCGCTCTCTCCCCCCAAGCCCCCCTCGTTGCGGGGGCGTTCGCCTCCGATCCACGGGGGCGCCGGCCGCCGGGCGTCCATGCCGCCTTCCGGCCGGCTCGCCCTCCCCCCTACCCCAATACTGCCTCTAGCCGCTCCAGCACCCCGGCGTACCGTCGGGCCGTCTCCGCCACCAGGTCCGGCGGCAGTTCCGGCGCCGGGGGCTCCTTGTTCCAGCCGCTGGTCTCGGCCCAGTCCCGGATGGGCTGCTTGTCCAGGCTGTCGATGGGCTCCCCCTCCCGGTACCGGTCCGCCGGCCAGTACCGGGAGGAATCGGGGGTGAGAAGCTCGTCGATCAGGATGAGCCGGCCGTCCACCAGGCCAAACTCGAACTTGGTGTCCGCCAGGAGGATCCCCGCCCGGGCGGCCCGCTCCGCGGCGAAGGTGTAGAGCCGCAGGGAGACCTCCCGGATCGCCTCGGAAAGCTCCCGGCCGAAGCGGTCCACCATCTCCCGGAAGGTGATGTTCTCATCGTGCCCCTGGTCCCGCTTCAGTGCCGGGGTGAAGATCGGCTCGGGGAGCCGGGCGTTCATCTTCAGCCCCGGAGGGAGCGGCACGCCGCAGACCGCCCCGGTCCGCTGGTACTCCTTCCAGCCGGACCCGGCCAGGTATCCCCGGACCACCGCCTCCACATCCACCCGCCGGGCCTTCTGGACCACCATCGCCCGGCCGGCGAGCAGGGCCGCGTGCTCGGGCCGCAGCCCGAGCCCCTCCAGGTCGGTGGTGATCAGGTGGTTGGGCACCAGGTGCCGGGTCGCCCGGAACCAGAGGGCGCTGAGCTGGGTCAGCACCCGCCCCTTGCCCGGGATGCCGGTGGGAAAGACCACGTCAAAGGCGGACAGCCGGTCCGTCGCCACCATCAAGAGCCGGTCGCCCAGGTCGAAGACCTCCCGCACCTTGCCCCGGTGCACCAGGGGCAGCCCCAGGTCCGGGCAGGTAAGCAGCGGGGTCGCCCCCATGGCTTTCTCCTCCCGTCCCTCCGTCCTCTGCCGCCCTTCCGCCCAGGGGCCGGCCGGCGGCTACACGAGCACTTCCGACAGGACCAGGGCCACCAGACCGCCCGCGAGGGCGGCCAGCACCGCCACCAGCCCGTGGCCCCAGCGCCGGACGAGCCCCAGGGCCACCAGCGCCAACACCGTCAGCACTGTCGTCAGCAGCCCGGCCCCAGCCCCGATGAGCAGGCCGCGCATCCTCCTATCACTCCCTACGGAATCAGCCCAAGCCGCCGGAAGATGGTGTCCACATGCCGGAGGTTATGCCGGTAGTCGAAGCAGTCGGCCAGCTCCTCCGGCGCGAGCCGAGAGGCAACCTCCGGATCCCGGGCGATCAGCTCCCGGAAGGGCACCGGACCGCCCCAGGCCGCCATGGCGTTGCGCTGCACCACAGCGTACGCCTCTTCCCGGCTGAGCCCCTTCTCGACCAGCGCCAGGAGCACCCGGCCGCTGTAGATGAGTCCCCCGGTGGCGTCCATCACCCGGAGCATGTTCTCCGGGTAGACCTGCAGGTTCTCCACCAGCCACCGGGTCCGGTGGAGGAGGTAGTCCGCCAGGATGGTGCTGTCCGGCAGGATCACCCGCTCCACCGAGGAGTGGGAGATATCCCGCTCGTGCCACAGGGCCATGTTCTCCAAGGCCGGGATGACGTTGCCCCGGAGCACCCGGGCAAGGCCCGCGATCTGCTCAGCCCCCACCGGGTTCCGCTTGTGGGGCATGGCCGAAGAGCCCTTCTGGCCGGCGCCAAAGGGCTCCTCCACCTCCCGCCCCTCGGTCCGCTGCAGGAGCCGCACCTCCAGGGCGATCTTCTCCAGGGTGCCCGCGAGGATGGCCAGGGTGGTGATGAGTTCGGCGTGCCGGTCCCGCTGCAGCACCTGGGTGCTGATGGGCGCCGGCTCCAGGCCGAGCTTCCGGCAGACATACTCCTCGACAAAGGGCTCGCTGTTGCCGAAGTTCCCCACGGCCCCGGAGAGCTTACCCACCGCGATCTGCCGCCGGGCAAACTGGAGCCGCTCGAGGTTCCGCTGCATCTCCGCGTACCACAGGGCGAGCTTCAGCCCGAAGGTGGTGGGCTCCGCGTGGACCCCGTGGGTCCGGCCGATGCAGGGGGTGTCCTTGAACTCCACCGCCCGCCGGGCGAGGACCTCGGTGAGGGCCCGGGCCCCGTCGATGATCAGGTCCACCGCCTCGACCAGGAGCACCGCCTGGGCGGTGTCCACCACATCGGAGGAGGTGAGGCCGTAGTGGATGTACCGGGCCTCGGGTCCCATCCGCTCCGCCAGGGCGGTGAGAAAGGCGATCACGTCGTGGCGGGTGGTCTTTTCGATCTCCTCCACCCGCCGGACAAACTCGGCGTCGATGGGAAAGCGCCGGGCCTTCAGGGTCTCCACCGCTTCCCGGGGAATCCGCCCCAGTTCGGCCCAGGCCTCACAGGCATAAAGCTCCACGTCCAGCCATTTCTCAAACTTGTTCTCCGGTGTCCAGATGCGCCCCATCTCGGGGCGGGTGTACCGGCTGATCACACGCCCTGCCTCCCTGCCGCCTGACTCCGTTCGTACGCCGCCCGGGCCGCTTCCGCCAGGGCCCGCTTGTGGGCCCGGAAGCGCTCCCTGAGCTCCGGGTCGGCCACGGCCAGGATCTGCACCGCCAGGTACCCGGCGTTCTTGGCTCCGTCGATGGCCACCGTCGCCACCGGGACCCCGGTGGGCATCTGGACGATGCTGTAGAGGGCATCGACCCCGTCCAGGGCGCCAGCCCGGAGGGGTACCCCGATGACCGGCAGGGGCGTGAGCGCCGCCACCACCCCGGGGAGAGCCGCGGCCATACCGGCCCCGGCGATGATCACCTTAAGCCCCCGGGCCTCCGCCCCTGCCGCCCACTGGTGCACCAGGTCCGGAGCCCGGTGGGCCGAGGCCACCACCAGCTCATACCCCACCCCGAAGGACTCCAGCACCCGCGCGGCCTCTTGCATCTTCGGCAGGTCGCTCTCGCTGCCGCAGATAATCCCCACCTGCGCCTCTGGCAACGGCGGCCACCTCCACTCTATTGTACCCTCTGCCCGCCCCGGCCGGAGGAGCAGGCCTGCCCAGCGGCCGGGGGCCGGGCCGGACCGGCGGCTAGCGGCTCCGGCCTCACCGGCGGCTGGCGGTCCCGGCCTGACCGGCGGCTGGCGGTCCCGGCCTGACCGGCGGCTGGCGGACGGCCGGTCACCCGCCTTGGCCAGCCGCCGGCGCCCTTACCCGAGGATCCGCTCCCACAGGTTGAAGAGGTCCAGGGCGAAAAGGACCGCGACCACCCAGAGCAGGGGATGGACCTCCCGGACCTTACCCCGGAAGAGCTTCAGCAGGCAGTAGGTGACAAAGCCCAGGCCGATGCCCGTGGAGATGGAGTAGGTGAGGGGCATCCCGAGGAGGGTGACGAAGGCCGGAAGGCCCTCGTCGAGGTCACCGAAGTCGATCTCCCGGACTACGGTCATCATGAGGAACCCGACGATGATCAGGGCCGGAGCAGTGGCCTGGGCCGGCACCACCCCGACCGCGGGGGCCAGGAAGATGGAGAGAAGGAACAGCAGGCCGGTGACCACGGAGGCGAGGCCGGTGCGGCCGCCTTCTCCCACCCCGGAGGCCGACTCAATGTAGGTGGTGATGGAGGACGCCCCCAGGAACCCGCCGGCCATCGCGGCCAGGGAGTCGATGAGGAGCACCTGCTTCAGCCGGGGGATGGTGCCGTCTGGCCGCAGGAACCCGGCCTCGCTGCCAACGGCCACCACGGTGCCCATGGTGTCGAAGAAGTCCGTCATGAGCAGGGCGAAGACCCAGGACCAGGCCGAGACCTGGAGCACCACCGACAGGTCGAGGGCCCCAATGGTGCTGAAGGAGGCCGCGGTGGGCAGGCTGATCCAGGCATCGGGCAACTGGGCCTGCCCCGTGAGAAGCGCCGCAGCGGTGGTGGCCAGGATCCCCAGGAGGAGGGCCCCCCTCACCCCCCGGACCATGAGCAGCAGGGTGATCACCAGGCCGAAGAGGGCCAGGAGCACCTTCGGGTCGGTCAGGTCGCCCAGGGTGACCAGAGTGGCATCGCTCGCCACCACCACCCCGGCGTTCCGGAGGCCGATGAAGGCGATGAACAGCCCGATGCCCACGCCGATGGCCCGCTTGAGGTTGATGGGGATGGCGTTCATCACCGCTTCCCGAACGTTGGTCAGCACCAGCAGGGTGATGATCAGTCCCTCGACAAAGATCACCGCCATCGCCTGCTGCCAGGTGAAACCGGCGGTCATCACCAGCCCGTAGGCCACCACGGCGTTCAGGCCCATGCCCGAGGCCAGCGCCAGGGGGTAGTTGGTCACCAGCCCCATGGCGATGGTCATCAACCCGGCGCCGATGGCGGTGGCCAGCACCGCCCCCTCCCGGGGGACGCCGGCCTCGCTGAGGATCAAGGGGTTGACGAAGAGGATGTAGGCCATGGTCATGAAGGTGACGATGCCCGCGAGGATCTCGGTGCGCAGATCGGTGCCCATCTCCTTCAGCCGAAAGAAGCGCTCCACAGCCGTCTCCCTCCTGCGTCCGCACGGTATGGAGAGGTCCCCGTGTGGCCAGGCCCTGCACGGTCAGACGGCAGCCAAATGGCAAGCCCGGGCGGGGAAGGTCTGACCGGTACTGCCGGTGAAACCTCCCCGCCCGGGCTTTTATCCCGTCGGTGTAGCGCTCCCGGGAGCGCCTGTGCCGCTTGGTCGCAGGCCAGGCCCCGCTGCCGGGGCCTGCGGAACCCTAGGCACACTTTCACGGCCAGATGCAGTTGTGGCAACGATGGAAACCTCTTGGCAACGTCCAAGAACATCATAGCCGCCGGACAGATGAATGTCAACATCTGTGGCGAATGTTAGGCATGTAAACTACATAAACGTTCAGAAGCGGGTCCGCACGGACCCTGGTCCAGAATCGGGCCCCCAAGGAGACCCTCGCCGGGCCCTTGCCGTGAAGCCACCGGGCTCCGCCGCCACAGCGGCCTATTCTTCCAACTCCGCCAGGAGAAGCCGCCCGTTCCGAAACCGGAAGAGCCGCGGCGAAACCGGGTACCGGGCCTGAGCATAGTCCGCCGCGACGGTGCGCTGCAGCTCCGCGACCAGATCCCGGTCCTGATCGCTGACCGCCACGAGGCAATCCCGGTGGGGGATGCCCAGGACGACCTCCCCCGGCACCCCGGCCAGGACCGGCCAGAAGGCGTCCAGGATCAGGATGCGGCTGGCGTCGTAACCGTCGAAGGTCTCACAGAGGTAGGTGGTCCGGGGCCCGCGGCCGATCCGTTTCCACTCCACATCACCCAGACGGCGCCGCAGGTTGGCCAGAGCCAGGTCCAGGAGAGCCTCCGGCGCCACCCCCCAATGCCGGACCGTGGCCTGGCTGATGAAGGTGTAGCGATGGGGCTCGTCCAGGACCAGGGCGACCCGCAGGTCCGCCACCAGGGGCAGGGAGACCACCCCCGCACCCCCGGCCTCGCAGAAGGAGGCGGGCACCACCTGGGGCAGGATCCGGCCGGCCACGTCCCGAAGGGCCGCCGGCCACCGCAGGTAGGCCATCAGGTCACCCGGGAGCCGGGGCTGGGCCCGCCGGGGGCCACCCCGGTGCCCCCCTGCCGCACTTCTGTGCCGGTTCACCGCTCTCTCCCACCTCTCCAGGCAGCACCGCCAGCCTGTTCCGGGTCCAGCTCCTTCGTCCCGCCCGCAAACCGGCTGCGGATCCCGGTAAAGACTACGTCGTCTATCCCATACAACGACGTTCGTATCAGCCGGGGTTCGCGGGGTGGCGGCCGGCGCCGTAGCCAGAGGGGATCACCCGGGCCCAGGGCGGACAAGCGAAAAGCCCCCGCCGAGGTCACCTCGGCGGGGGCTGCCCGCTCTCCGCTGCTCCCATTCCGGCCCCGGGGGGTCACGGCTCGCCGGTCTACGGCGGTCATCACTCCCACTCGATGGTCCCCGGGGGCTTGGAGGTGATGTCGTAGACCACCCGGTTCACATGGGGGACGCTGCCGACGATCCGGGTCATGATCCGCTCCAGCACCTCGTAGGGGAAGCGGAAGAAGTCGGCGGTCATCCCGTCGACGCTGGTCACCGCCCGGAGCACGATGGGATAGGCGTAGGTCCGCTGGTCCCCCTTGACGCCCACGGTGCGGACGTCCGGCAGCACCGCAAAGGCCTGCCAGATCTGGTCGTAGAGGCCCGCCGCCCGGATCTCTTCCAGGAAGATGGCATCGGCCTCCCGGAGGATCGCCAGCTTCTCCGGGGTGACCTCCCCCAGCACCCGGATGGCGAGGCCAGGCCCCGGGAAGGGATGCCGGCCGACGATCTCCTCCGGCAGCCCCAGCTGGCGCCCTACCGCCCGGACTTCGTCCTTGAAAAGCTCCCGGAGGGGCTCCACCAGGGTGAACTTCAGGTCCTCCGGCAGACCGCCGACGTTGTGGTGGCTCTTGATCACCGCCGCCTGGCCGGTGGGACCGCCGGACTCGATGACGTCCGGGTAGATGGTACCCTGGACCAGGAACTCGATCCCTTCGAGCTTCCGGGCCTCCTCCTCAAAGACCCGGATGAACTCCCGGCCGATGATCTTCCGCTTCTCCTCCGGGTCCGTCACTCCCCGGAGGGCCCGGAGGAACCGCTCCGAGGCGTCCACATGGATGAGGTTCATGTGGAAGTGGTCCCGGAAGGTGCGGATCACCTGCTCGGCCTCCCCCTTGCGCAGGAGGCCGTGGTCGACGAAGAGGCAGGTGAGCCGGTCGCCGATGGCCCGGTGGACCAGGGTAGCGGCCACCGCGCTGTCCACCCCGCCGGAGAGGGCACAGAGGGCCCGGCCCTGGCCGATCTGCTCCCGGATTGCCGCCACCTGCCGGTCGATGAACTCCGCCATGGTCCAGTCGCCCCGGAGGCCGCAGATCCGGAAGAGGAAGTTCTCCAACAGTTCCTTCCCCTGGACCGTGTGGACCACCTCGGGGTGGAACTGGACCCCGTAGAGCCGGCGCTCGGGGTCCCCCACCGCGGCGGTCGGAGTGGCTGCCGTCCGCCCCAGGACCCGGAACCCCGGCGGCGGCGCCGCGACGTGGTCGCCGTGGCTCATCCAGACCTGGGTGGTGGGACCCAGGCCGGCCAGGAGAGGGTCGTCGGGGGCAGTCACCTCCAGGACCGCCTTGCCGTACTCCCCCTGCGCCGCCGGCCGCACGTCCCCGCCCAGTTCCAGGGACATGAGCTGCATGCCGTAGCAGATGCCGAGGATCGGGATGCCCAGGCGGAAGAGCCCGGGATCCACCCGGGGCGCCCCCTCGGCGTAGACGCTCGCGGGGCCGCCGGAGAGGATGATCCCCCGCACCCCCCGCTCCCGGTACCGCTCCAGAGGGGTGGACCAGGGCCAGATCTCGCAGTACACCCGGCTCTCCCGCACCCGCCGGGCGATGAGCTGCCCGTACTGGGCGCCGAAGTCCACTACCACCACCAGTTCGTGGGACAACCCATACAGCCTCCTTGCCCCGGCCCTTACCCCTGCCGGGTGTAGACCTCCGGTTTCAGGACGCAGATCTCCCGCAGGTTCCGGTACTTCTCGTTGTAGTCCAGCCCCATGCCCACGACAAACTCGTCCGGGATCTCAAAGCCCTTGTAGTGGATCTCCACGTCTACCTTCCGCCGGGAGGGTTTGTCCAGGAGGCTAGCCACCCGGAGACTGGCGGGGTTCCGGGGCTTCAGGTAGTCCATCAGGAACCGGATGGTCAGCCCGGTGTCGACGATGTCCTCCACCACCAGGACGTGCTTGTTGTCCAGCTCGTACTCCAGGTCCAGCAGGACCCGGTGGACACCCGTGGATTTGGTGCCCGCGTAGCTGACGATCCGCATGAAGTCCAGGGTGGCGGGGATGGTGATCTGCCGGAAGAGGTCCGCGGTAAAGAGGGCCGCCCCCTTCAGGATGCCGACCACCACCAGTTCCTTCCCCGCGTAGTCCCGGGAGATGGCCTCCCCCATCTCTTTGATTTTGGCACGAATCTCTTCCTCGGTAACCAGCACCCGTTCGATATCCTCGTACACTGCAATCCCCCACTGCGACGTCCGAATCTGCCCTGAGTATAGTTTTCAACCGTGCAAGCGTCAAGGAAAGCCGAAAGGTCAATAGCTGCAACCACCCCCGGCCATCCGCCCCGGGGGTGGTTGAGCTCATGCCTCTTCTGAATCGCCTGCCGGCTGGTCCCACGGCACCACCCGGAGATCCTGGGTGGAGCAGAGGGCCAGGTCGCCGGTTTCCGTCAAGACACGACAGCGAAAACCGTTGCCGGCCGGGTCCCGGTAACAGGTGAGGACGGTCCCCCGGAGCTCGCCCGTGGCAAAGCGTCTGCCCGAAGTCTGCATCACGTCGGCGGTGTTCTCAACCAGGGTGCCGGGCTGCAGATAGGGCGCCTGTGTGCCGGCCATCGGTGATCCCCTCCACGTCAGGATCACCTTCAGCTTTGCCAGAAACCCGCCCTACTCCTGCATCCCGGGGAGAACTTCCGCGCTGGAAACTCCTGTCCAACCCTGGTCCGGGCCACACTCCCGCAGGTACCGGTCCCAGAACTGCTGGATGGCGCTTGCGATCACCTCCGCCATCTCCACCGTCTGGTCCAGGGCAGCGAACCAGATGCCGAAGGGGAAGGTGGCCGTGCCGCCCATGATGTGGAGGTTCCCGACCTGAGGCAGGGACTTTCCCATTCCGGCCCCGGGCCGCAGGGGCCCCTGGTTGACGGTGATGTGGCCGCAGCGGCCCACTGCCGCGTCGACGGCAATGATGAAGGGATTCTTGCCGAGGCGCATCACCTCGGCCCGGACCTCGGTCAGCCGCTCCTTCAGGTTGGCGGCATGCACCGGATTCTGCAGATCGCCAAAGAAAAGGCCGGTGAAGCCGCTTCGTTTCAAGAACCAGCCGACGAAGGGGCCCAGGGCATCGCCCGTCGAGCTATTGGCACCCACGAAGAGAAAGACCGGGACCTGCTGCCCCAGCCGATCCGCCTGCCAGGCCTCCCACAGGGTCTGAGCCAGAATCTGTGCCGCGTTGGGATCCTGGAAGTGGACGTCCACCAGGACCCCTGTGACCGGCCGTGCCTTTTGCGCCACTTCCCCGGCCAAGGCCATCCCTCCCGCACCCGGGGTCCCCAACCCCCGCACCGCTACAGGTGTACCATTTCTTACCAATACTGTATCCTGATGGCGGGAGAGGTGTCAAGATCGACCGAAGGGGGCGGACGGTGGGCTCGAATTTTCGCGAACCACGTATGATGGGGCGATGGGAGAACAGCGAGGGGAGACCAATGCACGATTCCGGCGCTCAGCCGACAGTCAGGCTCGAGACCCGATGGCAGCCGGCCAGGCCGCCGGAGGAAGGCAGGGCAACCGGCGTCGCCCACCTTTCCGTCCGTCCCGAGCTAGGCCCCGGAGAACGGATCTACCGGGTCAGCGAGGTCCGGCTCTTCGGGACCTGCCTGCCCGAGGGCCCGGGGGTCGAGGCGAACTTCATCGTCGAGTTCCATTACGTCCGGGGCGGCCCGCTCCACAGCAAGGCGGAGCGCCGGCGGGTGCCGGTGCTCCTGGCCGCCCCGGCCCTGCCGGAGGGCTGGTCCCCGGAGGTGGACACCCGGCACTGCCGCTGCCTGGCGGCGGCGGTGACACCCGACGGCCGGGGCATCCTGGCGGAGGTCCGGCTGGCCCTGCGGGCAGCCCGCCGGACGAGCCCGGAAGCAGCAGGCCCGGGCTGACAGGCCGCACCGCTCGCGGGGTGGCCGGAGCCCTGCCACCTCGGAGGCCAAGAGCCCAGGTAGGAGGGCAGGATATGCCAGAGCCGATGGCCAATTGGCTACCGGAAGGAGGCATGTCCTGCGCCATGCCAAAGGTCGTTGCCGTGGGCTCTACCAATCCGGCCAAGGTCGGCGCCGCCCGGGCGGTGCTGGCCCGGGCCTTTCCCGGTTGCCGGGTGGAACCCGTTGCCGTCCCCAGCGGAGTGCGGGACCAGCCCCTGGGGGCGGCAGAGACCGAAGCCGGCGCACGGAACCGGGCCCGGAGCGCGCTGGCGGCCGTGCCGGCGGCGGACCTGGCCGTGGGCTTTGAGGGCGGCGTGGATCGCCAGGGCTACGTCATCAACTGCTGTGCGGTGGCGCTTCGGGACGGCCGGGAGTGGGTGGCCTGGGGCACCCGCTTCCCCCTTCCGAGGCCTGTCGCCGCGCGGGTGCTGGCGGGGGAAGAACTGGGGCCGGTGATGGACGCGATCAGCGGCCAGGTGGAAAGCAAGAAACACCTGGGCGCCATCGGGATCCTCACCCGGGGGCTGGTCACCCGGGAGGAGATGTGGGCCCAGGCCCTAGCCGCGGCCTTGCCGCCGCTCCTCCACCCGGACCTGTACCGGGACTGGCCGCCCCCGGACCGGGACCTCCCGTCTCCAGGAGTCAACGGGGCCTCGGAGGTCACCCGGGACTTTACCGTCGCCACCTTCGTGGTCCACGAAGGACGGGTCCTGCTCCTCTACCACCGGAAGCTCCAGATGTGGCTGCCGCCGGGCGGCCACATCGATCCGAACGAGCTGCCCGACGAGGCCGCGGTCCGGGAGGTTAAGGAAGAGACCGGCATCGAGGTGGAGCTCATCTCCCGTCCCGCCGTCACCGGCGTCCCCGGTCCCCTGCCCCTGGCCCGGCCGGAGGGGGTGCAGCTCGAGGAGATCGCCCCCGGCCACCAGCACATCGACCTGATCTACTTCGCCCGCCCCCGGGGCGGCACCACCCCCGTCCTCAACCCGGCGGAGTCTGAGGCCGTAGGCTGGTTCAGCGCCGAGGACCTGGCCCGGCTGCCCCTGACAGAGGAGGTGCGCACCTGGGCCCTCCGGGCCCTGGCCGCGGCCGGGTCGTGAAAGATAGGACTCCAGGTCCTCCTGTCCTCCGCTGACCCTGTGATAAGATACGGATTGTAACTTATTCAGGGTCTATGCCATCTAGGTGGCATCGGATCCCTTTCCGCGGAGGGAAGGAGACCTGTGGACGACACCCATCGCCCCCCAGGGGGGGTTCCTCTTCGTATCCCCACCCGGCGTGCCCCGAAGCGGCGGCGCTACCGGCTCCGCAACCCCCGCCGGCTGGCAACGGTCCTGACCGGGGTGCTCCTGGCCGCAGCCCTGGCCATCTGGCTGGCCTGGCCGGGGAGGGGCGCCGCCGGCCCGGAGGCCCCGGCATCCGCCAGGCCATCCGGAGAGAGCCTGGCCGAGAGGGCGGCGGAGCCCATCTGGATCCTCCTGCTGGGGGTAGACCGCCGGCCCGAGGACAGCGGCCGCTCAGACGCCCTGATCCTGGCCCAGTTGACCGCGGACCGGTCGCGCCTGCGGCTCCTCTCCCTGCCCCGGGATACCCGGGTCACCATCCCCGGCCATGGCACGGGCAAGCTGAACGCGGCTTACGCCCTCGGAGGGCCGGACCTGGCCCTGGCCACGGTCTCCGACCTGGTGGGGGTGCCGGTGCGGCATTACGTAGCCGTGGACATGGAGGGCCTCCGCTGGGCGGTAGACCAGCTCGGCGGTGTGGAGATCGACGTGGACCGCCGGATGTACTACGAGGACCCCTACCAGGGGCTGCGGATTGACCTGCAGCCCGGCAAGCAGCGGCTCAGCGGCGACCAGGCCCTGCAGTTTCTGCGCTTCCGGCTCTCCGGGGACGGCCAGCACGACGACGACCTCACCCGGGTCCAGCGGCAGCAGCGGTTCCTCCAGGCCCTCCTGGCCCAGGCCATCACCCCCGAGCACTGGCCGGAACTGGTCACCATCCTGAGGAGCGCCGGTCAGTACCTGGAGACCAACCTGACCTTCCAGGAGCAACTGGAGTTGGGCCGGCAGCTCCTGGCCGCCCGGCAGCACGTGGAGACCGCCACCCTACCCGGGACCACCAGCCAGGTCGGCGGCGCATGGTACTACCTGGTGGACAAGCCGGCCCTGGAGCAGCTCCTCGCCACCTGGGGCGTATCCCAAACCCGCTGAGAAACCGATCCGGCCGGCCCCTGACAGGGGCCGGCCGGATCGATCTTCGCGGGTTACCAGCCCGGGTTACCAGCCGCTGCCGACAATCCGCCGGATCCGGAGGTCCGGGGTGAGGTGAACCTCATACCCCAGGCTCCGGCCCCGGAACTGGTACCGGACATCCCCCAGCACCGCGACGTACCCGTCGCCGGTCCGCCGGTACTCGATGACCGGGAACCGGTAGTGGTCGAAGAAGGGCTTCAGCTCCGGCGCCCGGCGCAGGGCCTGGACCACCGGGTCCTCCGGGGCCTTGGCCACCACCCGGTCCACCCGGTACGGCTGCACGAGGCTTGCGGTTCCTTGTTCGTAACGGTCCCCCAGGTCCACGGTCACCTGCCACGCCACCGGGCTGAAGAGGCTCGGCGAGACCCGGAGGGCCTGCACCGGCTGCCCTCGGTAGTGGGCCCGGACCTGGGCCGTGAGCCAGGCGTGGCTGAGCCCCCGGTACCCCACAGCATAGAGAAGGAGATAGACCAGGGCCGCGCTGGCCGCCCGCCGCCGGAGGTGGGGCCGGCGCCAGGCGACCAGCACTCCCACCAGCAGGGGCAAGGTGTAAAGGGGATCGACGATAGGGACCCAGTCGAGGGCCAGGCGGGCATCGGACCAGGGCAGGAGCAGCCGGGTCCCCCACCCGGTCATCCAGTCGTTCACGAGGTGGGCGATGAGAAGAGACGCCAGGCTCCAGAGATAGACGGTTCCGGGCCGGGCCCGGCGCCACCTAAGCTTGACCAGCCCCGTGGCCGCCAGGGCGAGGAGCGGTGCAGCCGCCAGCGAGTGGGTGATGCCCCGGTGGTAGACCAGGCTGTCCAGAGGGCTTCCGCGACCAAAGAAGACGTCCACGTCCGGCAGCTCCGCCGCCAGGACCGCGGCCCAGACCACGGCCTTGTCGGTCTCCGTCAGGGGGGCCGCCCGCTCCGGGCCCCCCTCCCGGCGCCGCACCATGCCGATGGCAGCGCCCAACAGCCCATGGGTCAGGTTGTCCAATGGGGTGGTTCACCTCGGCAGCGGATCCTCTCGGCAGGGCATGTCACCAGCAGCCGTTACTGTCAACATAACAGAGAGACGGCAAGCCCGACAAGGCTTGCCGTCTCTCCTCTCTGACACCTGGTGCGCGGTAGAGGATTCGAACCTCTGACCTCCTGAACGTCAATCAGGTGCTCTCCCAACTGAGCTAACCGCGCAGGTGTGGTGGACCCGAGGGGAATCGAACCCCTGACCTCATGAATGCCATTCATGCGCTCTCCCAACTGAGCTACGGGCCCACGTCTGGAGCGGGTTACGAGACTCGAACTCGCGACCTCCACCTTGGCAAGGTGGCGCTCTACCACCTGAGCTAAACCCGCATCGGTGTGGGGCGGAGCCCCACGCTGGTGGACCGCGAAGGACTCGAACCTTCAACCCTCCGATTAAGAGTCGGATGCTCTACCAATTGAGCTAGCGGTCCACGTCTGGTGGCCCAGGGCGGACTCGAACCGCCGACACGCGGATTTTCAGTCCGCTGCTCTACCAGCTGAGCTACCGGGCCGTTTCCTCCAGGCACGGTCTAATATAGCACAAAGCCAGCACTGGATGCAACAGGCCAGCAGCAGGAGACCAACGGTCGCCGGAAGATGGCGGTATCGGAAAGCCGCGGGCAGCGGGCTTTCCGATACCGCCGCCGAACTCCGTCTGGCTCCGGCAGCAGGACTCGAACCTGCAACCCCCCGGTTAACAGCCGGGTGCTCTACCCATTGAGCTATGCCGGAACGATGGCCCGCCCACCGGTGCTCCCGGTGGACGGGCAAAACTCACTCCGGGCACCGACCTACTCTCCCGGGGGCTAGGCCCCCAGTACCC
>JAKKUO010000031.1 GCA_021890795.1 Bacillota bacterium | reverse complement strand
TGAGGTGGCTCACTTTTTAGTGATCAGATGGATCACTTTTACGGTATCAAACACAGCCAGGGTTGCCCAGTTCTCCGCACCGGATGCAGACAGGGGAGCCGATTTGCCGGCTCCCCTGTCCCTGTCTCTGCCTTTCGCTCTTGTGTCCCTTCTGTGTCCCTTCGCCTGCCTCTCGTTCGGATCGCCCTCAATCGTCCCGGTACCGCTGCTCCTGCCAGGGGTCGCCCCGCATGTGGTAGCCTAACCGTTCCCAGAAGCCCGGCCGGTCCTCCGCCATCAACTCGAACCCCCGGACCCACTTGGCGCTCTTCCAGAAGTACAGGTGGGGCACCACGAGGCGCAGGGGCCAGCCGTGCTCCGGGGTGAGGGGCGCCCCTTCGGCCTCGTCGGCCAGCAGCACGTTGGGACGCAAGAGGTCGGCCAGGGGCAGGTTGGTGGTGAACCCCTGCTCCGCGTGGACCATGACGTACCGGGCCTCGGGCCGCGGCCGGGCCGCCGCCAGGACCACGGCGGCGGGCACCCCCCGGAACCGGGTGTCCAACCGGCTCCAGCGGGTGACGCAGTGGATGTCCACCGTCACCTCCACCCGGGGCAGGGCCTGGAACTCCTCCCAGGTCCACACCTTCTCCTCCTCTACCAGGCCCCAGACCCGGAAGGTCCAGGTGGCCAGGTCCACCTGGGGCACCTCCCCGGCGTGGAGCACCGGCCACTTCCGGGTCACCACCTGGCCCGGCGGGACGCGGTCTCGCTTTTCTGTCAAGTGGGGTCCCTCCCAGGTCTTAATATACCATGGGAAGAGGGCGTCCACGCCGCCGGGCATCGCCCCCGCGCAGGCGAGCGCTGGCGGTGTCGCCCCTGTCCACCGCGACCGGTGGCTGCCACTGCCTGGGTACCGGCCCGGGAGCCGACCGGCCCGGGCGGCGGTGAGCGCCGGCTACCGCCGCCAGTGGCGTGCCCGCCACCCCAGCGCCCCGAGGAGCCCGAGGGCTGCCAGGGGCCAGATCGCCCGGTCCAGGAGCCGCAAGGGCGCGGCCAGCCGCTCCCAGTGGGACCCGAGGAGGAACCCCGCGTAGGTGAAGGCGAAGGTCCAGGGCAGGGCGCCGAAGAAGGTGTAGCCCAGGAAGGGGCCCAGCGGCATCCCCGCGATCCCGGCGGGGATGGAGATCAGGGTGCGGAGGCCGGGGACGAAACGGCAGGCGAAGACCGCCAGGCCCCCCCAGCGGGCGAACCAATCCTCCACCCGGACCAGGTCCCCGGGGCCGATGCCCAGCCACCGCCCCAGCCGCAAGAGGAGGGGCCGGCCGCCCCACCGGCCCGCGAGGTAGGCCAGCAGCGACCCGGCTGCCAGCCCCAGGTTGGCCACCAGGGTGATGCCCGCAAGGCTGACGTGCCCCTGGCTGGCCAGGTACCCGCCCAGGGGAAGGATCATCTCGCTGGGCAGGGGCAGGCACGCCCCGTCCAGGGCCATCGCCAGCCCCACCGCCCAGGGCCCGGCCCGCTCCGCCAGACCGACCAACCAGGAGACCACCCCCGCCAACGGCATCGCCCCCCGGCAGCCTACGCCGCCGGCGGGGCCCCCAGACCATCCGCCGCCGGGAGGGATCGCCCATGGCACCAGACCCGACCGCCGACCGCGAACACCCTGTCCCCCGTCCCGACCCCGAGCTGAAAGAGGAACTGAAGGCCCAGGCCCGCCGCCTGGGCCTGGACCTGGTGGGCATCGCCCGGTGCACCGTGAACGAGCGGGATCGACAGGCCCTCGAAGACCGGGAAGCCCGGGGCTTCCGGACCACCTTTGAGGAGCGGGACATCGACCTGCGGGTGGAACTGGACCGGCTGCTGCCGGGCTGCCAGTCCGCGGTGGTGGTGGGGATCGGTTACCTGCCCGCCCGGCCGGTGCCGCCGCCTCCGGCCGAACCCGACGGCCCCCGGGGCCGGCTCTCCCGGTACTGCCGGGGACAGGACTACCACATCGTCCTGCGGGAGAAGCTCCGGGCCCTGGCCCGGTGGCTGGAGGAGCGGTGCCCTGGCGCCCGGACCTACCTCTTTGCCGACACCGAGCCGCCCATCGATCGCTCCCTGGCGGAGCAGGCGGGACTGGGGTTTTTTGGCCGGAGCACCAACCTGATCACCCGGCAGTACGGCACCTGGGTCTTCCTGGGCGGGCTGCTGACCAACGTGCCCCTGGAGCCGGATCCCCCCTGGCACGGCACCTGCGGCACCTGCACCCGGTGCCTCGACGCCTGCCCCACCGGCGCCCTGGTGGAGCCGTACGTCCTGGACAGCTACCGCTGCCTTTCCTATGTCACCCAGATGAAAGGCTACATCCCGGAGGAGTTCCGGACCGTCCTCGGCGATTGGATCTTTGGCTGCGATATCTGCCAGGAGGTCTGCCCCTACAACCTCCGGCCCTCCCTCCTGGTGGGAGACCACCCGGAACTGAACCCCTGGCCGGAGGTGGGCGGGGACGCGGGACCGCTCCTGGAGCGGATCCTCCGGATGACCAACGCCGAGTTCCGGTCGATCTGGCAGAAGACCGCCGCCGGCTGGCGGGGCAAGACTGTGCTGCAGCGAAACGCGGTCATCGCCCTGGGCAACAGCGGCGACCCACGGGCGCTGCCCCTGCTGCAGGAAGCCCTGTGTGACCCGCGCCCGGTCATCCGGGGGCACGCGGCCTGGGCCCTGGGCCGGCTGGCAGAGCTCCGGCCGGAACTCACCGGCACGGCACTCGCCCTGCTCCGGGAGGCCGCGGGCCGGGAGGAGGACCCCGATGCGGCCCGGGAGATCCGCGCGGCCCTGGGCCGGCTGGAGGATCGAGAGGCCGAGCCTCCGGGCGAAGGGCCCTGCCAGTGAGGCCGGAGAGAAGCGAAAGCCCCAAGTGCGGCCGGTGCCTGAGACCGGTGCCTGAGGCCGGTGCGAAGTGGGGCCTGTACGAATCCAAAGCCCGGCTCTCCATGTGGAGAGCCGGGCCGTTTGGTTTCACACTAGCAACTGCAGGGTTTGGGTGCGCCCTTGGCATTGGCCGTCCGGAAGGACTGGCCGCAGCCGCAGACGGAGACGGCGTTCGGGTTGTGGATCGTAAACCCACCGCCCATCAGGGCGTCCACGTAGTCGATGGAGATCCCATCCAGGAACTCAGCGCTCTGGGGGTCCACCACCACCCGCAGGCCGGCGACCTCGGTGACGATGTCATCCTGCCGGGGCTGACGCTCGAGGGCCATCCCGTATTCGAAGCCACGGCATCCACCGGGCCTGACCAGTACCCGCAGGGCGAGGTCCTCACCCTTGGCGGCGATGATCTCCTTCAGCCGGGTTGCCGCCTTCTCGGTCAGGGTGATGTTCACCACATCGTACCCCCTCTCCACCGTGTCTAGGCAATATTCTACCAGCCGCGACGGAACCGTCAACCGGCCGGCGACGCCTCCCTCCTCCATGCTAGGGTGCGGGCCCGATAGTATTGGAAAGCTACCCTCCAGTAGGATAGAGGTGAAGCAGGAAGGAGGTAGGGCCCGTTGCCCGGCTGGCGCCACGTGCTGTTCCTCTTCTCGGTGCTGATGCTCTTCGCAATCCTGGGCGTGGTCGCGATCAGCATGGCCGGCCAGTGGGCTGCACAGGTCCGGTGACCCGGACCCGGCGGCCGGGATCGGCCGCGCGGTCAACTTCGCTGCTCCCACCGCCCCACCCCGCCCGTCCAACCCCCGGGACGGCCGCGCCGCGGCGTCGGCCGGTACGGCCCGGTGGCTCTGCCGCCATGTGCCCTCATCGGGTAGGCCGGACATCGGGAATCGGTCTGCCGCAAAATAGGACCCTGCCTTGGGCAGGGTCCTTTCTGTGTTGTTCTCGGGTGGTTGCCGGGCTGGGGCCTGACCGGGCCGGCACCTGGCTTCTCTGATCCTTGTGTCCGGCCCCCGGTGTCACTGGGGCTCCAGCCGCTCCAGGATCGCGTAGGTGGGGCTCCGCCGGGCAGGGATGTAGCCGGCGTCCCGCACCAGGCGCTGGACTTCCTCCGGGGTCATGGGGCCGAAGCGGCCGGCAGCCAGTTCCACCTGGGTAAACTGCACCTGGGTGCCGCCGAAGTCGTCTGCCCCGCCGGCCAGGGCCACCTGGGCCACCTTGGCCCCCTGGGTGAGGAAGGAGGCCTGGACCCGGGGAACGTTGTCCACCAGGAGCCGGGCAAAGGCCACCATCCGCAGGTAGTCGTACCCGGTGGGGCCGGAGGGGCTGGCGGGGCCGGGTCCGGGCCAGGGGATCCCGGCGGGCAGGGACTCCCCGAGGGCTGGCGGGGCGCCGGCGTCGTAGGGCACCAGCGACCGGAAGACCCCCTCGCCCCGCTGACTGGTCCGGGACTGGACCGCCCGGATCCGGTAGAGGAGCCCCACCCGCTCCCGGGCGGTCTCCCCGAGGCCGAAAGGCACCATACCGATGACCGGGATGCCCAGGTCGTGGGCCCGGTGCAGGACGTCGAACCAGTCGTTCCACGGCCCTCGGAGGAGGATCCGATTCTCCTTCTGCCGGAGCCACCCCAGGGCCTCCGCGCCGCCGGAGAGCAGGAGGTCCAGCCCTGCCTCCTTGAGCTCAGCCATCACCTGGCGGGTGCT
Organism: Bacillota bacterium; assembly: GCA_021890795.1. GTDB lineage: Bacteria > Bacillota > Sulfobacillia > Symbiobacteriales > ZC4RG38 > ZC4RG38. The sequence continues at coordinate 23,933 of JAKKUO010000031.1, read as the reverse complement.
CCGGCCAAGGGAAGCGGCCATCACCAGGATCTCCGTCGGGGAGTAGGCCGCAACGGCGATCCCGGGATAGGCCTCTTTGAGGGACCGGATCAGGTCCAGATAGTACTCCCAGGGTAGGTCGATCCGATGGCCGCCCTGGAGAATGATCTGCTGGGCTCCCGCGGCCACCGCTGGCCGGGCCTTCTCCACCACCTCTTCCGGCGTCAGGGTGAAGGCCCGGGGATCGTCCGCGGTGACGGTGCCGGTGCAGAAGGGGCAGTTGGGCTGGCAGACGTTGGAGTAGAGGATGGTCTGATCCACCACGAAGCCCACCAGGCCCTCGGGGTTCTGCCGGCGGGCGGCCTCCCGGGCCACGAGGCCCAGGACCGGCAGCTCGGCCCGCTCCACCAGCCGGATGGCCTCGTCGGGGCTGAGCTGTAGCCCCTCCGCCAACCGCTGGAGGAGGCCGGCCATCTCCCTATCGTCGCGATCGATGGCGCTGGTCAGGTAGGGTCCCTCCCTCGTCAGGCCGGCACCTTGAGGATGCCGTAGTAGGAGTCCCGCTCCGCCGGGACCAACCCCACTCCCCGGATCAGTTGCACCAGCTCCTGCTCGCTCTGCTCCAGCGGCGTGGTGGCGCCGGCGAAGTGGTAGATCTTCTCCTCCCGGATGGTGCCGTCCACGTCGTTGGCGCCCCACCGGAGGCTGATCTGGGTCATCCGGGGGGAGAGCATCACCCAGTAGGCCTTGATAGCCTTGAAGTTATCCAGGAGCAGCCGGGCGACGGCCATCACCCGGAGGTCCTTGAACCCCGTGGGCCCGGGCAGGTGGCTGAGGGCCGTGTTGGTCGGGTGGAAGGCCAGGGGGACAAAGCACTGAAAGCCCCCGGTCTCGTCCTGCAGCTCCCGGAGCCGCAGCAGGTGGTCGACGATATGCTCGGGCCCTTCCAGGTGGCCGTACAGCATGGTGGCGTTGGACCGGATGCCCTTGCGGTGGGCGATCCGGTGCACGTTCAGATACCCCTCCGCGGGTAGCTTGCCCGGGGCGATGGCTTCGTGGACCTCCGGGGCCATGATCTCGATGCCGCCGCCGGTCAGCGACCCGTGCCCCGCCTCCTGGAGCCGGTCCAGCACCTCTTCCACCGACATCCGGAACTTTCGGGCGAAGAAGTCGATCTCGATGGCGGTGAAGCACTTGAGGTGAACGTGGGGCAGGGCTTTCTTGATGGCGGAGATGAACCCGGTGTAGTACTCGAAGGGGAGGTCAGGGTGCAGCCCGCCCACCATGTGGATCTCGTTGATCCCCACCCGGGCCCAAGCCTTGGCCTTCTCCACCATCTCCTCGATGGTGTAGGTGTACGCCTCCGGGTCGCTCCGGTGCTTGCCGAAGGCGCAGAACTTGCAGACCCGGTGCAGGGCGCAGACGTTGCTGTAGTTGATATACCCGGCGTTGATGTAGTAGACGTAATCGCCGACCCGGCGGTGCCGGGCCAGGTCCGCCAGGGCCCCCACCGCGTAGAGGTTCGGGTGGGTGAGAAGCCGTAAGCCGTCCTCGGCGGTGAGCCGCCGGTCGGTCATCACCTTCTCGTAGATGTCGTACAGATCCCGGGGCAGGAAGGATTCAATGGTCGCAGCCACGGGTATCCCCCTCGGGGCGGGATTTTGTCTTTCTCATTCTACCGTTACAACCCCCGGGGAACAACCCGTCCCCCGATGGGAGAACCGGGCCCAGGGCGGGTAGCCGGACCCGGAGGCTGACCCCGATGCCCTCCCCGGCGCCCCGGGGCTCCTGGAGCAGGAACCCGGTGGACGGATGTCAAAAAGAAACAACGGCTGAGACGGAAGGGGGCAGGCGGATGACCGTCGCCCAGGTGGCGGAGACGTCCCGCTGGCTCCAGGAGCATTGGGCGGAGCAGAAGCGGCGGTCTGGAAACAAGACCATAGGGAAAGGAGACTGACCATGCTTCTGACCTTGCGCCTGTTGGCCTACGTACAGGTCCTGCTCGGCCTCGGCCGCTTCGCCGGGCTGATCACCAACCCGTACGTGTGGGAGACCCACGTCACCATCGGCTTTCTGCTTGCGGTCCTCTCCCTCTTCGCCTTCCGGCCCCGGCCCGGTGTGCCGGCTTCCGGGCTGCGGTTGGCCGCCCGGTTTTTCGCCATCGCGCCCCTGGCCCTGGGCCTCGCCATGTACCAGGGGCTGGTGGGTGGCAAGCCGGTGACCATGGTCCACATGGCTCTGGGGCTGATCGCAGTGGGACTGATCGACGCCGCCGCGGCCCAGGAGCGCCGGGCCCTGGCGGGCGGCGCCGGCGGCTCCGGCCCCGGCGCTCAGGCCTGAGGCCAGGTAGGCCCGGGCTCTGTGGACGAGCCTCCCTTCGCGCCACGGAGGAGCATGCCCTCGCACTGCGGACGAGAAAGCCCCCGCCGGTACAGCCGGCGGGGGCTCCTTCATTGGCCGTCTCAGGCTCCGGCCCCGTTGCCGGCCGCCAGGGCCCCGGCCAGCACCTCCGCCAGGTGGCGCACCCGGACCCGGCCGGCCAGCCCGGCCCGGTGGACCCCGGCCAGCATCTGCAGGTGGCAGCCCGGGTTGGTGACCACCACCGTCTCCGCGCCGGTGGCCCGGACCCGGGCCATCTTCTCATCCAGCAGGGCCATGGCCATGGCCGGCTGGGTCAGGTTGTAGATGCCGGCGCTGCCGCAGCACCGGTCGGCATCCGCCATCTCCACCAGCTCCAGCCCCGGGATCGCCCGGAGAAGCTGCCGGGGCTCGGCTCGCACCCCCTGGCCGTTCTCCAGGTGGCAGGAGGGCTGGTAGGTTACCTTCCCGGGGACGGGACCCAGCCGGGCCGCTCCCAGCCCCACCTCCACCAGCCACCGGCTCAGGTCCCGGCTCAGCCGGGCCAGCGCCGCCCCGGCCTCCGCCTCCGGCGTCCCCGCCAACAGCCGGCCGTACTCCTGCACGTGGGCCCCGCAGCCTCCGGCGTTCTGGATCACCGCGTCCAGGGGGCCCACCCGGGCGAAGGCTGCGGCGTTCTGCCGGGCCAGGGCGATCCCCTCCTCCCGCAGCCCGGCGTGGACGTGGAGGGCCCCGCAGCAGCCGGCCCCCGCGGGGATCACCACCTCGCACCCTGTGGCGGCCAGCACCCGGACCGTAGCCAGGTTGACGGAAAGGAAGAGCGCGTCCATGACGCACCCCGGGAAGAACCCCACCCGGTACCGGCGGGTGCCCACCGCGGGAATCCGCCAGCCCTGGCCGCCGGGGAGGGGCTCGAGGAGCCGGCGCCACTGGCGCCGGAGGGCCGGGGTGGGAGCCGGCGGCAGGGCCAGGGCCATCTCCCGGAGGTGCCGGGGCAGAAGGGCCGCCGCCGCCCGCAGGAGGCCGGTCTTCTGAGTCGCCGCCAGGAGGGCGGCCAGCCCCCGGAGCCACCGGGGCCGGGCCACGAGGGCAAACCCCAACCGGCGCCCCAGGCGCACCGGCCAGGGCCGGCGGGGCGCTACGGCCGGCTCCAGGGCGGCCCGGGCGCTCTCCAGGAGCCAGCCGTACCGGATCCCCGAAGGGCAGGCCACCTCACAGGCCCGGCAGCCGAGGCAGAGGTCCAGAGGACCGGCCGCCTCGGGCCCCGGGGACAGCCGCCCCTCGGCCAGGGCCAGGATCACCGCGATCCGCCCCCGGGGCGAGGCGGTCTCGATCCCCGTCTGCCGGTAGGTGGGGCAGGACTGGAGGCAGAATCCGCACCGGACGCAGCGCAGGGCTTCGTCCTGGACCTCAGGGGGGAGAAAAGGCTCTGCCCCCCGGGTCCCCGGCTCAGGTGCCGCCACCGCCCGCCACCTCCCCGGCGGGGCCCTCGTCCAGCCCCATCTTGCCCGGGTTCAGGATCCCCCGGGGGTCCAGGGCCCGCTTGATCGCCCGCATCACCTGCAGCCCCACCGGCCCCACCTCCCATTCGAGGAAGGGCGCCTTCAGGGTGCCGATGCCGTGCTCCCCGGAGAGGGTGCCCCCCAGGTCCAGGGCCAGCCGGGCCAGCTCCGCCAGCCAGGCCTCCACCCGCTCCCGCTCCCCGGGGCGCCGGGGGTCCACCACCACGTTGGGGTGGAGATTCCCGTCCCCTGCGTGGCCGTAGACCACCATCGGCAGCCCGGTGTACTTCTGCCGGAGGTACTGGAACCGGCGGAGGAACTCCGGCACCTGGGCCGGCGGCACCGCCACGTCCTCCCCCACCTTCACCGGCCCCAGCCGGGTAACGGCCGGGTTCAGGGACCGCCGGGCCCGCCAAAGCTCTGCCTCCTCCTCCGGGGTCCGGGCCACCTCCACCGCTGCCGCCCCGGCCTCCCGGCAGGCCCCGGCCACCCGCTCCACCTGGCGGGCCACCGCCTCCCGCCAGCCGTCCACCGAGATCAGCAGCACCGCCTCGGCCTCTGTCGGCAAGCCGATCTGCAGAAACTCCTCCACCACTTTGAGGGCCGTCTGGTCGATGATCTCGAGGCTCGCGGGCACCACCCCCGCGGCGACGATGCGGCTCACCGCCTCTCCGGCCTCCTCCAGCCGGGAGAAGACCGCCATCAGGGTTGCCTGGTGCTCGGGCTTGGGAATGAGCCGGAGGGTGGCCTCCGTCACCACCCCCAGGGTGCCTTCGCTCCCTACCAGCAGCCGGGTGAGGTCGTAGCCGGTGACGCTTTTCACCGTCCGGGCCCCGGTCCGGAGCACCTCCCCGGTGGCAAGGACCACCTCCAGCCCCAGGACGTAGTCCCGGGTCACCCCGTACTTGAAGCACCGGGGGCCACCGGCGTTCTCCGCGATGTTGCCGCCGATGGTGCTCACCCGCAGGGAGGCCGGGTCCGGCGGGTAGAAGAGCCCCACCGCCTCGACGGCCTGCTGCAGGTCGCCGGTCACCACCCCGGGCTGGACTACGGCCAGCAGGTTCCGCCGGTCAATCTCCAGGATCCGGTTCATCCGGGTGAGGCTGAGGACGATCCCGCCCCGGACCGGCACCGCGCCCCCAGAGAGGCCCGTGCCCGCGCCCCGGGGGGTGACGGGGATCCCCTCCCGGTTCGCCAGGCGCAGGATCCGGCTGACCTGCTCGGTGGTTTCCGGCAGCACCACCACGTCCGGCACCGCCCGCTCCCAGGTGGCGTCGGTGCTGTAGCAGATCCGGTCCTCCAGCCGGTCCAGCACGTACTGGGGACCGACGATTGCCCTCAGCTCCGCCAGCACCTCCGCCCGCATCCCACTCCCTCCCTCGCTCTCGCCCGGTCGGCAGCCGGGGCCCCGGCCCCAGCCTCGCCGGGCTGCCCCGCCCGCCCCGCCGGGCGTCAGGTCGCCCAGCCGCCGCTGGGGCTCAGCACCTGCCCCGTGATGTACCCCGCGTCCGGGCTGGCCAGAAAGAGCACCGCCGCGGCCACCTCCTCCGGCCGGCCCAGCCGGCCCATGGGGATCTCCCCGGCCAGGGCGGTCCGCTCCTCCGGGGAGAGGTGGGCGAGCATCTCGGTCTCGATAGCCCCGGGGGCCACCGCGTTGACGGTGATTCCCGCCCGGGCGAGCTCCTTGGCCAGGGCCTTGGTAAAGCCGATCACCCCGGCCTTGGCCGCGGAGTAGACCACCTCCCCCGCGGCGCCCACCAGCCCCCAGACCGAGCTGATGTTGATGATCCGTCCCCAACCCGCCGCCAGCATGTGGGGGATGGCCGCCCGGCTGCAGGCGATGGTCCCGCCCAGGTCCACCGCCAAGAGCCGCTGCCACTCTGCGGGAGTGGTATCCAGAAGCAGTTTGTAGAGGGCTATCCCGGCGTTGTTGACCAGGATGTCCAGCCGCCCCCACCGGGCCGCGGCCCGCTCCACCAGAGCTGCGGCCTGGGCGGGGTCGCCCAGGTCTGCCTGGAAGGCGACAGCTTCGCCCCCTGCCTCCCGGATGGCGGCCACCACCGCTTCCGCCTCGGCCTGCCGCTGGTGGTACCCCACCGCCACCCGGGCCCCGGCCCCGGCCAGGGCCAGGGCGATGGCCCGGCCGATACCCCGGGAACCGCCGGTCACCAGGGCCACCCGGCCCGTGAGGGGCGTGAGACGGCCGCCACCCGCCGTCCCGCTCCCGGAGCCCATGCCGTGCAGCTCCACGACCCATCCCTTCCTCTTCCTGGAGACCGTCGCCCTCACCATCCCTGGCGAGGACGAACGCGGAGTTCCTGATCCGTTGGGGCAGGTTGACCTTTGATCTTCGGGGCCGACCGGCGCAACCCCTCTGGAGAAAAGCGCCCCCGCCATCGGCGAGGGCGCCCGGACCGCCCGGCTGAGACCCCTTCGGCCTTGGTATCAGACCAACTTCCTGCGCAGGTAGGAGGAGACCGCGTCCACCACCGCTACCACGGCGATAATTCCCAGCAGGATGACCCCGATCCGGCCCCAGTCCCGGTTGTTCACCGCAAAGATCAGGGGGGTGCCGATGCCCCCGGCCCCCACCATCCCCAGGATCGCCGCGGCCCGGACGTTGATCTCGAACCGGTAGATGGCGAAGGAGGCGAACTCCGGGAGGACCTGGGGCAGGATGCCAAAGGCGACAGCCTGACTGCGGCTGGCTCCGCAGGCGGCCATGGCCTCCAGGACGTCCCGGTCGATCCCCTCCACCACCTCGGCGTAGAGCTTGCCCAGCATGCCGATGGAGTGGATGCCCATGGTGAGGACGCCGGCGAAGGGCCCCAGCCCCACGGCCTTCAGCAGCATCAGGGCCAGCACCACCTCCGGAAAGGCCCGGATGGCGTTGAGGATGAACTTGCCCACCCGGCTCCCCCGGGCGCCGGCCACGTTCCGGGCAGCGAGGAACCCGAAGGGCACCGCCAGCACCGCCCCGATGGTGGTGCCCACCAAGGCCATCTGCAGGGTTTCCAGGATCTTCTGCCCCAGCTCGCTGACACAGCCGTAGCTGCCGCACTTCCAGAGGTAGGTCCACTCCGGCTCGGTGACCATGATCCGGAAGATGGCCGCCGCCTGGTGCCAGCGCTCGGCGAGGTTCACGCCCTGGAGCTCAAGTCCGGCGATGGCCCAGGCATAGAGAGCCACCAGGGCCAGGGCGGTGATAAGCGTCCCGTTCCGACGTACCAGGGCTGTCATAACAACCGCTCCCGCAGCCGGTTGCTGATGGTGTCGATGAGCACCACCACGGCGAGGATGACCAGGATGATCATGAAGGCCGCCCGGTAGTTGAGAAGCCGCAGGCTGGTCTGCAAGGTAAAGCCGATGCCGCCGGCTCCCACCAGCCCCAGCACCGTCGAGGCCCGGACGTCGATCTCAAAGACGTAGAGGACGTAGGCGATGTACTGGGGCAGGACCTGGGGCACCACCCCGAAGGCGATGGCCTGGAGCCGGTTCGCCCCCACCGCCCGCATCGCCTCCAGGGGCCCGGGGTCGATGGCTTCAATGGACTCGGAGAGGAGCTTGGCCACGACGGTAAAGGAAAAGATGGTCACCGCCAGGATCCCGGGCAGCACCCCGACCCCGAAGGCCCCGGCCAGCACCGCGGCCAGGACCAGGTCCGGGATGGTGCGCAGGAGATTCATAAAGCCCCGGGCCAGCCAGTAGAGCCAGGGGTACCGAACCAGGTTCCGGGAAGCGAGGAGCGCGACGGGCACGGCCAGGAGCGACCCCAACGTGGCGCTCACGATCGCGATCCGCAGGGTCTCCATGAGGGGCCCCCAGACCGACGGCAGAAAGGCGATCTGCTGCCGGAGAAGCTCGTTACTCCACCGCCAGGCCACCCCGCCGCCCGGGAGGTCGACCCGCTCGAAGGGCAGCATCCGGATCAGGAGGTTGCCCATCTCCGGGACGCCCCGGGCGAGGCGCCCCAGGCTGAAGTCCGTCGCCCGGGCGCTCCAGAGGTAGAGGGCCACCAGCAGCACCCCGATGGCCAGGTTCCGCACCCGGGTCCAGGGGGTGGGAGCGCCGGGGATGCCGGCGAAGAGCCCCCGGTCCGGCGCTTGCGGGGACAGGCGGCTCACCGGTCACCCCTCCCCCGGAAGTCATCGGGCCGGATCGACCGGCCGTAGATCTCTTCGAAGGTCTTCTCCGTCACCTCGGAGACCGGCCCGTCGAAGACCACCTCGCCGGCCCGCAGGCCGATGATCCGATCGGCGTACTCCACCGCCAGGTCGATGAAGTGGAGGTTGACCAGGACCGTCAGGCCGTCCTCCCGGCAGATCCGCTTCAGGTCCTGCATGATCAGGTGGGAGGTCGGCGGGTCCAGGCTGGCCACCGGCTCGTCCGCGAGGAGGATCTTCGGCTCCTGGCACAGGGCCCGGGCGATGGCCACCCGCTGCTTCTGGCCGCCGGAAAGCTGGTCCGCCCGGGAGAAGGCCTTGTCCCGGAGCTGGACCCGCTCCAGACACCGGAGGGCCAGCTCCACGTCGGACCGGGGGAAGAGGCCCAGAAGGCTCCGGAGGGTGCTGGTGTGGCCCAGCCGCCCGGCCAGGACGTTCCGGAGCACCGTCGACCGGTTGACAAGATTAAAATTCTGGAAGATCATGCCCACCTTCGTCCGCCAGGCCCGGAGTTCCCCCTCCCCGAGGCGGGTGATGTCCACCCCGTCCGCCAGGATCTGCCCCTCGGTGGGCTCCACCAGCCGGTTGATGCACCGGAGCAGGGTCGACTTGCCGGCGCCGGAGAGGCCGACGATCACCACAAACTGGCCGTCGGGGATGGTCAGGTTCACGCTACGGAGGGCCTGCACGCCGTTGGGAAAGACCTTACTGACGCCCTTGAGCTCAATAATGGCGCCTCACCGCCTCCCGGGGGTTCTCCGCTGGATCCACGAGGGGGGCGGGAGAGAGGCCCGGCCTCCTCCCGCCCCAGTCGGCACCGACCGCCCCGCGGGCCTCTACTTGCTCAGCTGCTCCCGCAGGTCGATGTTCATCGCCCGGGCCACTTCCTCGATGGGCTGGTAGTCCTCGTGCTTGGCCTCGGCGAAGCCGTCGATCTGGTACAGATCGAAGAGGACCTGCTTGCCTTCCTCCGTCTGCGCGTACTTCAGGAAGGCGTCCTTGATCTTGGCCACCAGTTCCGCCGGCAGCCCCTGCCGGACGGAGATGGTGTCGTTGGGGATCCCCTCGACCTTGGCGAGGACCACGACCTTCTCCATCACGTCCGGCAGCTCCTTCTCCACCCGGGTCCGGGCGTCCTCGAAGGTCGCCCCGGCGTCAAAGTCGCCGTTGTAGACCGCCTTGATCACGTTGTCGTGGCTGGTGAGGAACTGGATCTCGCTGAAGAACTCGTCCACCGTCTTGAGGCCGGCGTTCTTCATCAGGTAGTAAACTGGATACAGGTAACCGCTGGTCGAGGCCGGGTCGACGAAGGCGAAGCGCTTGCCCCTCAGGTCCGCCAGGGACTTGATGCCGCTGTCCGCCCGCACGACGATCTGGGCGTTGTAGGTCACCGAGCCCCGGCGGACGGTCTTCAGCAGCACCTCGGTGCCGTTCTCGCTGTGGGCCAGCACGTACCCCAGCGGGTTGAGGAAGCCCACATCCACCTGCCGGGAGCCCATCGCCTCCACCAGGCCGACGTAGTCGGTGCTGACGATGCACTCTGCGGGCATGCCCAGCTCCTTCTCGAGGAACGCGCAGATGGGCTTGACGGTGTCGCCGATCTTCTGCGCCTCACTGGAAGGCACAAAGCCCACCGTCAGCTTCTCCGGCGGCTTCTCGCCTCCCTGGCCCCCACCGCCGCTGGAGCCGCAGGCCGTCAGTCCCAGGGCCAGACCCAGCGCCAGGGCCAGCCCCCTGAGCACCCGTTTCACCACGGAAACCAACCCCCCGTGATGGCTTGCGTTGCTACGGGTCCGGCGCCTGTCCGCCGCGGTTCGTCACCACCGCCAAACCCTTCGGTGGCCGAAGGTCCCGGCCGCTGTCCGGACCAGCTACCATGTTTCGCCACCGGGGAGAAGAACCCCTGCTCTGCCGGCCCGCCGCGGGGATCCGGTGGCCCGGGGCCGCCCGCCGGCAGGAGGAACCGGCGGTGGCAACCCGCCATGGTTCTCTGCGAAACGAACAACCCCCGTCACCCCGCCGAGGCGCCCAAAACCCTCGGCGATGGCGAACGGGAGTTCCGCCTGATTAGCAACACTCTGATATGATATCCTTCAGGATGGATTGCGGCTGGCGACCCCGATGCCGGGCGAGGGGCAACTCCTGTCTGCGGGCATATCCCGTCCCTTTCACCGTCCAAATCCGGACCCGCCCCTCCCTCCGTGGGCACCAGCCCCGGTTCGAGCCGGCGCAGACCGCAAGGAGAACCCTTCAAGGAGGTAGTCCCTTTTCATGGCCAGTGGGAACGGGATCGACCTGTTTGATATGACCTTCATCGGCGGCGGACCGACCGGCCTCTTCGGCATCTTCTACGCCGGCATGCGCCAGGCCAGGACGAAGGTGATCGAAAGCCTCCCCCAGCTCGGCGGGCAGCTCGCGGCCCTTTACCCGGAGAAGGAGATCTTCGACGTGGCCGGCTTTCCCCGGGTGTTGGCCAAGGACCTGGTGGCCCGGCTGAAGGAGCAGGCCTTCTCCGCCAACCCGGACTGCGCCGTCCACCTGGGCGAGCGGGTCGTGGGGCTCAGCCGGAGCGAAGAGGGGTACTGGATCCTGGAGACCGACAAGGGGAACCGGCACTACAGCCGCGCCGTGATCATCACCGCCGGCATCGGCGCCTTTGAGCCGAACCGGCTGCCCAACGAGGACGCCCGCCGGTTCGAGGGCAGGGGGGTCACCTACAACGTCGCCTCCCCGCAGGAGTACGTGGGCAAGAACGTGCTGGTCATCGGCGGCGGCGACTCGGCGGTGGACTACGCCCTGATGCTCGAACCCGTTGCCCGGAGCGTCACCCTGATCCATCGGCGGGAGGGCTTCCGGGCCCACGACGCCAGCCTGAAGAAGCTCGCCGAGTCCCGGGTGACGGTGAAGACCCACTACGAGCTGCGCAGCCTGGCCGGGGACGACTGGGTCCGGGAGGCCACCATCTTCGACAACCGCACCGGCGAGGAGATGACCCTGCCGGTGGACGCGGTGGTGATCGGGACCGGGTTCAAGGCCTCCCTCGGCCCCATCAAGGACTGGGGGCTGGAGCTTCAGGGCAACCAGATCGTGGTCAACACCAAGATGGAGACCTCCCTGCCCGGGGTGTACGCGGCCGGGGATATCTGCTGGTACCCCGGCAAGATCCGGCTGATCGCCACGGGCTTCGGCGAGGTGGCCACCGCGGTGAACAACGCCAAGGCGTATATCCACCCCGGGTCCGCGGTCTTCCCCGGCCACTCTTCGGATCAGGCTGCAAAGCGGTAAGGCCGCCGGAACCAGTAGCCGCCGGAAACAGAAAAAGAGGCTGCCCGCCGGCAGCCCATCGCTGGCCCCGCCCCACCGGGCGGGGCCTTCGCTTTCTATCCCTCCGGGCCCGGCTGGCCGAGCCCCGGCAAGCCTCCGGCGGGCAGGGCGTACCGAACCGCCCGCACCACCGCCAGGGCCACCGCCCGGGCCGCCGCCACCCCGAGGGCGGTGAGGTCCGCTTCTTTCTGGCCGGTGGCCAGGGCGAAAAGGGTGTCGCCGTCGTAGGGGGTATGCACCGGGTCGATGGCCCGGGCCAGGCCGTCGTGGGCCATCTGGGCCAGCTTGTTGGCCTGCTCCTTGGTCAGCCGGGCGTCGGTGGCGACGCAGCCGATGGTCGTGTTGGTCCCCGGAAAGCCCCGGCTGGCCGCGCCCCGCAGCAGCGCCTCCCGGCAGTCCAGGAAGGTGCCGTCCGGTGCCCGGGCCCCGGCGACGATCTGGCCGGTGTCCGGGTTCCGGACATCGCCCGCGGCGTTCACCACCACCAGGACCCCCACGGTGACGCCTCCGGGGAGCCGGAGGCTGGCGGTACCCACCCCGGCTTTCATCGCGTACTGGGGGCCGAGGAGCTTGCCCACCGAGGCCCCGGTCCCCGCGCCGACGTTGCCCTGAGCCACCGGCCCCGCCGTCGCGGCGAGGCACGCCCGGTACCCCATCTCCGCATCGGGCCGGGCCTTGGGGCTGCCCACCCCGAGGTCGTAGATCACCGCCGCCGGGACGATGGGCACCACCGCGGCCCCGGTGTCAAACCCCCAGCCCCGCTCCTCCAGAAACCGCATCACCCCGGCCGCCGCGTCCAGCCCAAAGGCGCTCCCGCCGGTAAGGAGCACCCCGTGGGCCCGCTCCACCAGGTGCATCGGCCGACAGAGGTCGGTCTCCCGGGTGCCCGGAGCGCCGCCCCGGACGTCCACCCCGACCACAGCCCCCTCCGGGCAGAGGATAACGGTACAACCCGTCAGCCCCTCGGGGTCCGTGGCATGTCCCACCAGAATCCCCGGCACGTCAGTAATGGCATCCCAGCTCCCCACCCCGGAACCTCCTCCCAGGGGTCCTTCCTGTGGTCCGCCCTCGCGCCCCGTCCTGGGCCGCGGCCGGGGCCGGTGTGGCTCCCTGAAGGTCCACGGCCCGTGCCAGCCCGGCCCCCGGCGGCTCGCGCCCCGGGTTAGCCCTGACCCTCCGGCTCGAGCTGGGCGATCAGATCCGCCATGTCCTGGGGAAGGGGCGCCTCCAGGGTAATCTCCTCGCCGTCCCGGGGCCGGCGGAACCGGAGCCGGAAGGCGTGCAGGGCCTGCCGCTGGATCCGGTCCGTGGGGCCGCCGTAAAGCTGGTCTCCCAGGAGCGGATGGCCCAGGTACGCCATGTGCACCCGGATCTGGTGCGTCCGGCCGGTGTCCAGCTTCAGCTCCACCAGGTCCGCATCCTTCAGCTTCCGAACCACCCGGTAGTAGGTGAGGGCCGGCCGGCCGCCTTCCCCCACCTCGTGCTTGACCGGGTGGTTGGGCACCCGCCGGATGGGGGCATTGACCTGCCCGTCTTCGGGCCAGAGATGGCCCGAAACCACCGCGATGTACTCCCGGCGGAGGAGCCGCCGCTCGAGCTGCAGGGACATGACATTGTGGGCCCAGGGGTTCTTGGCGAACAGGACCAGCCCGGAGGTCTCCATGTCCAACCGGTGCACCGGCCGCACCGGGACCTCTAGCCCCTGCTGCTGCAGATGGTAGGCCACCGCGTTGGCCAGGGTGCCGTTGCGATAGCCCCGGGCCGGGTGGACGATCAGCCCCGCCGGCTTGTTCACGGCCAGCACGTCGTCATCCTCGTAGACTACCGTAATGGGGATCGGCTCCGGCTGGACAAAGGAGGAGGGCTCATCCTCCAGGAGGAGGACCACCTCTTCCCCGGCGAAGACCGGGTCGATGGTCCACCGCACCTGGCCGTTGACCAGGATCCCCTCGGTATTCTTCAGCCGGTTGATCAGGGTCCGGCTGAGCCCCCGCCGCCGGAGAAACTCCCCCAGCCGCTGCCCGGAGGCTTCGGGTGGTACCACCACCCGCATCAGTTCAATCCGGTTGTTCATGCTCCCTCCCGACTCACCCGCACCTCCCCGGTCCCGATTTTCCGTATCACCAGACTACCGCTTCCCGGCCCCCGGTGCAACCGCCCCGGCCGCCGGCGGCCCCAGGGGTGGTGACCCCGCCGCCAGGGCCGGCGGCAGAGGGAGACCTCCCGGCGCCGGGCCCTGCAGCAGACTGCCGCCCCGGAGCAAGCCCCGGGGCGGCTGCCAGGCGGCCTTCTTTCCCGTTCATCCCAGACGATCTCTCCCTGGGGCGGTCCCCTCCGGCCCCGGGGGCGTCCCCACCAGCCTTCAGATCCGCTGCCCCCGGCTCAGCCGGTACTCCGCCCAGAGCACCCCGGCGGCAAGCGCTCCGGCGGCCATCGTCCCCAGCAAGAGTGCGGCGACAGGGATGTGCAGCCAAAGGGGCAGGGAACCGTGGAGGACCGCCTGCAACACAGGCACCAGACCCCAGGCCAGCAGGAGGGCGCCGACAGCGCCGAGGGCCAGGCGCCGGGGGCTGCGGGTGGTTCCGGCGGCCATCGCGGACACCTCCATGGGCACAAAAGTTCGCCGCCCGGCGCCGGGGGTCCTGCTGCATGGCCCCGGGGCGGAGGAGGCAAGGCTATCGGGGCCGAAATCAGACTGCCGGAGGCAGGTGACGGACATGACCCTGTGGGCCGTGGCCATCGGCGAGCGGGTGGCCTACCAGGAGACGCAAAAGGGGTTGGAGCGGCTCCGCTCCCTCCCCCTGTTCCTCCTGCACCGGCAGCGGGTCGTGGTGATGGCGGACCGGGCGGTGGCCTACCGGGCCCTGGGGGCCCTTTCCCGCCGGTTTCCCGAGGCCAGGCTGGTGCCTTTCCCCGGCGGGCCGGAGGACGGGCTGCTGGTCGACTCCGCGACCCTGGAGGAGGTACTGGCGTCCTACGGCGTCGCCGGGCGGCCCCCAGCCCCCGCTACGCCCGTGGGGACAGCCCTGCTGGCCTGGGCCCGGGGCGAGGGCCCGTTCACCCTTCCGGGCGGACACGTAGAGGCCGCAGCAGACCCCCAGCTGGTCCCCGCGGTGGTCGCCGGGCTCGCCCGGGGCGAGGTCCAGCCGGCCCGGGCCCTCTCCCTCCTGGCCGCCCTGGGGACCGAGCCGGCCCTGGACTTTCTGGCCTGGGCCCTGGACGGCGATGACCCGGAGTTCCAGGCCAAGTATGGCCGCCAGGTGCAAGCAGCCCGGGCGGCCCTGGCGTACCTCCCGGACCCGGCGGTGCTCCCGTTGGCCCGGCGGCTACTCTCCAGCCCGGAACGGGCCTACAGTCCCCGCACCCTCAAGGCCTGCACCGACCGGGCCCTTAAGGCCGGGAGCGCCACGGCCCTGTCCGCGCTGGCCGCCGGCCATCCCCTCGAACGGCAGATCCGCCGGTGGGCCGGGGTGGATCCATCCTCATAGCCCCGGATCGCCCCGGGGCCGCCGCCCCTGCTCCGCTCCGGTGCCGGACAGGTGGGCGGAGAGGAGTTCGGCCAGCACCTCGCCCTCCAGCCGGGGCGACTCGAGCCCCTCCACCACCTCATTGAAAAGCTCCCGCTTCTGGGCGAGGAGCCGGGCGATCTCCGTCTCCACTGTGTCCCGGGTACAAAGGGTGGTCACTCTCACCGGCCGGTGCTGCCCGATCCGGTGCACCCGGTCCTCGGCCTGGGCCGCTGCCGCCGGGTTCCACCACTGGTCAAAGTGGTAGACGTGGTTGGCCCGGGTGAAAGTGAGGCCCACCCCACCGGCCCGGAGGGAGACCAGCAGGACCCGGGGCCACTCGTCCTCCTCAAACCGGCGGACCACCTCCTCCCGCTGCCACTGGGAGAGGATGCCGCTGAAAAGGCAGGCACCGTAGGGGATCAGCCGGGGCAGAAGGGGCAGGAGGGTTCTCTCCGGGTACTGGGAGAAAATCAGTACCTTCTCGCCCCGGGCCTGGATCGCCGGCAGTTCCCGGAGGATAAACTCCAGCTTCACCGACTCCCCGCTCTCCGGCTCCAGGTTGCAGAGCTGTTTCAGCTCAGTGAGCAGCGTCAGCACCTGGGCCGGGCGGGTCTCCCCGAGGGTAAAGGCCTCCCGGGCCCGGGAGCAGGCCGCCTCGTAGGCTTCCCGCTGCCGGGGGCCCAGTTCCAGCCAGACCTCCCGGTGCTCCTTGGGGGGCAGGGCCAGCACCTCGGCCTTCCGCCGTCGGAGGACGTACGGGGCGATGGCCTCCCGGACCTCCCGGGGCCCGGCTCCCGGGGGAATCAGCCCCGGGCAGAGGTAGGCGAAGATCGCGACCAGTTCCCCGAGCCGGTTCTCCAGGGGCGTGCCCGAGAGCCCCCAGCGCCGGGGCGCAGGGATCCGGTGGACCGCCTGGGCCACCTGGGTGCCGGGGTTCTTGATCCGCTGCACCTCGTCGAGGATGACCAGGTCGAAGTCCGGCTGCACCACCTCACTGTCCTCCCGCCAGGTCTCATACCCGGCGACATAGACCTGGACCCGGGGGTACCGCCACTCGTAGTGCCGGCGCCGGGCCGGCCCGGTCATCGGGCAGAGGATCACCTCCGGCGCCCACCGGCGGAACTTCCGGGCCCAGTCCAGGACGAGCCCCTTGGGGCAGAGCACCAGGGCCCGGCGGACCTGGCCATCCTCGAGGAGCGTGCGGAGGGCCACGATGGCCTGGACGGACTTCCCCAGTCCCATCTCGTCGCAGAGAAGGGCCGCATGCCGCTCGGTGAGGAACCGTGCCCCCTCCTCCTGGAAAGGGTAGAGGGGCGGCGGCGGGCCCGGCGGGGGACCCAGGAGCAGCGGAAGGGGCAAGAGGAGCGTGGGGAGGAACGGTGGGGGCGTACCGGTGCCGTCGGCGGGAAGCCTGGGCAACGCAGGCAGCGGACCGGCGCCGGCCGGGGACCCGGCCAGCCCGGGCAGCGGGACGGCCACCGAAGAGATCCCGGGGAGCCCCGGCTGCGGACCGGCGTCCGGGAAAGGAACGGATAGCCACGGGGCGGCCCCGGCGCCCGCGGCCGACCCGAGGAGCCAGGACTGTGGCCCAGCGCCAGACGGCGGGAGCCCGCTCAGCATCGGCACCGACCCTCCATTCCATTCCGTCGACAAGCGTCTGCCGTAGTGTTCCCGGTCCCGGGGCACCGCCGCGGCGCCAAATCCCGGCACCCGCTCGGCGTCCGGCAAAGAAAAACCCGTGCCGGCGGCACCGGCACGGGAACGATTTCGACAGGGCTCAGCACTTACGGCACCGACGGTGCCGGCCAGTAGGCAACCAACTCCGGTGTGGGTACCCGGAGGAGGTCGATGAGCCACGCCGACTCCCCCACGTACCAGGGGAAGGGCAGATCGACGTAGCGGTCCGCGACCGCGGCGAGGGCCCCGGCCACCCGCTCCCAGTCCCCGGCCCGGGCGGCGGCTACCGCCGCCATCATCCAGGGGAAGCGGTCGGACTCCAGCCGATGCCAGGCGGGATGGGCAGCGGCGAAGGCCTCGTAGCCCGCGGGGTCGTCGGTCAGCCCCAGGGCCAGGGGAAAGAACTGGGCCACGGCATCGGGGTAGAACCGCTGCAGGTTTCCGCCCCGGCGCAGGCCGAAGGAGGCGAGGCCCCAGGCGTAGACGCCGTCGGAGCGCCGGAAGCGGCTCAGGCCTTGGTGGATCCGGTCCGCGCGCTCCCGGGCCCCCGCGGCCGCCGCCGGTTCGCCGATGGCCTCCAGCACCCGGGCCCAAGCCTGGAGCCCTTCCCATACCTCCACGTTGTCCATCAGCAACTTGAAGGGATAGTGGGGTTTGGCCCAGGTCAGGCCATCCTCGGGATCCGTAAGGCGGATGAGCAGCCCAACCAGCCGGTCCAGGTCGGACCGATGCTGCACCACCCACTCCGGGTCCCCGCCGGCCTGCAGGTAAGCCTCCACCAGGGTGAGAAAGGTCGCGGCGTAGCTGTCCGCAGAGTCGTACCGGCCGAGGGAGACCTCCCGTCCGGCCTCCACCCGGTGGTCGTCGATGGTTCCGTCCGGGTTCAGATGCGCAAGGTACCAGTCCATGTACGCCTCCACCGCCGGCAGGTGCCGGGGCTCCGTCAGCAGCGCCCGGGCCGCCCGGTTGGCAAAATAGGGGTTGATGTCGAGCTGCGCCGGGGTCATGGCGATGGCACCGGTGGGCCGCTGGGAAGCCATGATGTAAGCATAATGCCGCTCGAGCCACCGGTAACGGTCTACCGCCAGCCCTCCCGGCGCCCCCGTGCCGCCGGTCCCCCCGGTGCCCGGAGCGCCGTCCGCCACCCTGGCCCCAGCCTCGGGAACCGGGGCGGTGCCCAGGGCCACTGCCGCCGCGGCCTCGTCTCCGAGGGCACCAACCGGAAGGGCGATGGCGTCCGGCGGGGCGCCTGCCGGCGCCGCCGCATCCGCCGGAGCACCGACGGCCGGAACCGCCCCGGAACCGGCCCACCGGGCCAAGAGCGCAGTCCCCAGGGCCCCGGGAGCGAGCCGGCCCAGAGCCGGCACGCCGGCGGCTGCAGCCGCTGTCACCAGTGCCATCAGCAGGTGAGGCTTCTTCCCCCTCCCCATGGTCACCACCTTTCGTGCCGGGCCCTGGCGGGCAGGGCCGCCGGCCAATTACCTGTCCGAAACGATTCGGAACCCGCCACTTTAAGGATAACATGAATACGCATACTCCTTCTTTTTCGATTCGTTTACAATTGGCAGAGGTGAGCGTTCCCGCCGCCTCTGTCCCGGACGGTCACTTGTGGTAACATAAGCCTGGCAGGACTTTTCGGATGAGGTGAGCGAGAAGATGGCCAGAGTGGGGTTCCTGGGACTGGGCCGGATGGGCAAGCCCATGGCCCGCAACCTCCTCAAGGCGGGGCATCAGCTGACGGTCTGGAACCGCAGCCCGGGCCCGGCGGAGGAACTGGCGGCCGAGGGCGCTGTACGGGCGCAGAGCCCCGCTGAGGTCGCGGCGGCCAGCGAGGTGGTGATCTCCTGCCTCAGCACCCCGGATGTGGTGGAGCAGGTGCTCCTCCAGGCCCTGGAAGGGGCCCGGCCCGGCACCTTGTTCATCGACTGCTCCACCATCGGGGTGAGCGACGCCCGGCGGCTGGCAGAGCACTGCGCCCGGCGGGGAGTGGAGTTCGTCGACGCCCCTGTCAGCGGCGGCCCCTGGGGCGCCGAAGCGGGCACCCTGACCCTGATGTGCGGCGGCAGCCCCGAGGCCCTGGATCGGGCCGAGCCGATCCTGCGGGCCTTTGGCAGCCGGATCTACAAGCTCGGGCCGGTGGGCAGCGGCCAGGTGGCCAAGCTCTGCAACAACCTCTTGGTGGCCATCCACACGGCTGCAGCCGCGGAGGCCTTTGTCCTGGGCACCAAGGCCGGCCTCGATCCTCGGGTGCTCTACGACATCATCACCAACGCCACCGGCGATTCCGCCCAGATTCGCCGGAACATGCCCAAGTTCACCTTCCCCGGCGACTTCCGCCCGGCTTTCAGCGTCGAACACCTGACCAAGGACGTGGGCCTCGCCCGGCAGCTCGCCCGGGAGCAGGGCGTCCGACTGCTCCTCGGCGCGGTGGCCGAACAGGTCTGCCTCGAGGCCATGGCCGCAGGCTATGCCCAGGCGGACATCGCGGCCTTGATCCGGCCCCTCGAGGCCAGCGCCGGGGTCGAGGTCCGGGCCTCCACCGAGAGGAACGGTGGCTGAGGATGATCCGGGAGACCCTGGTGCGGCCCGAGCGGCCCCTTCAGGCGGTCATGGTGCCGGAAAGCCTCCGGAAACTGCGGCTGGCGGACTTCCCGGTGCCGGCCCCCAGCCCGGAGGGATGGCTGGAGAACATGCAGACCCTGGCCCGCTTCCAGGAGTTGTTGAGCCCCGGGTGGCACCTGGAGCAGCCAGCCCAGTCGGTGGTCCTGGCCGCGCCCCGGCGGATCTGGCTGGAGATCCTCCTGGTCTGCCTCCTCCGGGCCATCCAGGCGGATCTCCGCCGGGCGAGCCAGGGGCTTGCGCCGAGCCTGCCTGCCGCTGACGCCGGCGAGCCCCGGATTGCCCTCTACCTGCCCGCCGGAGCCGTCGCCCTCCTCCTGGGGGAAGGGCACCTGTACCTTCAGGAAAGGCGGCTGCAGGCCAAGCTGACCGAGGCCGCCGCCCTGCTGATCCCGGACGTCCACCTGCTGCCGCCGGCGGTCCATTCGCCCCTGGCCAAGGTGCTGCTCCAGCGCCAAGCCCACCGCCGTCCCTGGTTTGTCACCTGGGAGGGGCCCATGGAGGGGCCGCTCTTCGAGCTACTCTCCCACCACGCCACGGTGCTGCGGTTCGCCGCGTGACCGCAGGCCACTGGACCTGGGGCCAGTGACAGGGCCCTGGGCACGCCACCCCGGCGTGCCCAGGGCCCTTTTCATCAGCCTGCCCGGCACGTCTGCCTGCCAAGTACGGGTCATTTCGCGGGTGGAAAGCTTTCCAGGGCAGGCGTAGAAAGACAATATATCGAATAGATTGTCTAGAGATACCTTTGGGAGGGATGGTCCATGTCCGAACCCCGCAGCCAGCCCCCGGGGGCCGGATCCCAGCCCGGGGACCGGGACGGTGCCCCCGGCCCCGGTGAGCACCGCGGCCACGGGCATCACGGCCACCGTCACGGCTGGGACCATCCCCGGCTCCGGGCCCAATCCCACCTGCAGGTTCACGCCCCCCTCGCCGCCCGGCCGACGACCTTTTGGGGGAAGGTAAAGCAGTTTCTCTGGGGGTTCCTCTTCTACGAGTGGTATCACGAGCTGCAGCACGAGCGGGCCAAGTACAACGACGTCATGAACCTGATCCTGTTTGGGGAACTCCTCGGCATCCCCCTCATGAACTCCTCCATCGGCCTGCGGCTCCTGCCCTACGCCCTCCCGGACCTGCCGGCCTGGAAGCACCGGCAACTGGAGGAGCACCTGCCGGAGGAAGACGCGCCCCACATCCACTGACGAGCCCCTGCCGATTCCCCTGCCCAGTCCCCACCCCCTACCCCGAATGGCTCCTCGCCCCCGAGGAGGAGAGATCGCCTTGCACCCGTCAGCCCTCCAGGCCGTCGTCCTCGGCCTGACCTTCGCCCTGCTCGCCTGGTACTTCGCCGGTTCCTACCTGAACCGGCGCCGGGCCAGCCACCTGGCCCGGGCCATCGCCGCGGCGGTGCCGACCCTGGGGAAGGGCGCCACCATCCGCCCCCTCGGCACCGGCAGCAGCGGCTTTCAGGTGGAGATCCGGGAGCCGGTTCCGGAACTGAGGAGCGCCACCCTGCTCTGCCTCCTGGAAGCCCGGGACTTCCCCCTGGTCTGGGCCTACACCCGGCTCCGGGGCCGGCGGGACCAGATCCTCCTCCAGGCAGACCTCCGGCGCCCGCCCCGGCAGTCCCGGCGGCTCACCCGGCCGCTGCCGGACCGAGGCCTGCCCCGGCTGGTGCTCCTGGAGACTTCCCCCCAAAGCCCCCACCTGCGGCTGAGCCTGGGGGTCGGCGGCGGCGAGGAGGAACAGATCCCCCGGGCCTTCGCCCTGGCTCTGGAGGTGGCCCGGGGTGCCTGGCCCGAAGGCGCACCGGGAAAGGCCCAACCTGACGGATAAGCCGCCCGGCCCGCTCCCAGGGCACAGCCCGGCACAAAGCCCAGCCCCCGGGAGCAAAGCCGGCACGCCATGGGCACGTGCCCCACCCGTTCCACCCGCACCGGCGCCAGTCCCGCCGGCGCGACCCCCGGTGCCGAACCCCTGGGCACCCTCCCCCGGCACCCCCTTCCGTTGGCTCCGCCGCTACCCCCGGCCTGCCTCCGCCCCGGCCTCGGGCCTCTCTCCGCCGTCAGGCCCGTGGCAGAGGGGCCCGGCCCGCAGGGCGGCCAGGAACCGCTCAAGCACCGCCGGCTCAGCCCCTTCGGCGAAGAGGCTGAGCCGGCGCTCCGTCTCCGGGCACTCCAGGTCCACCCACAGGGCGGGCCGGAACCGCCGGGGAAACCCCCTGCCCACCTCCCCCAGGGCCCAGGTCCCCGGGTGCCCGGCCAGCAGGCCTGAGCCCGCGGCGTGGACCCGGGCGAGGGGGGGCCGGCCCCCCACCCGAACCTCCAGGCCGGGCACCGGCCCCACCCGCACCTCCAGGCTCAGGGCTTGCCCCGGCCGGCCGGCTCCGCCCTCCCCCGGCACCAGGACCCGGTACGAACCCCGGCCGGCGGTGGCCCAGGCCACCCCGTCCCGGCGGAGCCACCGGTCCACCTCCGGGGGCACCGGGCCGTCCACCAGCCGCCAGCCCGGGGGCAGGGGAAGGAGTACCAGGTTGCAGGTGCCCAGGAGGAAATGGCGGGTGGCCACCAGGTGCAGCTCCATCCCCGTCCGCCCCCCCTCACGAGACCAGGGCCAGAGCCCAGTCCTGGTGGGGGTCAAAGAGGTCCGCCGCCGCCTGCCGCACCATCTCCAGGCCCACCACTTCGGTCTTGTACAGGGGCAGGTGGGCCCGCACCAGGGGCCCCAGGTCCTCCTGGATCATCCGGAGGTACCCCGCCTGCTCCCGGAACTTGTTCTGCAGGTACTCGTCCCCGGCGGCCCGCTCCGCCTCCTCCCGGCGGATGACGCCGTTGACCAGCACCCCGCCGACGGGGATGTCGTAAGCCTCCACCATGGTGATGAACCGCCGGACCACAGAGATGGGCAGGGTGAGCGGCAGCGTAACGAAGAAGAAGGCCGTCTGCTCCGGGTCCACCAGGAGCTTTTTCACCGCCTTGAACCGCTCGTCCATGCTGATGAGGTCCGCGAGCATCGCGTCCTTCTTGATCTCTTCCATGACTTTCTCCTTCCGGAAGGCCAGCTGCTGCCGGAGCGACAGGGCCTCCTTCCGGCTCTCGATCATCCGCTGCAGCCACAGGCCGTAAATCTTGGACAGACCGATGAGGCGCACCGCGTTGGCCACCGCCGCGGTATCGAAGACGACCCGGTCGAACTCCTGCCCTTCTTTCAGCATGATATCCACCATCTTGTCGAACATCGCCGACTCCTCAAAGGCCGGGTTGGTGACGGCGATGTCGACAAAGGGCCTGGCGTCCACCGGAATGTCCGCATATCGGAGGAACTCCCGCACCCGCTGGGCGATGTTCTCCCGGTACCGGGCTACCACGTCTGAGGCGTCCACCTCGACGGCGTAGAGGTTGGGGACCCCGGCCACCGGCCGGATCTGACCGCCGGAAAGGTCCTGTCCGAAGACCGAGGTCAGGGAGTGGACGGGGTTGAGGGAGGCCAGAAGGGTCCGCTTGCCCTCCTCGGCGAACCGGAGGGCGAGGACCGCCGCGCAGACGGTCTTCCCCACCCCGCCCTTGCCGCCGGTGAAGATGTACCGGAGATGGGGGCGCTCCGCCAGGAACTGCCCGATATGCTGCACGGCCAGCACCTCTTCCTATCCCAGGACTTCCCACACTTCGTACCCCAGGACTTCCCACGCCGGATTCGGCCGGCTGCCCCGCCGGCCCCAGGCCTTCCGCAAGCCGAGCCTCCGCGCTCCGGGGCCCGGCGACCTAGACCTCTACCATCAGCTCGCTCTGCATCAGGTGCCGGGCGGCCAGTTCGATCATCTCCCGCCCCTTGGGCTCCCGGGTGAACATGGGCACCATGGCCTTGACCCGGTCGCCGAACTTCTCCGCGATGACCCGGAGGTGCTCCTGCTGCATCTGCACCCGGTTCCGGAGGTACTCCGAGGTGCCCTCCTTCGCCAGCAGCTCGGCGGGGTAGACTTGATTCACGACCAGGCCGGACATCTCCATCCCCAGGGCGCCGAACATCTGCAGGGCCCGCTCGGTGTCCAGGATCGCCATCTTCTCGGGAATCAGCACCATGAAGAAGGCGGTCCGGCGCCGGTCGGTAAGGAGGTCGGTGAAGGCCCGGATCTTGTTCCGGATGTCGATGAGTTCGGCCATCACCGCGTCCTCGTGCCCCTTCTCCCCCTTCAGGGTGGCCGCGATCGCGTCGTACTCCGCCACCTTGGCCCGGGCCTCTG
Source organism: Bacillota bacterium (assembly GCA_021890795.1). Lineage (GTDB taxonomy): Bacteria > Bacillota > Sulfobacillia > Symbiobacteriales > ZC4RG38 > ZC4RG38. Next base: position 565 of record JAKKUO010000031.1, on the reverse strand, counting down.
TGATCTTCTCCACCCACTTGGAGAGGATGTCGGCCATGGCCACCATCCGCACCCCGTGGCCAAAGGGGGGCATGTCGAAGATGTAGATGTCGTACTCCCTCGCCGCCACCAGCTCGGCCATCGCGTCGTAGGTGGCGGACTCGTACATCGCCGGCTCGGCAGAGGTGGAGTCGATGTACTCCTCGATCTCCCGGGGGACCTGGTCCAGGCCGTACATGTCCTTGATTTTCTGCTTGACGCTGGCCTGGTACTCCGCCACCCGCCGGTCGGCGTCGATCTCGACCACGAACAGGTTGGGGAGGACCTCCACCGCCCCCTTGCCGTAAAAGTCCTGCTCCCAGATGTCCGAGAGGGAGGCCTGGGGGTCGGTGCTGAAGAGGAGGGTCCGCTTCTTCTTCACCTGGGACATGTACCAGGCCAGGGAGGAGCTGGAGGTGGTCTTCCCCAGTCCCCCCTTGCCGGCGAAGATGACGATCTCCACCTCGGGGTGTCGCTCGAAATACTCCAGAAGTCCTGTGGGTCTCAAGGCCACAGCCACGGCCTTCACTCCTTCGGATGGGCTAGT
>JAKKUO010000030.1 GCA_021890795.1 Bacillota bacterium | reverse complement strand
GAAGATGTAGATCCGCCTGGACACTGGGGCTCCCTCCTTTCTTCCTCATGGGGGGCGAGATTGCGCTCTTATCCCCATGGGGGGAGAGATTGCGCTCTCTCCCCCCAAGCCCCCCTCATCGCGAGGGTACGCGCCGTTGAGCACCTGGGCCGCCGGCCTCCGGGCGTACACGCCGCCCTCCGGCCGGCTTACACACTTCCAGCCAGGCTCGGGCGAGATTGCGCTCTCGCCCCCCAAGCCCCCCTCATCGCGAGGGCACGCGCCGTTGAGCACCTGGGCCGCCGGCCTCCGGGCGTACATGCCGCCCTCCGGCCGGCTCGTGCACTTCCGGCCGTAATCGCCGCCCTCCGGCCGGCTTGCGCCCTCAGGCCTGCTCGCTGCCAGGCCCCACCGGCTTGGGCAGCCAGGGCATGTGCGCCCGGAGACGCCGGCCCACCGCCTCGATGGGGTGCTCCGCCTCCCGCCGGCGGAGGGCGGTGAACCGGGGCCGGCCCACCTGGTTCTCCAGGATCCACTCCTTGGCGAAGGTGCCGTCCTGGATCTCCCGGAGCACCTGGCGCATCCGCTCCTTCACCGACTCGTCGATAATCCGGGGGCCCCGGGTGTAGTCGCCGTACTCCGCGGTGTCGGAGACCGAATAGCGCATGGCGGCCAGGCCGCCTTCGTACATCAGGTCGACAATAAGTTTCAGTTCATGCAGGCACTCGAAGTAAGCCAGTTCCGGGGGATACCCGGCCTCCACCAGCACCTCAAACCCGGCCTTGATCAGGTGGGTGACCCCGCCGCAGAGCACCGTCTGCTCGCCGAAGAGGTCCGACTCGCACTCGTCCTTGATGGTGGTCTCGAAGACCCCGGCCCGGGTGAGCCCCACCGCCTTGGCCCAGGCCAGGGCGAGGTCCTTGGCCCGGCCGGTGGCGTCCTGGTAGACCGCGATCAGCGCCGGGACGCCCTTGCCCTCGGTGTAGAGCCGGCGGACCAGGTGGCCCGGGGCCTTGGGAGCCACCATGAAGACGTCGATGTCCGGGGGCGGCTGGATCTGGCCGTAGTGCAGGCTGAAGCCGTGGGCCACGGCCAGAGCCTTCCCGCGGGCCATGTAGGGCTGAATCTGCTCCCAGACCGCCTTGTGGTGCTCGTCGTTCACCAGGATCATCACCACGTCCGCGGCCTCCGCGGCGGCCGGGATGTCCATGACCGTCAGACCCGCCGCCTCCGCCCGGGCCCGGGACGGGCTCCCCGGCCGGAGGCCCACCACCACCCTCACCCCCGAATCCCGGAGGCAGAGGGCGTGGGCATGGCCCTGGCTGCCAAAGCCGATGACCGCGCAGGTCCGGCCAGCCAGGTACTGCAAGTCAGCGTCCGAGTCGTAGTACATCCGGGACATTTTCGGCTTCCTCCTTTCCAAACCGAACCGACTGCGGGCCCCGCTCCAGGGCGATAACCCCGGTGCGGACCACCTCCAGGAGGCCAAACTCCCGGGCGAGGTTGATGAGAGCTTCCACCTTGTCCTCGGTGCCGGTGACCTCCAGGGTCATCTGCCGCCGGCCCACGTCCACCACCCGGGCCCGGAAGACCTCCGCCAGCTGCAAGAGCTGCGGCCGCCGGGCCGGGTCAGCGTGGACCTTGATCAGGGCCAGTTCCCGGGCCACCGACCGGTCGGGGTCCAGGTCCGATACCTTCAGGACCTCGATCAGCTTGTAGAGCTGTTTCTGTACCTGCTCGTAGGTGGGCCCGTCCCCTTCGACCACCAGGGTGATCCGGGCGATCCGAGGGTTCTCGGTGGGTCCCACCGCCAGGCTCTCGATGTTGAACCCCCGGCGGCGGATCAGCGAGGCCACCCGGGCCAGGACCCCGGGGTTGTTCTCCACCAGCACCGCCATGATGCGCCGCATCGGTACGTCACCTCCCTCTGCCCGCGCTCGTCAGGCCGGTTGCCCGGGCCCGTCAGCCGGGCCGCGAATTGGCAAAAAAGCCCGCCCCCACCGCCAGGCTCCTGATCGCCTTGTGCGGTAGGGGCGGGCTTCTTACCCGCGGTACCACCCTACTTCGCTGCGTCCTTTCCGGGTTGCGCCCCGGCCTCCGGGTGCGCACCCTTCCGGGTCCGGGCGCCCGCCGGGCCTACTAGCCCGGGACGCCCCACGCAGCCTCAGCGGCCCCCGCCCAGGAACCGGCAGGGGCCCGAGGATAACGGCCTCGTCCGGCTTCCCCTACTGCCTGCTCCGGCGTCCCGTCGCCGCCGGGAAGGGGGCAGGGTTCAGGGAAGCAGCTCCGGGGTGAGGTTCGGTCAGCCGCTGCGGCACCGGTCTTGCACCACCCGCCGGCTCTCTGCAGCTCGCCGCGGCGCCTACTGGCCCCATCCTCGCCTTTCTCCGGGTCCATCACCGGTTGTCAAAGGATAACAAGAAACCCCAGCCGACAGGTCTGCGCTGCTTCGGAAAGCAGGGACTTGCCGCTAGGGTCTTTTGCACCCACGGTGTACCGCAGCCCCGAGGCTGCGGCCTGCGCCGCTCGGACCTGGGAGGGACGACCTCCCGGGTGGCCCCATCCCGCCACCCGCCGGGCCAAAGCCCGCGGAACCCTGAGGCGCACTCCCTGTGTGGTCGTCTGGCACTGGAGGGAGGCTCCGGTGTTTGTTCTGTATGTTACAAGCCCGCTGCCGGCTTTGTCAATAGGGTGGCAATGAATTTTATTTTCATGGCGCCGACAGGTCCCGGGGAAAGGACCCCAACACTTTGAGCCAGTGGGTCTGGGCGGCCAGCTCCGCCAGGGCCGCGGCCACCTCCGGATCGTCCCGATGGCCTTCGAAATCCAGGTAGAAGACGTACTCCCAGGGGCGCCCCAGGGCCGGCCGGGACTCGAGCTTAAGAAGGTTGATGTTCCGCCGGGCCAGGGCCCCCAGAGCCCGATACAGGGCCCCCGGGGTGTGGCTGGTGGCCATCACCAGGGCAGTCCGGTTGGGGCCCTCCTGCCGGGGCGCCTGGGTCCGCCCCAGGACCCCGAACCGGGTGTAGTTGTGCCGGGCGTCCTGGATCCCTTCCGCCAGGATCTCCAGTCCGTAGATCTCGGCCGCCCGGCGGCTGGCGATGGCCGCCACCCCCCGCAGCCCCTGTTCCCGGATGAGCCGGGCGCTGCCGGCGGTGTCGTACTCCGCCACCGCCTCCAGGCCGTGGGCCCGGATCCACCCGGCGCACTGCTCGAGGGCCTTAGGGTGGGAGATCACCCGGCGGATCTCCCCCAGGCTCTGCCCCGGCAAGGCCAGGAGGCAGTGCTCCACCGGGACCACCCGCTCCCCCTGGAGGAACAGGTCAAACTGGCGCAGGAGGTCGTAGACCTCGTTGATACTGCCGGCGATGCTGTTCTCCAGGGGCACCATCCCGTACTCGGCCTGGCCCGTGGCCACCGCGGTGAAGACGTCGGCAAAGGTCCGGCACGGCAGCGGCTCCGCCGCGGGGCCGAAGTGGCGCAGGACGGCTTCGTCCCCGAAGGCGCCCCGCTCTCCCTGAAAAGCTACCCTGGCCATACAGCACCTCCGGCGATAGAATCCCTCTCCGACTTCACATGAGCCCCAGGAGCCGGTACAGACAGAAGGCCAGGAGCGCCGCCCCGAGCGGGGTGGCGATCCAGGCGGCCGCGGTCCAGTGGACCAACCCCCAGCCCACCCCTGCGGCCCGGGCGGCCGCACCCACTCCCAGGAGCGCGCCGACCAGAGTGTGGCTGGTGGAGACGGGCAGCCCGGTGCCGCCGGCCAGGACCAGGAGCAGGCCTGCCGCTGCCTGCGCAGCGAAGGCGTGGACCGGCTGCAGTAGGAGGGTCAGCCGCCGGAGCCGGCGGAGGGTCACCCACCCGCCGGCCAGCGTCCCCAGGGCAACGGCCAGGGCCGCCGCCCCCCGCACCCAACCGGGCAGCGGCCAGCCGCCCCGGCCCCCGGCCGCCAGGGCCAGGGCGATGGCGCCCATGACCGTCTGGGCGTCGGCGGCGGCGTGGCCCAGCGCGTACAGAGCCGTTGCCAGCCCCTGGACCAGGCGGAAGAACCGGCCAGCCCGGTGGGGATTCACGCCGGCGCAGACCAGGGCGATCCCGCCCATCAGGAGATACCCTGCGACACCGCCCAGGAGCGGGTAGATGAGCAGGGCTGCCAGGGTGACCCGCAGCCCACCGGCGCTCACGGCCGACCAGCCCCCCTCGGCCACCGCGGCCCCCACCAGCCCGCCCAGCAGGGCGTGGAAGGGGGAGACGGCAAAGCCCAGGAGGGTCATGGCCACCGTCCAGGCCAGCGCCGCCAGGATCGCGGCCAGGACAGCCTGGAGGGGAAGGCTGTCCGGATGCACGAGCCTCCGGCTGATGGTCTCCGCCACCCGGACCGAGAGGAAGGCCCCGGCCAGGTTGCCGGAGACAGCCAGGACCAGCGCCCGGTGCGGCGCCAGGGCCCGGGGAGAGACGGCGGTGGCCAGGGCACCGGGGGCGTCGTTCCAGGCCCCGGCGATGCCCAACGCCACCGCCGCTGCCACCGCGGCGACCAGCGCCTCAGGCATGCTTCATGACCACGCTCTCCAGGGCGTTGGCCACGTCCTCGGCCTTGTCCGTCACCAGCTCCAGGGTCTCGTAGATCTCCTTGAGCTTGATGATGGTCTTCGGATCGTCCACCGTCTGGAAGAGTTCTGCCAGGGCCTGGCGCAGAATCTCGTCGGCCTGGTTTTCCAGGATGTTGATCTGGACGGCGTTCTCCCGCATGCGGAGCAGGTCATCCCGCTCCAGCCGGTGGATGGCCGTCGCGATCTCCTCCGCCTGCCGCTGGATCACCCCGGTCAGTTCCCGGATGTGCCGGTCTGCCCAGGGGATGCGGTAGATGTCCAGTCGGGAGGCGACGGCTTCCAGGCCGTCGACCACGTCATCGATCTCCAGGGCCAGCGCCAGAATCTCCTCCCGGTCGATGGGAGTGACGAAGCGCTTATTCAACAAGGTGATCACTTCATGGGTGTATCGGTCTCCCCGGCGCTCCAGGTCCTTCAGCCGGGCGGCCAGGGTGGAGGCCTCGCTGAGATTCTCGATCAACTGGGCAAAGGTCTGGGAGGACTCCAGCAGGTTCTGAGCTGCGTCCGTCAGGAGCGCAAAGAACTGCCGGTCCCGCTGCAACCAAGAGAAGACCATCTCATCACCTCACCCGCGGGCCCAGCCCGGTCTTTTCCCCAATTATAAGGGACATTTTTCATCTTGTGATCCTGGCCTTGCCCCGGTTCCGAGGGAGATATCTCGAAGGACCCATCATAAACTGCATATCAAGCAACGGTAAAGGGCACCCTTAGGTTGTCGGCGACATTGCAGAAAACAAAACGATCCAGCCCAGAAGAGCGAATTGGCAAATGTTGGTTGACTTTTTCTGGATACGCTGTCAAAATCATCTTCAGAGGAGATCGCCAAGAGGGAGGTGCTGGGGGGATGAAGCAGCAGGATCCGGGCGCGGCCCAGGACAGGTTTTCTCCCGACAACCTTCTGCCCCTGCTGCAAACCATTTCCGCCCTGGTCGAGAAGCGGTGCCATCGGTTCCTGAGCCGGGAGTACGGGCTCACCATGCCCCAGTACATGCTGCTGCTGGCTGCGACCTACGGGGACTCCACCACCCTGGGCGGCCTGGCGGACCAGCTCAACTGCTCCCGGGGGAACCTCACCGGCGTCGCGGACCGGCTGGAACGGGACGGCTGGCTGGTGCGGGAGCGGAGCACCGAGGACCGCCGGGTGGTGAACATCCGGCTGACGGACAAGGGAGCCCAGGTCTGGGAGATCCGTTCCGCCCTGGCCAGAGAAATGGCGGACCTGGCCCGGGTCTGGACCTCGGAGGAGCGGGAGATGCTCTACCTGTGTCTGGAGAAGCTCTACCGGGATCTGAAACAGGAGCGGCCTGCCCAGGAGGAGGCCTCGTCCCAGTCCGAAGCCAGCTAGAACCCAGGAGCGGCCGGGAATCGAGCTGCGTTGGGCGTTATTCCGGGGAGCCGGCGCTGGCCGGCTCCCCGGGCTTGTGCCGGAACCGCAGGGTGCCAACGGGCGGGTAGCAAGGTCCCTACCCGCCGGTAGAGACCCGCCGGGCCGCCTGCCGCCTCATTACCAGGGCCAGTGGGGCACCAGCCGCTCCAGGCGGGCGGTGAGCGGGCGGGCCAGTTCCCTCAGCTCCGCCCAGGTGAGAGCCCGGCCGGCAATGAGCAGGCCCAGGTAGACCGGCGGGGCCACCACCAGGCCCGTGGCCAGGGTCCCCCAGGGGCCGGAGAGGGTCCAGCCCGTGGCCACCATCCCCGCCAGCACCGCCCCGGTGGCCACCGCGGCCGGTAGCGGCGCGGCCAGGACCCGGGACCAGGGCACCCGGTGGCCCAGCACCCGCTCCAGGGTTCGCAGGTTGGCCAGGAGCACCAGCCCGTGGAGGAGGACCGAGGTCGCCACCACCCCCCGGATCCCGATCCCGGGGAGGCGGGTGACCAGGCCGTCGGCCAGCACCTTCGCCACCGTCGCCACGGTCAGGTGGCGCACCGGTTCCCCGGTCCGGCCCAGCCCCTGCAGGGCGCCGGCGACTACCAGCATCAGGGGGCTGAGGAGGGAGACCGGCGCCGCGGCCACCAGGAGGGGGGCGGCTTCCGGGACTCCGAAGATCGCGGTGGCCGGCCCCGCCAGCACCATGAACAGGACCGCCGCCGGGAGACCGACCAGGGCCGTGGCCCGGAGCCCCAGGAAGCACCGCCGGGCCGCCAGGTCCCGGCGGCCGCCGGCCCAGGCCGCGGTCACCTTGGGCATCAGCGCCCCCGCCAGACCCAGGGCGAGGACGTTGGGCATGGTCACCAGGGTGTAGACCACCCCGGAAAGCTGGCCGTACAGGCGGGTTGCCTCTCCCCGGCTGAACCCGGCGTACAGCAGCCCCCGCTGGATCAGGGCGACATCGAGGAAGTTGAGGAGCGGCAGGATCATGGCGCCCAGGGTGACCGGCCAGGCGAGCCGCCACATCCGGCCCGCCAGCCGCCAGGAGGGCTCCCAGGCTCCCTGCTGCCGGGCAGGCCACTCGACCCGACGCCACCCAGGGGGCCCGGAGGGCCTGCGGGGGCGGCCCGCCGGGTACCGCACCCGGCGGTAGACCAGCACCAGGTAGAGGTCGCTCACCACCGCGGCGATGACCGCACCCAGGGCCGCCCCTGCGGCCCCCCAGACGAGCCCGTGGGGCCGGAGGAGCCAGGCCCCGGCCAGGGCGCCGGCGATCCGACCGGCCTGCTCCACCAGGTTCGCCACCGCCCAGGGGGTAATCAGCTGCCGCCCCTGGAGGTACGCCCCGTAGACCTGCTGCAGGGCGAACAGGTAGACCGCGGGTGCCAGGGCCGCCAGGACCGGGCTCACCCGGGGCTCCCCGAGGAGCCGGGCCACCGCCTCTCCTGCGGCCAGCAGCAGCACCGCCCCTGCCAGGGAGACCGCGGCGGTCCACCCCATGGCCAGCCGGAAGGCCTGCTCCACCACCTCCGGCCGTCCGGCGGTCTCGTATTCGGAGACGAGGTTCGAGAGAGCCGTCGGGATTCCCCCCACCGAGACCCGGTAGAAGGCGCCGAAGGCAGGCAGAGCCATTTGGTACAGGCCAAGCCCTTCCGCTCCGAGCCAGCGGACCAGGGGCACCTTGTAGACCATCCCCGAGAGGCGGATGAGCAGCCCCGCCACCGTGAGCACCGCCGCCCCCCAGGCCAGGGAATCCTTCCGGGCCATCCCTCCACCCCCAGGCCTCCGGGGCCGGGAGGCACCCCCGCCCGTCCCGCGGCGACCAGAGAAGGCTATGCGGCAGACAAGCGGGACTTGCCTTGCTGCAAGGGGTGGGGCGTGCTATAATCCTTGTGAACAAACAGGCACGAACCTTCGGGGCAGGGTGAGGTGCCCGGGTGCCAGCCCGGCACCAATTCCCGACCGGCGGTGAAGCCCGGCGGCGAGATCGCCGCAGGGACGAGCGCCGCGAGCCCCGCCCCTGACCGTCGCCTCCCTCCCGGGGCGGCGGGGACGGCCACCTGGCCCAGGGCGGGGTTGACGCCGGTCCGCTCCCTCGGGAGCGGGAATCCGGGGCCGACGGTATAGTCCGGATGGGAGAAGGTGTGCCGGCATATCGGCCGCGGGACCGGGTACGGGCCGCGGCGCGCCGTGGGGCTGGTCTGCCTACCGGCCCCGTGGGGCGTCATGTCCCGGCCTTGGTCCGGTGTGTGCCCATGCTGGACACTGGGATCCTCACCCCCCGGAGGTCGCTCCGGGGGGTTGTGCTGTGTCCGGCCGCTTTTCGCCCGCGGACATCGCCTGTATGCAGGAGGCCCTGGCCCTGGCCGCCCGAGCCCGGTACCGCTGCCACCCCAATCCCCAGGTGGGGTGCGTCATCGTCCGGGACGGCCAGGTCGTGGGACGGGGGTACCACCAGCGCCGGGGCGGCCCCCACGCGGAGGTGTACGCCCTCCGGGAGGCCGGGGACCGGGCCCGGGGCGCGACGGTCTACGTCACCCTGGAGCCCTGCAGCCACTACGGCCTCACCCCGCCCTGCGCCGACGCCCTCATCGCCGCGGGGGTCGCCCGGGTGGTGGCCGCCATGACTGACCCCGACCCCCGGGTCGCCGGACAGGGGCTCGCCCGGCTCCGGGCGGCGGGGATCCAGGTGGAGGTGGGGCTCCTGGAGGCCGAAGCCCGGGCCCTCAACCGGCCGTGGCTGCATTGGATTGCCCACCGGCGGCCCTACGTCCTGCTCAAGGCCGGTCTCTCCCTCGACGGCAAGATCGCCGCGGCCAGCGGCGAGAGCCGCTGGATCACCGGCGAGGCCGCCCGGGCCCACGCCCACCAGGTCCGGGACCAGGTGGATGCCATCCTGGTCGGCATCGGCACGGTCCTCCAGGACAACCCCGCCCTCACCGCCCGGCCGCCGGCCCCGGGCCCCCTGGCCCTGGGCTGGGACCTGCCGGCCCCGGTGCGGCACAGCCCGGCCCTGGCCTGGGCGGAGGACCTGGGCCCCTGGCAGCCCCGGCACCCCCTCCGGGTCATCCTCGACAGCCTCGGCCGTACCCCCCTGACCGCCGCGGCGCTACCGGCCCTGGTGGCGGTCACCCCCGCAGCCCCCCGGGAGCGGATCGCCGCCCTGGAGGCCGCCGGGGCCGAGGTGCTGGTACTCCCCGCGGACCGGAACGGCGTGGTCAGCCTTCCGCCGCTCTTGGAGGAACTGGGCCGGCGGGGGGTCGTGTCGCTGCTGGTGGAGGGGGGCGGTCAGGTCCACTGGTCTTTCCTGGCCGAAAGGCTGGCCGGCGGCGCCCTCTTCTACCTCGCTCCCCGGCTCCTCGGCGGCCGCAGCGCCCCGGGGGCGGTGGCGGGCCCGGGCTTTCGCCGGCTGGCCGAGGCCCCCCGGCTGCGGCAGCCGGTGGTGGAGCCGGTGGGCGACGACCTCCTGATCGTCGGCGACCTGGAGTACCCGGCTGCGGCCCAGGGAGCGGAAACCGAGGGGGCCTGATCCGCCCCCGCCGGGGCCCGGCGCACCGCCCCGGCACCGCCGGGGCCCGGTCCCTGCGCCCGGGACTCCGGGCGGCTCGCCCCGATCCATCCCACACCCCGGGAGGCGATCTCCCTTGTTTACCGGGCTAGTCGAGGAGATGGGCACGGTCCGGTCCGTCCGCCGGGCCGGCCGGTCGATGCAGATCGCCATCGCCGCCCCTGAGGTGAGCCAGGACCTCGGGGTGGGGGACTCGGTGGCTGTGAACGGGGTCTGTCTCACCGCCGTCCAGGTCTGGCCGGGGGGCTTCAGCGCCGACGTGATGCCCGCGACCTTCCTCCGGACCAACCTCCAGGACCTCCGGCCCGGCGACCCGGTGAACCTGGAGCGGAGCCTGCGGGTGGGCAGCCGGCTCGGGGGCCACCTGGTCCAGGGCCACGTGGACGGTATGGGCCGGGTGGAGGCGGTGGCCGAGGCGGAGATCGCCCGGGTCCTCACCATCAGCGCTCCACCGGAGATCCTCCGGTACCTGGTGCCCCGGGGCTCCGTCGCGGTGGACGGGGTCAGCCTGACGGTGGTCGGGGTGACGGAGAGCACCTTTGAGGTCAGCCTCATCCCCCACACCGCCCGGGTGACCGTCCTGGGCCGCCGGCGGGTGGGGGACCGGGTCAACCTGGAGGTGGACCTGATCGGCAAGTACGTGGAGCGGCTGCTGGCCCCCTGGCAGAGCTCTCGGGAAGGAAGGACGCCGCGATGCTGAACACCGTGGAAGAGGCGATCGCCGCGATCCGGGCCGGGGAGATGGTGATCGTCGTCGACGACGAGGACCGGGAGAACGAGGGCGACCTGGTGATGGCCGCGGAGAAGGTCACCCCGGAGGCGGTGAACTTCATGCTCCGCCACGGCCGGGGCCTCATCTGCGTCCCCATGCCCGGGGAGCGGCTGGACGCGCTGAACCTGCCGGTGATGGTGCCCCACGGCGGCGACCACATGGGCACCGCCTTCACCGTCTCCGTCGACGCGCGGGAAGGGGTGACCACCGGTATCTCAGCCCAGGACCGGGCTCACACCATCCGCCTTCTGGCCGACCCCCGGACCCGCCCGGAGGACCTGGTCCGGCCCGGCCACGTCTTCCCCCTCCGGGCCAAGCCCGGCGGCGTCCTCCGCCGGCCCGGCCACACCGAGGCGGCGGTGGACCTGGCCCGGCTCGCGGGCCTGACCCCCGTCGGGGTGATCTGCGAGATCCTGAACGAGGACGGCACCATGGCCCGGCTGCCCCAGCTCGTGAACTTCGCCCGGCGGCACGGGCTGAAGATCATCACCATCGCGGACCTCATCCGCTACCGGATGCAGCACGAGTCCCTGGTCGACCCCCTGCCCCCGATACAGATGCCCACCCGTTTCGGCCACTTCATCGCCCACCCGTACGAGGACCGGCTGACGGGGGAGACCCACGTGGCCCTGGTCATGGGGGAGGTGGCGGGCGACGAGCCGGTGCTGGTGCGGGTCCACTCCGAGTGCCTGACCGGGGACGTCTTCCACTCCCTGCGCTGCGACTGCGGGGAGCAGCTGGAGGCCGCCCTCGCCCAGATCGCCCGGGCCGGCCGGGGGGTGCTGCTCTACATGCGGCAGGAGGGCCGGGGCATCGGCCTCGCCAACAAGTTCCGGGCCTACCGGCTTCAGGACGAGGGGCTCGACACCGTCGAGGCCAACCTGCGGCTGGGATTTGCCCCCGACGCCCGGGACTACGGCACCGGCGCCCAGATCCTCCGGCACCTGGGGATCCGCCGGATGCGGCTGCTGACCAACAACCCCCACAAGCAGTACAGCCTCCAGGGCTATGGCCTGACCATCGTGGAGCGGGTGCCCATTGAGATGCCGCCCAACCCCGTCAACCGGGGTTACCTGGAGACCAAACGGGTGAAGATGGGCCACCTGATCGGCAACATCGGCGATCACTGAGGCACCAGGCCGGGAGCGGCCCCGGCCGGACGGAAACGGGATCCCTTCACACCGGCGAACGGACTCACTTCCTGGCGAAAGGGATGATGCAGCGATGGACCTGCGGTCAATGGTGCGGTGTGGCATCCTCTCCGCGCTCTCTCTGGTGCTGATGGCCGCGGACTTCCCGATCCCCTTCCTTTTCCCAGACTACCTGAAGTATGATTTTAGCGAGTTGCCGGCGCTCCTGGCCGCGGTGGGCATGGGCCCCGGCTGGGGCCTGGCGGTGGAGGTGGTGAAGAACCTCCTCTACCTGGCCCTGGGGCTCGGTAACGCCGGCTGGATCGGGGTGCTGGCCAACCTGCTGGCCGGTAGCACCCTGGTGCTGGTCACCGGCTGGACCGCCGGCCGGCTGGGGCTCGCCCGGTGGGACGCCGGGGAACCTACGCCCCTGGCCGTCTGGTGGAACCGGGGTAGCCTGGCGGTGATCGCGGGCGCCCTGGCCATGGCGGCGGTGATGTTCGTGGCCAACGGGGCCCTCTTGCTGCGGCTGTGGGGGATCCCCGCGGGCCAGACCTGGCATGTGGCCCTGGTGACCATCGTCCCCTTCAACCTGTTCAAGGGGATCGTTTCCGGCACCCTCGGGCTGGCGCTCTGTCGCCGGGTGGTGCCGGCGGTCTTCCGGGTCCTGGAGCAGCGGGCAGCCTAGGGCTGCTCTCCGCGGGTCCCGCCGACGGCCCTCGCGCTGGGAAGGAGGCATCCTACGTGGCAACGGTCTACACCGGCCATTTGGTCGGCACCGGACTGCGCATCGGCATCGTGGTCTCCCGGTTCAACGAGTTCATCACGGGCCAGCTCCTGGCCGGCGCCCGGGACGCCCTGGTCCGCCATGGCGTCGAGCCCGACGCCATCGACGTGGCCTGGGTGCCCGGGGCCTTTGAGATCCCCCTTGCAGCCCAGCGGCTGGCCCGTTCCGGCCGGTACGACGCGGTGGTGGCCCTGGGGGCCGTCATTCGCGGCAGCACGCCCCACTTCGACTACGTCGCCGGCGAGGCGGTGAAGGGGATCGCCCAGGTGGCCCTCGCGACCGGGGTGCCCATCGCCCTGGGGATCCTGACCACCGACACCCTGGAGCAGGCCATTGAGCGGGCTGGGACCAAGGCGGGGAACAAGGGCGCCGAGGCCGCCCTCAGTGCCCTGGAGATGGCGAATCTCCTCCGGGCCATCGGCTGATGCTCCTGGAATACCGCACCGTCGCCCGGGCCGCGCAGGCCGAGATTGTGGTCAAGCGGTCCCGGTTCATCTGCGCCGTCTGGCCTGTCCAGGACCGGGAGGAGGCCGAGGCGCGGATCGCCGAGTGGTCCCAGCTCCACGCCCGGGCCACCCACAACGTCCCCGCCTTCCGGGTGGGCCTGGGCTACCTGGTGGAAGGCTGCTCCGACGACGGGGAGCCCGCGGGCACCGCGGGCCGGCCGGCCCTGAGCGTGCTCCAGAAAGAAGACCTCCGGCAGGTGGCCCTGGTGGTCACCCGCTACTTTGGCGGCACCCTTCTGGGGGCCGCCGGCCTGGTCAGGGCGTACACCGACGCGGTGGTAGCCGGCCTCGCCGCCGCCGGGGTGGTCACCATGCGCCACCACACCGCCCTGGAGATCCAGTCTCCCTATGACCTCTTTGGGAAGCTCCAACACTACATCGCTACAGCCGGGCATCCCACCGACCCGCCCGAGTACGGCGCCGAGGTCCGGTGGCGGGTCTGGGTCCCCACCCCGGCGGTGGACCGGACCGTCAAGGACCTCACCGAACTGAGCGCCGGCCGGCTGATCCTCCGGGTGGGCGAGGGGGCCTACCGGCCCGTGGAGGGGAAGCCATGACCGCCCGCTCCCCGGGGCCCCGGCTGCGGGATCTCCTCCTCCTGTTGCCGGCCCAGTTCCTGGTCTACAGCAACCTCTTCCTCGCCCTGACCATCATGCCCCTCTACACCGCCCACGTGGGCGGCGATGCCTTCACCGCCGGGCTGCACACGGCGATCTTCACCGGCTGCGGGGTGGCCCTGCGGTTCTACTTCGGCCCTCTGGCAGACCGGAAGGGGCGGAAGCTGCCGCTTCTCATCGGCAGCCTGGCCTTTGCCACCGCTCCCCTGCTCTTCCTCTTCACCACCACCCCCGCTTCCCTGGCCCTGGCCCGGGCCTACCAGTCCCTGGGGCTGGCGGCGTACCTGGCGGCCTCCACCTCCCTGGTGGCCGACCTGGCGCCGCCCCAGTGGCGGGGCACCGCCCTCACCGTCAACCGCATCGTCATCACCCTGGCCTTCACCGCCGCCCCACCCCTGGGCGAGGCGGTGGTCCGCACCGCCGGCTTCCCGCCTTTCTTCTACGGCTGCGCGGTCGCGGGGCTCTTGGGGGTAGCCCTGGTGGCTCTGGTCCGGGAGCCCCGGCCGGCCCCCGCCGGCGCCGGAGACCCGGGGGGAGCGGCCGCCGACCCCGGGGCCGGCACGACGAACCCTTACGCCCTCCTCCTCCGGGACCGCCGGGTGGTGGCCGCGCTGGGGGCGGCAGCGGCCGCCGCCCTGGCAGAAGGCGGGGCGACGGGCTTCCTCCCCCTGTACATGGAGACGACCGGTGCCGGCGGTTCGGGCCCCTTCTTCCTGGGCCTGGGAATCGGAGGGCTCCTGGCCGCCGGCGCCGGGGTGCTGGCCGACCGCCGGGGCCCGATGGCCGTCATCGTTCCGGCGACGGTCCTGGCCGGGCTGGGAGCCGGCGCCCTGGTCATGGATCCCAGGGTGCCGGTGCTCCTGGGAGGCGGCCTCTGCCTCGGCATCGGCTACACCGCGGGGCTGGCCGCTGCCGGGGCCCTGCTGGTGGACGCGGCGCCGGCCCGGTACCGGACCACCGCGCTGGCCCTCAGCGAGACCGCCATCGACGGTTCCATCACCTTGGGCTCGCCGCTTCTGGGCCTGCTGGCCGCCTGGCAGGGCTATCCCTGGGCCTTTGGGGCCCTGGCCCTGGCCTGCTGGATGGTCGCCGGGGGGCTGGCCCTTCTCGCCCGGGGGAGCCGTCCTACAGAGAAACGTTGATACAAGCGTTGATCTTTCAGTCTATGGTACAATAGGCGTCGGAGGTGTTGGTCGTGCCACTCACCCCGGCTCCGAACCCAGCCCCCCGGTGCCCGGCGTGTCAGACGGAGATGCGCCTCTTCGGCACCTACCGGCTCGACGCGATCCGGGAAGACGTGCCGGCTGCGGGGGAGTTCCTCAAGTCCTCCCTCTTCATGCACATCTTCACCTGCCCCCAGTGCCGGAAGATGGAGTTCTACCAGGCTCAGTGAAGCATCCGGTGAGGCGTCCATAACCACCGCGCCGGCGGCCGTCCCAAAAGGACGGCCGCCGGCGCTTTGCGCGGGGCTGCCCGGGCACCCGGCCGAATCCCAGGACGCCGGTGCCTCCGGCCGGCGCCGCCTCAAGCGGTACCGGCTCCCCGGGCACGGCTGGACCTCGGCGCCTCAGGGCAAGGGCTGCATCAGGGGAGGGGCTGCAGGTAGACAGTGGTGCTGCCGCCGGCCTCCGCAGCCCCCAGATAGGCGTACCCCGCCGGCGCCAGATGCCGGCTGTCCAGCGGAATCCAGAGCTCCCCCCGGTCGGTCCGGCGGAAGGAATCGGTGGCCAGGGCCTCATCCCCCGCCGCCAGCACCACCCGGTCTCCCTCGTCCCGGACCTGAAGCCCCAGGAGCGGTCCCAGGGCGTCGCCCCGGATGTAGAGCCGGTCCTCCAGCCACTGGACCGGCGCTTCCCCCAGCACCGCGCTGCCCGCCATCACCACCGCGGTCCCCTCGCCTGGCGCCGGGGCCGCCGGACTCCCGGCAGGCCCGGGGGCCTGGCCGGCGGGTGGTCCGGGGGCCGGTTCCGGTGCGGGCTCCGGCGGCTCCCCGGCGGGCTCCGCTCCGGGGACCGGCTCCGGCTCGGGCGCCGGGGCAGGCCCCTGCCGAAGCTCCGCACCGGCTGCAGGCGCCGGCCCGGTGGCGGACCCCTGTCCGGCCTGAGCCGCTGGCTCCAGGGCGGCGGCACCGGGAGCCGGCGCCCCGGCGCCGGCTCCGGGCCCCTGAGCGACCGCCGGCGGGGACGGAGGCTCCGGCCCGGCACTCGCCCCTGGCTCCGCTGCTGCCCCGGGCGGGGGCTGAACCGTCTCCGGCCCGCCGCCGGTGCCGGCAGGAACCGGAGCGACGACCCCCGGCGACGGGGCAGGCCGGGGCGGCCCCGACGGGGTCAGGAGCGGCCGGCTGCTCAGGAGCCACGCCACCGCCACCCCAGCCAGGGCTCCGGCAAGCCCCACTGCCGCCCAGACCCAGAGGGGCGGCGGCCCCACCTCCTCCACCGGCGGGTGCGGCGCCGCCTCCCCCGGGTGCCGGTGCCCGGGCTCCCTTCCCCCCGGGCCGCCCCGGGGCCGGTCCCCCGTGGCAGGGTCCACGGAAGGCGCGGCCGTCTGGAGGGGTGCCCGGTAGAGCACCGACCGGAAGGCCTGGACCATTTCCACCGCGGTGGGCCGCTGGGCCGGATCCGCTGCCAGGGCCCGGGTGAGCACCCGCACGAGTTCGGGGGGATAGCCAGCCTCCTCGGACAGCCGGAGGGGCTGGCCCGGAGCCGGCGGCGTCCCGGTCAGCCCGTGGTAGACCAGGGCCGCCAGGCTGTACACGTCCGCCGCCGGGCCGCTTTCCCCCGGACCGTCGCTTATCCCCGCGACCTCCGGAGCCCGGTAGGGGCTCTCCATAGGCAGGGGCGGGGCCATCAGGTCCAGCCGGAACTGGCCGTCCGGACCTTGGAAGACCGCAGAGGGCCCCACCAGGTCCACCAAGGCCACCGGTTCCTCCCGATGGTGCAAGATGGCCAGCACCCGGCCCACCGCGATGCCCAGCCACAGGGCCTCCCAGGGCCGGAGGGGGCCCGCCACCAGCCGCACCGCCAGGGCCTGCCCGCTGGGTTGCGCAAAGGCCACCCAGCCATCCCCCGTCGCCACCACCGGCGGCAGCCCCGGACCGGACAGGCTGTCCACCTCCGGTCCTGCGGCCACCACCGCCGGCGCCCCGTCCTGCCGGCGCCGGGCCAGGTAGAGGACCAGCCCGCCCCGCCGCCGGGCCGGCCCCAGTTCAAAGGCTTCCAGGGCAGTCTCCACCCCCAGC
The DNA here is from genome assembly GCA_021890795.1 of Bacillota bacterium. Classification (GTDB taxonomy): domain Bacteria; phylum Bacillota; class Sulfobacillia; order Symbiobacteriales; family ZC4RG38; genus ZC4RG38. Next base: position 12,078 of record JAKKUO010000030.1, on the reverse strand, counting down.
TACCTCCCTGCCATCCGGGGCTCCGGCCCTGCCGGGGGCCCCAGGGGGTCTTCCGAATCCGAAAGCTCCAGGCCGGTTCTCAGCCCGGCGCCGCAAAGAGATCCCGGGTCAGGTCGATGAAGGACCGGGCAGGGTCCCTCCCCGCCCGCCGCGGGTTGTAGACCAGGTAGGTGCGGGCCACAGGCAGCCGGAGCCCGGGGGTGGGCACCTCCATCAGCCGCCCCTCGCAGAGCTCCCGCCAGACCGTGGAGAGGGGCAGGAAGGAGACCCCGAGCCCCTCTTCGATGAAGCGCTTGGTGATGTCCACCTGGGTGACCGCCATGGTCCGGACCCGCAGCCCCCGGCTCCGAAGTTCCAGGAGCAGGTCATCCCAGTAGAGCGGGTGGTTGTGGGTGAGGAGCCGCTGCCCCTCCAGCAGTTCCCGCCAATCCGGCGGCGGGCTGTCCAGGTCGCCGGCGTCCGCCGGGGCCACCAGGACCACCGGGTCTTCATAGAGAGGGGCCGCAGCCAGATCCCGCTCCCCCGGGGGCTGGCGGGAAAAGCCGATATCCGCCCGCCCCTGGGCTACCGCCGGTCCGACCTCATCGGAGCTCAGCACCGCCACGGAGACCTCCACGTCCGGATGGCGCTCCATGAACCGCTTCACCACCCGGGGGAGGACCGACCGGGCGACCAGGGGAGAGGCGGCTACCGCCAGCCGGCTCCGGTACCCCTGCCCCCAGCTGACCAGGGCCTGGAGCCCGGCTTCGTACTCCCGGAGGACCCGCTCCGCGTGGGGCAGGAACCGCTCCCCCGCGGCGGTCAGCCGGACCCGGCGGCCGGCCCGTTCGAAGAGGGGATAGCCGAGTTCTGCCTCCAGTTGGCGGATGTGGGCGGTCACCGTCGGTTGGGCCAGGTAGAGCCGCTCCGCAGCCCGGCGGAAGTTCTGGAGCCGGGCCGCCACGATAAAGGTGCGCAGGATCCGCAGATCCATTCCTATCCCCCTTCCCTGCCGGTTCCCCCTCCCCTGCCGGGGCGGCAGCGGCACCGCCCGGCCCCATGACCGCCCCTCTTCCGCCTCCACCCTCGCGCCCGGCCCACCGGAGTCGGCTCACGCACCCCGCCCGCCTGTTTCTCTCATAAGAGTAAGATGCCGCCTACCTGGGAATCCGTTCACCAACCTGTGGCAATTTGGAAGGGTTTCGCTTACCATTGAGATGGTTAACCGTTCAAACCAGCAGCGGGGGCCTACCGGGCAACCCGGCACGCCGGCGATGAAAGGACCGATGAAAGGGGACAGAAAGGGAGCTGAAAGATGAAGATTCGGACCAAGATCCTGAGCGCTTTTCTCGCCGTCATCGCCCTGATCGCTGCGGTCACCTGGGTGGCAGTTGACGGCCTGCGGGACGTGGTGGCCCAGTACGCGGACACCAGCCGCATCGAGGAGGCCGTGCAGCAGGCCCGGCGGCTGGACGCCGCCACCCTGGAACAGAGCCGCACCGCCGCCGCCTACCTCATTACTTACGAGGACCGGTACCGGACCGATTTCGAGAAGGCCAACGAGGAAGCGACGGGCGCCCTGACCCGGCTCCAGGAACTGGCCCGGTCCGACGACGAGAAGAAGATCCTGGCGGACGTCGAGTCGGCTGTCCTACAGTTCCAGACCATCGCTTCCACGGTCTTTTCCCGCAAGAACTACACGGAGACTGATAAGTACCTGCTGATAACGGAAACCCTGCGGGGGCCCCGGCAGCGGCTGGCGGAGGCTGTGGACGAGCTGATCGAGTACGAACAGAACCGGGTCGCGGAGATGCGGCAGGCGACCGACGCCACCGTCGGCCGGGTGATTCGGACCGTGCTTGGGGTGGAAGCGGTGGGAGCGGTGGCGGTCATCCTCTGGGCCGCCCTCTTCGCCCGGGCCATCGCCCAGCCGGTCAGCGCCCTGGCCGCCGCAGCCCGGCGGATGGCGGACGGGGACCTGACCGTCGACGAGCTTCAGGTTCGCACCCGGGACGAGGTCGGCCAGATGACCCAGGCCTTCAACGCCATGGTCCAGGGCCTGCGGCAGTTGGTGCGGGACATCACCGAGTCGGCCCAGACCCTCCGATCCGCCTCGGAGGAGCTGTCCGCGGCGGCGGAGCAGTCGGCCCAGTCCAGCCAGAGCACAGCCCAGGCCGTAGGCCAGGTGGCGGCCGGGGCCACGGAGCAGGCCCGGGCTGCCGAAGAGGTGCGCCAGACCATGGAGCAGCTCCGGGAGACGATCCAGCAGCTGGCCGCCGGCGCCCAGCAGACCACCACGGAGGTCCAGAACGCCGCCGAGGTGCTGGCCGAGGCGATCGTGGAACTCGAGTCCATGGCCACCGAAGCCACCGGCCTGGCCGAAGGGGCCGCCCACGCGGCCGGGGTAGCCCGGGACAGCGCCCAGGTGGTGCGGGAGACCGTGGCGGGCATGGGCCGCATCCAGGCAGCGGTCAACGAGTCCGCGGCCCGGATGCGGAACCTGGAGGAGCTGCTGGGGCAGATCGGCGAGATCACCCAGGTGATCTCGGGGATCGCCGAGCAGACCAACCTCCTGGCACTCAACGCGGCCATCGAGGCGGCCCGGGCCGGGGAGCACGGCCGGGGGTTCGCGGTGGTCGCGGACGAGGTGCGGCGGCTGGCCGAGCGTTCGGCCAACTCCGCCCGGGAGATCGCCGAGCTGATCCAGAACATCCAAACCCGGACCGCGGAGGCAGTCCAGGCGATGGAGACGGTGACCGCCGAGGCGGAGACCGGCAGCCGCCGGGCGGCGGAGACGGGCCAGGCCCTGGAGACCCTGGTGGAGATCGTGGAGCGGGTAACCCAGGACATCCAGGGCATCGCCCGGAAGACCGGGGCGGTGCGGGACGGGGCCCAGCGGGTGGTCAAGGCCTTCGACTCCGTCGGGGCGGTGACGGAGGAGAACACCGCGGCGACGGAAGAGATGGCCGCGGGGGTCACCCAGGTGACCCGGGCGGCGGAGCAGATCGCCTCCGTCTCCCAGTCCAACGCCGCCGCGGCCGAAGAGGTCTCCTCCGCCGTCGAGGAGCTGAACGCGACCGCGGAGGAGGTCGCGGCCTCCGCGCAGAGCCTGGCCCAGATCGCCCAACGGCTTCAGCAGCAGGTAGCCCGGTTCCGGGTCTGAAGCCGAAGAACACCCAAGGACGCGGCGGGGAGGGGGCCCTGAGGCCCCCTCCCCGCCGCGCTGGGAGCGCCGTGGATCGCCGCGCTGGCCAGGGTCGCCGGCCCGGGCGGCCTGGCCACCGGCGGTCAGGCAAGCCCCAGCAGTTGCTGGATCTTGCCCTCGAGCTTCTCGAAGCCCTTGTCGCCGGCGGTCCGGAAGAAGAGCTTTCCCTCCCGGTCAAACAGGAAGAACGCCGGTACGTACTCGTTCTGGAACGCCTCTGCCAGGGCATGCTGGTTGTCCACCGCCACCGGGTGGGCGATGCCGAACCGGGCGATGTCGGCCTGGACCTTGGCCACATCGGTCTCCGATTCGAACCGGGGCATGTGCACCCCGATGAAGACCAGCCCCTGGGGTCCGTACCGCTCCCGGTACGACAGAAGCGCCGGCATGGTCTGGTGGCAGATGTGGCAGGAGACGGACCAGAAGTGGATCAGAACCGGTCGCTCGGTCAGGTCGGGCGGTCCGCCGCCCAGCCACTCCGTAGCCCCCGCCAGGGACGGCAGGGGCGTTCCCAGCCGCATGGGCATCGCACCATCGCTCCTCGGGTAGACGGTCAGCCGCCGACGGCTCAGGCCGGGGTGAGGGTCTTCTGGCCCGGCTTCCAGTTGGCCGGGCAGAGGCCCCCGGTCTGAAGCGCCTCCAGAACCCGCAGGGTCTCGTCAACGTTCCGGCCGACGTTCATGTCGTGGATGACGGCGTAGCGGACGATGCCCTCGGGATCGATGATGAACAGACCCCGCAGAGCCACCCCTTCCTCCTCCACGAGGACGCCGTAGGCCCGGGCAACCTCCTTGGTCATGTCGCTGGCGAGGGGGAACTGCAGCTCGCCAAGGCCGCCCTGCTCCCGGGGAGTCTTGATCCAGGCCCGGTGGCAGTAGACGTTGTCGACGCTGACCCCCAGGACCTCCGCGTTCAGGTCCCGGAACTCCTGGATCCGGTCGTTCATGGCCAGGATCTCCGTCGGGCAGACAAAGGTAAAGTCAGCCGGGTAGAAGAAAAGCACCAGCCACTTGCCCCGATAGTCCTCGAGCCGCACCCGCTCGCTGAGGGTCTCGAGGTTCTTGGTGCTGGGCATGTCAAAGTGCGGTGCAGGCCGGCCCACAAGCCGTTCCATACGACGACACCTCCGACAATGCTTGCCCCGGCGGCCCCCGCCGCTGCTCCGGACCGACAGCCCGGGCGGCGGCCATTCAGTGCCAGGAACCGGGGCTGTACATCTAGCTTGGCGTGTCCGTTGGTAATTATACTACCAAATTGATTGCGCGGCTTAGTTTTAGGGTTACGTTTATTTTTCAAAAAAAGAAAAAGATCGGTCCGCCCCTAGCCGTGACCGGCCGGAGCGGTCCGGCCTGACGCCAGCCGCCGGAGCAAGGCCGCCTCCGCGGCCGGCACGTCCCCGCGCCACCGGGTGGGGTGCTGCACCTCAAGTTCGGTCTCGTTCCCCTTGCCCAGGATCAGCACCATGTCCCCGGGTTGGGCAAGCTGGATCGCGGTCTCAATCGCCTCCAGCCGGTCCTCGATGCGGTAGATGGTGCACCGGGGGTTGTCCACCCCCGCCGCGATCTGGTCCATGATCGCCCGGGGATCCTCCGTCCGGGGATCCTCTTCCGTCAGCACCAGGATATCCCCGTACCGGCCCGCCACCCGGCCCATCTCGGGCCGCTTGGTCCGGTCCCGCAGCCCGGCCGAGCCGAAGACCAGAATCAGCCGGGAACCCGGGCGCCGTACCGCCTGCACGCTGCTGAGCAGCTTTTCAAAGCCGTCGGGGGTATGGGCGTAGTCCACCACCACGGTAAAGTCCTGGCCCAGGTCCACCCGCTGGAACCGGCCCGGCGCCGGGCGGACCACCGCCATGGCCTCCGCCATCGACCCCAGGGGCAGCCCCAGGGCAAGGCCGCAGCCCAGGGCCGCCAGGGCGTTGCTCACGTTGTAGACGCCGAAGAGCCCCGGGGCGGAGACCGGCCACTCCCCCCACGGGCTGACCAGCCGGAAGCGGACGCCCATCTCCGGGGTAATCTCCACATCCCGGGCCTGCAGCTCCGCCGCCGGGTTCTCCAGGCCATAGGTCACCAGCCGCACCCCCGGGGGAAGTTCCGCCGCCAGCCGCTGACCGTAGGGGTCATCGAGATTGATCACCGCGGTGGCCCCGGGCTCTAGCTGCTGGAAGAGTTGCCGCTTGGCCCGATAGTACGATTCCATGTCCCGGTGGTAGTCCAGGTGCTCGTGGGTGAGGTTGGTGAAGGCGGCGGCGACAAACCGACAGTGAGCCACCCGATCCTGCTCCAGGGCGTGGCTGGAGACCTCCATGGCCACCACCTCCACCCCCCTGTCCACCATCCGGCGCAGGAGGCGGTGCAGGTTGTGGGCCTCCGGAGTGGTGTAACCGGACTTCGGCTCCACCACCTCATCCCCGACCATCACCCCGGCGGTGCCAATCACCCCGGCGGGGCTCCCCATCCGGGCAGCTAGTTGCATTACCAGGAAACTGACTGTGGTCTTACCGTTGGTGCCGGTCACCCCCACCAGCCGGAGGCGCCGGGAGGGATGGCCGTAGAAGGTCGCCGCCAGGGCGGAGAGGGCCCAGCGGCTGTCGGGCACCACCACCACCGGCACGGAAGCCGGGGTCGGCACCGGCTCCTCGGCCACCACCGCCACCGCCCCCCGGGCCACCGCATCGGCCACGAACCGGTGTGCGTCCACGTTCTCCCCGCGAATGGCAACGAAAAGGTCCCCCGGCTGCACCTGCCGGGAATCGCAGGTCAGCCCCTTGACCTCTACCTTTTCGGCACCGGGTACCGGATCGACGCCCAGGGGGACCAAAAGCTGAGCCAGCCGCATGGGTACTGTCCCTCCAAGTCTATCTGTGTAGTCTGCCCGGACCGACTGGCGGTATACATGCAAACCCATATTAATATGCACTTCAACACTTAAGGAAACCGGCCCTGCCACCCGGCACAGCCTGCAGCCGCTTCTCAGCCATCCCGGGACGGCCAGGGGCCCACCTTGACACGGGGCCTCCCCCGTGCTACGGTCTAATTGCACGGCTATAAAAACAAACCCGGGGTTGATTGCATGAATAGGGAAGAAAGGCTGCGGCGGCTGATCCAGTTCCAGATCGCCCCGCTGCTGGACCTGGTCCTCTCCCTGCTGGTCCTCACCAGTCCCGAGCGGTTCGGCACCGACCTTCCCTGGGTCCGGCGGGTGCGGGAGCGGATCCCCCCGGACCTGCTGGCCGCCCTGCAGGAACGGAGCCGGGGGACCGACCTCTTCGCCCTGGCCATGGAGCTGGAAGACGGCCCGGCCCGAACCGTGGAGTCCCAGCTCGCCGCCCTGGAGGGGACCCATCCGGAACTGGCCCGGCTGCTCACCCAGTACTGGCAGGCCGTCGCCCCGGAGCTGGCAGGAGCCATGGGGCTCCTGGCCGACAGCCTCCAGTCGGAGCAGGAGCGGCTGGCGAGGATGGGCCCTGTCGCTTACCTCTCCGGCTTCTCCGACCGGATCCGGGTGGTGGCGGAGGGAGAAGCCCTCTTCCTCGCCTGGGGACGGGGGCTGGAGGTGCCCCTGGCGGAACTGGAGCGGATTCTCTTCGTTCCGTCCGCCTTCTGCCCCCGGCGGGTGATGTTCTACCGGCTCGGGAAGACCCAGATCTTCTTCTACCGGCCGGAGGTGGACCCGGATCCGGAGGGGATTCCCGAAAGCCTCCTCCTCACCCTCACCGCGCTGGCCGACCCCACCCGGCTGCGGCTGCTGCGGCTGATCGCCCGGGACTCCCTGCCGGCCCAGGAGATGGCCCGCCGGCTGGGGGTGGGGGAATCCACCGTCTCCCGGCACCTGCGCACCCTCATGGAGGCCGGGCTGGTCGCCCGAGACCGCCAGGAGGGCCGCTACATCTACTACACCCTCGAAGAGCAGCGGCTGGATGAGCTGGCCGACCGGCTGAAGCGATACCTGGGGAGGTCGTAACCATGGCACCTCCGGGGCTCTCCCGGACCGGCCTGTGCCCGGCCCTGAGGCCAGGGGGGCTGCCGGGCCCGGGACAGGTGGTCCTGGGCCTCGGCCCCCGGGCGGTGGCCCGGCTACGCCGGCTGGCAGGCCTGTACACCCAGGCGGCCTACCTCCGGGGGGATCGGCCCGGGTTCTGGTGGGAACTTCCCGTGGCTGCCAACCTGGAGTGGGAGCGGCGGATCCGGTGGGGGGCGAGCCCCCAGGGCGAGGCCTGGGTCCGTTATCTCGCGGCGGTCCTGGGACTCGGGGACCGGCTCCACCTCTACCCCGCCGCCCTCCGGCCCGGGGAGCGGGCCGCCCTGGACCTCGCCCTCGCCCTCATCCGGCAGCCCGGCCTCCTCCTCTGGGAAGAGCCCCTCTTCGGCCTGGACCCCCGGGAAGGCCGCCCCATCGCCCGGGCGGTCCGGCGTCTGGGCCGGCACCTCGGTTTTGGCATCATGGCAGCGTCGGCCGCTTCCCTGACGGGTCTCCGGGAGCTGGCCACTGCCTGGGCGCCGGAGAGGACCCCGACGGCCACCGGGGAAGCGGGAGCCTGACGCCCGGCGCGGCGAGGGGCAACGGGACTCGGTTTGGCGGGCACCCTGGCACAGGAAACAGGGTGCCCGGTTTTTTCTGCCCCTTCGGCAGGAACCGGGCGGGAAATAGCGAACACATATTCCCCAGGAACATATGTTCGGTTATCGGGGGGAAGAGGATGGCAGCGGCGGTGCTCGCGTTCGACCGGGGACACTCCCGGCCGACCCTGGTGATCTGGCGGGACGGCCGCCTCGCCGCTTTTACCTGGGAGGATGAGGTGCAGGAGGTGCGAAGGGTGGAAGCCCGGTGGCAAGACCCCTGCGGCCAGGTCTGGATGCGGGTACAGGGCAGCCAGGGCCAGACCTTCCTCCTGGGCCAGCGCCGCGGCCAGTGGTGGGCCGTGCCCTGGCCGCCCCGGCAGCAGTCCAGGAGCCTGGGCCGCCCCCGGGTCCTGCCTCAGATCACTTCGACCGGGTGCTCCCGCACCTGACCGTCCACAATCCAGAAGCCCCTGAGCTCAGGGGCCTCCGGTCGGGCCAGGGAGCAGATGAGGTAGAGGCTCCCGGGATAGTAAGCCTGGGCGACGTCCGTGGGGGATGGATAGACGGGACCCTTCGGATGGGAATGGAAGATGGCCAGGAGGTCCCAGCCGTTCCGCTCCATCTCCCGGAAGGCCGCCAGGAGTTCCCGGTCGTCCATCCGGTACCGGACCAGAGGCTCCGGGTGGACGTTCGTGCCGGGGAACCACCGGCAGATCTCCCCGTCCCGACCGGCAAGGAGGCCGCACCCTTCCCGGGGGTAGGCAGCCCGGACGTGGGCGAGCATGGCCTCCCAGAGCACCCCTGGAATCCGGAGAGGACCAACAGGAAAGGGCTGTACCGACAAACCCGTTCACCTCGCACCGTGGCCGGAGGACGGGGCCTCAGCCGTCGGCCTGGCCCATCCCCCGGAGAACCACCATCTCGACCCGGACATGGCTGGGCTGGGACAGAGCGTACAGGACCGCTGACGCCACATCTTCCGGCTGCAGCCAGCCGGCGGGGCCCCAGCCTCCCGGCTCGGCGGCGGGCGCCTCCGCCACCGCGCCGGGGTAGATCCCCGTCACCCGCACCCCGTAGGGCCTGGCCTCCTGGCCCAGCACCTCCGCCAGGGCCCGCTGGCCAAACCGGGCCGGAGCCGCCAGCCCGAACTCCGGCCGGGCCCGGAAGGCCAGGTCGGAACTGAGAACCACGATGTGCCCCCGCCGGCGGGGAATCATCAGCCGCAGGGCCTCCCGGCAGAAGAGGTAGGTCGCGCCGAGGTAGGTGGCTGTCACCCGCTCGTAGGCCTCCGCCTGGGATTCGACCAGGGGGACCCGGGGCGGTAGGGTGCAGTCCCCCGCCACCAGGATCTCCGCTCCGCCCAGTTCCTCGGAGACCCGCCGGAAGATCCGGCTGACCTGGGGCTCGCTGTGGATGTCCAGCGAGAAGGGCAAGGCCAGGCCGTGCACCCCCAGGTCCCGTTCCAGGCCCCGCACCGTCCCGGCGGGGTCCGCCTCTTCCGGCGCCGCCAGGGCGACCCGGCACCCGGCCTGGAGCAGTCCCAGGGCCACCGCCCGGGCCGCCGGTCCACCACTACCGGCTACCACGGCTACCTTGCCCGCCAGTTCCATGCCGGCCTTCCTCCCCCCGCTGGCTGCTGCCCGGCACGCCGTCGAGGGCGGTCCCGCGGATCGGCCCTCTGCCGCCGCATTCTCCAGCGACCCCTAGCATCCGCGGAACCGGGGCCGAATAGCCGCGGCGGGAGGCCGGGGCCGGCACGTCAGGGCAGCCTGGCCACCTCCGGCACCCGCCTCGAGAGCCACCAGACCCCCAGCCCGGCCAGGGTCGCCAGGATGAAGACCCCCCGCTGCGGGTCCAGGAGGCTGATGAGGGCGCTCATGGGGACCTGCCCCAGGGGCATGGTGGCCAGGGCGGAAAGGGTGTAGAGGCTGGTCACCCGGCCCCGGACCGACGGATCCGTGTTCTGCTGGATCAGGGTGTTGGCGTGGGTCATGAAGGTGGTGTTCAGGCCCCCCACCACCACCAGCAAGGCCCAGGACAGGGGGAACCAGGGGGAGAGGGCGAAGGCCGCCAGGGCACAGGAGAAGGCGATGCCGGAGCGGACCAGAACCCGGCCCTTCTCCCCCCGGTCGCCCCGGCGGGTCATCCACAGGGAGAAGAGGATGGTGCCCAGCCCAGGGGCGGCCTGCAGGAGCCCGTACCCGCCGACCTCCTGGTGGAGCACCTCCCGGGCGAAAACGGAGAGGAACTGCATGTAGGGCCGGGCGAGGAAGCTGTTCACTGTCGCCATGGCCAGGAGCCCCAGGAGGACCGGGTGGTCCCGGACGTATCGGAACCCTGCCCCCAGGTCCGCCAGCACGCTGCCCCGCCGGGTGACCTGCTTCCTGGGCACCTGCATCCGGGCCAGGGCCAGGAAGACCGCGCCGTAGCTCACGGCGTTCAGGGCAAAGGCGCCGGGAATCCCGACCAGGGCCACCACGGGCCCGGCCAGGGAGGGGCCGATGACCGCTGAACCGTTGAAGGCGATGGCGTTGAGGGAGAGGGCCGCCAGCAGGTCCTCTTTGGGAACGATGTCCGGCATCAGGGAGTGCCGGGCGGGCTGGTCAAAGGCGAAGGCAGCGGCGTTGACCGCGGCCAGCAGGATCACGTGCCAGACCTGGATCACCCCAGTGTAGGAGAGGATCGCCAGGGTGAGGGACTGGAGGGTCATCACGCCCTGGGTGACGAAGAGCACCCGGCGCCGGTCAAACCGGTCCGCCGCGGCGCCGCCCAGGAGGGAGAGGAGGACCATGGGGATGGCCCGGGCGACGCCGATCAGGCCCAGGTAGACGGCCCCCAGTTTCGGGTCGCGGCTGAGCTCCAGCACGAGCCAGTTCTGCGCCACCGTCTGCATCCAGCTGCCGGCGTTGGAGACGATCAGCCCTGACCAGAGCAACCGGAAATTCCGATGCCGCAGCGGACCCCAGCCGCCCGACGCGGAAACCGACATCCCCGCCTCCTCCGATTCCTTTCGGCTCCCCTCCGGAGCCGGGGCCGCCGGCAACCGGAAACGGTGCCGGCGGTCCCGGCCGGAGTTATTTCGATTATTGAACAAATCATCCTTCAGGAGGCTTCGGCACCCGTCGCCGGATTCCTCCCCCGACCCGGGGGCCACCGGGTCGCCCCGCCCATCGGGTTCCGAACGATTTGGGAGGATTCATTCTATATCCGGCAGAAAGAATCGATGCACACAACCCGGGCATCGGGAGGCATGGGAGCGTGCAGATGGAGAGAACCTGGGACGGGCTCCCCATCAGCCGGGAGAAGCCCTACGGGGCGACGGTGGTCGTTTACCGGCGGGTGGGTGACCGCTACCTCTACCTCGTCCTGCACCGGAAGCACGAGGGGCCCGACTACGAGGGCGACTGGGCCTGGGGGCCCCCGTCGGGATGCCGGTTGCCAGGCGAACCCATCGTCGATTGCGCCCGCCGGGAACTATGGGAGGAGACCGGGCTGAGGCTGCCCGTAGCCGACGCCGGCTGCGGGTCCGAGGATTGGGCGGTCTACATGGCCGAGGCGCCGGCAGGGGCCACCGTCACCCTCTCCCCGGAGCACGACCGCTACCTCTGGCTGCCGGCAGAGGAGGCCGCCGCCCGGTGCTTGCCGCCCCTGGTAGCCGACCAGATCCGGCATGTGGCCCGCCGGGTGCAGGGACCCGCTCCCGCCTGAGCCTGCCCGAGCCGCGCCTGGGGCAACGACAAGAGCAAGAGGCAGTCAGGCCGCCACGGGCTCGCCTGACTGCCTCTTGCCCTACGGGCTGGTCGGGGCGACTGGATTTGAACCAGCGACCTCTTGGTCCCGAACCAAGCGCGCTACCAAGCTGCGCCACGCCCCGGGTGGGCGGTCAACCGCCCGGTAAAATGGGGCCCGGCAGGGCCGGACCCCGAGCTTTGGTCGGGCTGGCGGGATTTGAACCCACGACCCCTACCACCCCAAGGTAGTGCGCTACCAAGCTGCGCCACAGCCCGATTTGGGGTGACCGATGGGATTCGAACCCATGACCTCCAGGGCCACAGCCTGGCGCTCTAACCAGCTGAGCTACGGTCACCGTGCGTCGCCCGGTCCCATAGGAGATACCGGGCTGCGTCAGATAGCTTACCTGACAGCCCGGGGTTCCGTCAAGGGGGAGCCTCTTGGCAGACCTTCCGGAAACCATGCCGGTGCGAGAAAAACCGCTGGCGGGCTCCGCTCCGGTGCGGAGACCCGCCAGCCTTCTGGTGCGCCCGAGAGGACTCGAACCCCTAACCTTCTGATCCGTAGTCAGACGCTCTATCCAGTTGAGCTACGGGCGCA
>JAKKUO010000078.1 GCA_021890795.1 Bacillota bacterium | reverse complement strand
CAGCGGACTTTCACCGCCAAGTCAGCGCCCATGCCGGGCGCACAGAAAAAGGAGGCAGCCCCCGGGGGCTGCCCCCTCTCTCCGCCTCTGCCCACCCGACTACACGCCGATGGGGTCCTCCTTGATCCGCCGGACGGTCTCTTCGTCCAGCTTCTGGATCACCCGGGCCACCAGCCGGGCGGCGTTCTCCATGTCGTCCCGGTGGATGAGCCCCGCGTGGCTGTGGATGTACCGGGTGGCGAAGCCAATGACGATGCTCGGCACGCCGCTGCCGTGCATGTGGAACCGGCCGGCATCGGTACCGCCGCCGGCGATGGCGTCGAACTGGATGGGGATGCCCTCCTCCTTGGCGGTCTCCACCACCAGGTCCCGCAGCCGGAGGTTGGGCACCATGGTCGCGTCGTAGAGGGTGATGACCGGCCCCTTGCCCAGCTTCCCCTGGGCCTCCTCCTCCCGGACCCCGGGGACGTCGCCGGCGATGCCCACGTCCAGAGCGATGGCGATGTCCGGCTTGATGGTGTTCACCAGGGTCTGGGCCCCCCGGAGGCCCACCTCCTCCTGAACCGTGGCGCCGGCGTAGACCTCGTTGGGATGCTCCTTACCCTGGAGTTCCTGGAGCACCTCGATGGCCACCGCGCACCCCGCGCGGTTGTCCCAGGCCTTGGCCATCAGGATCTTCGGGTTGGGCATCACCTGGAAGGGGCAGATGGGGATGATCGGGTCCCCGGGCCGGACGCCGAAGGACTCCGCCTCCTCCCGGCTGGACGCGCCGATGTCGATGAACATGTCCTGCTTCTTGACGACCTTGTTCCGCTCCTCCTGCGGGAGGATGTGGGGAGGCTTGGAGCCGATGACGCCGACGATGTCGCCCTTGTGGGTGCGGATCAGCACCCGCTGGGCCAGGAGCACCTGATCCCACCAGCCGCCCAGGGGCTGGAACTTGATGAACCCCTTCTCGGTGATCATGGTGACCATGAAGCCGATCTCGTCCATGTGCCCGGCCACCAGGATCCGGGGCCCACCGGCCTTCCCCACCTTCCGGGCCACGATGGAGCCGAGGTTGTCGGTGATCACTTCACCGTAGGGGGCGAGGTACCGCCGCATGATCTCCCGGACCGGCCCCTCGTAACCGGGGACCCCGGGCGCCTCGGTCAGCTCCTTGTACATCTGCAACCGCTCGTCCAACCCGGACACCTCCCTGATGTGCAATGGGACCTCCCTGCTGTTCAACGGAAACGCCTTGGAAATTCGCCAGCGGAAAGGTCACTCCTGCCGCCCCGCGGCCACCCCGGCTGCCAGGGAACGGAAGAGAAGGCCCCTGCCCGCCCTGGTCCGGGGAGGGCAGGGGCGAGGTCGACGGGCCAACCCCCGGCTCCCGGGCCCGGCGCGACCGGCCTTCCGGGCCGTGGGGCGCCGGTGCCCCGCGCTGTTGGGGTTCAGCGGGCCTGGCCGACGCTGCCGAAGAGGGTCATCTTCTCCCGGAGCTTGGCCTTGACCGCCTCCCTGGCCGGGCCGAGGAGCTTCCGGGGGTCGATCTCCCCGGGCTTCTCCTGCAGCGCCTGCCGCAGGGCCCCGACAAAGGCCTCCCGGAGTTCGGTGTCCACGTTGATCTTCCGGACGCCCAACTGGATGGCCTTCTTCACGTCCTCGTCGGGCACCCCGGAGCCGCCGTGCATCACCAGGTAGGCCCCGGTCTCCCGGTGGACCGCCTCGATCCGGTCAAAGGCCAACTTGGGCGGCAGCTTATAGTGGCCGTGGGCGGTGCCGAAGGCCATGGCCAGGGCGTCGACCCCCGTCGCCCGGTAGAACTCGATGGCATCTTCCACCGGGGTGAGCAGGGCCTCTCGCTCATCCACGACGATGTCGTCCTCGACGCCGCCGATCTTGCCGATCTCGCCTTCCACCGAGACCCCCGCCGCGTGGGCGATCTTGACGATCTCCCGGGTACGGGCGATGTTCTCCTCCTTGTCGTACCGGGAGCCGTCGAACATCACCGAGGTGAAGCCCCGGCGGATGCAGGCGATCACGGTGTTGAAGTCCGTGCCGTGGTCCAGGTGCAGGGCCACCGGCACCTTCGCCTGCCCGGCCACCGCGTGGACCATCGCGGTGATCATGTCAAGGCCGGCGTACTTGATGGCCCCCTGGCTGGCCTGGATGATCACCGGCGACTCCAGTTCCTCCGCGGTCTCGACGATGGCCTGGACGATCTCCATGTTGTTGGCGTTGAACGCGCCCACTGCGTAGCCGCCGGCCTCGGCGGCATCGAGCAGCTGGCGCAGGGTGACAAGTGGCATTCCGTCATCCCTCCGGGCAAGCAATTGCAGCACCGCTTCGGCGCGGCGCACCCTCACCGGAGTCTAATTTGCGCCCGGCAGCCGGAATTCCTACCTCCTCTGCTACGAATCGAGTGCCACGGTCCCATTCCCCACAGCTACCACCTGGATCCCGGTGCCCATCTGGGCGGTGGCCGGCGGCGGCCCGGACCGGCCGGTCGCCGCCGGCGGCTTCACCGGCCCTGGACGATGGCCTCGACGTTGGCCCCGCCCGGCGGCACGATGGGGTAGACGTTCTCCTCCTGCTCCACCCGGCAGTCCAAGAGGAAGGTGCCCGGGTGCGCCTTCGCTTCCTCCATGGCCGGGTAGAGGTCACCGTACCGGTCGATCCGCCGGCCCCGGAGGCCGTAGGCCGCGGCCAGCTTCTCAAAGTCCGGCAGCCCCGGCCGCAGGTCCACGTCCTTGTACCGGCCCTGGAAGAAGAGCTGCTGCCATTGCCGGACCATGCCGAGGAACATGTTGTTGACGATGATGATCTTGATGTTCAGCTTCTCGGCGGCGATGGTGCCGAGCTCCTGGAGGGTCATCTGGAAGCTCCCCTCGCCGGTGATCAGCACCACCTCCCGGTCCGGCCGGCCGATCTTGGCCCCGATGGCCGCGGGCAGACCGAAGCCCATGGTGCCGAGGCCGCAGGAGCTGACCCAGGTCCGGGGCTCCCGGCGCAGGCAATAGTGGGCCGCCCACATCTGGTGCTGCCCCACGTCGGTGCAGACGATGGCCTCCGGCCCGAAGACCGCCTGGGCGGCCATCACCACCTCCTGGGGCTTCATCGGGGCATCGGGGTTCCGCTCCCCCTGGATGAAAGCCGGCGGGTCCAGGGGCAGGCCCTGGGCCTGCCGGGCCTGCTCCGCCAGCTCCCGGATCCGCCGGGGCCGCTCCCCCCAGAGGGGGTGCTCCTGCTGCCAGGCCACCACCTGGGCCAGCCACGGGTTGGGCCCGGCCTGCCGCCAGTCCCCGAGCTCGTCGAGGAGCTGGCGGAGCACCGTGGCGGCGTCGCCGACGATGGGGATGTGGGCAGGGATATTCTTGCCAATCTCCGCCGGGTCAATGTCCACATGGACCACCTGGGCCCGGGGGGCGAACTTCTGGGTGAGCCCCGTGGCCCGGTCGTCAAACCGCACCCCGATGGCCACCAGAAGGTCCGAATGGGCCACCGCCCGGTTGGCCGCGTAGGTGCCGTGCATCCCCAGGAGGCCGAAACTGAGGGGGTGGTCCATGGGGAAGGCCCCCAGGGCCGTCAGGGTGTGGACCACCGGGGCCTGCATCCGCTCCGCCAGCTCCCGGACCAGGGGCGCCGCCCCCTGAGAGGCAATCACCCCGCCGCCCACCAGAATCACCGGCTGCCGGGCCGTCCGGATCGCCTCGGCCGCCTTCTGCACCTGGACGGGGTGGCCCACGTAGGTCGGCCGGTACCCGGGCAGGTCCACCTCTTCGGGGTAGTACCAGCGGAGGGTGGCGGTCTGGACGTCCTTGGGGATATCCACCAGCACCGGTCCGGGCCGGCCGGTCCGGGCCAGGTGGAAAGCTTCCTTGATAATCCGGGGTAAGTCCCGAGGGTCGCGGACGATGTAGTTGTGCTTGGTCACCGGCATGCTGATCCCCACCACGTCGGCCTCCTGGAAGGCGTCCCGGCCGATCAGGGAGCGGGGCACCTGGCCGGTGATGGCCACCACCGGAGTGGAGTCCATCATGGCGTCGGCAAGGCCCGTGAGGAGGTTCGTCGCCCCGGGGCCGGAGGTGGCGAAGACCACCCCTACCTTCCCGGTCACCCGGGCATACCCCTCCGCCGCGTGGATCGCCCCCTGCTCGTGCCGGGTGAGGACGTGCCGGATGGGGGCGTCGTACAGGGCATCGTAGATGGGCATGATGGCGCCGCCGGGGTAGCCGAAGATCACCTCGACCCCCTCTTCCTGCAGCGCCCGGATGAGGGCCTGGGCCCCGGTCAGCTCCATGGCGGCTCACGACCTCCTCTATACATCGGGGAAAGCTTGCGCGGGCGGCGAGGGCTCGGCCGGACACTACCCGTCCCCCTACGCCTGCAACACCGCCCCGGTGTTGGCCGAGGTGACCAGCCGGGCGTACCGGGCCAGCCACCCGTGCCGGATCTTCGGCTCCGGCGGCCGCCAGTTGGCCCGGCGCCGGGCCAGTTCCTCCTCGCTCACCAGGAGGTCCACCCGCCGGCCCGGCAGGTCGATCCGGATCACGTCCCCGTCCTCCACCAGGGCGATGGGCCCGCCCGCCGCGGCCTCCGGGGAGACGTGGCCCAGGGCGATGCCCCGGGTGCCGCCGGAAAACCGCCCGTCGGTGATGAGGGCCACCTTCCGGCCGAGCCCCTGGCCGACGATCATCGAGGTGGGGGCGAGCATCTCCGGCATCCCCGGCCCGCCCTTCGGTCCCTCGTACCGGATCACCACCACATCCCCGGGCCGGATCTCCCGGCGCTCCAGGGCCTGGAGGCACTCGCCCTCGGAGTTGAAGACCCGGGCCCGGCCTTCGAAAACCTTGATACTCGGATCCACCCCCGCGGTCTTGATCACCGCGCCGTCCGGGGCCAGGTTGCCAAAGAGCACCGCGAGCCCCCCGTCGGGGGCAAAGGCCTCCTCCCAGGGGCGGATGACGTCGCCGTCGGGGGCCGGCGCCCCGGCCACCACCTCGCCGATGGTCTTCCCGGTGACCGTGAGGCAGTCCCGGTGGAGGAGTCCTACCCGGTCGAGTTCCTTCAGGATCGCCGGGATGCCGCCCACCCGGTCCACGTCCTCCATGTGCACCTCCGGGCGGGAGGGGGAGACCTTGCAGATGTTCCGCACCTCCCGGGAGAGCCGGTCGATCCGCTCCAGGGGGTACGCGATCCCCGCTTCCCGGGCGATGGCCAGGGTATGGAGCACGGTGTTCGTGCTGCCGCCCATGGCCATGTCGAGCATGAAGGCGTTGTCGAAGGCCTCGAGGGTAGCGATCTCCCGGGGCCTCAGGTCCCGGCGGATGGCCTCCATCAGCACCCGGGCGGCCTGCCGGGCCAGGTCCTCCCGGCGCCGGTCCGTGGCCAGGATCGTCCCGTTCCCGGGGAGGGCGAGCCCCAGGGCCTCTGCGAGGCAGTTCATCGAGTTGGCGGTGAACATCCCGGCGCAGGAGCCGCAGGAGGGGCAGGCCACGGTCTCGATCTCGTAGAGCTCCTCCGGGGTCATCGCCCCGGCCTGGACCGCCCCGACCCCCTCGAAGACCGAGATCAGGTCCACCACCCGGCCGCTCCGGGTCACCCCGGCCTTCATCGGCCCGCCGGAGACCATCACCGTGGGGATGTTCAGCCGCATGGCGGCCATCAGCATTCCGGGGGTGATCTTGTCGCAGTTGGGGATCAGGATCAGGCCGTCGAGCCAGTGGGCCGCCACCACCGTCTCCACCGAGTCGGCGATGAGCTCCCGGCTGGGGAGGGAGTACCGCATGCCGATGTGCCCCATGGCGATGCCGTCGTCGACGCCGATGACGTTGAACATAATCGGCACCCCGCCGGCCTCCCGGACCGCCTGCCGGACCACCTCGCCGAACTCCTTCAGGTGAACATGGCCGGGGATGATGTCAATGTAGGAATTGGCAATCCCGATGAAGGGCTTGTCGAGGTCCGCATCGGTGATCCCCGCCGCCCGGAGGAGGCTCCGGTGCGGGGCCCGGTCCAGGCCCCGCTTGATCATGTCCGAACGCATAGCCGGTCAGTCCCCCTGCACCGGCAGCGGGATCGGCGTTCCCTCGGTCTGGGTCCGCTCCCGGAACCGCCGGGTGATCTGCCGGGTGACGGGGCCGGGACTGCCCTCGCCGATCCGGCGGCCGTCCACCTCCACCACCGGGACGATCTCCGCCGCGGTGCCGGTCAGGAAGACCTCGTCCGCGGTGTAGAGGTCGTGGAGGGTGAAGATCTCCTCCGCCACCGGGTAGCCGCAATCCCGGGCGATCTCCATCGCCACCGCCCGGGTGATGCCGGGGAGGATCCCCAGGTAGGTGGGCGGGGTGATCACCCGGCCCTTCTTCACGATGAAGATGTTGTCCCCGGTCCCCTCCACCACGTAGCCCTCGCTGGAGAGCATCACCACCTCGGGGTAACCGAGCTGCACCGCCAGGATCTTGGCGTAGATGCTGTTCAGGTAGTTGAGGGACTTCACCTGGAAGCTGTGGGCCGCGGGCGGGCTGCGGCGGACCGGCGAGGTGACCACCTTCATCCCCGCCTCATAGACCTCGTCCGGGTACAGGGCGATCCGGTCGGCGATGCAGACCACCGTGGGCTGGGGACACTTCCGGGGGTCGAGGCCCAGGTCGCCGGGGCCCCGGGAGACCACCAGCCGGATGTACGCGTCCCGGAGGCCGTTCCGGGCACAGGTCTCCACCACTACCTGCTGCATCTCCGCCTTGGTCATGGGGATCTCCAGCCAGACGGACTTGGCGGAGTCGTAGAGCCGGTCGATGTGCTCCTCCAGCTTCCAGACCCGGCCGCCATAGGCCCGGATCCCCTCGAAGACCCCGTCGCCGTACAGGAAGCCGTGGTCGAAAACCGAGACCTTTGCCTCTTCCTTTGGGTAGAACCGGCCGTTGATGTACACTTGCAGGCTCATGCCCCTCACCCTCTCTCAGCAGGTTTGCCTCCGGGCCTGGGGGACCGTCAGTCCCCCCAGGCCCGCTGCATCCACCCCTCCGCCGGCACCTCGTCGGCCCCCGGCTGCACCGGGATCCCCCGGCCGCTCATCAGCTTGGAGAGGGCAGCCACATAGGCCCGGGCACTGGCCTCGATCACGTCGGTGGAGACCCCCCGGCCCAGGGCGACCCGGCCTTCGCTCATCACCCGGACCGTCACCTCGCCCAGGGCGTCCTGGCCCTCGGTGACCGCCTTCAGCTCGTACTGGAGGAGCCGCCCCTGGAACCCCGCGGCCCGGTCGATGGCCCGGTAGAGGGCGTCCACGGGGCCGTCGCCGGAGGCCGCCTCCTGCCGGACCTCGCCGCTGGCCAGCACCACCCGGGCGGTGGCGGTGGGCAGGGTCTGGGTACCGGAGACCACCTGGAAGCTCTCCAGCTTGAGAGCCTCACCGGTCTTCTGCTGCTCCTCGCCGACGATGGCCTCCAGGTCGTGGTCGGTGATGTACTTTTTCCGGTCGGCCAGTTCCTTGAACCGGGCAAAGGCCCGGTCGATCTCCTCCTCGGAGAGGTGGTAGCCCAGCTCCTCCAGCCGCCGGCGCAGGGCGTGCCGCCCGGAGTGCTTGCCCAGGACCAGGGTGCTCTCCGGCACCCCCACGTCCTCGGGCCGCATGATCTCGTAGGTGCTCCGGTCCTTCAGCACCCCGTCCTGGTGGATGCCGCTCTCGTGGGCGAAGGCGTTGGCCCCGACGATGGCCTTGTTGGGCTGGACGCTGACGCCAGTGACGGTCTGAACCAGCTTGGAGGTCCGGTAGATCTCGGTGGTCCGGATCCCGGTGTGGAAGGGGTAGCGGTCGTGCCGGGTCCGGATGGCCATCACCACCTCTTCCAGGGCGACGTTCCCGGCCCGCTCGCCGATGCCGTTGATGGTCCCCTCCACCTGCTCGGCCCCGGCCTCGATGGCCGCCAGGGTGTTGGCCACCGCCAGGCCCAGGTCGTTGTGGTTGTGGGTGCTGAAGATCACCCCATCGGGGGCGTCCACGTGCTCTTTCAGGTAGCGGAAGAGGTCGTAGATCTCCTTGGGGGTGGTGTAGCCCACGGTGTCCGGGGCGTTCAGGATCCGGGCCCCGGCCCGGGCCGCCACGGTGAAGACCTGGGCGAGGAACCGCCAGTCGGAACGGGTGGCGTCCTCCGCGGAGAACTCCACCTCCATGCCGAAGGAGGCGGCGTAGGCCACCATCTCCCGGACCCGCTGCACCACCTCCTCCGGCTTCATCCGCAGCTTCTTCTCCATGTGGATGGGGGAGGTGGCGATGAAGGTGTGGATCCGGGGCCGGCGGGCATCCTTGAGGGCCCGGGCCGCCGCCTCGATGTCGGCCCTGTTGCACCGGGCGAGACCGGCGATCACCGGCCCGTCCACCTCCCGGGCGATCTGCTGCACCGAGGCGAAGTCGCCGGGGGAGGAAGCGGGGAACCCCGCCTCGATCACGTCCACCCCCAGCCGGGCCAGCTGCCTGGCCACCTGGAGCTTCTCCTCGGGCGTCATGCTGAAGCCCGGGGACTGCTCGCCGTCCCGCAGGGTGGTGTCGAAGATGTAGATCCGCCTGGACACTGGGGCTCCCTCCTTTCTTCCTCATGGGGGG
>JAKKUO010000005.1 GCA_021890795.1 Bacillota bacterium | reverse complement strand
GGCGATTCCGCCGGGGGTTGGCCCCGGGCGGCGGGCTGGGCCGGTGCCGCCGGCGCCCGTGCTCAGGTGACGCCCGGCTTGGCCGACTCCGCCCGCGCCCGGCCCCGGGCAACACCCGGCTAGGCCGACTCCGCCGGCGGCTGGCCCTGGGCATTAGCCTTGAGAGCGGCCTTCAGGCCCCGGACCAGGGCCGCGGCCTCTTCCACCAGCCGCTCCGGGGGCAGCCCCTCGCCGCAGAGCCGGACCAGCGCGCTGCCCACGATCACCCCGTCGGCCACCCGGGCCACCCGGGCCGCCTGGGCCGGAGTGGCGATGCCGAAGCCCACCGCCACCGGGAGTTCGGTGTGCCGGCGCACCTCCGCCACCAAGGGAATGAACCCCTCCGGCAGGGTCTCCCGGGGGCCGGTCACCCCGGTGAGGGAGACGCAGTAGACAAAGCCCCCGGCCTCCCGGACCACGGCCGCCACCCGCTCCGGGGGCGTGGTGGGGGCCACCAGGGGGATGAGGTCCAGCCCCTCGGCCCGGGCCGCCTCCCTGAGTTCCCCCGCCTCCTCGTGGGGCAGGTCCGGGACGATGAGGCCGTCCACCCCCGCGGCCGCGGCAGCGGCGCAGAACCGGCGGTACCCCATCCGGAGCACCGGGTTGACGTAGGTCATGAGGGCTAGAGGCACCTCGGGGCTCCCGGCCCGCAGCCGGGCCGCCAGATCGAGCACCCCCGCCGGGGTCATCCCGGCCCGGAGGGCCCGGGCCGTCCCGGCCTGGATCACCGGCCCGTCGGCCAGGGGGTCGGAGAAGGGCACCCCGAGTTCAATCACGTCGGCCCCGGCCCCGGCCACCGCCCGGAGGAGGGCCAGGCTGGTCTCCGGGTCCGGGTCCCCGGCCACCAGGTAGACGATGAGGGCCTTCTCCCCCCGGGCCCGGAGCTCGGCCAGCCGCCGGCCGATCCGGGTCCGGGGCGCCCCGGCCGGCACCGGCGGGTTCGGCCCGGAACCAGGCACCGGGTTCGCAGGCACCGCATTCGTCGGAACCGGGTTGGTGGACATCGGGTTGGTTGGCACCGGGTTGGTCGGCATCGGGTGCGTCACTTTGCCCCTCCCTCCTTTCCGTCCACCGGCGAGCCAGCCCGCTCCCCCCGGCCGCCCGCCGGGCCCCCGGAACCTGCCCCGGCACCTGCCCCGGCCAGGTGGGCCATGACGTGGAAGATGTCCTTGTCCCCCCGGCCGCTGAGGTTCACCAGGATCACCGCGTCCCGGGGCAGGGTGGGGGCCAGCCGGGCCGCGTAGGCGATGGCGTGGGCGGACTCCAGGGCCGGCAGGATCCCCTCGGTCTCCGCCAGGAGCCGGAAGGCCGCCAGGGCCTCGGCGTCGGTGACGGTGGCGTACTCGGCCAGCCCCGCGTCCCGGAAGTAGGCGTGCTCCGGCCCCACCCCCGGGTAGTCGAGGCCGGCGCTGATGGAGTGGGCCTCCCGGATCTGCCCGTGCTCATCCTGGAGCACCGGGGCGTAGCAGCCATGGAGCACCCCGGGCACCCCGGCGGTGAGGGCCGCCCCGTGCCGGCCGGTCTCCAGCCCCAGCCCCCCGGCCTCCACCCCCACCAGTTTCACCTCGGAGTAGGCGGAGAAGGGGTGGAAGATCCCCATCGCGTTGGAGCCGCCGCCCACGCAGGCCACCACGTAGTCCGGCAGCCGCCCCTCCGCGGCCTGGATCTGCTCGATGGCCTCCCGGCCGATGACCGACTGGAAGTCCCGGACCATCACCGGGTACGGGTGGGGGCCCACCACCGACCCGATGACGTAGTGGGTGGTCTCCACGTGGGTGACCCACTCCCGAATGGCTGCAGAGACCGCTTCCTTCAGGGTACGGGCGCCGGTCTCCACGGGGACCACCTCCGCGCCCAGAAGGCGCATCCGGAAAACGTTGGGCTCCTGCCGGCGCATGTCCTCGGCACCCATGAAGATCTGGCACTCCAGACCGAACCGGGCCGCGACGGTGGCGGTGGCCACCCCGTGCTGGCCGGCGCCGGTCTCGGCGATCACCCGGGTCTTCCCCATCCGCCGGGCAAGGAGCACCTGGCCGAGGGCGTTGTTGATCTTGTGGGCCCCGGTGTGGCAGAGGTCCTCCCGCTTGAGGTAGATCTTGGCCCCGCCCAGCCGCCGGGTCAGCCCCTCCGCGTAGTAGAGGGGCGTCGGCCGGCCCACGTAGTGCCGCAGGTAGTACCGGAACTCCTCCTGGAAGGCCGGGTCCGCCTGGGCCTCCCGGTAAGCCGCCTCCAGTTCCACGAGGGCGGGCATCAGGGTCTCGGGGACAAACCGGCCCCCGTAGGGGCCGAAGCGCCCCCGGGCATCGGGCTGGGATAGCGCTCGCACCGTCACCGCTAGCACCCCCTCACCGCTGCCAGGAAGTCGTAGATGCGGTCGATGTTCTTCTCCCCCCGGACCTCCACCCCGGAGGAGACGTCCACCCCGTCCGGGGCCACCGCCCGGATAGCCCCGCAGACCGTCTCCGGGGTGAGCCCCCCGGCGAGGATCACCTTCCCCCGGTACCCCTCCGCCCGGAGCCGGTCCCGGGCCGCCCGGGCCAGGGCCGGATCCAGGGGCAGCCCGGCGCCGCCGGCGAAGGGCCCGGGGACCCGGGGCTCGATCAGGATCCCCCAGGCCTCCCGGTAGGCCGGCAGGGCCTCCAGGTCCGCCTCCCCGGCGAGGCGCACCGCCTTGATCGCCGGCAGGGGCAGTTCCCGGAGGTACTCCGGCGGCTCGTCGCCGTGGAGCTGGACGTGGGTCAGCCCCACGTACCGGGCGATCCGGACCACCTCCGCCGGCGGGGTGTCGGCGAAGACCCCCACCCGGGCCACCCCCGGCAGTCCCATCGCCAGGGCCTGGGCCCGGTCCGGGTCCACCTGCCGCCGGGAAGGGGCAAAGACGAACCCCACCGCGTCCGCCCCGGCCTCCATGGCCGCCAGGCCGGCCTTCATGGTGCGGATGCCGCAGATCTTCACCCACACGTTCCCACCCCCTCCCGGGCCGCCGGGGCGCCCGGATCGGGCCCGGCCGCCGGTCCTTCGGCACCCGACCCAGGTCCGGCGACGCCTGGAGTGGGCCCGCCTGCGCCCGGGGCGGCCCGCCCGGTGCCCGGAACGGGTGCCCCGGCTCCCACCAGCTCCAGGAGGGCCGCGCCCGGGTCCGGCTGGCGCATCAGCTGCTCCCCCACCAGCACCGCCCGGGCCCCGGCTGCTGCCACCCGGCGGCAGTCCTCCGGGGTCCGGATGCCGCTTTCGCTGACCAGCAGCACCTCCGGCGGCACCTGTCCGGCCAGTTCCAGCGTGGTTTCCAACCGGGTTTCGAAGGTGCGCAGGTCCCGGTTGTTGATCCCGACGATCCGGGCCCCCGCGGCCAGGGCCGCCTCCAGTTCCGCCGGGGTGTGAACCTCCACCAGGGCCGCCATCCCCAGATCCTCGGCCAGCTCCCGGAGGGCCCGGATCCGGCCGGCGTCCCCCAGGGCGGCGGCGATGAGGAGCACCGCGTCGGCCCCGGCGGCCCGGGCCTCGTAAACCTGGTACGGGTCGAGGATGAAGTCCTTGCGCAGAAGGGGCAGGTCCACCGCCTGCCGGATCCCCCGCAGGTGGTCCAGGTGCCCCTGGAAGAAGGGGGCATCGGTCAGCACCGAGATGGCCGATGCCCCCGCCCGGGCGTAGGCCCGGGCGATGGCCACCGGGTCGAAGTCCCGCCGGATCACCCCCCGGGAGGGGCTCGCCCGCTTGACCTCCGCGATCACCGCCACCGGCACCGCCCCGGGGTGGTCCCCCAGGTGCCGGGGGCGGGCGAGGGCCGCCGCGAAGTCCCGGGGCGGCGGGGCGGCGGCGGCCGCGGCCCGGACCTCCGCCAGGGGGACCTCCCCCCGGGCCCGGGCCACCTCCTCCGCCTTGGCGGCGAGGATCCGCTCCAGGATCACGCCGTCGCCTCCTTCCGCCGGTCCGCCTCGGCCTCCCGGGCGAGCTGTTGGCTCAGCCGGCGCAGGTTCTCCAGGGCCGCCAGGGCCCGGCCGCTGTCGATGGACTCCGCTGCCAGGGCCACCCCTTCCCGGAGGGTCCGAACCGCCCCCGCGGCCAGGAGCGCCGCCCCGGCGTTCAGCAGCACCACATCCCGCCGGGGGCCGGGCTCGCCCCGGAGGATCGCCTCGGTGATCCGGGCGTTCTCCTGGGGGCTGCCGCCCCGGAGGTACTCCCGGGGCGCGCGGCGGAGTCCCGCGTCCTCGGGGGTGATGCGGTAGGTGGTGACGTAGCCGTCCTGGTACTCGCTCACCAGGGACGGGGCGGAGATGGAGAGCTCGTCGAGGCCGTCCAGGCCGTGGACCACCAGGGCCCTTTCCACCCCCAGCCGGCCCAGCACCCGGGCCAGGGGCTCGGTGAGCCGGGGGTCCATCACCCCCATCAGCTGGGCGGTGGCCCCGGCGGGGTTGGTCAGAGGCCCGAGGATGTTGAAGATGGTCCGGAGGCCGATCTCCCGGCGCACCGGGGCCACATGGCGCATGGCGGTGTGGAGGCTCGGGGCGAAGAGGAAGCCGATGCCGACCTCGTCGATGCACCGGCCCACGTCCTCCGGCCGGAGGTCGAGCCGGACCCCCAGGGCCTCCAGGACGTCCGCGCTGCCGCACTGGCTGGAGGCCGCCCGGTTGCCGTGTTTGGCCACCGGTACCCCGGCCCCGGCCACCACGAAGGCCGCGGTGGTCGAGATATTGAAGGTTCCCGCTTTGTCCCCGCCGGTGCCGCAGGTGTCCACCAGCCGGCGCTGCCGGTGGGGTACCCGCACCGCCTTCTCCCGCATCACCCGGGCGGCTCCGGCGATCTCGTCCACCGTCTCGCCCTTGAGGCGCAGGGCCACGAGGAAGGCCGCGACCTGGGCCGGGGTCGCCTCGCCGCTCATGATCTGCTGCATCGCCGCGGCGGCCTGGGCCTCGGTGAGGTCCCGGCCCTCCGCCACCCGGGCGATGAGCGCCTTCAGGTCCATCTCCATCTCGTCCTCACTCCTCTCTGCACCGCCGCTTGCCGCCGCTCGCCGCCGCCAGGGCCGCCGTCGGACTAGGCGACTTCCGCTGCCCGCTGGCCCAGGAAGTTGGCCAGGATCCGCCGGCCGCCTTCGGTCAGGATCGACTCGGGGTGGAACTGGACCCCCACCACCGGGTGCCGCCGGTGCCGGATCCCCATCACCACCCCGTCGGGGGTCTCGGCGATCACCTCGAGTTCCGGCGGCAGGCTCTCCCGCTCCACCATCAGGGAGTGGTACCGGCCGGCGGCAAAGGGGCTGGGCAGCCCCGCAAAGAGCGGGTCGCCCCGGTGGCAGACCGGCGAGGTCTTGCCGTGGACGGGGCTCGGGGCCGGTACCACCCGGCCGCCGTAGGCCACGGCGATGGCCTGGTGGCCGAGGCAGACCCCGAGAATCGGCACCCGGGGCCCCAGCCGCCGCACCAGTTCCAGGGTGATCCCCGCCCGGTCGGGGGTGCCGGGTCCCGGGGAGAGGACGATGGCCTCCGGCGCCATTGCCGCCACCTCCGCCGCGGTCACGGCGTCGTTCCGGACCACCGCCACCCGGGCCCCCAGGTCCCCCAGGTACTGGACCAGGTTGTAGGTGAAGCTGTCGTAGTTGTCGACCACCAGGATCACGCCAGTCCCTCCTCCGCCATCTCCAGGGTCCGCAAGAGGTGCCGGGCCTTCTGGAGGCTCTCCTCGTACTCCCGGTCCGGGTCCGAGTCCGCCACCACCCCGGCGCCGGCCTGGAGGTAGGCGGTGCTGCCCTTCAAGATGAGCATCCGGATCCCGATGCAGGTGTCCAGGGTGCCGTCAAAGCCGCAGTAACCCACCGCGCCGCCGTAGGGGCCCCGGCGGACCGGCTCCAGTTCGTCGATGATCTCCATCGCCCGGACCTTGGGGGCGCCGGTGAGGGTGCCGGCAGGAAAGACCGCCGCCAGAGCGTCGAGGGCGTCCCGGCCGGGGGCCAGCCGGCCCCGGACCGAGGAGACCAGGTGGATGACGTGGGAGTACCGCTCGACCCGCATCAGCTCCGGTACCTCCACGGTGCCGTAGGCGGCGACCCTGCCGAGGTCGTTCCGCCCCAGGTCCACCAGCATGAGGTGCTCGGCCCGCTCCTTCTCATCGGTCAGCAGCCGGGCCTCCCGCTCCCGGTCCTCGGCCTCGGAGCCGCCCCGGGGGACGGTGCCAGCGATGGGCCGGGTCTCGGCCACCCCGCCCTCGACCCGCACCAGCATCTCCGGGGAGGAGCCGATGAGCTTCAGGTCGCCGTAACTCAAGTAAAAGAGGTAGGGAGACGGGTTGACGGTGCGCAGGGCCCGGTAGATGTCCAGGGGCCGGGCCCGGACCGGCACCCGGAGGCGCTGGGAGAGCACCACCTGGAAGACCTCCCCGGCCCGGATGTACTCCTGGGCCCGGCGGACCGCGGCGGTAAAGGCCTCCCGGGTGCAGCCGTACTCCACCCGCAGGGGGCGGGTTCCCGGGGTGGGGCCGGCGAGGCCATCCAGCCGGCCGGGCACCGGTACCGGCCCCCGGAGTCGCTCCTGGGCGGCCTCCAGGAGGGCCACCGCCCGGTCAAAGGCCGCCTCCGGGTCCGGCCCGGGCTCCGCCATCACCCCGAGGAGCAGCCGGTGCCGGAGGTGGTCGAAGGCCACCACCAGCTCCGGGATGATGAAGGCGGCGTCGGGGAGGCCCAGCTCGTCCGGCGGCGGGGAGGGCAGCCGCTCGTAGAACCGGACGGCGTCGTAGGCCAGGTACCCCACCGCCCCGCCAAAGAACCGGGGGAGGGGGCCTGCCGGCCGCCCCAGGCCGTGCCGGTCCGGCACCGGCACGGGCGGGGAGATCCGGTACCGGCCCAGAAGCTCCCGAAGCTGTGCCAGGGGGTCTCCGGCCCGCCCGGGGGGATGGGGGCCGTCAGGCAGGGGGACCGGGGTGGCCAGCTCGATGTGGCTCGCGGCCGCCTCGCCGGTGTAGACCCGGCCCACCCCGTCCCGGTGGATGAAGGTGGCCAGGGGCCGGGCGCCGAGGAAGCTGTGCCGACCCAGGCGCTCCCCGCCCTCGACGCTCTCCAGGAGAAAGGCGGCCGGCTCGTCGCCGCAGAGCTTCATGAAGGCCGAGACCGGCGTCTCCAGGTCCGCCAGCACCTCCCGGCAGACCGGAATCAGGGTGTACTCCCGGGCCAGGCGCAGGAACTCCGCTCGGGCCGTCGCGGTTGGATCCATCGCCGCTGCCTCCCTCCTTTCGGGTCCTGCTGGGACTCCCGCGGGCGGCCCTGCCGGTGGCGGCTCCGGAGCCCCAGGCAGGGAGCCGGCCGCGGGCAGGTGTGGGGAAAAACAGCGTTAGGTGTGGGGAACAACAGCGTCAGGTGTGAGAAAAACAGAAAGCCCCGTCCCCTGCGGGACGGAGCTTACTCCGCGGTACCACCCGGCTTGGGCCATGGCAGAGCCAGGCCCCACTCATTGCGCAGGTACGGACCGGTTTGGACTCCGGTCGATACCCTCTACCCGATAACGGCGGAAGTCCACCGGCGGCTACTACTGGGAGGGTTCCCCTCCGTCTCCCCGTGGCCCGGGCAGGGCCCGGGGCAGGAGCGCCCTCCGTTCGCTCCGCGGCTCGTGGGTCCATTCCCCGGGCGCCGCCGTACCGGACCTCGCACCCTGGGTGCGGTGTGGACCCGCACCCCGCCGGCTCGCTGCAACGGCCGCCTCCCGGGTACTCTTCCCACTCATGGCCTTTGGGCTGCCGATGCCGGACCGGCACCGGTCCCCGGCTGCCGGCCCCCGGCCCCCGGCTCTTCCTCTCCGGCGCCTGACCGGCGACGGGATTTGTCTTGCAGTTTACCATGGATTGAGAACGGTGTCAATAGCGCCCCGGCGCCCGGTCCCTTCCCTCGCCCCGCCCGGCGGCCACCTCTTCTCCGAACCGGCACAGGAGGTCGGCCACCACCCCCCGCTGGGGCTCGCCGTGGGCGGGGGACAGGAGGGCGATCCGGGTCCGACGGTGCAGGACGTCCTCGGGCAGAACCGCCAGCTCCTCCCGGGCCGCGTAGGCCACGTCAGCCTTCCGGAAGGGCAGCCCGGGCACCAGGGGTTCCCGAAGCTCCGGGAACTGCCGGGCCAGGGCTTCCACCTCTGTCGCGGTCTCCGCCCCCAGGGGCAGGTTCCCGGTCCGGCAGGGGACCCGGGGGCGGCGGAGGTGCCGCAGCACCCGGTCCGTCACCGCCGCGGCCATGGTCCGGTAGGTGGTCAGCTTCCCGCCGGCGACCGCGATGAGCCCTGAGGGGGTGACCCAGATCCGGTGCTCCCGGGGCAGGGCGGCGGTGGTGGCCGCATTCCCCCCGATGAGGGGGCGCAGGCCGGCAAAGGTGCTGATCACGTCCGCGCGCGTGAGGCCGGCCTCCGGGAAGACCTGGCTGGCCGCCGCCAGGATATAGTCGATGTCCGCCTCCTCCGCCGTTACCCGGTCCGGGTCCCCCGGGTAGGGGGTGTCCGTGGTCCCCAGCACCACCGCGCCCTCCCAGGGAAGGATGAAGATGAACCGGCCGTCCCCCGCCGGCGAGGGGGACAGCACCGCCGCGGCGACCGGCAGCCGGGAGGCCGGGACCACCAGGTGGACCCCCTTGGAGGGCCGGAGCCGGGGAGGCTCCCCGGGCCGGTCCAGGGCCAGCACCTGGTCCGTCCAGGGCCCCGCGGCGCTGACCACACACCGGGCCCGGACCGTCCATTCCCGGCCGGTGAGCTCATCCCGGATCCGGGCCCCGGCCACCCGGCCCCCTTCCTTCTCCAGGGCCACCACCCGGGCGTAGTTGGCCGCCACCGCCCCGCCCCGAAGGGCGGACTTCAGCACCTCCATCACCAGCCGGGTGTCGTTGGTCCGGCAGTCGTAGTAGAGGTACGCCCCCCGGAGCCCTTCGGGCCGGAGGTGCGGGGCGAGGGCCAGGGCCTCCTCCCGGGAGATGCGCCGGTGGACCCGGCCCCGGGGCAGGCCGGCCAGGAGGTCGTAGAGCCAGAGCCCGGCGCCCATCCGCTCCATCTTCCAGCCCCTGCGGTAGATGGGGATGAGGAAGGGGAGCCACTGGGCGAGGCCCGGCGCCAGCCGGGCGAGCCGGTTCCGCTCCCGGAGGGCCTCGTACATCAGCCGCAGTTGCCCCTGCTCCAGGTACCGGAGTCCGCCGTGGAGGAGTTTGGTCGAGGCGTGGGAGGTCCCGGAACCGAAGTCCCCCTTCTCCACCAGCGCGGTCCGCAGTCCCCGGTAGGCCGCATCCTGGGCGATGCCGGCCCCGGTGATCCCCCCGCCGACGACCAGGAGGTCGAAGACCTCCTCCTCCAGGCGCCGGAGCATCTCCGAGCGGTAGACAGGCATGCCCGCCGCCTCCCCCGCCGCGGCTGCCAGAGCCAGAAGCAGAAAGGGGCCCGATATCCCCTTTCGCCAGAGGTTGGATTCATCGTACCCGCCCGATTTGGCCCTGTCAAAGGTGCGGGCAGCTACCGCCGGAGCCCCCGCGCCGCTGACCAGGAGCCAGCCGGCTCTTCCCGGCCCGAGACCTGCGGGCCTTGCCCCGCTGCCGCCAAGGCCGCCAGGACCCGCCGGCTCAGGGCCGCCGCCAGGGCAACCTTCAAGAGGTCGTAGGGCACAAAGACCAGCACCCACTTGGTCAGGACCTCCCCGGGTCCCCGGCCCATGGCCAGGATCGCCCAGCCGGCCCCGCCGGCGTAGATCACCGCCAGCCCTGCCAGCATCGCCGCCAGAGTCCGGCCGAGCCCCGGCCGGCGGTGGGGGTCGGCGAGCCACCCGACCACCAGGGCCGCGATGGGGTAGGACATGAGGAACCCCCCGGTGGGCCCCACCAGCCGGGCCAGGCCCCCACTGTACTCGGCAAAGACCGGGGCCCCCGCCGCGCCCAGGAGGAGGTAGACCGCCTGGGCTGCCGCGCCTCCGACAGGGCCGAGGAGACTCCCACTGAGGAGCACCGCCAGGACCTGGAGGGTGAAGGGCACCCCGGTGACAGGCAGGCGGAAGGTAATCTGGGCTGCAGCCGCGGTGAGGCCAGCAAAGAGCCCGGCCAACGCCAGCGTGCGGAGATGGTGGTCGCGCACCCGGCATCACTCCCTATATGTCAACTTCTTGTTGACACATAGGTTAACATAACCGCCGCAGCCAGGCCAGGGGGCTGCCGCCGGAGAAGAAGGGCGAGCTAAGGACCAGTCCGCCCGGGCCGGCAGATGCGTCTGTTGCCGCTCCGCCGGGGCCGGCAGGTGGACCCCCTGCCCGACCGCCGGGGCCGGCAGGTGGACCCCCTGCCCGACCGCCGGAGCCGGCCGGTCCCGACGGGCGCGTTCGGGACCGGCCGGCCTACTCCTCCGGCCGCAGGCTCACCTCCCCGGCCACCACCCGCCGGAGGGTGCCGTCCGGCAGCTCCAGGATGAGCGCCCCGTCCTCGGCCACCTCCCGGGCAAGACCCGTCAGGACCTCAGCCCCCGGCACCACCGGCGTCACCCGGACCCGGCGGCCGAGGGTGACGGAGCACTCCCGCCACCGGGGCAGCACCTCCGCTGCGAACCGGCCGGCCAGAAGCGCATCGTATCCTGCCTCCAGCTCCGCCAGCACCGCCCGCAGGAGTGCAGCCCGGTCCACCGGCGCGCCGAGCTCGGCCCGCAGGGAGGTGGCGGTCTCCCGCAGTTCCGGGGGGAACGCCGCCGGGTCCTGGTTGACGTTGATGCCGATCCCCACCGCTGCGAAGTGGACCCGCTCCATGTCCGCCTCCATCTCGGTGAGGATGCCGCAGAGCTTCCGGTCCCGGCAGACGATGTCGTTGGGCCACTTGATCCCCACCGGCAGCCCGGCGACCTGACGGATCGCCCCGGCCACCGCCACCGCGGCCACCAGGGTGAGCCGGGGCACCTCCGCGGGCGGCAGGGGCGGCCGGAGGACCACCGTCATCCAGATGCCCTGGCCGGGGGGCGAGTGCCACCGGCGGCCGAGCCGCCCTTTGCCCCCGGTCTGCTCCTCCGCCAGCACCACCAGCCCCTCCGGCGCCCCTTCCCGGGCCCGGGCCTTGGCCACCTCGTTGGTGGAGGTCACCCGGGGGTGGTACTCCAGCACCCGACCGATCACCCGGGTGGCCAGGCCCGCCTGGACCCGGTCCGGGGCCAGGGTGTCCGGCTCCGCCACCAGCCGGTAGCCCCGCCGGGGGCTACCGTCGATCGCGTACCCCTCCTGTCGGAGGGCGGCGATCTGCTTCCAGACCGCGGTCCGGCTCACCCCCAGCCGGGCCGCGACCTCCGCACCGGAGAGGTACTCTTCCCGGCGCTCCCGGAGCAGCCGCAGCACCTGATCCCGCACCGGTCTCACCCCACCAGGGCGAGGCCCAGCCGGTCGCCCCACCGGCGCCGGACCTCGGCCAGAAGCTCGGGGTACTCCCGGGCCAGGGCCGCCGGGTCCCGGGCGAGGGCCGCCGCCTCAGCCCGGGCCGCGGCCAGGATCTCCTCGTCCCGGAGGATGTCCGCGAATTGCAGCCCCCACCCGCTCTGCTGGGTGCCCAGGAACTCCCCCGGCCCCCGGAGCCGGAGGTCGTACTCCGCCAGTTCGAAGCCCGAAAGGGTCCGCTGCATGATCTCCATCCGCTGCCGGGCCTCCGGGGTCTTGGGGTCGGCGATGAGCACGCAGTAGGAGCGCTGGGTTCCCCGGCCCACCCGGCCCCGGAGCTGATGGAGCTGGGCCAGGCCGAACCGGTCGGCCTCCTCGATGATGATCACCGTGGCGTTGGGTACGTCCACCCCTACCTCCACCACGGTGGTGGCCACCAGCACCTGGATCGCCCCCTCCCGGAAGGCGGCCATCACCGCGTCCTTCTCCTCCGGCTTCATCCGGCCGTGGAGAAGGCCAAAGCGCACCTCCGGGTACTTGGCCGAAAGCTCCTCGTAGAGCGCCGTGGCCGCCTGGGCTTCGAGCTTGTCCGACTCCTCCACCAGGGGGGCGATGACATAGGCCTGCTGCCCCGCCCGGATGAACTTCTCCACCAGCACCTGGTAGACCCGGTCCCGCTGGTCCGGGGTCCGCCAGGCGGTGGCCACCGGCTGCCGGCCGGCGGGCTTCTGCTCGATCCGGGAGACGTCCAGGTCGCCGTAGAGGGTCATGGCCAGGGTCCGGGGGATGGGGGTGGCGGTCATCACCAGGGTGTCGGGATGCCGCCCCTCGATCCCCTTGGCCTGGAGCCGGGCCCGCTGCCGGACGCCGAACCGGTGCTGCTCGTCGATCACCACCAGGGAGAGCCGGGGGATGACCACGTCGCTCTCCAGGAGGGCGTGGGTGCCGATGGCGATCTGCGCGACGCCGTGGCGGAGGGCGGCCAGGGCCTCCTCCCGCTCCCGACGCTTGAGGCTACTCGTGATCAGCACCGGCCGGATCCCCAGGGGCTCGAGGAGCCGCCGGAGCCCCAGGTAGTGCTGCTCCGCCAGGATCTCCGTCGGCGCCATCAGGGCCGCCTGGTAGCCGCTGTCCACCGCCACCACCATCGCCGCGGCCGCGACGATGGTCTTCCCCGAGCCCACGTCCCCCTGGAGGAGCCGGTGCATCGGCCGGGGGGACTCCATGTCCGCCCGGATCTCCCGGATAACCCGCTCCTGGTCCGGGGTGAGCTCGAAGGGCAAGGCCGCCCGGAAGGCCCCCCAGAGCCGGCCCGAGGGCTGGTGGCAGATGCCGTGCCGGGGATCCTGGACCCGGTGCTTGAGCAGCTGCAGCCCAATCTCCAGGAGGAAGAGTTCTTCGAACCGGATGGTGCGCAGGGCGGCCTCCAGGGTGGTCCGGTCCGTGGGCCAGTGGGCCTCCTGCCACGCCACCGGCGCGGGGAGGAGGTTTTGCCGCCGGGCCACCTCCGGCGGGATCCGGTCCGGCATCCGGGGCGCCCCGAGGAGCACCGCCTCCCGCATCAGCCGGCGCATCTCCCGGGGCCGGAGCCCTTCGGTGAGGGGGTAGACCGGCACCAGCCGGCCGGCGTGGAGGAGCTCCGCCTCGTCGTCCTGGACCACTTCCCACTCGGGGCTGACGAACTTGGGCTGGCCCCGCTCCCGCTCCACCTTGCCGCTCAAGACCACCGTGGTCCCCGGCGGGAGGGACTTGGCGATCCAGGGCTGGCCGAACCAGATCGCCTGGCCGTAAGCGGTGCCGTCGGTGATGAGCGCCGCCACCACCGGCACCCGCCTGCCCTGGTGCTCGGCGATGCTCTGGATCCGGACCTCGACCGTCGCGGTCTCCCCGGGCCGGACCTCCCGGAGGCTCCGGAACTGGGTCCGGTCCAGGTGGTACCGGGGCAGGTGCTGCACCAGGTCCCGGACGGTCCTAAGCCCCATCTTGTACAGGAGTTTGGCCCGGGCGGCGCCGACCCCCTTGACGTATTGCACATCCCGGCTCAGGATGGGGTCCTCCCCCTGCACCGGTTCTCCCTCCTCGACACAGGCGGAGGGGAGGCCGTCCCTCCCCTCCGGTTGCCGATCGCACCGGGCCCCGGGCAGCGCCCCCGGGGCCGCGGCCGACAGACCTGCACAAGACGCCGTACAACCTACTCCAGGCTGAAGATGTAGAAATACAGGGGTTGCCCGCCGTACTGGACCTCCACCTCGCACTGGGGGTAGAGCCGGCGGAGTTCCTCGGCCAGGGCCTCGGCCCGCTGCTGGTCGACGCCCTCGCCCCAGTAGAGGGTGATCACCTCGCCGGGGCGCTCCGCCATCATCCGCTCTAGGACCGCCTTCACCATCTCTTCCGGCGTCGCCCCGGTGGCGACGATCTGGCCGTTCCAGATGCCGAGGATATCCCCCTCCCGGATGGCCATCTCCCCGAAGGTGGTGTCCCGGACGGCGTAGGTGACCTCGCCGGTCTGGACCTCCTCCAGGGTCCGGAGCATCGCCTGCCGGGTCTTCTCGGGGTCGCCGTCGGGCTGCCAGGCCAGGAGGGCGGCGATGCCTTGGGGGATGGACCGGGTCGGGATGACGTGGACCTCCTTCCGGGAGAGGGTCGCCGCCTGCTCCGCCGCCAGGATCACGTTCTTGTTGTTGGGCAGCACGAAGACCCGGTCCGCCGGGCAGGCCTCGATGGCCTCCAGGAGGTCCTGGGTGCTGGGGTTCATGGTCTGGCCGCCCCGGACCACCTGGGCAACCCCCAGGCTCTTCAGGATCGCCTCCAGCCCGTCCCCGGCCGCCACCGCCACGACGGCGCTGGCCGCCGCTTCCGGCGGGTCCGGGACCGGGTTGGGGGCCGGGGCAGGGGATGCGGCGGGGTCGGAGGACGGGGCGGGGACAGGGTCGGCAGCGGCGGAAGCCGCCGGCGGGTCTGCGGCAGCCGCACCGGCCCGGGCCAGGAGGTCAGCGTGCTGCTCCCGCATGTTGTGGATCTCGATCCGGATGAGTTCACCGAAGCGGAGGCAGAAGTCCAGCACCCGGCCGGGGTTGTCGGTGTGGATGTGAACCTTGGCCAGTTCCGGAGACCCCACCACGTACACCGAGTCCCCCATCTGGTTCAGCTGCTCGGCGATGGCCTGCAGGGGGATCTCCCGGCCTCGGATGAAGAACTCGGTGTCGTACGGGTACCGGATGTCGGAGATCTCCTCGTCGACCCGGAAGGCCACGGTGGTGGCAGGGGAGGCGTCCCGCCCGGCCTCCCGGGCCGGGACCGCCGGCGCACCGGCCACCGGTGCCTCCGGGCCCTGGCTCTCCCGGGCCCGGAGGGCCGCAAGGTAACCCGCCAGGATGAAGGTATACCCCTTGCCGCCGGAGTCCACCACCCCGGCCTTCTTCAGCACCGGCAGCAGTTCCGGGGTCCGCTCCAGGGCAGCCAGGGCCGCCCGGTGGGCGGCCTCGATTACCTCGATCACATCCCCGGTGCTCCGGGCCGCCTGGACCGCTGCCTGGGCCGCCTCCCGGGCCACCGTGAGGATGGTGCCCTCCACGGGCTTCATGACCGCCTTGTAGGCGGTCTCCACTCCCGCCTGTAGAGCCCGGGCCAGGTCCCGGGCGTCGAGAGCGGTCCGGTCCGCCGCGTAACGGGCAAAACCGCGGAAGAGCTGGGAGAGGATGACGCCGGAATTGCCCCGGGCTCCCATCAGGGAACCCTGGGCGAGGGCCTGAGCCACTGCCCCCACAGTCCGGTCCGGGGCCCGCTCCACCTCCCGGGCCGCGGAGAGCATGGTCAGGGACATGTTGGAGCCGGTATCCCCGTCGGGCACCGGGAAGACGTTCAGGGCGTTGACCGCTTCCTTGTTGGCGTCCAGCGTACGGGTCGCTTCCAGGACCATGGCCTTCAAGAGCGGGCCGTCAACCTGTTTGATGGGCAACCGACTTCCTCCCTCGCAACCGGGGGCTGGGACAGAAGCGCAGGACCGTCTCAGGGCTGGTAGCCGACCTTGACGCCCTGGACGTGGATGCGCACCGCCCGCACCTTCAGGCCCGTCATGCTCTCCACCACGTATCGGACCTTTTCCGTCACGTTGCGGGCAATCTCGCTGATTCGGGTCCCATAACCCACCACAATATAAAGATGGATCTCCAACTCGTTGCCGTCCACATGGACCTCCACCCCCCGGGCCAGGTTCTCCCGGCCCAGGAGCTCCGCAATCCCGTCCTTCAACCGGGTGGAGGCCATGCCCACGATGCCGTAGCACTCGGTGGCCGCCATCCCTGCCAGGGTGGCCACCACCTCACCGGACAGGGTGATCCGGCCCAGTTCCGTGACCCGTTCCACGGCTGACCGTCCCCCTCTTGCCGCGCTCAGCCCCATTTCTTTCTGCCCCCGCGGGGAAAACTCCTGCCGCCCCTGTTTCCCACCCCGTAAGCCGCGGCCCTTGTCACCCTGTACCGGCTGTGCTAACATATCGTGTGTGCCTTGTGCCTGTGGCACGGCCCGGGAAGGGGGTGTACGCTCATGGCACGGCTCTGCGAAGTCTGCGGCAAGAAGTGGTGGCGGGGCAAGCAGGTCTCCCACTCCAACATCCGGACCAACCGCACCTGGTCGCCGAACATCCAGCGGGTCCGGGCCCTGGTGGGCGGGAAGAAGGTCCGCCTGTACGTCTGCACCTCCTGCCTGAAGGCCGGCAAGGTCCAGCGGGCGGTCTAAGACGCCGGCTGGCCCGGCGGGGCCAGGACCGGTCCAGGACCGGGCAGAAGGCGCCCGGAAAGAAGCCGACCCGATTTGCGGGGCGGCTTTTTCGTTTTTCTCCCCCTGCCACCTTTCCCGGGCCGGTGGCCCCTTTCCCGGGAGGCCTTACTCCTCCCGGGCCGGCTTCGGCGGCTGGGCCGCCTCCTCCCGGAGGGCCGCGAGTTCAGCCCCGGTGAAGTGGTAACGCTCGCCGCAAAACTCGCAGGTGACCTCGGCGCCGCCGTCCTCCTGCTCCATCCGCCGGAGTTCGTCCGCCCCGAGGCTGACCAGCACCCCGGCGACCCGCTCCCGGCTGCACCGGCACCGGAACCGGAGGGGCTGCTTGTCCAGGATCCGGTAAGCGAAACCGGCGAGCACCCGCCCCGCCATCTCCTCCGGGCTCATCCCCGCGTCGATGGCGGCGCTCACGGCGCCGAGGTTCCGGATGTTCTCCTCAAGCTGTTCCCGGTGCTCCTCCCGGGTAGCCGGCATCAGCTGGAGCAGGTAGCCGCCCGCGGCCTGCACCCGGCCGTCCGGGGCCACCAGCACCCCCAGGGCCACCGCCGAAGGGGTCTGCTCCGAGGTCCAGAGGTACCGGGTCAGGTCCTCCGCGATCTCGCCGCTGACCAGGGGCGCAGAGCCGACGTAGGGTTCCTTCAGCCCCATGTCCCGGATCACCACCAGCTGCCCCTGCCGGCCCACCGCAGCGCCCACATCCAGCTTGCCCTGGGCGCTGAGGGGCAGGTCCACGTGGGGATGGTGGACATAACCCCGGAGGTTCCCCTCCCCATCGGTCTCCGCGGTGATGGTGCCGAGGGGACCGCCGCCGGCGATTCGCAGGACCAGGGTCTCCCGTCCCTTGAGGTTCGCCCCCAGCAAGGCGGCAGCCGTCAGCGCCCGGCCGAGGGCGGCGGTGGCCACGGGCCACGTGTCGTGCCGCCGCCGGGCCTCCTCCACCGTTTCCGTGGTCACCGCGGCCAAAAGGCGAATCAGGCCGTCCTCGCTGAGAGCCCGCACCAGGTAGTCGGCCATGGTTGTCCATCTCCTCACGGAGGCATGCCGAGTTCGGCAGCCGCCCGCTGGCTGCCTGCAGACGGCAGCCCCGGGGCGGCTGCCAGAGGCTGCTCTTTGTATCCTTTGCTGCCCTTATTGTAGCGAACCGCCGGCGCGGAGAAAAATCTGCGCCAGCGGCCCCGCCCGGCTTCCGCCGCCCTCCCCAGGCGGCTACCCGGCCCCCTCGGCCCGCCGGGAAAAGACCGAGAGAATCGCCAGCACCATCTTTCCCAAAGGGCGCGGCAGTCGGATCACCTTGATGCGCAACCGCTCCTACCCCCTTCCCCTGCTCTGTGCAGGCCGGCCGCCTAGCGGAGGGTTCGCACGGAATAGCCGAGATATGTGAGCAATCCGCCCGCCGCCGCGCCCCACACCTGAAGGGGCAGGGAGAGCAGCAGGATGATTCCCCCCAGGGCCATCAGGCCGTACCCGGCCCACGCCGTCGGGCGGCCGATCCTCCTCCGGCCCAGGCGCATGGGGCATCCCTCCCCTCTCCCGGCCGCGGAAGACCGGTGTCACCGCTACCTTATGCCGGCGGATCCACCGGTGTGCCCGGTGCAGGCAGTTCTCAGCCCCGGAGGGCGGCGATGGCCCTGGCCAGGTCGGGCTGGCCGAAGACCGCGGTTCCGGCCACCAGCACCGTGGCGCCGGCCTCCCGGCAGAGGGCCGCTGTCTCGGGGGTGATGCCGCCGTCCACCTCCACCTCCACCCGGTCCTCGAGGCCCGCCTCCGCCAGCATGGCCTTCAGCCGCCGGAGCTTGGGCAGCACCTCGGGAATGAACCGCTGGCCGCCGAACCCGGGGTTGACGGTCATGATCAGCACCAGGTCCACCAGCCCCAGCACGTGCTCGATCATCGCCAGGGGGGTGTGGGGGTTCAGGGCCACCCCGGCCTTCACCCCTGCGTCCTTGATCTGGGTGAGCACCCGGTGGAGATGGGTACACGCCTCCACATGGACGGTGATCAGGTCGGAACCCGCCCGGACAAAGTCGCCGATGTACCGCCCGGGCTCGGCGATCATCAGGTGAGTGTCCAGGGCTAGCCGGGTCCGTTCCCGGAGCCGGGCGATCACCGGCGGCCCAAAGGTCAGGTTGGGGACGAAGTGGCCGTCCATCACGTCCAGGTGGGCCCAGTCCGCCCCCGCGGCCTCGATTCGCTGCAGCTCCGCCCCCAGTTCGGCAAAGTCCGCGCTCAGGAGGGAGGGTGCGACCTTCACCCGTTGCGGTTCGATGACGATGGCCAAGGGAGCCGCCTCCTCGTGCCGATCCATCCTTCCCCGGCCGGCGGCCAGCCGGCCGGAACTTAGCCTCTTTCATGGTAACCGGCGGCGCAGGAATTGACAACGGTTCCAAGTGGACCTATAATTCGATACTGTTACTCGCTGCAGCGAGGAGTGACAAGTGCATAGGGACCACCCCTTATCGAGAGCGGCGGAGGGACTGGCCCGATGAAGCCCGGCAACCCGAGTGCCCAGGCGCTCGAAGGTGCCAATTCCAGCGGTGACCGCACGGTCAACCGGCAGATAAGAGGGTGAGGTCTGCCCAGCACTTTTTGCAGCCTCCCCTCAGCCGGGGGAGGCTCCTTTTGTGCCTTCGGGAGGCTCCCGCCGGACAGCGCCGCCGCTGGGCCAGCCCCGGGGCCGGAGGGACCCGCCGCCCGGTCGGCGCCGCCGGGCGGCGCGCCCGGGGACCGGCTCCGCCCCGCCGCTCCCGCGCCGGGAACGAACAGCCCGTTGCCGGAAACGAACACCCCTTTGGAGAGGAGAACTGACCATGGCGACCTTCCTGCCCTGTTCCCGCGGGCGGCGGATCCTGCCGGCCGCCCTTGCGCTCCTCGTGCTGATTCTCTCCGGCTGCGCCAGCCGCACCCCGGGACCGGCCCCCGCCACGAGCCCCGGCGGCTCCGGCCCGGAGCCCCAGCCTGAGTCCGCGGTGCTCCGGGTCGGGGCGACCCCGGAGCCCTGGGCCCCCATCGTGAAGAAGGCGGCGGAGATCGCCGCCCGGGAGGGGGTCACCATCGAGCTGGTGGAGTTCAACGACTACGTCAAGCCCAACCTGGCCCTGGCTGACGGCGAGATCGATGCCAACCTCTTCCAGCACCGGCCGTACTTCGATAACTTCAAGGCGACCCGGGGGCTTAAGATCGCCCCGGCCAGCGGCCCCCTCTACATCGTGCCCATGGCCGTTTACAGCCGGAAGGTCCAGAGCCTGGACCAGGTGCCCAAGGGGGCGCAGGTGGCCGTCCCCAACGACCCGGTCAACCAGGGTCGGGCGCTCCTCATCCTCGCGGACGCGGGGCTGATCCGGCTCCCCGAGGGCCTGGGGGCAGAGGCGACGGTCCGGGAGATCGCCGACAACCCCCGGAAGCTCCAGTTCCGGGAACTGGAGGCCTTCCAGCTCCCCCGGAGCCTCGACGACGTCCACCTGGCCGTGATCCCGGGGAACGTCGCCCTGGGGGCCGGCCTCTCCCCCAAGAAGGAGGCCCTCTTCGTGGAGCGGGATCTGAAGACCTGGGCCAACATCGTCGCCACCCGGGAGGGCGAGGAGGACCGGCGGGAGGTGCAGGTCTTCCTCCAGGCCCTCAAGTCTCAGGAGCTGCGGGCCTGGCTTGAGGAGACCTACGAAGGCGCGGTCTACCCGGTCTACGAGGACTGAGGTCCCGCGCTCCAGCGGGGGACCGCCGGCCCGGCCCGTTGGCCCCAGCGACAGGGAGAGCCCGAGCCGGGGTCAGCGGGCTGCCTCGCGGCGGTAGATGGCAACGACGACGGCGGAGAAATCATAGGGCTGGCCGTTACTGTACACCCGCAGCGGGCGACCGGTGTAGGCGATGCCAATCCCAACCCGGTCAAGGTCAGGATGGAGCATAATCTCCCGATGCGGCGGGCTGTTGTACCAGCCGGCGGC
The DNA here is from genome assembly GCA_021890795.1 of Bacillota bacterium. Lineage (GTDB taxonomy): Bacteria > Bacillota > Sulfobacillia > Symbiobacteriales > ZC4RG38 > ZC4RG38. Next base: position 56,747 of record JAKKUO010000005.1, on the reverse strand, counting down.
AGCCCGCGAGGCCACGTTCTGCCTCTCACCGTCAAGGTAGATCGTCTCACCCAGCGCCGAGAACGGAATCCCCGCCCTTGCGGTAGCCTCCCAGGGCTCCCCAGAACGCTTCAGTTTGTGGTCAGACGACACGTACTGCGTCTCGAAAATCTCCCTTGCCCGAGACCGGGCGACCGGCACCACTGCGTCATCCCACCGGAGCGGCTTCAGACCATGTTCCTGGCGGATCCGGTTGATCTCCTCCAGGGTTCGCCGCTCCTGGGCTGCGGCCCAAGGGTCTCCCGTGGTGATGGTAACCTCGGAGGGCGACAGGGCGGGCTGAACGAAGGAAGGAGCATCCGCAGGGGGTGCGCTGGGGCGGCTGGAGGGCTCACCCGTGCCCTGGCCCGAGGATCGGGGGTTGGGAACGGCAACCGTCTTCCCGGTCTGGATCTCGTTGACAACGGTTTCCAGTTCCCGCGCCACCTGCCGGACTTCCCTCTTGACCTTGTCAATCGTATCCGGGGCTTGCCGGACCCATCCCCACACGGTCGCCGCCCGGTCCGCCCAGGTGCCGTCCACGGTGAGCCAGCTAACCGCGGCCAGGACCAGCAGGACAGCGAGCGCTTGCCGGAGGATCCACCCGAGTAAGGACCGGACGATTCTCCGCACCCGCCACATCTGCACGGACCCCTTTCCCTTCTAGCCGGCATCCACCGATTCGCCGCTACGAAGACGGCGTCCCCCGGCGGCGATGGCCGGGGGACTCCGTGTGGCTTCCAGCGCTGGGCGCGGGAGATCCCAGGGCAGCCTACCACTCCCTGGCCTCTTCGATCTCTTCCAAGAAGGCCAGGTAATGCTCATACCGGTGCCGGGGAATCCGGCCCTCGGCCACCGCGGCCTTCACCCCGCAGTCCGGCTCGGCCCGGTGCAAGCAGTCGTCAAACCGGCACGCCGCCGCCGGCTCCCGGAACTCCCGGAAACAGTCCGCCAGGTCCCGGGGTTCCATGCCCGCAAACTCCAGATGGGTGAACCCCGGGGCGTCGGCCACCACCCCGCCGAAGGGCAGCGGGATGAGCTCCACGTGCCGGGTGGTGTGCCGGCCCCGCCCCAGCTTCCGGGAGAGTTCCCCGACCCGGATCTCCCGGCCGGGGACCAGGGCGGAGATGAGCCGGGACTTGCCGACGCCGCTCTGCCCGGCCAGCACCGAGGTCCGGCCGGCAAGGTACGGGATCAGCTGGTCCAGCCCCGCCCCGGTGGCCGCGCTGATGGGGACCACCGGGTAGCCGATCCCTGCCGGGCCGTAGGTGGCGACGAAGGCCTCCACCTCCTCGGCGGTGCAAAGGTCCACCTTGTTCAGGGCGATCACCGCCTCGACCCCGGCCTGCTCCGTATGGACCAGCACCCGGTCGAGAAACCGGAAGTCCGCGTCGGGCTCATGGAGGGTGAAGACCACTACGCACCGATCCACGTTGGCCACCCGGGGCCGGCTGAGTTCGCTCTGCCTGGGCAGGATCCGGTCGATGCGCCCCTCGCCGTCGGCCAGCAGGGTGACCTCCACCCGGTCCCCGGCCAGCACCTGCTGGTCCTCGAGCCGGAACTTGCCCCGGGGGCGACACTCCACCTCCTGCCCGTCCACCAGCACGTAGTAGATGTTGCTGTGGGAGCGAATCACCTGCCCGGATGCCACGGACTAGCCGCCACCTCCCTCTGACTGTTTCGAAGTCTCCCCCGCCTCAGCGGTGGGCGGGGTGCCCAGGGGAATGGTCTCCCGAAGCTGGCCGTTGATGTAGACCTCCAGCTTGGCTTGGTCCCCCACCCACCGGACCGGCAGCACAAAGGAGTCGCCAATCAGGTGGGGGGCTTCATGCAAGACCTCGGTCCCCGCCGCGTCGAACTTCAGCACCCGGACGTTGACGTACCCCCGGTCCTCGGGGCTCCCGGGCTGGAGGTGGATGGTGACAGTGGTCTCCTTCACCGGCGGGGGCGGGACCCCGTCGGAGACCGTCACGTTGACCCGGGTTCCCGGGGGCACCTCCGCGTCGGGCTTCGGGTCCTGGCCGATGACCGTGTCCTTGGGCTGCGGGCTCTGCACCCGGGAGACCTCGCCCAGGGTCAGGCCCGCATTCGCCAAGTGAGTGGGAGCCTCCCCGAGGGACCGGCCCACCAGGTTGGGCACCCTCCGGGTCCCCCGGCTGATCTTCAGGTCGACCACAGCCCCTTCCTGGACCTGGGTGCCAGGGGGCGGGCTCTGCTCCGCGACCCGGCCGGCTTCCACATCCTGGGCGAAGACTTCCGTCACCGCCCCGACCCGGAGCCCCACTTGCAGCAACTGGTTCTCCGCTTCCGCCCGGGTCAGCCGCCGCACGTCAGGCACCGTCACCGTCCGGGGCCCAAGGCTGAGCCAGACCCCCACCACCGAGCCCTGCTTCTTGATGTACCCGGGCTCGTACTCTTGCCGGGTGACGTGGCCGACGGGAATCTCCGTGGAGTACTCCTGGCCCTTGACCTGCATCTGCAACCCGGCGGCCCGGAGGATCTGCTCCGCTTCCTGGGCCGACCGGCCGACCACGTCCGGCACCGGGACCTCCGGCACCTCCAGGAGCCGGCTCAGGACGTACCCCCCGTAGGCCAGGCCGCCGAGAAAGAGGGCGGCGAAGCTGATCAAAAGGTAGAGCCCCCAGCGGCGGCGGCGCCGGGCCACCGGGCGGGACACCCCGTCCTCTTCCCAATCCTGCTCCAGGTCCGCCTCCGCCAGGGCCGGCTCCCGGTGCTGCCGCTGCCGGATGGCCCGGAGGTCCAGGGTGGGGTAGTCCCGGTCCACCAGCCGGGTACGGCCGGCCCGGTGGTCCTCCAGGAACTGCTCGAGGGTCTGGCGCATCTCCGCCGCGGAGGAAAAGCGCTGGGCCGGGTCCTTGGCCAGGGCCCGGAGGATGATGGCCTCCAGCTCCGCCGGCAGCTGCGGGTTGAGCACCCCGGGGGGCAACACCTCTTCCTGGACGTGCTTGAGGGCGACGGTGATCGGCGATTCCCCCTGGAAGGGCACCCGGCCGGTGACCATTTCGTACAGGACAACCCCTAGGCTATAGAGGTCAGACTGCTCCGTGGCCCCCTGTCCCTTGGCCATCTCGGGCGAAAAGTAGTGGGCCGAGCCCAGGATGGAGCCGGTGTTCGTCACCGTGTCCGTGGTGACCGCCCGGGCGATGCCGAAGTCCGTCACCTTCACCCGGCCGTCCCGGGAGAGGAGGATGTTGTGGGGTTTAATATCCCGGTGGACGATCTTGTGGCTGTGGGCGTGCTCCAGGGCCGCCAGGATCTCCAGTCCGATCCGGGTCGTCTCCTCCACCGAAAGGGGCCCCTGCCGCTGGATCCGGCTCTTGAGGGTCTCCCCCTCCACCAGTTCCATGACGATGTAGTGGTGCTCCCCCTCCTGCCCCACATCGTAAATGGAGACGATGTTGGGGTGGGAGAGGCTGGCCGCCGCCTGTGCTTCCCGCCGGAACCGGCGGACAAACTCCGGGTCCGCGGCAAACTGGCTGCGGAGCACCTTGAGCGCCACGGGGCGGCCCAGGGCGGTGTCCTCGGCCCGGTAGACCAAGGCCATCCCACCACCGCCGATGCGATCCAGAATACGGTAACGCTGTCCGAGAACGGTGCCGGGTTGCATCCTACGCCCTCACCTCTTCCCCGCGCCGGGCCGCCACCACCGTAATGTTATCATGCCCGCCCCGGGCATTGGCGAGTTCCACCAGTTCCCGGGCCAGACTGTCAAAATGATCCACCGCTGCCAGCCGGACCCGCTCCGCGATCTCCGCGGCGGTGACCAGGTTGGTCAGGCCGTCGGAGCACAGGATCACCACGTCCCCCGGGTGCCAGAGGGTAGCCTGGAGGTCGACCCGCAGCCGGCCCTGGGTTCCCAGCGCGCTGGTCAGGACGTGCCGCTGGGGATGCTGCATCGCCTCCAGCTCCGTAAGGCTCCCGCCCCGAACCAGCTCACCGACCACCGAGTGGTCGTCGGTCAGCTGCCGGATGCCGCCTTCGGCCCCAACCAGGTAGGCCCGGCTGTCCCCGGTGTGGCCGATATAAAGGTATTCGCCCCAGATCAGCACCGCTGTAAGGGTGGTGCCCATGCCGGCCCGCCGGGGGTCCTGGCCCTGGGCCGCCAGAATGGCCGCATGGGCCGCCACCATGGCATCCCCCAGCCCCAGGAGCCGCTCGTCGTCGCCGGTCCAGTGAAGGGCCTGGGTCAGCACCCGCTCCCGCAGGGTCGCGATGGCCAGGGCCGAGGCCACCTCCCCGGCGGCATGTCCGCCCATGCCGTCCGCCACCGCCAACAGGGCCCGGCCGGCTCCGGCGTCGAGGACCTCAAGGCAGTAAGCGTCCTCGTTGGAAGGCCGGACCCGCCCACGGTCGGTCTGTGCTGAGAACTTCACGCCTCTCCTCTCCCCGCCTCTCCAGGTCCGCACCGGTCTACCCGCACCGTCACCCCCGGTGCCGGCGGACCACCCGGTTGCGGAGCTGGCCGCAGGCCGCCTCGATCTCGCCGCCCATCTCCCGGCGGACGGTGGTGCTGATGCCATACCGCTCCAGCACCTCGGCGAACCGCCGCACCCGCTCCGGCCCGGGCCGGCGGAACTGGGGCCGCTCGGCCACGGGGTTCATCGGGATCAGGTTGACGTGCACCAGCATCCCGGCGAGGAGCCGGGCCAGTTCGGCAGCCAACTCCGGGGTGTCGTTGACCGCCTCAATCAAGATATATTCGATGGTCACCCGCCGACCCGTGCGCTCGGCGTACTCCCGGACCGCAGCGACCACCTCCGCCACCGGCCAGAGGCGGTTGACCGGCATCAGCCGGCTGCGCAGCTCGTCGTTGGGTGCGTGGAGGGAGACCGCCAGGGTGATGGGCAGCCCCTCCGCCGCCAGCCGGCGGATCCCCGGCACCAGCCCCGCGGTGGAGAGGGTGATGTGCCGGTAGCCGATGTTGAGCCCGCCGGGGTCGTGGAGAAGCCGGATGGCCTTGAGCACGTTGTCGTAGTTCTCCAGGGGTTCCCCGGAGCCCATCAGCACCACGTGGCCGATGCGCTGCCCCGGGGGGAGTTCCTTCTGCATCAGAATCGCCTGATCCACGATCTCCCCCGGGGTCAGGTTCCGGACCAGCCCGCCCAGGGTGGAAGCGCAGAAGGCACAGCCCATCCGGCACCCGACCTGGGTGCTGAGGCAGGCAGACCAGCCGTAGTTGTGGCCCATGAGCACGGACTCCACCAGGGCGCCGTCCGCCAGGAGCCGGAAGAGGAACTTGGTGGTCCGGGTGGTGGCGGCGCGCTGCCGCATCTCCTCCGCCGCACACCCGGGCACCGCCACCTCCGCCAGCCGCTGGCGAAGCGCCAGGGGGAGGTTGGTCATCCCGCTAAACTCCCGGGCGCCCTTCTGGTAGATCCACTGGAAGAGCTGGGTTGCCCGGTAGGCCGGCTCCCCCCACTCGGTCAGCAGGGCGGCCAGCTCCTCCCGGGTCTTGCCTACCAGGGGCACCTTGCCATCCACGGGCAGTTCGCGGGGATTGCGGCTGGCAGGGAGCACCGGTAGCTCCATGCGCGTCTGGGGCATGGCGATCTTGCTTCCTTTCCCCGGGGCGGCCCCGGCAATCCGCGGACCGCCCCATCGTGATTTCGGCTGCGCCCGCACCTTCTCCTGCTCCCGGGAGAAGACCGGCCCGGCGGCTCCACCCCCGGCCCGCCCCAGGGCCCGGCGCCGGCGCACGAGCCCGGCGCGGCCTAACCCTCCCGGCGCACCAGCCGGGCGATGAAAAAGCCGTCGGTTCCGTGCCGGTGGGGCAGGAGCTGGATCCACCCCTCCCGGACCCCCGGCTCCCCCCGGAGGGCCTCGGGCAGGTAAGGGGTCAGGTCGTCGGGGCGGAAGTCCGGGTGCTCAGCCAGAAAGGCCTCCACCACCGCCAGGTTTTCCTCCCGGGTGATGGTGCAGGTGCTGTAAACCAGCACCCCTCCGGGCCTCAGGGCCTGGGCCGCGGCCCGGAGGAGTTCAAGCTGCAAAGCGGCAAGGGCCGGGATGTCCTCGGGGCGCTTCCGCCAGCGGGCGTCGGGCCGGCGGCCCAGGGTGCCCAGGCCGGAGCAGGGGAGGTCGCACAGGACCCGGTCCGCCCGGCCGGCGAAGAGCCGGCCCACGGTCCGGCCGTCGGCGCAGACCGGCTCGACGCTCCGCAGGCCCAGACGCTCCGCCGCAGCCTGGATGAGGGCGATCTTGTGGGGGTGCAGGTCCACGGCCAACACCCGGCCCCGATCCCCCATCCGCTCCGCCAGGTGGGTGGATTTCCCACCCGGCGCCGCGGCGATGTCCAGCACCGTCTCCCCCGGCTGGGGGTCCACCACCGGGGCCACCAGCATCGACGACTCGTCCTGCACCGTGAACAGCCCCTCCCGGTGGGCGGGCAGCGCCTCCAGGGAACTGGCCGAGGCCACACCGGTGAGCACGACCCCGTCAGGGGAGTAGCGGGTTGGGGCCGCGGTCACCCCCTCCGCCGCCAGCCGCTGGAGCAGCCGCTCCCGGTCGGTGCGGAGCCGGTTCACCCGGGCCGTCAGGGGCGGCGGCTGGTTCATCGCCGCCAAGAGGGCCCGGGCCTCCTCCGGGCCGTACTCCCCGAGCCACCGCTCCACCAGCCACCGGGGGGCCGACTCGGCCACCTCCAGGTAGCCGGCGGGGTCCCGCTCCGGGTCCGGGAAGGGGAGTTCTTGGAGCCGGCGCTGAAGCCCCCGGAGCACGCCGTTGACAAAGCCGGCCACCCCCGGATGGCCGTACCGTTTGGCCAGTTCCACCGCTTCGTGGATCACGGCCGGAGCCGGGACCCGGTCGAGGTAGAGAAGTTGGTACGCCCCCTGCCGGAGGATGTTTCGGATCCAGGGGGTGAGGTCCGCAAGCGGCCGGGAGGCCACTTGCGCCAGGGCCCAGTCCAGGGTCCCCCGGCGGCGGGTGACGCCGTAGACCAGTTCCGTGGCCAGGGCCCGATCCCGGGGATCCGGCAGGGGCCAGCGGCTCAGGGCCTGGTCCAGGGCTAGATTGGCGTATGCCCCGTCCACCTCGATCCGGACCAGGGCCCGGAGGGCCACCTCCCGGGCGCCCCGGACCGGCCCCCGAGGGCCGGGGCTGCGGCGGTGAGCCAGCGGAAACACCTCCTCGAAGGGTGTGCGGGACTTCCCGCGCGGATCGTACCCGTTGCTTTCCTCGCGAAAAAGGGTGCGGAAAACCCGCACCCCGGCTCGTATGCAGTCCGCCTGCGGCGTGCTCTGCGGCCGGCACGGAGAAGCCGCGCCGGCGGCCACCGGCGCCTGCTACTCCTCATCCCGGTACAAGCCGCGGATCGCCAGAAGCCGCAGCAGCTGGGAGATGGCCATGGCCGCCGAGGCCACGTAGGTCATGGCTGCCGCCCAGAGCACCGCCCGGGCGCCCCGGAGCTCCTCCCCCACCAGGTAACCCTGGCCCTCCAGGATCGCCAGAGCCCGGCTGGAGGCGTTGAACTCCACCGGCAGGGTGATGACGTAGAAGAGCACCGCCAGGCCGAAGAGCAGGATGCCGGTCTGCATCATCCAGTCGCCGATGCCCCGGGGGAAGAGGAGGCCGAGGAAGAAGAGAAGCGGACCGCCGGTGCTGCCCAGGTTAGCCAAAGGCACAAAGGCGCTGCGCATCATGAGCGGCACGTAACCCACATCGTGCTGGATCGCGTGGCCGGCCTCGTGGGCCGCCACCCCGATGGCCGCCACCGAGGAGCTGTTGTAGACGCTCTGGCTGAGGCGCAGCACCCGAGCCCGGGGATCGTAGTGGTCCGTCAGGTGGCCGGGGATGGGCTCCACATCCACATCATGGAGGCCTGCCCGGTCCAGAATGGCCCGGGCCACCTGGGCCCCGGTCAGCCCCCGGGAGGACCAGCGGCGGCTCCACTCCTGGAAGGTAGCCTGGACCCGCCACTGGGCCCACATGACCAGTAGCAGCGCCGGTAACACAATGATGTAAGTCGGATCCCAGTACCAGCCGAAAAAGGGCATGTCGGATGACCTCCCTGGCTACCCGACATCATCCAGCTTTCCGCATGCTCCCCGCATCGGATGCGGGCAGCCGTTGCCGGTGCTCGACCGGGATTTCCTCGCAGGCTTGCCGGTATGCAACATTGTAACAACCGGGGCGGCACCGGAACAACTGCCATGGCCCCCGCGGGCCGCCCCGCGCGGCCCCGAGGGCTCCCCAGATCGTGACGGCCGGGGCGGGAGAAAGGTTCGCGCCGGACCCGCGGTGGCGGCCCCGGCTGCTCCGTTGCCGGTTACTCCTTCGCCGGCTGCTCCTTCGCTGGCTGTTCCGCCGGCGGCTGCTCCGCCCCCAGCACTTCCCCTGGGGCCATCCGGTGGCCGGCCAGGAAGGCCGCAGCCTCCATCGGGCGCTTGCCCGCCGGCTGCAGCCGGGTGAGGAGCACCGCGCCTTCCCCGCAGGCCACCACCGGCCCCTTGTCCCGGACCACCGCCACCACGGTGCCCGGCGGAGCGGCGGGCACGGGCTCCGGCCAGGGCTCTGCCATCCAGACCTTGAGGATCTGCCCTTGCCAGGTAGTATGGGCCACCGGCCAGGGGTTCAGCCCCCGGATCCGGTTGACCACCTGGGTGGCGCTCTCCCGCCAGTCGATCCGCTCATCCTCCGGGGTCAGCTTGGCCGCGTAGGTGGCCCGGGCGTGGTCCTGGGGGATCCGGGGGGCCCGGCCCTCTTCCACCAGCCGGACCGCTTCGACGGCCAGTTCCGCCCCCAGGGCCGCCAACCGGTCGTGGACCTCCCCGGCGGTCTCCAGGGGGCCGATGGGGATGGCCCGCTGCAGCAGGATGTCGCCGGTGTCCAGCCCCTCGTCCATCCACATAATGGTAATTCCCGTCTCCGTGTCCCCGGCCATCACCGCCCGGTGGATGGGGGCCGCGCCCCGCCACCGGGGGAGGAGGGAGGCGTGGACGTTGAGGCAGCCCAGCCGGGGCACAGCGAGCACCTCGGCCGAGAGGATCTGGCCGAAGGCCGCGGTGACCACCAGGTCCGGGGCCAGGGCCCGGAGCTGGGCCACCGCGTCGGGATGCCGGACCCGCCGGGGCTGGAGGACCGGGATGCCGTGGGCCTCCGCCAGCCGCTTGACCGGCGGTGCCTGGAGCTTACCGCCCCGGCCCGCGGGCCGGTCGGGCTGGGTCACCACCGCGACCACCGGGTACCCAGCCCGGATCAGGGCCTCGAGGGTGGGGCAGGCGAACTCCGGGGTGCCCATGAAGAGGATCCGCAGCACCACCGGCTACTCCCCTCCCCCGGCTTCCGCCTCCAGGCTGGTCCCAGCGGCCCCGGCCCCGGTCGGGGAAGCACCCGCGCCGGCCTGGGCCGCCTCCGTCCTGCCGGCCGCCCGGGATTCTCCGGCCTCGCCAGCCTCTTCGGCTTCCCCGGCTTCCGCGGCCTCCTCTTCCTCCTCCTTGACCTCCCGGATATTGGTCGCCTTGTCGATGTAGAGGATCCCGTCCAGGTGATCGATCTCGTGCTGGAAGATCCGGGCAAGCCACCCCTCCGCGTCGATCCAGATCCGGTGGCCGTCCCGGTTCAGCCCCGTCACCCGCACCTTCCGGTACCGGGGCACATCCCCCACGAGGCCGGGGATGGAAAGGCACCCCTCGGTGCCCATGACGCCGAAGTCCTCGGCCGCGACGATCTCCGGGTTGATCACCTGGAAGAGGCCGCTGCCGTCCTGGGCGTCCACCACGATGATCCGCTTGGAGACTCCCACCTGGGGGGCCGCCAGCCCCACCCCGGGGGCGGCGTACATCGTCTCGGTCATGTCATCGATGAGCTTGCGGATGCTGGCGTTGATCTTCTGCACCGGCTTGGCCTTCTTCCGCAGCACCGGGTGCGGATGGGTGACGATGGGCAGAATCGCCAATGCCTCTCACTCCCTCTCTCCGCCGCCGGGACCTGCCCCGCCGGCGGGGGCAATAGACGACGGAAGGCTGCCGCGTCCTCCCCGCGGCACGCCCTCGACCGACACGTCCTCGGCAGATGACACTTCCTCTAAAGAATTGTATACGGTCCGACGTCGACGCTCATCCGGACCCCCTTGCCCGGCAGCCGGCGGCCGCCGAGGGCCGCGCGGACGGCGGCCACCATCGCCTGCCGGTCCGGGCCGTGGAGCAGCAGGTGATACCGCCACTGTCCCCGGAGCCGAACGAGGGGCGCCGGGCCGGGCTCCCGGACCTCCATCGCCCCGTCCTTTCCGTAAGGCAGGAGGGCCTGGTAGGCTGCCCGGGCCGCCAGGGCCACCTCCCCCTCCTCGGGGCCGGTAAAAAGTAGCCGGACGAAATCGGCAAAGGGCGGGTAGCCCTGGACCTTCCGCCAGGCGAGTTCCCGGGCGTAGAACCCCGCGATGTCCCCCCGGGCTGCGGCGGCGATGGCGGGGTGATGGGGCATGTAGGTCTGGACCACGGCCCGGCCCGGCCGGTCCCCCCGGCCGGCCCGGCCGGCCACCTGGGTGATGAGCTGGAAGGTCCGCTCCGCCGCCCGGAAGTCCGGCAGGTTGGCGGTGGTATCCGCCAGCACCACCCCCACCAGGGTGACCCGGCCGAAGTCCAGCCCCTTGGCCACCATCTGGGTACCGATGAGCACGTCCGCCTCCCCCCGGCTGAAGGCCCCCAGGATCTCCCCGTGGGCGCCCTTGCGCCGGGTGGTGTCCACGTCCAGCCGGAGCACCCGGGCCCGGGGGAAGAGTTCCCGGAGTTCCGCCTCCACCCGCTCGGTGCCGGCCCCCAGGTACCGGATCTTGTCGGAGCCGCACCGGGGGCAAGTGCTGGGCACCGGCTCCGTGTGGCCGCAGTAGTGGCACTCCAGCCGGCGGGGATGGGGCTGGCCGGGGCCGGGGAGATGGTAGGTGAGGGCCACCGCACAGTTGGGGCAGGCGATGGCCTCGCCGCAGGCCCGGCAGAGGACAAAGGTATTGTAACCCCGGCGGTTAAGGAAGAGGATCGCCTGCTCCCCCCGGCCCAGGGTCTCGTCCAGGGCCTCCTGGAGCCGCCGGGAGAAGATGGACCGGTTGAAGGCCCTCAGCTCCTCCCGCATGTCCACCAGTTCCACCGGCGGCAGGGGGCGGCCGTCCACCCGCTCGGGGAGCACCACCCGCTCGATCTCCCCCCGCTCGGCCCGCCAGTAGGTCTCCACCGCAGGGGTGGCGCTGCCCAGGACCAGCACCGCGCCGGCCCGTCGGCAGCGCTCCTCCGCCACCTCCCGGGCGTGGTACGGCGGGGTGGTCTCCTGCTTGTAGGTGCTCTCGTGCTCCTCGTCGACGATGATCATCCCCAGCCGCTCCACCGGGGCGAAGACCGCGGAGCGGGCGCCGACGACGATGTCCACCTCGCCCCGGCGGATCCGGAGCCACTCGTCCCACCGCTCCCCCTCGGAGAGGGCCGAGTGGAGCACCGCCACCCGGTCGCCGAACCGGGCCCGGAACCGGCCCACGGTCTGGGGGGTGAGGCTGATCTCCGGCACCAGGACGATGGCCTGCTGCCCCCGGGCCAGAACCCGGGCGATGGCCTGGAGGTAGACCTCGGTCTTCCCCGACCCCGTCACCCCGTGGATCAGGATCGGCCGTCGGGGGGCGAAGGGGTTGTCATCGGCCAGGGCCCGCTCCACCGCGGCCAGGGCCTCCCGCTGGGCCGGGGTAAGAGACCGCTCCGCATCCGGCAGGGCCGCCCGGCCGCCGAAGGGGTCCCGCCGGGCGGTCAGGGTGACCCGGCGGATCAGCCCCCGGTCCAAAAGCGGCCGGAGGGCGGCCCGGGCGTGGTCCCCCAGCCGGGCGGCAATCTCCGCCAGAGGCACCGGGCCGGGGCGCTCCAGGAGCATCGCCAGCACCCGGGCCTGGAGGTGGGCCCGGCGGCGCTCGGCGGCTTCCATGGCCGCTGCGACCTCGGCCCGGGGCGCGGCCAGGGCCACCGCCGCCACCTCCCGCTCCCGGACCTGGCGCCGCCGGGCGCCAGCGGGGATGCAGAGCCGGAGGGCCGCAGCGAAGGTGCAGAGGTACCGGTCCGCCACCCACCGGGCGAGGTCGATGAGGTCCTGGGGCAAGGGGGGCAGCTCCCTCACCACCCCGGCGATGGGCCGGACCTGGACCCCCGGGGGCGGCGCCGGGGCCGGCCCGATGTAACAGCCGATCAGCTTCCGGGAGTGGAAGGGCACCTCCACCCAGGTGCCCGGGACCAGGTCCAGGTCCGGCGGGAAGGCGTAGGTGAAGAGCCGGTCCGCCCCCGCCGCGGCCAGGTCCACCGCCACCTCGCCGTACCGGACCTCCTCCTCGGACCAGAGCCGGGCCTGCACTGCCTGCGGCCGCTGGCTCATCGGTTCCCACCGGCGAGGAGGGCCGCCACCCGGTCCAGGATCGCGTCGGCCACCTCGTCCTTGGTGAGAAGAGGCAGGGCCTCCTCCCGGCCGTCCCGGTGGTAGATCCGGACCCGGTTGGTGTCGGTGCCGAAGCCGGAGCCGGGCTCGGTGACGTCGTTGGCCACCACCAGGTCGGCGTTCTTGCTCGTGAGCTTTTGCCGGGCGTGGGAGTCAAGGTCCGTGGTCTCCGCCGCGAAGGCCACCAGCACCTGGCCCGGGCGCTTCCGGGCCCCCAGGTCCGCCATGATGTCCGGGTTCCGGACCAGCTCCACCACCAGGGGGCCGTCTTGTTTCTTCATTTTCTGTTCATGGTAGACCGCCGGCCGCCAGTCCGCGACCGCGGCGGCCCCCACCGCCACCTCGAGCCAGTCGGCCCGGGCCATCACCTCCCGGTGCATCTCCAGGGCCGACTCCACCCGCACGATCTCCACCCCCGGGGGATCCGGCAGGGCCGTGGGACCGGAGACCAGCACCACCTCCGCCCCCCGGGCCGCCGCCGCCCGGGCGATCGCGTAGCCCATCTTCCCGGTGGAGCGGTTGGAGAGGAACCGGACCGGGTCCAGGGGCTCCCGGGTGGGGCCGGCGGTGACCAGCACCCGGCGGCCCTCCAGGTCCCGGGGCCGGAGGAGGTCCATGGCCGCGGCGACAATCGCCTCGGGCTCCGGGAGCCGCCCCTTGCCATACCGCCCCGAGGCCATCCGGCCCTCCGCCGGCTCCAGGATGTGGTAGCCGTACTGCCGGAGCCGGGCGATGTTGGCCTGGGTGGCGGGGTGGGCGTACATGTTCGGCTCCATCGCCGGGGCGACCAGCACCGGGCAGCGGACCGCAAGGGCCAGGGCGGTGACCGGGTCGTCGGCCTGGCCGGCGGCGAGGCGAGCCAGGAGGTTGGCGGTGGCCGGGGCGATGACCATCAGGTCGGCCCGGTGGGCAAGGTGCACATGGTCCACGTGGCCGTAGTGCTGCTCGGTCAGCAGGTCCGTCAGCACCGGGTGCCCGGAGATGGCCTGGAAGGTAAGGGGGGTGACGAAACGGGTGGCGGCGGAGGTCATGAGGACGTGGACCTCCGCCCCCCGCTGCACCAGCTGGGAGCAGACCGCCACCGCCTTGTAAGCGGCGATGCCGCCCGACACCCCCAGCAGCACGGTCTTGCCGGCGAGCACCGACGGTTCCTCCCTTGCAAACACCGGATCGGGGCGCCCCGGGGGGCGCCCCGATCGCATGGCGACCTACTTGATGCCTTCCTTGGTCCGTTCGTATAGGAGCTTGCCGGCGGCCAGTTCCATCAGGGCGATGGTCACCGGCTTGTTGGACTCGCACTGGATCTGTGGAGGCTTGCCGTCCACCAGCTCCCGGGCGCGCTTGGCCGCCGCCACCACCAGGGTGTACTTGGAGTCCACCTTCTCCAAAAGCTCATCGATGGTCGGACGGTTCATCATCTTCGATACTCCCCCTTTCGAGCAGCCGGCGGATCAGCTGTCCACCCTGCCGGGAGGTCCGGCATTTCTCCGCGATGAGGATCGCCTGCAGTTGGGCCACCGCCTTGTCCAGGTCGTCGTTGACCACGACGTACTGGTAGGTGAGCCCCTGCTCCACCCACCGGGGGGCCTCCTGCAGGCGCCGCTGCACAGCCTCCTCCGACTCGCTGCCCCGCTTGCGGATGCGGGCGTGGAGTTCGGCCATGCTGGGCGGGATGACGAAGACCGAGACCGCGTCGGGGTACTTGGCTTTGACGGTGTTGGCCCCGACCAGGTCGATGTCCAGGATGATGTCCTCGCCCCGCTCCAGGGCCTCTTCCACCTGGCGGCGGGGGGTCCCGTAGTAGTTGCCGTAGACCTCGGCCCACTCCAGGAGTCCGCCGCTCTGGATCTCCCGCTCGAACTCTTCCTTGGTGACGAAATAGTACTCGACGCCGTGCCGCTCACCGGGCCGAGGGGGCCGGGTGGTCATGGAAACGGAAAACCGCACTCCAGGGGTCCGCTCCAGGAGTGCGCGACAGATGGCCCCCTTGCCCACCGCGGACGGACCGGTGACAATCACCAACAATCCCCGCGACCGTTGCAAAGATGTACGCTCCTCGTCTACTTGGTGTCGATCTCTTCAGGCTCGTCCGCAGCAGCGGCTTCCTTGCTGGTCAGCCGATGGGCCACCGTCTCCGGCTGGACCGCGGAGAGGATCACGTGGTCCGAGTCGGTGATCACCACCGCCCGGGTGCGCCGGCCGTAGGTGGCATCGATCAGCACACCCTTGTCCCGGGCTTCGGTGATGATCCGCTTGATCGGCGCCGACTCCGGGCTGACGATGGCCACAATCCGGTTAGCGGAGACGATGTTCCCGAAGCCGATGTTGACGAGCTTGATCTCCGACACCGCAGGTGCCCTCCCCTTCTCCGATCAGCCGGTCGGGTTGACCTTCGCCCACGGCGCTTACTCGATGTTCTGAACCTGTTCCCGGATCTTCTCCAGTTCGGTCTTGACCTCGACCACCGCTGCCGCGATCGCCAGGTCCTGGGCCTTGGCGCCGACGGTGTTGATCTCCCGCCCCATCTCCTGGACGAGGAAGTCGAGCTTCCGCCCCACGGGACGGGGGCCGCCGCCGGGCGGGGACTCACCGTCCAGCTCGGCCCGGAACTGGCTCAGGTGGCTCTGGAGCCGCTTCAGCTCCTCGGTGATGTCGCACCGGTCCGCGAAGATGGCCACCTCCTGGGCGAGGCGGGCCGGGTCCACCACACCCGGCCCCAGGAGCTCGTCCAGCCGGCGGGAAAGCCGCTGCCGGTACTCCTGGACCACCAGCGGCGCCCGGTCACCGATGGCAGCGACCAGCTCGGCCACCCGGTCGAGGCGAGCCCGCAGGTCCGCGGCCAGGGCCTCGCCCTCCCGCTCCCGCATGGCGACCAGTCCGGCCAGCGCCCCGGCGAGAGCCTCCTCGAGGACAGGCCACTGGCTCTCCGGGTCGACCTCTGCCTCCTCGACAGTCAGCACATCCGGCCATCTCGCCAGGCTATCGCTGGTTATCTCGATCTTGCTCCCCGTTACGGCTGCTATCTCCCTCAGCGCATTATAATACGCCAACGCAAGATCCTTGTCAACCTTCACCCGGCGAGGCCGCTCGCCCCCCTCTTCCCAGGTGACGGTCACCTCCACCCGGCCCCGGGCGACCTGCTGCTGGACCACCCGGCGGACCCGGTCCTCCAGGGCCGTGAGGGACCGGGGAAGGCGCACCACCACCTCGGCAAACCGGTGGTTGACCGCGCGGACCTCCGCCACCAGCCGGCCGTCGGGGCCAGCCGCCTCGCCCCGGCCGTAACCGGTCATGCTTCGGATCAAGCCGTATCATCCCCCGTGGCAGGTGCTGCGCTTCCATTATAACGATAACGCGTGCATGACGGCATCACGCGTGCAGGATGGCCCGTGCATCACGGAGGCGGCCCTTGGGCGGAAGGGAGCCGCACCGGGGAGCGGGGCGGCCGGTCACCGGCCCGGGACCGGCCGCCCCCAGGGCGCGCCGGCCCGCCCGCCCAGGAGGAGCCGCTGCAGGGCCACCAGCCCCTGGCCCGCCCCGGCCACCGCCAGCACCCCCAGCCAGTCCCGGAAGGAGAGGGGGAAGGTCCCCATCACCCCGGCGAGGGGCGGCCAGTAGACCGCGGCCAACAGCATCCCGAAGGAGGTGGCCGCCGCGGCCACCAGCCAGGGGTTGGTGAAGAGCCCCACCTCCCAGATGGTCCGGCGTTCGGACCGGCAGTCAAAGACGTGGAAGAGCTGGGCCATCACCAGGCCGGCAAAGGCCAGGGTCCGGGCTCGGGCCAGGACCTGCCCGCCCTCGGCGATGCCCCCGGGCCCAGGCCCCGGCCCCAGGGCCCCGGCTCCGCCCAGGAGCCCCCAGAGGAAGAGGGCCAGGGTGCCCAGGCCGATGAGGAGCCCCCGGCCGAGGATCTTCCCGCCCAGGCCCCGGGAGAAGACCCCCTCGTCCGGCCGCCGGGGGGGCCGGCTCATGACATCAGGCTCCGGCGGGTCCATCCCGAGGGCCATGGCCGGCAGGCCGTCGGTCACCAGGTTGACCCACAGGATCTGGATGGGCAGAAGGGGCAGGGGCAACCGGGCCGCCGCAGCCAGGAACATGGTCAGCACCTCGCCGGTGTTGCAGGCGAGGAGGTAGCGGATGAACTTCCGGATGTTGTCGTAGATCCCCCGGCCCTCTTCCACCGCGGCGACGATGGTGGCGTAGTTGTCGTCCGCCAGCACCAGCTGGCTCGCCTCCCGGGTGACGTCGGTGCCGCCCCGGCCCATGGCGATCCCGATGTCCGCTTCCTTCACCGCCGGCGCGTCGTTCACCCCGTCCCCGGTCATGGCGACAATCTCCCCCCGGGCCTTGAAGGCCCGGACGATCCGGAGCTTGTGCTGGGGGGCCACCCGGGCGAAGACCCGGGCGGTGGCCGCTGCGGCCACGAGCTCCTCGTCCGACATCTCCTCCACCTCGGCGCCGGTGACGGCCCGGTCCCCGGGGCCGGCGATGCCCAGCTCCCGGGCCACCGCCAGGGCGGTGGCCGGGTGGTCGCCGGTCACCATCACCGTCCGGATCCCGGCCCGGGCCGCCGCCCGGACCGCCTGGCGCACCTCGGGCCGGGGCGGGTCGATGAGCCCCACCAGCCCGGTGAGGATCAGATCCCCCTCCAGGGCCTCCACCCCGTCCGCCTCTGGGCTGGGGTCGGCCGCCTGGCCGGGCTCCGCCGGGCCGAGGGGGCGGAAGGCGACGGCCAGCACCCGGAGCGCCTCACCGGCCATCGCCTCCGCCGCGGCCAGGGCCGCCTGCCGGTCGGCCTCGGTGAGGGGCCGGACCCGGCCGTCGGGCTCGAGCACCCGGGTGGTCAGAGCGAGGATGGTGTCCGGCGCGCCTTTGGCGTGCAGGACCCGCTCCCCGCCGGGCCCGGCCACCAGCACCGCCATCCGCCGGCGCTCGGGGCTGAAGGGGGCCTCCCCCAGCCGGCGGCAGCTCAGGAGCAGCCGGTCCGGCGCTTCCCCGGCCTTGGCCGCGGCGACCAGGAGAGCCCCTTCCGTCGGATCCCCCTGGATCCCCCAGACCCCGGCCCGGTCCCCCTTCCGGGGCGGCACCCATTCGGCGTTGTTGCAGAGCACCCCGCTCCGCAGGGTCTGGACCAGGGCCCAGTCCTCCGCCACCGGGCAGGGCCGGTCGCTCCCCTCGGCGTAGAACTCCCCGGCCGGCCGGTAGCCGTCCCCGGTCACCCGGTAGCTCCGGCCCGGGGTCCAGACCGCCCGGACCATCATCTCGTTGCGGGTCAGGGTCCCGGTCTTGTCCGAGAGGATCGCGGTGGCGCACCCCAGGGTCTCCACCGCCTGGAGCCGGCGGACGATGGCGTTTCGCCGGATCATCCGCTGCACCCCCAGGGCGAGGGCGACGGTGACGATGGCCGGCAGCCCCTCGGGGATGGCCGCCACCGCCAGGGAGACACCGGTGAGAAACATCCGGGTGGCCGGCTCGCCCCGGAGGGTTCCGGCCATCACCACCAGGGCGCAGACCCCCAGGCAGGCCAGGACCAGCCACCGGCCGAGCTGGTCCAGCCGGCGCTGGAGGGGGGTCGGCTCCTCTCCGGCCTCCTGGATCATCCCGGCAATCCGACCTACCTCGGTGGCCATCCCCGTGGCCACCACCACCGCCTCCCCCCGGCCGCCCCGGAGCACGGTGCCCAGGTAGACCATGTTCCGCCGGTCCCCCAGGGGGGTGTCGGGCTCCCCCACCCAGGCCGCAGCCTTGGTCACCGGCACCGACTCGCCCGTGAGCGCCGCCTCCTCCGCCAGGAGGCTATGGGCCTCCAGCAGCCGGGCGTCCGCGGGCACCCGGTCCCCGGCCTCCAGGAGCAGGAGGTCCCCCGGGACCACCGCCGCGGCGGGTACCTCCTCCACCCGGCCCTCCCGGCGAACCCGGGCGGTGGGGGCCGCGAGCTGCTTAAGGGCCGCGAGGGAGCGTTCCGCCCGGTACTCCTGGACAAACCCCAGGAGGGCGTTCAGCACGACGATGGCCACGATGGTCAGGGCGTCGGCCCGCTCCCCCAGGGCGTAGGAGACCCCGGTTGCCACCAGGAGAACCAGGACCATGAAGTCCTGGAACTGGGACAGCAGGATCGCCCACCAGGGAGCCTGGGGCGCCTCCCGGAGAAGGTTGGGGCCCACCGACTCGAGGCGCCTCCGGGCCTCCCGGTGAGAGAGGCCGCCGGGGCCGGTCGCCAGGGCGGCCAGGGCCTCCTCCGGGGCCAGGGCGTGCCAGGGTTTCCGATCGGTCGCAGCCACCGGGTTCCCTCCCTCAGGCTGGGAGTCTCACCCCCACTCCTACGTCCCGGGGCCCAGAAGTAGACGCCGGTGCCGGCGCCGGGGGGTGGGTCCAGCAGGAAGCCGTGGAGAGGAGGGGAATGGACCCCGCAGGAAGACGCCGGGAGGAGAAAGGGCCCCGGGGCTCAAAATGAGAAGGCGACAGACAGATGGGACAAAAACGGGCCCCGGGGGCGGGGGCACCTGCTGCCGGGCCAGGGAGGCGAAACCGTTGGCTTACTGGCTCTTGAAGACCGAACCGGAGGAGTACAGCTACGAGGACCTGGAGCGGGCGGGCCGGGACGTGTGGGACGGGGTGCGGAACCCCACCGCCCAGCGGCACCTCCGGGCCATGCAGCCGGGGGACCTGGCCTTCATCTACCACACCGGGACGGAACGGGCGGTGGTGGGGATCGCCCGGGTGGCGACGGCCCCGTACCCGGACCCCCAGGACCCCGCCGGCCGCTTCGTGGTGGTGGACGTGGAGCCCGCGGGCCGGCTGCCCCGGAAGGTAACCCTGGCGGCGATCAAGGCCGATCCGGCCTTTGCCGGGTGGGAGCTGGTCCGGCTGCCCCGGCTCTCCGTGATGCCGGTACCGGAGCCCCTGTGGCAGCGGATCCTGGCCCTGGCCGGGGGCTAATGCGAAGAGCAGAGACTAAGGCGAAGGGGCGACCTCCGGGCCGCCCGGGCCCGGAGGTCGCCCCGTTCCTGTCTTGAACCGCACCTTGAACGTGCGAACTACACCTTGAACGCCCCCGCCGCCTGCTCCAGCTGCCGGGAGACGGCCCCCAGCTCCCGGGCCGCGGCAGAGACCTGCTCCGTCGCGCCGGTCACCTCCCGGGCTGCGGCCGCCACCCCTTCCACCGCGGCGGCGTTGGCCTCCGCGACCGCGGCCACCTCGGCCACGCTCCGGGCCACCTCCCCGACCCCCGCGGCCATCTCTTCCGTCGCCGCGGTGCTCTCCTCCGCCAGCGCGGCCACGTTGGCCACCGCGGCCGACGCGGCCTGCACCTCTTCCCGCACCGCCTCCGCCGCGGCGGCCACCTCGCCCAGCTCCGCGGCCAGGGCCTGGGCCGTGGTCAGGATCCGGTCGAGGCCTGCCCCGACGCCGCTGGCCAGTTCGGCGCCCTCCTCCGCCGCCCGGGTGCTGGCCGCCATCGCCCGGTCCACCCGCTGGATCTCCTCCTGGATCCGGGCCACCAGGCCGGCAATCTCCGCCGCCGAGTGCCGGGAGCTTTCCGCCAGCTTCCGGACCTCCTCCGCCACCACGGCAAACCCCCGGCCGTGTTCACCGGCCCGGGCGGCCTCGATGGCCGCGTTTAAGGCCAGGAGGCTGGTCTGGTCCGCGATCCCGGTGATCGCGCCGGTGATGGAACCAATCTCCCGGGAGAGCCGGCTCAGCTCCCCCGCGGTGGCCGCGGCCTGCTCCACCGCCGCCCGGATCTGGCCGATCTGCTCCACGGCCCGCCGGACCACCGCCGCCCCCTCCCGGGCGTCCACGGCCCCTTCCGCCGCGGCCTGGGCCATTCGCCGGCTGCTCTCCGCCATTCGGGCCGCGGCCTCTGCGACCTCCGCCAGCCGGCGGCTCACCTCCTGCACTTCCGCCGAGACCCGGCTGGCCCCGGTGGCGATCTGGCCGATCCCCTGCTCCAGGTCCAGGAGGTGCTGCCGCACCGCCCTGGCCGCGGCCATCTGCTGGCCCGCGCCCCCGGCCAGGTCCTCCACCGCCCTGCTCATCCCGGCCGCGGCCCCTGCGGACCGCTGGGCAGAGTCCTCCAGCTTCTGTACCGCCCCCGTCAGCCGGGCAGCCGAGTCCTTCATCCCCGCCAGCAGCCCGGCCAACCGGAAGGCCATCTCTTCCACAGACCGGGCGAGGTCGGTCAGCTCCGCCACCCCCCGCCGACCCAGGGGCGGCAGCCGGAGGTCGCCGCCCGCCACCTGGGCTGCGGCCCGGGAGACCTCCGCGGCCTGCCGGGCCACCTGCCGGGAGGTGCGAAGGGCCAGCAGGCTTCCGGCCACCACCGCCCCGCCGGTAAACCCATAGAGGAACCGCTCGGTGGCCCGGCGCCGGTCTTCCATCGCCTTCTGCTGGGCCTGGCTCCGTTCCTCGAGGTGTCGCTTCAGGTCCTCGACGGCCTCCTGGAGCCCCTGCTGGGCCGCCACCAGTTCGGCGGTAAAGCGACGCTGCTCTTCCGGGGAGGCGGTGGCGTACCGCCAGCTCTCCCCGGTCTTGAGGGCGTAGGCCTCCAGGGCCTCGCCCACCGCCACGACCCGGGCTCCGGCCTCGGCGTCCGGCGCCTGGTCCACGAGCCCGTGGAGAACGAGCCGGGCCTGGCGCATGGCGTCGTTATACTCATTTCGGTAGGCAAAGTCACCGGACAGTGCGTAGGCGGTGACGGCCCGGCCCGAGGCCAGCACCCAGGCCTCCAGGTCCGAGGCCATGCGGCCGTAGCGGACATACTCCTCGTAGGACTGCCGGTAGCCATCGGAGAGCCGGTTCAGGCTGCTCGTCGCCAGGGCGGTGGTGAGGCCCATCAACCCTGCCAACCCGAGGTACCCGGCCATCAGCCGAAAACCGATGCCGGCGAGCCGCAGCCGGCCCCCGGGCAGGTCCACCAGCCCCTGCAGGCGCCGCTTCCCCTCTGGCCCCCGGGAGGGGGTCCCTTCCCGGGGCTGCTGCTCCGGGCCTTTCTGCTGCTGCCCAAGTCCCGGCAGGCGGATCCGCGCCAAGTGGCCTCTGCCCTCCTGTCCACCGGGTCACGGGAATCTCGATCTCCGCGCCATCCCGAGCTCCCGGATTTCATGGAAATAATGATTCATCGCATCAATTCTACACACAAACTTTCCCAGCGTCAACAGAGGCTAGGCGGCACTGAGATCCGCCCCCTATGTGACCGATGGACCACCGGCCCGACCGGTGGTCCATCTCCTTGCAGCCCAATCTAGCCCTGGTTCGCAGTCCAATCTAGCCCTCGGCGGCGGTGTTGATCTGCCACGGAACACCGAACTTGTCCACAAGGGACCCGTAGGCAGGGCTCCAGTCGGTCTTCTGAAGCGGCACCTCCACCCGGCCGCCCTCTGCGAGGGCCGCGAAGATGCGTTCGGACTCCTCGACGGAGCTGGTGTGCAGCGCGATGGTCACCTGGTTGCCGACTTGATAAGGCTGCCCGGGGAAGGTGTCGGAGAACATGAGGTCCGCATCGCCGACCTTCAGGTGGGCGTGCATGACCCGATCCTTCGCCTCCGCCGGGATGTGCGAATCGGCGCCGGGCATCTCGCCGAAAGTCATGACGCCGACCACCTGGGCGCCCAGGGCCTGCTGGTAGAAGGCGATGGCCTCCCTGGCATACCCGTTCAACACGATGTAGGGATTCAGGCGCAGGGGCACTCCCGATCACTCCTTTGTCCTATTCGGTGCGGATTGCCTTCCATGATACCGGCACACGGTGCGGCGGTGCAAGCGCGGCATTGCCACGGCACCGCACCGCTGGTACACTGCAACTGCTGACCCCGCGCCGGCGGCTCAGCCCGCGCGGGGACCGGAGCACGAGGAGGAACCCCCATGGGCTTTGATGCCACCGTCCTCGCAGCTGTCGTGCAGGAACTGGACCGGCGCCTCCGGGGCGGCCGGATCCACAAGATCTACCAGCCCACCCCCTGGGAACTGCACCTGCTGGTCTACGCCGGGCGGGAGCACCTGCGGCTCCTGCTCTCCTGCCATCCCCAGGGGGCCCGGCTGCACCTCACCCAGGTGGTCCGGCCCAATCCCCCCCACCCGCCGACCTTCTGTATGCTCCTGCGCAAGCACCTGGAGGGGGGCCGGATCCTGGCGGTGCGGCAGGTGGGCCGGGAGCGGATCGCCCACCTGGAGGTGGGCGCCCTGGACGAACTGGGCAACCCCGTCACCTACACCCTGGTGGCCGAGGTGATGGGCAAACACTCCAACCTGCTGCTCCTGGCCCCCGGCGGCCGGATCATCGACGCCGCCCGGCGGGCGACGGAGGAGCAGAACCGGTACCGGGAGGTGCTCCCGGGGCTCCCCTACGTGCCGCCGCCCCCCACGGGCAAACTGGACCCCGGGGCGGTCACCGGGGCGGACCTGGGCCAGTGGCTCGCCCGGGCCGGGGCAGAAGCCATGGGCCGTCCGGCCTGGCAGCTGGTCCTGGACGCGGTGGACGGTCTGGGGCCCCTGGTGGCCCGGGAGATCGCCCACCGGGCCGGGGTCGGGGGAGTCGCGGGCGACCTGGGGCCGGCGGAACTGGACCGGCTGGCCCAGGCCTGCCGGGAGCTCTACGCCCTGGTGGACAGCGGTTCTTTTGCCCCCACCCTCCTCCTGGATGAATCCGGGGAGCCAAAGGACTTCGCGGTGGTGGAGCCCCGGCACTGGGCCGGCGCCACCCTGCCTGTCGAGTCGGTCTCAGCCCTCCTGGACCGGTTCTACGCCGCCCAGGAGGAGCGGCAGCGCACCACGGCCCTCCGGGCCGAACTCCGGCGGGTGCTGGCCCAGGAACTCGGCCGGGTCCGGCGGAAGCTCCAGGCCCAACTGGAAGACCTGCGCCGGGCAGAAGAGGCCGAGCCCCTCCGGCAGAAAGGCGAACTCCTCATGGCCTATCTCTGGCAGGTTCCCCGGGGCGCCGACCGGGTGGAACTCCCCAACTTCTACGACCCGGAGCAGCGGCCGGTGGTGATCGAACTCGACCCGGCCCTCAGCCCGGCGGAGAACGCCCAGGCCTACTTCCGCCGGTACCAGAAGGCCCGGTCGGGCCTCCAGGCCATCCGGGAGCAGGTGGAGCGCAGCCAGGCGGAGCTCCGGTACCTGGAGCAGGTGGAGGCCACCCTCGCCGCCGCGGCATCCCTGCCGGAACTCGAAGAGATCCGGGCCGAGCTCGCCGCGGAGGGCTACCTGGACGAGGGGAAGGGCCCGGCCCGGGAGAAGCGCGGCCGGGCCGGGGGAGAGCCCGGAGCTGCCGGGAACCGGGTCGGGGAGGGCGCCCGGGGGTCCGGCCAGCCCTCCCGGCCCCTGGTGGTCCGCTCCAGCGACGGCCTGGAGATTTGGGTGGGGCGGAACAACCGGCAGAACGAGACCCTTACCTTCAAGCTCGCCGCCCCCACGGACCTCTGGCTCCACGCCAAGGAGATCCCCGGCGCCCACGTCATCCTGCGGCTCCCCCCGGGGGTCGAGCCGCCAGAGGCCAGCCTCCGGGAGGCGGCGCTTTTGGCCGCGTACTTCTCCAAGGCCCGGCTCTCGGCCAACGTGCCGGTGGATTACACCTTGCGCCGGCATGTCCGCAAACCCCCGGGGGCCCGGCCGGGGATGGTAATCTACGACCATCACCGCACCCTCCACGTCACCCCGGACCCGGAGCGGGAGCCCTTCCTGCGGCAGGCCCTGGCTGCGGCCGGCGTGTCCGGCACCGCCCCGCCGGAGGGCTGACCCGCCACGGCCGGCGCCGCCGGCCCCGCGGGCGGACCGGAGGGCTGAAGGAGAAGGCCGGAGGCATCCCTGCTCCGCTGCCGGCAGGGATGCCTCCGGCCTACCTTTTTTCTTCTGCAGTCGCCGTTCGCAGACCCTAGTATCCGAACCGGTCCTCCCCGCCCCGGGGCGGCTCCCGGCGTTCCCGGCGGGCCACCCCGGTGGCGTAGGCCGCCTCGATCACCGCCCGGGAGACGGCATCGACCACCCGGCGGTTGAAGACGCTGGGGATGATGTACTCCTCGGAGAGCTCCTCGTCGCTCACCACCCCGGCGATGGCCCGGGCCGCCGCCAGCTTCATCTCGTCGTTGATCTCCCGGGCCCGGCAATCCAGGGCGCCCCGGAAGATGCCGGGGAAGCAGAGCAGATTGTTGATCTGGTTGGGGTAGTCGCTCCGTCCCGTGGCCAGCACCCGGACGTAGGGGGCCGCCTCCTCGGGCTCGATCTCCGGCACCGGGTTGGCCATGGCAAAGACGATGGGATCCCGGGCCATCCGCCGGATGTGCTCCACCTTCAGCACCCCGGGGCCGGAGACGCCGATGAAGACGTCGGCCCCGGCGATCGCGTCGTCCAGGGTCCCCCGGAGCCCCTCGGGGTTGGTGTGCTGCGCGAGCCAGGTCCACATGGGGTTCTCCGGGTACTCCCGGCCCCGTTCGATGATGCCGACCCGGTCCACCCCGATCAGGTTGCGGACCCCGGCCCGGAGCAGGAGCTTGATGATCGCCACCCCGGCGGCGCCGCAGCCCACCAGCACCACTTTGACCTCGTCGAGCCTCTTGCCCACCACCTTGAGGGCGTTGATCAGCCCGGCGAGGACCACCACCGCGGTGCCGTGCTGATCGTCGTGGAAGACCGGGATATCCAGCTCCTCCCGCAGCCGCTCCTCGATGTAGAAGCACCGGGGCGAGGAGATGTCCTCCAGGTTGATGCCGCCAAAGCCCGGGGAGATCTTCTTGATGATCTCCACGATCTCGTCCGGGTCCTTGGTGTCCAGGCAGATGGGGAAGGCGTCCACCCCGGCAAACTGCTTGAAGAGCATGCACTTGCCTTCCATCACCGGCAGCGCGGCCGCCGGGCCGATGTCCCCCAGCCCCAGGACCGCGGTGCCGTCGGTCACCACCGCCACGGTGTTCCGCTTCATTGTGAGCTGGAAGACCTTGGCGGGATCCTGGTGGATGGCGGTGCAGACCCGGGCCACCCCGGGGGTGTAGACCATGGAAAGGTCGTCCCGGTTCTTGATCGGGATCCGGGGGTTGACCTCGATCTTGCCCCCTAGGTGAGCCAGGAAGACCCGGTCCGAGACGTTGATCACCCGGACCCCCGGCAGGGCCGAGACCGCGGCGATGACCCGCTCGCCATGGTCCGGGCTCTCCACCCCAACGGTGACGTCCCGGATGACCGACTCCTTGCCGGCCCGGATCAGGTCCACCGCCATGATGTCGCCCCCCGCGGCGCCGATGGCCGCGGCCAGGGAGCCGAAGACCGAACGGGCATTCCGGATCTCCAGTCGCAGGATCAACCGGACGGATCCGGGTCGGGTCACTGCCAAGTGGGGCCGCCTCCTTCCCAACAACCCTGGGCCGTCCATCCTACGGACAGGGACCGGGTATGGGTCGTATCATGCCTCAACACTCACAGTCACAGCTAACGAACAGATTCTAACACATCGGCGCCCTCCCCTACTACCCCGGCGCCAGGTCGGGCGGCGGGTCAGTGGCAGGCCAGTGGCGGGCCAGACTCCTCCACATACCCCGGCCGGGGTCCGGGCCAGACTGATCCGAAGACCGCCCGCAGCAAGGGGGGAGCCCGGTGCCAGGCAGCCGCGCCGCACCCCGGCCGCTTCTGCCGCCGGAGTTGGCGGAAAGCCGCCGGCTGGTGCAGGAGGCGATGGGGACCAGCGACGACATCCACTACCTCCCGCTCCGGCTCCGGTGGCGCAACACCCCGGCGCTGGTGGTCTACCTGGACGGCCTGACCAGCACCGACTCCCTCCACGGCGACGTGTTGGAGCCCCTGCGGCGGAACCTGCCCTCCCGGGAACCGCCCGGGGACCTGGCAGACCTGGCCGCCCAGCTCCTCAACACCGGGGTCGCCCTGGTCACCCGGGACCCGGCCCGGGTGCGGGAGGAGGTCTGCCGGGGCAAGAGCGCCCTCCTGGTGGACGGCTACTCGGGGGCGCTGATCCTGGACACCCAGGGGTGGGAGGAGCGGCCGGTCCAGTCGCCGCCCTCGGAGACGCTTCTCAAGGGCCCCCGGGACGGCTTTGTGGAGAACGTCACCACCAACGTGGCCATGGTCCGCCGGCGGCTGGGCGGCCCCGGCCTGGTGGTCCGGCACTTCCGGGTGGGCCGCCGGGGCCGGACCCGGGTGGCGGTGCTCTACATCCAGGACCTGGCCCCCAGGCGGCTGGTCCAGGAGATCATCGGCCGCATCCGGAGCGTGGAGTACGACGCGGTGCTGGACAGCTTCCAGCTCCGGGAACTGCTGGCCGGCCCGGTGCTCTCCCCGTTCCCCCGGATCGAGGGCACCGAGCGGCCGGACAAGGTGGCCGCGGCGCTGCTTTCGGGCAAGGTGGCGGTGATCATGGACACCTCCCCCTTCGCCCTGGTGGCGCCCTCCACCCTGATCGACTCGATCCTGGCCCCGGACGACTACTACTCCACGCCGCTCCTGACCCTCTTCGTGCGGCTGGTGCGGCTGGCGGGCTGGATGGTCATGGTGCTGGCCCCTCCGCTCTACATCGCGATCGAGATGTACAACCCGGACATCGTCCGGACGGAGCTGGCCCTGTACCTGGCCCAGGAGCGGTCGGGGATCCCCCTCACCGCAGCGATGGAGGTCTACTTCCTCGAGGTCGTGATGGAGATGATCTACGAAGCAACCATCCGGCTGCCGGCCAAGGTCTCCGCCACCGCCACGGTGGTCGGCGGCGTGATCGTCGGCCAGGCAGCCGTCCAGGCCCGGTTCATCTCCGGCACCGCCCTGGTGGTGGCGGCCATCTCCGCCATCGGCTCCTTCACCCTGCCCGGGCCGGAGATCGGCCAGACCTGGCGGGCCACCAAGTGGGTGCTGATGGTGGCCGCCTCCTTCTTCGGGGTGTACGGCCTCTTTGCCGCCGGCTTCGCCCTGGTGGTCTGGCTCGCCTCCCAGGACTCCTTCGGGACCCCGTACCTCGCCCCCCTGGCCCCCTTCATCTTCCAGGACCTGAAGCGGGACTCCCTCTGGCGCAAGCCCGTGGGGGAGATGAAGGGGCGGCCCCGGACCTACCGGGCCCAGGACCCGGACCGGACCGGCCGGCGGCAGAACCGGAAGTACCAGAACCAGGGGGAGCGATGAGCCGCCGCCGGCTGGCCCTCCTGCTCCTGGGGCTGGTGGGCCTGACGGGCTGCTGGGATTTCCGGGGGCTGGACCAGCGGGCCTTTGCCATCATGATCGGCATCGACCGGCTGCCCGACGACCGCTGGCGGGTGAGTGTGCAGATGCACCAGGTGGGGGCGCCGGCCACCCAGGGCGGCGCTTTTCAGGAAGGCCGCACCCCGGAGGGGGCCGCCTCCCGGGTGATGGTGGGGGAAGGCCCTACCCTCCAGCGGGCCTTTGAGAACGCGCGGGCGGACCTCTCCCGGGAACTGGACCTCTCCTTCCTGGACGTCCTGGTCATCGGGGAGGCCGCGGCCCGGGACCTGTGGGACCTGGACTGGATCGTCCGCAACCTGCGGATCCCGGTCACCTCCAATGTCGCCGTCGCCCGGGGCGAGGCCGAGCCGGTGGTCCGGGCCCAGACCCCGGGCTTTCCCCTGCCGGCCATCTACGCCACCCGCGGCTTCAGCGGGGCCTGGACCCGGAGCCCAGCGGCAGTCCGGACCTTCCTGTGGACGCTCTTCAACCGGGACCTCTTCAGCCCGCTGGAGGATCCGTACGTTCCGGTGCTGGTGCCGGACGAGTACGGCCTCAACTGGCACGGGGTAGCGGTGTTCCAGGGGCCGGCCCTGGCGGGGATGGTGGGGGAGGAGTCCGCGGCCCTCATCAACATCGTCCGGGGCAATCGGTTCGAGTATACCATCGATGCGGAAGTGCCCGGGCGGCCCGGGGTCCGGGCGGCCATCTATATCCAGCGGGGCCGGGTCCGGCGGCGGGTGGTCTGGGAGAACGGGAAGCCGGTCCTGACGGTCCACATCACGGCGTACGGCGATCTGCGGGAGATGACCGGCCTCGAACTCCAGGATTCGGCCACCCAGGCCGAGGTGGAGCGGGCCCTGGCCGACCAGCTCGCCCGGCAGGTGACCGGGCTGATCCAGGAGCTGCAGGCCCTCGGCTCCGACCCGGTGGGCTTCGGGGAGCTGGCCCGGCGGGCCGCCCCCTACCGGTCGGAGGTACAGGGCCGGGACGCCTGGCAGGCCGCCTACCAGGGGGCCCGGGTGATGGTCACCGTCACCGTCCACATCATCTCCACCGGC
Source organism: Bacillota bacterium (assembly GCA_021890795.1). Classification (GTDB taxonomy): domain Bacteria; phylum Bacillota; class Sulfobacillia; order Symbiobacteriales; family ZC4RG38; genus ZC4RG38. The sequence continues at coordinate 28,089 of JAKKUO010000005.1, read as the reverse complement.
TACCTGCGGTAGGCAGGAGCGTCCGGGACCCGGGGAGGGCTTGCGATGGACGAGAAGGCCCGGATCAGCCCCTTTCACCTGGGCACCCTGTTCGTCACGGTCACCCTGACCGGCCTTCTCCACCAGCCCACCGTCGCGGTGGAATCGGCCGGCCGGATGGCCTGGGCCGTGTCGGTGCTGTCCGGCGCGGCCGGGCTTCTTATCATCCACCTGGTGGGCCGGCTCGGCCTCCGGTTTCCGGATGAGACCCTCGTCGGCTACGCCAGCCGGATCCTGGGACGGCCGGCAGGAAAGCTGCTGGGCCTGATCCTGGTCCTCGTCTTCGCCCTGAACTCGGGGGCCGAGATCCGGATGGCCATCAAGAGTGCGGTGGGGGTCTTCTTTATCACCACCCCCACTCTGGTCATCGCGGTCCTGATGACCCTCACCGCCCTGATGGTCGGCTGGCACGGGGTGGTGACGGCCTCCCGGCTGGGGCCGCTCCTGGTCGGCAGTACCTTCGTGGTCTTTTTCCTGACCTTTCCTCTACTCTGGCGGTGGATGCAGCCCGGGTACCTGATCCCCCTCTGGGAGTTCTCCGAGATCCAGTTCCGCAGCCGGCCCTTCTGGGTCGCGGTCTTCGGCCTCCGGGTCGGCGCGCTTCTCGCGGCCATGACGCCCTACATCGACGACCGGCGCCGGGCCTTGCGGGCCGCCAGCGCGGGCTACCTCCTGGGGTGGCTCGGCAACTTCCTGGCGGTGATCTGCCCGATCATGGTCTTTGGCCCGGAGGGAGCCCGGGGCCTGTCCCAGCCCTTTCCTTACGTCATCGCTATCATCCGGCTGCCGAACTTCCCCTTCGAGCGGGTGGAGATGCTGGCCCGGCTGGTGTTCAACGTCGGCGTCTTTTACGCGGTGGGCATCGCATTGAATCTCGGCGGCCGGGTCGCCGCCGAGGTCTTCGGCACCACCCGGAGCCGGCCGTTTATGCTGGCCGTGGCCGCCATCTCCCTGATCCCGAGCGGATGGATCGCCCAGGAGCAGCCCGGGGAGGCCGCGGTGGCCTGGATCATCATCGGCACCGCCATCTATCTCTTCACGGTCTATCCCCTGCTCTGGCTGGTCTACGCCTTCCGCCGCCGGGCGATCCACGCCCCCCGGGCCGGGCGCCGGCGGCGTTAGCCAGGGGCGGCCGACCGGTACGCACCCGCCCGGCGGCCCCGGCCCTCCTAGCCCAGGGCGGCCACCACCGCATCGCCCATCTCCTGGGTGCCGACGATCCGGCAGCCCTCCTGCCGGAGGTCCGGGGTCCGGAGCCCCCGGGCGAGGACCTCCTGGACCGCCGCCTCCACCGCGGCCGCGGCATCGGGCCGGTCCAGGGAGTACCGGAGCAGCATCGCCCCGCAGAGGATCGCCGCCAGGGGGTTGGCGATCCCCTTGCCGGCGATGTCCGGGGCGCTGCCGTGGATCGGCTCGTAGAGCGCCGCCCGGCCGCTGCCGAGGCTCGCGGAGGGGAGCAGGCCAATGGAGCCGGCCAGGGTCGCCCCCTCGTCGGTCAGGATGTCGCCGAAGGTGTTCTCGGTGACGATCACGTCGAACTGCCGGGGGTTGCGGATCAGCTGCATGGCGCAGTTGTCCGCGTACATGTGCCGGAGCTCCACGTCCGGGTACTCCCGGGCCACCTCCTCCGCCAGCTCCCGCCAGCGCCGGGAGGTGGCCATGACGTTGGCCTTGTCCGCGGAGACCACCTGCCGGCGGCGCTTCCGGGCGGCTTGGAAGGCCACATGGAGTACCCGGCGGATCTGGTCGTCGGTGTAGGCGCAGGTGTCCACCGTCAGCCCCGGGGCCACCTGCCCCTTGGGCTGGCCAAAGTAGAGGCCGCCGGTCAGCTCCCGGACGATGAGGATGTCCACCCCGTCCCCGAGGATCTCGGGCCTCAGGGGCGAGGTGTGGAGAAGGGGCTTGTACGTGATCACCGGCCGGAGGTTGGCGTAGAGATCCAGCTCTTTCCGGAGCCCCAGGATGCCCTGCTCCGGCCGGAGTTCGAGGGGGAGCTGGTCCCACTGGTCGCCCCCCACCGCGCCGAAGAGGATCGCGTCGGCCCGCCGGGCCAGTTCCAGGGTCTCCGGGGGCAGGGGATGGCCGGTGGCCTCGTAAGCGGCGCCCCCTACCAGCCCCCATTCAAACTCCAGGGGGATGCCGAAGCGCCGGCCCACGGCCTCCAGCACCTTCACCGCCTCCCGGGTCACCTCGGGGCCGATGCCGTCTCCGGGCAGCACGGCGATGCGGTAGCTCACGGTTAAGCCTCCCTCGGAGTGTTTGGGGACAATTATACGCGACTGTGACAGGTTGAGGAAGCGAATGGTGTCGCCTCGCCGTCCAGTCGCGTCCCCGGCATGCCGCCTCTCTCGCCGGGCCGCCTGCCCCGCCGTACCGCTGAACACGGCGTACCCCTTCTCCCAGAACCGCAGGGTCTCGTGGGGCGCCGGCCCTGCGGGTTCTGTTCCCGCCTGGCCGCCGGGAATCACGCCGGAAATCAGAAACCGCCCGGCCCTGGTAGGGCCGGGCGGTCGGCAAAACGGGTATGCGGGTTCCAGACCTGCGGCAGTGGGCGCCGGATCGGGCGCCGGGTCCGGAGACCCGGGCTGAGGCCCCAGGGTGGCCGCTCCCCGGGCGCCCGAGCGACGACCCTTTAGTCCTCGGACTTGCTGCCGGAATCCGAGCCGCTGCCCTTGTCGCCGCTGCCAGAACCCGAGTTGTTCCCCCAGCGCTTGCCCACCCCGTGGTGGCCGTTCTCCAGGCCGTGGGCGGCAAAGACGGAGACCAGCCGGCGGGCCCCCACATGGCCGCACTTGGGGCACTTGCGCTGGGAGCCGTCGTCGTCAAAGGGGCAAAGCTCCTCAAACTTGTGATCACAGGCGTTGCACCGGAATTCGTAGATCGGCACGGTCCTGCAACCTCCCTGGTTTCCGCCGCAAAAAGCTCGGTGAGGCGAGGGATCCGGCCCTGCCCCCGGTCCCCGCCCCCAAGGTCTCTAATACGCAATCCTAGGGTGTTAGCACTCAACTGTCAAGAGTGCTAAAAAGGAGCGCCTTCCCCCTTGCCCCACCCGCCGCCGGCTGTGTTAGTCTATTTCTGGAACCCACCGGCCATCGGATCCGGCGTCCAAGCCGATGCCTTGGGAGATCGGCTCTTGCGCCCGGACCACCCCTTGAGAACCCACACCGCCTTCCGGCCTCAGACCCGGTCCACGGAGTGAAGACACCATGCGACTCATCACCTTTGACCCCCTGCGGGCGGTGGCCATCCCCGGGGCCCGCTACATCAAGCCGGAGTTGGTCTTCCGGTACCGGGCGGACGTGCTGGCCGCCGACTGGCTCCTCTTTCCCGAGGAATGGCAGGTCAACTTCCTGGTCTACGGCTGGCACAAGCGGATCTTCCCCTCCCCGGCCTCCTACCACCTGGGCCGGGACAAGGTGGAGCAGACCCGGGCCCTCTGGGCCGTCGCCCCCGAGGCGGTCCCCGACACCCTCATTCTGCCCAACAGTCCCGCGGGGCAGGAGGAGGCTCTGGCCCACTTCTCCTTCCCCTTCGTCGCCAAGATCCCCCGGGCCAGCATGGGGCAGGGGGTTTTCCGGATCGAGAACATGGCGGATTGGCAGGCCTACTGCGCCGCGACCGACGTCCTCTACGTCCAGGAGTACCTGCCCATCGACCGGGATCTCCGGGTGGTCTGGGTGGGGGACCAGATCCTGGCCCACTACTGGCGGGTCGGACGGCCGGGGGCCTTCCACAACAACGTGGCCCGGGGGGGCCGCATCGACCACAGCCCGGCCCCCCGGGCCGCCCTGGAGCTGGTGGAGCACGTGGCCCGGACCCTGGGCATCGACCACGCGGGGTTCGACGTAGCGGTGGTAGACGGCGAGCCCTACATCCTGGAGTTCAACGTCAAGTTCGGCAACCTGGGCCTCAGGGAACTGGGGATCGCCGTCGGGCCGGCGATCCTGGCCTACCTGAAGGCCCAGGAGGCCGAGGATTCCGGCCGGCCCGGGGAGCCCTCCCCTTCCCAGCCCACCACGCCGCCGGTGCCGATGGCTTCGTGACCCGTCCCCTGGCGGGAGCCCCGGGGTGCTACGGCCCGGCCTTGCCGGCGGCGGCCTCGATCTGCGTCGGTAAGTCTGGCCACCGCGGCCCGGAGGGCGCCGTGGGCCGCCCGCAACCGGGCCAGGGCTCCCTGCCAGGCCGCCTCGTCAGCCGGGTCCCCCGGCAGCCCGAAGGTCTCGGAGTTGACGATGGGCCCCGGCCGCCGGGGGGCCCCGGTCAGCGCGCCCGCGCAAACCTCCTTCCAGAAGGCCAGGTGGCTCACCGTCTGCCAGATGGTGTGCCGGCCGGGTCCGGGCACCCAAGCCGCCTGGGTTGCCCCGAGCCCGGCCAGGGCGATCTCCGCCCCCACCACCCATCCCTCCCGGCCCCAGACCGCATCCATCTGGGTGAGCAACCTTTCTACCCGCTGACGGGCCATCTTCATCGCCGCTCTCACCCCTCCGCTGGCATCAGCACCGCCTCCGCCAGGACATCGAAGAGGCCGGCGGGAGTCAGCCGCATCCGGGGCAGCAGATCGCCGGTAAAGAAAAGGTAGGTGTAGACCGGCTCGTGGTGGGGGTAGCCCCAGCGCCGGAGGATCGCCCGGAACTCCTGCTCCCGGGCTGCGGTTCCGGGGAAGTCCTCCCCTCCGCCCAGCCCCGCCACCGGCAGGGGCCACTCCCACTGCACCGCTCCGTCCCAGGCCACCGCGATGCCCCCGCCCATCTCGGCGACCCGCCGGGCCGCGAGGGCCATCTGGTCCGGATCCCGGCCCACCGCCAGGATCCCGGCCGCGACGTGGAGGGTGGTGGCCAGCCCCGGCGGCCCGAAGCCAAGGCCCGTCACCAGAGCCCGGGCCACCCGGACCCGGCGGGGCTTCCCTCCCGGCTCCGGCGCCAGGACCAGGGCCGCCAGTAAGAGGTCCGGCGGCCCCCCGGCCAGATCGGGCCGGCCGTTCCGGACCGGCAAGGTCACGTCCCGCCGCCGGGCGATCACCGGGTTCTCGTAGGCCATCACTGGCAAGGTGACGGCCTCCCCGGCGGCCGCCGGCGGCAGGTAGAGGGCCGGGTTCGCCGCGACCCCGGGGTCCGGCAGCACCGGGACCGGGGCCAGAGAAGGCCAGTCCGGCCGGGGCAGGGGGGCAGTGAGCCGCCCCTCCAGGACCACGGTCTTCCCCGCCGCCAGCACCCGCTGGGGCCGGAACTCCCTGAGGTCCGGGTAGAGGACCAGGTCCGCCCGGCGGCCGGGCGCCACCCCGCCGATCTCCCCCTCCAGGCCGTAGTAGGTGGCGGGGTTCCGGGTGGCCATCTGCAAGGCCTGGACCGGCGGCACCCCCGCCCGGACCAGGATCCGGAGCATCTCGTCCAGGAGGCCGTGCTCCGCCGCCCAGGCCGGAGTGGCCCCGTCGGTGGTCAGCATCAGCCGGGCGGTGTCCACCCGGTGCTCAGTGAGAAGCGGCAGCAGCGCCGGCAGGTCCGGCCGGAGGGAGCTGTGCCGGAGCATCACCCAGAGCCCCAAGCGGAGCCGCTCCAGGGCCTCCCGGGCGGTGATGGGCTCGTGGTCAGAGGTGAGCCCGGCCGCGACCAGGGCGGAGAGCCGCTCCGCCGAGGCGCCGGCCAGGTGCCCTTCCGCCCGCTTCCCCAGCCGCAGGGCGGCGTCGATGGCCTCCAGATACGGGGCCTCCCCCCGGTACTGCCGGGGCCAGCGGCCGTACTCCATCATCCCCGCCACCGCCGGGAGCGCCAGCCGCTCCTCCGTGTCCGCCAGGGGGACCGGCGGCAGCCCCTCCGTTGCCCGCTCCGGCCGGGCGAGGAACCGGAAAAAGAAGGGCAGCGCTTCGGTCGCCCGGGCAGCCGTATGCAGCCCGGGCGCACCCAGGAGGTTCCAGGGCACGTCATCGGCAAAGGCGGCCGTCTGCCCTGTGCAGAGGGCCGCTTCCGCGTAACTGGTCGGGTTGAAGAGGATGAAGGGGTGGGCGTGGGGCTCCACCAGCCCGGGGGCAAGGTACAGCCCCCGGGCGTCGATCACTTCGGTCCCCTCCCCCAGCCCGGTCTGCCGCTCACCCACGTAGGCGATTCGTCCCCGGTAGACGGCCACGTTGGCCGGGTGAAGCTCGCCGGTGTAGACGTTCACCAGGGTCGCCCCGGCGATAAACAGGTCCGCCGGCCGCTCCCCCCGGGCTACGGCCATCAGCGCCCGCCGGTCCGCCAGGTCCATACCGTTTCGCCCTCCCATTTTCTTCACTCTTTGGACATCCCGCCCGGCCCGGAGAGTTCCGTGCCAGCTGGGTACCCCCGGGCGGGGGCTCCTCCCCTGGCGGATCGCTTGTCCGGAGGCAGATCATGCCAGCGGTGACAGGAAAAGCGGTCCTGGCTGCCGTATCCTTTGTTTAGTCGACCTGTATCGATATGGATGTTCCGCAACGCGAATCTTGCCAACCCTGGCTTCAGTGTGGCAGGCTGCGGCGCCAGAGGCTGCCGGTGGCCCCGAAGCCAGCAGAGCGAACCGGGAGGAGGACCGACCCATGTGGAAGGATTTCCTCCGCCGACTGACCAGCCACCCCGCGCCTCTTAAGTCCCCGGCCGGTGCTGGTGAGAAGGGCGCCCGGGACGGGCGGGTGGCGGTGGAAGGCCGGCGGGTGATCGTCACCGATCCCGGTCCGGGGGGCCGGTTTCCGGTCCTGGTGCCCGGGCCGGGGGTCATCGTCCGGGTAAACGGCACCCCCCTTGCGGAGCCGATGCCCGTCTCCGCCGCGGACAACGTGGAGTGGGAGTTGGCCCCGGATGACCAGCAGCCCTTCTTCCGCATTGAGGTAGCGCCGGACCGGATGTCCGCCTCGGTGGAGATTCTGCAAGACCCCTTCTGGTACCCCGACGGGGTGGAGCCCCGGGGAGACGGGGAGGTGACCCTCGTCCCGGTGGTCCGCAGCCGGCACCGCCGCCGGCCCGAGGACCCGGTGGCTGCTATCCGGTCGGCTCTTCAGGCCGCGGGGGTCACCTTCGGGGTGGACGAGACCGCCGTGGGCCGGCTGGTAGAGGCCGCCGCCAAGGGCTGGCGGGGCACCGAGGTGGTCGCCCGGGGCCAGGAGGCCCAGGCGCCCACCCCGGACGAGTGGGCCTGGGAGGAGCCGCCCCTGGGCCTGGTGGAGGCCGGCCAGGTGGTCGGCACTGTCCGACCTGGCCAGCCCAACCGGCCCCGGATCGACGTCACCGGCACCGAGACCTGGGTCCACACCGAGGTGGCGAGCCCCCAGGTAGAGCTGGGACCCGGCCTCCGCCGGCTCCCCGGCGGCCAGGTGGTCGCGACCCGCACCGGCCGGCTGCAGGTGCAGGCAACCCCTCAGGGCACCCGGGCGGACGTGGTGCCGTGCCGGGTGCTGACAGGGGAGATTCCCCCGGGAACCACCTTGGAGTGCCAGGAGGATGTGGTGGTCCAGGGGGAGGCCCGGGAACTCCGGATCCAGACCGCCGGGACGGTGATCATCGCCGGGCCGGCCACGGGCTGCGAGGTAACGGCGTCCGCCATCGAGGTCCACGGACCCGCGGAGGCCTGCCGGCTCCACACCATCCCTCCGGGGCATCCGGGTCCCTTCCTCGGCCACCTCCGGATTCTGATCCGGCAACTGGCGGAACTGGCCACCGGCCCGGACCCGGTCCCTGCCTTCCGCCGGGCCCAGACCACCTTCCGGCAGATGATGGAGCTGATCCGCCGGCACGTCAAGCTGGAACCGGACCTGCAGAACCTCCTGACCGAGTGCGGACGGATGCTTTTCGACAGCCCGGAGGCCGTCACCCCGGCCCGGGCCGCTGGGTTGGTCGCAGAGCTGAACGGGTGGATCACCCGCTGCCAGCAGGCCCTGGACCAGCGGGGCAGCATCGAGCTTCGGGAGGACGCTTTCCGGTGCCAGGTCTGGTCCGCCCAGGACGTGGTCATCGGCGGCAGCCGGGTCTTCGCCTCCGAGATCTACGCCGGCCGGGAGATCCGGTGCCTGAAGGGCTCCGTCGCCCGGTCCGAGCTCACCGCTGCCCAGCAGGTGATCATCCAGGGAACCGCCAGCCAGGCCGGCGCCCCGATGACCGCCCGGGCCGGCACCCGGATCTACGCGGAGGAGGTGGTCCCCGGGACCCGGTTCGAGATGGGCGGGCAATTCTACGAGTTCCGGGCCGAGATGTTCCGGGTCACCGCCGGCCTCACCGCCCGGTACGAACTCCAGATCCGGCAGGACACCCGGCCGGAAGGTCAGGAGTGACCGGGCATCACCCCTTGGGCCGGACCAGCTCCACCCCGGCCCGGCAGAGGGGACACGCCTCCGGCGGCCAGGCGGGGACGGAGAGGGTTAGCACCGCCCGGGTGGGGACGCCGAAGTCCACCTGACCGCCGGTCCGGTCCACCAGGGCGCTCACCCCCACCACCTCCGGCCCGAAGGGGGCGATGGCGTCCAGGACCTTCCGTACGGACCCGCCGGTGCTGATGGCATCTTCCACCACCAGCACCCGCTCCCCGGGCCGGAGCTGAAAGCCCCGGCGGAGGGCCATGCCGCCGCCCTCGACCTTTTCTGCAAAGATCGCCCGGGCCCCCAGGGCCCGGGCGACTTCGTAGGCCAGGATGATGCCCCCCACCGCGGGCCCCACCACCACCTCCACCCCGGCCTCCCGGAAGGGCTCGGCCATCTCCCGGCAGAGCCGCTCTGCGTGCCGGGGGTACTGGAGCACCTGGGCGAGGAGCAGGAACCGGTCGGAGTGCATCCCCGAGGTGAGGAGGAAATGCCCCTCCCGGATCACCCCGGTCTCCCGCAGGATCGCCAGCACCTCGTCGGGCTGCATCGCCATGATGGGGTACCTCCTCCGCCTTCGTACCAAGCTAGGCGGCCTCCGCCGGCGCGGTGGGCGACCTCCGCCGCCACCGCCTCACGCCCGGTCCGCATCCTTCAGCCACTGCCGCAGGGCCTCCCCGGCCCGGGGGCCGGGGTCCGGGTGCCGCGCCTCAGGCCGGCGTAACGGGGTCGGCGCCGGGCTGTCACTCCGGGCCGGCAGGTCGCCCCCGGGGCCGTACCCCGGGAATGGCCCGTGGCCGCCGTCCGCCCCGCCGGCCCCCAGAGGCGGCAGGTTGCCCAGGGCCGCCTCCCCCGCCGGCCGGGCGGCGCCGATCAGTTCCGTCACCCGGCGGATGCCGTTCTCCGCCATGAACTGCCGGATCCCGGCGATGATCTCCAGGGGCGCCCGGGGGTTGGCAAAGCAGGCGGTGCCCACCTGGACCGCCCGGGCCCCTGCCATCAGGAACTCCAGGGCGTCCTGGGCGGTGGCGATGCCGCCGATCCCCACCACCGGGATCCGGACCGCGCCCACCACCTGCCAGACCATCCGGAGGGCAATGGGCTTGATGGCAGGACCCGAGAGGCCCCCGAAGACGTTGTCCAGCACCGGCCGCCGGCGCCGGATGTCGATGGCCATCCCCAGCAGGGTGTTGATCAGGGTGAGGCCGTCCGCGCCGGCGGCCTCCGCGGCCCGGGCGAGTTCGGTGATATCGGTGACGTTGGGGGAGAGCTTCACGAAAAGGGGCAGGGAGGTGGCCCGGCGGACCGCAGCGGTGACCCCGTAGGTCGCCCGGGGACTGGTGCCGAAGGCCAGTCCCCCTTCCTTCACGTTGGGGCAGGAGATGTTCAGCTCCACCGCGTCGGCCACTTCCGGGGTGAGCCGCTCCGCCACCCGGACGTACTCCTCCACCGTGCGGCCCACGATGTTCACCACGATCTTCACGCCCTGGGCCCTGAGCCACGGCCCGTCCACCCGGAGGTAGTGGTCGACCCCGGGGTTCATCAGGCCGATGGCGTTCAGCATCCCCGCGGGGGTCTCGGCCATCCGCACCCCGGGGTTGCCCACCCACGGCTCCGGGGCGGTGCCCTTGGTGCAGATGGCCCCCAGTTCCCGGAGGGGGTAGAGGTGGGCGAACTCCCGGCCGTAGTTGAAACACCCCGAGGCGACCCAGACCGGGTTGGGGAACCGGATCCCGGCGATCTCCACGGACAGGTCGAGTTCACCCATCATCCCAGCCGCACCTCCTCCGCCCGGAAGACCGGCCCGTCGGTACAGCACTTGAAGTACCCCGCGCCGTCCGCCCGGGGCACGGTGCAGGTCATGCAGACCCCGAAGCCGCAGGCCATGGGCCGCTCCAGGCTGAGCCACGCCGGCACCCCTGCGACCCGGCAGAGGCCCTGGACCCCCCGGAGCATCGCCTCGGGGCCGCAGGCCCAGACCTCGGCCACCGCGCCGGCCTTGAGCCACTCCGCCAGGGGGTCGGTGGCCAGCCCCCGGCGGCCGGCGGAGCCGTCGTCGGTGCAGACGGTGACCGCCGCCCCGGTGGCCGCCAGTTCGTCCAGGGCCGCCAGCCCCTCCCGGCTCCGGGCCGCCGCGATGGCCCGGACCGGCCGGCCGGCGGCCGCCGCCCACGCCGCGGCCGCAGCCATGGGCGGGATACCGATGCCGCCCCCCACCAGCACGAGAAGCCCCTCCCCCCGGGCCGGGTCCGGGAAGCTGTGGCCCAGGGGGCCCAGCACCTCCAGCCGCTCCCCGGGCGGCACCTGGGCCAGGAGCCGGGTGCCCCGGCCCGCCGCCCGGTAGATCACCGAGACGGTCCCGGCCTCGGGCCGGATCTCGCAGAGGCTGAAGGGGCGCTTGAGGAGGGGGTCCAGGACCAGCCCCCGCCGTCCGGAGGGCTGGACCGCCAGCTCCACGAACTGACCGGCCCGGGCCCGGGCAGCGATGGCCGGCGCCTCGAGCACCAGCTTGTACCAGTCCAGCCCCCCGGGGCGGTGCGCGACGACCCGGGCCTCCATCTGGACCCACTCCGCCCGATACCGGGGGTCGGGGGTGCCCGGCGCGCCGCCCCCGGGCAGCATCGGCCTACTGGCCCGCAACGATCCGTCCCTCCTCCATCACCAGCCGGCCGGAGACGATGGTGGCCACCGGGGCGCCTACCAGGTCCCAGCCGAGGAACGGAGTGTTCCGGCTCTTCGAGGCCATCTCCTCCGGCCGGACGGTCACCCGGCGCTCCAGGTCCAGGACGGTGATGTCCGCCTCGGCCCCCACCTGGAGCGTCGGCGGCCGGATCCCCAGGATCTCCGCCGGCCGGGTGGAGAGGGCGAGGATCGCCCGCTCCAGGGAGAGGCGGCCCGGCCGGACCAGCCGGTCCAGGGTGAGGCTGACCGCGGTCTCGAGGCCCGTCACGCCGTTGGCGGCCAGGGCGAACTCGACCTCTTTGTCATCCCGGTGGTGGGGGGCGTGGTCGGTGGCGATGGCGTCAATGGTGCCGTCCGCCAGCCCGCTGATGATCGCCTCCCGGTCCCGGGCGGACCGCAGCGGCGGGGACATCTTGTAGTTGGTGTCGTACCCGGCCCGGTAGAGGTCCTCGTCGGTCAGGGTGAAGTGGTGGGGCGTCGCCTCCGCGGTGACCGGGACCCCCCGGGCCTTGGCCCAGCGGATCAGCTCCACCGACCGGGCGGTGGAGACGTGCATGATGTGCACATGACCGCCGGTGGCCTCGGCCAGGAGGATGTCCCGGGCCACGTGGACCTCCTCCGCCAGGGGATCGCAGGGCGGCAGCCCCATCCGGGTGCACCAGGGCCCAGGGTGCATCGCCCCGCCCCGGGAGAGGGTCCGGTCCTCGCAGTGGTCCATCACCGGCCGGCCGAACTGCCGGGCGTAGAGGAGGGCAAGGCGCATCAGTTCTGCGTTCTCCACCGGGTTGCCGTCGTCGGAGAAGGCCACCGCGCCGGCCGCGGCCATCTCCCCCAGTTCCGCCAGCTCCTTCCCTTCCTGCCCCTTGGTCACCGCCCCCATGGGCAGGACCTTGACCACCGCCTCCCGCCGGGCCTTCTCCAGGACATAGGCAACCATCTGGGCGTTGTCGATCACCGGCCGGGTGTTCGGCACCGCCACCACCGCGGTAAAGCCCCCCCGGGCCGCAGCCCGGGTACCCGAGGCGATGTCCTCCTTCCACTCAAACCCCGGGTCCCGGAGGTGGACGTGGAGGTCGATGAACCCCGGAGCCACCACCCGGCCCCGGCAGTCCAGGACCCGGGTGCCCGGCTCCGGCTCCAGGTCCGGGCCGATCCGGGCGATGACGCTCCCGGTGATCAAGAGGTCCGCCTCCCGGTCGAGCCCCAACCGGGGGTCCAGGAGCCGGCCGCCCTTGAGCAGGAGCCTAGCCAACGGCGATCCCTCCCCCCAGGAGCAGGTAGAGCACCGCCATCCGCACCGCGACACCGTTTCTCACCTGGTCCAGGACGACCGACCGGTCGCTCTCGGCCACCTCCGACGTGATCTCCACGCCCCGGTTCATCGGCCCCGGGTGGAGGACCAGCACGTCCTCCCGGCAGAGGGCGAGCTTCTCCCGGGTGATCCCCCAGAACCGGCTGTACTCCCGGAGGGAGGGGAAGTAGCCCCCGGCCTGGCGCTCGAGCTGAATCCGCAGGACATTGACCACGTCCGCCCCCTCCAGGGCCTCTTCCAGCCGGTCCGTCGCCCGGACCCCCAGGGCCTCGATCTCCGGGGGCAGCAGGGTCGCCGGGCCGGTGACCCAGATCTCCGCCCCGTACTTGCTGAGGCCGAAGATGTTGGACCGGGCCACCCGGCTGTGCCAGATGTCCCCGACGATGACCACCTTCAGCCCCTCGAGCCGGCCCTTGTGCCGCCGGATGGTGAAAAGGTCCAGAAGGGCCTGGGTTGGGTGCTCGTGGATGCCGTCGCCGGCGTTGATAACGGAGGCGGAGAGGGCCCGGGCCAGGAGGTGGGGGGCGCCGCTCTGGCTGTGGCGGATCACCACCGCGTCGATGCCCATGGCCTCCAGGTTCCGGGCGGTGTCCAGGAGGGTCTCCCCCTTCTGGACCGAGGAGGCCTGGGCGGCGACGCTCACCGTGTCGGCCCCCAGGTACTTGGCCGCCAGTTCAAAGGAGTTCCGGGTGCGGGTGGAGGGCTCGAAGAAGAGGGTGACCACCGCCTTGCCCCGGAGGGCCGGGAGCTTTTTCACCGGCCCGTCGACGATCCCCCGCATCCGCTCCGCGGTATCCAGGATCCGGTCGATCTCCTTCCGGGAAAGGTCTTCCAGCCCGAGGAGGTCCTTGCGCCTGAGGCTCACCGCTCCGGCCGCCTCCTTTTCTACAGGTCGAAGAGCAGCACCGCGTCCTCGCCGTCCACCTCCGTCACCCGGACCTCCACCAGCTCCTTTCGGGAGGTGGGGACGTTCTTACCCACGTAGTCGGCCCGGATGGGCAGCTCCCGGTGGCCCCGGTCCACCAGTACCGCCAACTGGATCACCTGGGGCCGGCCGAGATCCAGGAGGGCATCCAGGGCCGCCCGGGCGGTTCGGCCGGTGTAGAGCACGTCGTCCACCAGGACGATCCGCCGCCCCCGGACCGGAAAGGGAATCTCGGTCCCCTGGACCTGAGGCCACTCGGAGAGCTCGCTCAGGTCGTCCCGGTAGAGGGTGATGTCCAGCATCCCCACCGGCACCTCGGTCCCCTCGATCCGGGCGATGTGCGCGGCCAGCCGCTGGGCAAGCGGCACCCCCCGGCGGCGGATGCCCACCAGGGCCAGGTTCTCCGTGCCCTTGTTCTTCTCCAGAATCTCGTGGGCGATGCGGTAGAGGGCCCGGCGCATTCCCTCGGCATCCATCAGTTGCGCCTTGGGCTTGCGACCTTCCATCCCATTCATCCTCCCTTGCCACGGGTCCAAGTCTCCCTGCTCCCTTGCCACAGGCCCAGCCTTCCGTGGCTTTTCACGGGTCCCGACCTCCCTGGTCCAGCCGGCTCCCGGCCGCCCCGGGTGGCGGCTCCGCATACGCGAAAGGCTCCCCGCCCGGTAAGGCGGGGAGCCATTTGTGCTCCGCGTCACTTGGCCGGATCCGCACCAGGGGCCCCGGGTCCACCCCAGGCAGGCCTTGGGGGCCGCCAGGTCCCCTCCAGGCAGGCCTTGGGGCCCGGACAGCGCGGCGATCCAGTTCCAGCGCCTTACCGGCCTCGCAGGACCGGTTTAAAGGTGCCCTCGGGGTGACATTACCAGACAGGTCTCACCGCCGTCAAGGCCTCGAGTGTTCATGCCACTGTCAAGGCCCCGGGGTTCATGCTGCCGTCAAGACCCCGGCGTCGATCCCACCTGGAACCGGGCCACCGCGGCCAGAAGGTCCTGGGCCAAAGCTGCCAGGTTCCGGGCCGCGCCGGCCACCTCCTCGGCGGTGGCGCTGAGCTCTTCCACCGACGCGGAGACCTGCTGGGTGGCGCCGACGTTGGCCTCGGCGATGCGGGCCACCTCCGCCGCCTGGCCCGTCACCTGGTCAGTCCCGGCCGACATCTCCTCGGTGGCGGCGGTGGTCTCCTCGGTCACCGCGGCCACCGCGTCGATCGCGGCCACCACGTCCTGGGCCCGGGCCTGGAGCCCCGCCACGTCGCCCCGGATGCCCTGGACCTCCGCTGCCGCCCGCTCCACCGCGGCCAGGATCGCCTGCAGGCTCTCCCCCGCCTCCCCGGCCAGCCGGCTGCCCTCGGCTACCGCCTGGACCGTGGCCGCCATTGCCTGGGCCGAGGCCTGGGTCCGCTGCTGGATCTCCTGAACCATCCGGTCGATCTCCCCCGCGGACCGGGCGGAGGCTTCGGCCAGCTTGCGCACCTCGTCGGCCACCACCGCGAAGCCCCGGCCGTGCTCCCCGGCCCGGGCGGCCTCAATGGCCGCGTTCAGGGCCAGCAGATTGGTCTGACCGGCCAGGGCGGTGATGGCCGCGGTGATCTCGCCGATTCGCCCGGAGAGCGCCGCGAGGGACTCCAGCTCACGGGCCGCCTGGTCTGCCACTTCCCGGACCTGGGCCATGGCATCCAGGGAGCGGCCCACCACCCGGGCACCCCCCTGGGCGGTCTCCGCCGCCTCCCGGGTGGCCGCGGCCACCGCCTCGGCCCGCTCTACCATCCGGTCCGCGGACTGCGCCATGGCCGCTACCTGTTCGCTCGCCCGCTGGACTTCCATGGCCACCTGCTGGGCGCCCGCGGCGATCTGCTGGATCGCCTCGCCGAGCTGCTGGACGGCCATCCGGCTGGACTCGCTCACCCGGCTCTGGTCCGCCGCGCCCGCGGCCACTGCGGCGATGGCCCGGGCGGTCTCCTCGGCGATCCCGGCGGACCGCTGGGAGGCCTCCCGGAGCTGCCCGGCGGCGTCGGTCACCTGCCGGGCCATCTCCGAGACCTGCCGGACCAGGGTCCGCAGGCTCTCCACCATGGCGGCAAAGGCCCGGCCGAGGTCCTCCACCTCATCCCCCGTCTGCACCCGGGGCAGGGCCTGGGTGAGGTCCCCTTCCGCCACCCGGATGGCAACCCGGGTCAGGCTCCGGAGCGGCCGGCTGATCCGGGAGGCCATGAGCGCCATGAGGCCGATGCCCACCCCCAGGGCGGCGGCCATCGCTCCGAACAGGAAGCGCTCGGCTCGGACGGCGAGGTCATGGGCCCGCTGGTGGGCCGCCTCGGCCTCCTCCTGGTACAGCTTCGCGAGGCGCTGGGCATCCTCGCCGACCTTCTGCAGCAGCGGGGAAATCTGGGTGTTGACGAGGAACGCCGTGGCGCCCTGGTCGGTGGAGTCCGTGATGGCCCCCATCTCCTTTGCGATGCTTTCGATCCGGTGGCCGACCGCATTCACCTGCTGGCGTAGCTCGCTCAGTTGCCACCCGATGTCCCCGTTCTCATCGTCAAAGCGATGGTCAGCCTCCAGGGCAGCGAGCAGTTCCCGGGCCCGTTCCGCAGCCCTCCGGGCCTCTTCCCCGGCCCGGGCATCCCCCAGGATGAAGTTCCGGATGTGAGCCGCCGCGCTGGTGAGGGCGAGTTGCGCCTCGATGGCCTGGGTGCGAGCCGCGGCGGCGGTGGTCACCTGCTCCTGGTAGGTCCGGCTGACCTCCCGGAGAGCCCACCAGGCCAGGATGTTGGTGCTGCCTCCGACGGCGGAGATGAGAAGGAAGCCGGCCAGGAGTTTGGCCCCGATCCCCATGCGGACCCGGAAGCTCAGCCACCGGGGCCGCTGAAGACGCCACGACGGCACCACTCTGGCCTTGCGACCCATGGCATCGCCACCCTCCTGAACGCTTCTAGCGAAAAAGGCCGGACCCAGCACAAGGTCCGGCCTCATCCGTCCCCGTGCTTGTCTCAGCAACCCGGCCGCCCTAGCGCCCAACGGCGCCGTAGGCCCGTGGCTTTGCGTCACCGGCTTTCGCCGGTTTTGCCATGTGAGACAAGGCAAAGGAGGGCTATCTAAGTTGTAATTTATACCTTCGCGGCGCAGAAAGTCAAGAACCCCAACATTTTCGACGGCACATTTTCGACGGCAATCCCCAGGCTACTCCGGCAGCCACTGCTCCGGCAGCCTGGCCAGCGCGTCGGTATCGATCTGGGCCCGCTGGAGCCGGCCGCTGTAGTCGACGTAGATGCTCTTCCACTCGCTGAAGGTGTCCAGGGCGGCAAGCCCCGCCTCCCGCATGCCGTTGCCCGTCGCCTTGGTGCCGCCGAAGGGCAGCTGGATCTCCGCCCCGGTGGTGCCGTGGTTGACGTAGACGATGCCGGTGTCCAGCTCCCGCATGGCCCGGAAAGCCTTGTTCACGTCCCGGGTGAAGATGGCGGAGGAGAGGCCGTAGGCCACCCCGTTGTTCACCCGGATCGCCTCCTCCAGGTCCCGGACCACGATGAGGGAGAGGACCGGGCCGAAGATCTCCTCCTGGGCGAACTTGCTCTCCGGGGGCACCCGGCCGAGGATGGTGGGCTTGTAGAAGTAGCCCCGGCCCAGGTCCGCCCGCTCGCCGCCGCAGAGGATCTCGATCCCCGCGGCCCGGGCCTCGGCCACGTAGGCCTCCACCCGCCGGAGGGCTCGTTCACTCACCAGCGGTCCCACCTGGACCGTGGGATCCAAGCCGTCGCCGATCTTGAGGGCCTGGGCCCGGGGCACGAGGCGCCGGACCAGCTCATCGTAGATCGGTTCCTCGACGATGACCCGGCTGCAGGCAGTGCACCGCTGGCCGGTGGTGCCAAAGGCCGCCCAGAGGATCGCCTCGGTGGCCAGGTCCAGGTCGGCGTCCGCGAGGACGGTGATCGCGTTCTTCCCGCCGAGTTCCAGCGCGACCCGCTTCAGGTGCCGGGCCGCGGCCGCGTAGACCTCCCGGCCCACCTGGGTGGAGCCGGTGAAGGAGACCATCTTCACGTCCGGGTCTTCCACCAGGGCCGCGCCCACCTCCGGGCCGCCCCCCACCAGCAGGTTGATCACCCCGGCGGGGACGCCGGCCTCCTCAAAGCACCGGACAAAGGCCGCCGCGGTGGCGGAGGTATCCGGGGAGGGCTTCCAGACCACGGTGTTCCCCAGGACCAGGGCCGGGAGGATCTTCCAGGACGGGACCGCGATGGGAAAGTTGAAGGCGGTGATAGCCGCCACCACGCCGATGGGCTCCCGAACCGCCATCGCCCACTTGTCCGGTAGCTCCGAGGGGACCACCACCTGGCCGCTGAGCCGCCGCCCCTCCCCGGCCATGTAGTAGGCCATGTCGATGGCCTCCTGGACATCCCCCCGGGCCTCGACGATCACCTTGCCCATCTCCCGGGTGAGGAGCTGGGCGAGTTCCTCCTTCCGCTCCCGCAGAATCTCCGCCAGCCGGTAGAGGATCTCCCCCCGTTTGGGGGCCGGCACCCGGCGCCAGGCCGGAAACGCCCGGGCCGCCGCGGCGGCCGCAGCCCGCACCTCCGCCGGGCCGGCGACGGCCACCTCCGCCACGGGTTCGCCGGTGGCGGGGTTGAAGGTCTTCATCGTCTCCCCGGTGCTCCCCGCCACCCACTGGCCGCCGATGTAATGCCTGACCTGGACCGTCATCGTCGGGGCCCCCTCCCACAGCACTGCACGCATTTTTCCAGAAAAAATCCCGCACCAAACTCATTCCACGCGCAGGAGTCAACGTCCTTGCGGAGAAGAGAATTTTTGCTTCTCTTGTACATTCTCACTCGGTCCTACTGTTGCACAACCGAAACAAAGTGCTGAAGGAGACCAACCAGCAGACTCCGGGCGATCTCCGGCCTCCTGCCGGTCCGGCGGGGGCGGATCCGCTACCGGGGACAGGAGATCGCCAACCGGCCGGCCCACGAGATCACCGCCCTGGGCATCGCCCACTGCCCCGAGGGGCGGAAGGTCTTCGCCACCCTGACGGTGGAGGAGAACCTGAACCTGGGGGCCTACACCCGCACCGACGGCAGGGCGGCCATCGCCGCCACCAAGGAGGAGGTCTTCCGGCTCTTCCCCCGGCTCCGGGAGCGGCGGCGGCAGCTCGCCGGGACCCTCTCCGGCGGCGAGCAGCAGATGCTGGCCATCGGCCGGGCGCTGATGGCCAAACCCCGGCTGCTGCTGCTGGACGAGCCCTCCCTGGGCCTCGCCCCCCTCCTGGTCCAGCAGATCTTCCGGACCATCCGGGAGATCCGGCAGCAGGGGGTGACCATCCTCCTGGTGGAGCAGAACGCCCGGGCGGCCCTGAAGCTCGCAGACCGGGGGTACGTGCTGGAGACCGGGCAGGTGGCCCTCAGCGGCACCGCCCGGGAGCTGCAGGAGAACGAGCGGGTCCGCCGGGCGTACCTGGGGGAGAAGGCAGGGTAGGGCCTCCGTGGGCAGGTCATCCGAATAGCCGAGCCCCTCCGGTATGGAGGGGCTCTTGCTTGCGTTGGCAGCCAGTTGCGAAGAGGGCCGATTCGCAGAGGCCCCACCTGTGCTCGTCATCCTCGCCCGGTTACCGGGACGATGCCTCTCTGCCCTGGATCTGGCCGATTAGTTCACTCAGCGGCAGGTCCAGGGCGGCGATCGCGCCGCTGCCGCCCCTTACCCGGCCCTGGTCATCGATGGAGTAGACAGCGCTCTCGAGGACGAAATAGCCGTCGGGGTAGTTGCCTTCGGGCTTGCGCCCCTCGAAGGACAGGGCCACGGCCAAACGGTCACCGACCTGGATGGGATGACCGAAGCGCTGGACCTGGGCAACCTCGCCAGCCTGACCGCCCAGGACCAGAAGGAAGACATAGGGAGTCCACACCGTCGTGCCGGTCTTGTCCCCGACGGGGTGGCGCACCGGGATGGGGTCCCGCTGTGCCACCACGGTGCCGACAAAGAACCCCCGGCTCGGGGACGCCAACAGGTCGTCCCACGACTCCACCGCCTCACGGGCGGCCTGCAGGCCGCCGAGGGGGCGCTCCCCCCAAACCTTCGTCGCCACGGAAGCCACAACAGCCCGGCGGACCCCTTCCCGCTGCCCTGCGCTGCTCGGCGATGGATGCTGGTTGGAGAAGTCAACGCCTCCCGTGTGCCTACCGCTGCGTCCGCCAGGGCTTTGCCCATGGGACTCTTGTCGACCCGGCGTGTTCCCGCGGAGAGAACAATCGCCCCCGCCTCTTCCGAGGCGGGGGCGCTGGGCTACTTCTTCACCAGCTCCAGGGAGACCGGGATGAACTCGGGCACCTGCTCGCCCTTCAGCACCTTGAGGGCGGTCTCCACGGCGATCTTGCCCATCTCCGCCGGCTTCTGGGCGACGGTGGCGGCCATCTCCCCGGCCTCCACCGCCTTGCGGGCGTCCTCGGTAGCGTCAAAGCCGACCACGATCACCCCGGTCTTGCCCGCGGCCTTCAGGGCCTCGATGGCGCCCAGGGCCATCTCGTCGTTGTGGGCGAAGACCGCGTCGACATCGGGGTGGGCCTGGAGCAGGTTCTCCATCACCTGCATCCCCTTGGCCCGGTCAAAGTCCGCCGGCTGCTTCGCCACCACCTCGATCCCCTCGACGGGGTCCACGGCCTCGTGGAAGCCCTTGCCCCGGTCCCGGGCCGCGGAGGTGCCGGGGATGCCCTCGAGCTCGATCACCTTGCCCTTGCCGCCGAGAAGCTGGACGATGAGCTCGCCCGCCATCTTGCCGCCGGCCACGTTGTCCGAGGCCACGTGGGCGACCACCTTGCCGCCATTGGCCCCCCGGTCGACGGTGATCACCGGGATCCCCGCCTGGTTGGCCGCCTCCACCGCGGGCACCACCGCGTCGGAGTCGGTGGGGTTGATGATCAGCACGTCGACCTTCTGGGTGATCAGGTCCTCGATGTCGGAGACCTGCTTGGCGGTGTCATCCTGGGCGTCGGAGACCACCAGCTTCACCCCGGCGGCCTTGGCCGCCTCCTCCGCCCCTTTCTGGAGGTCCACAAAGAAGGGGTTGTTCAGGGTGCTGATGGCGAGGCCGATGGTGTACTGCTGACCCTGCTGCTCACCGCCGGTCTGGGACGGCTGGTTCTGGCCCGCTCCGCCATCCTGCTTCTGGCCGCACCCTGCCACCAGGGCAAGGGCCAGGACCGCCGCCAGGGCTGTGCCGAGTTTCCGCCGCATCGCGGACATGGTTCACCGTACCTCCTTGATGGTTGGTCGAGGCACCTTGAGCCGCCATTCGCTCACGCTGAGCGGACGTGAGCAGCCCTGTGGAACCGCTCGCACCGGTAGGGAGCCTGCGCCCTGGCATCACCCCCTTCAGGAGGGGCCTCAGTCCCCGCTCACTTCCGGGCCCGGTCCAGGAGCACGGCCAGCAGGATCACCAGGCCCTTGACCACCTGCTGGTAGAAGGAGGAGACGTTCAGCAGGTTGAGGCCGTTGTCCAGCACGCCGATGATCATCGCCCCCACCAGGGTGCCGCCGACGCCGCCGCTGCCCCCGGCGAGGCTGGTCCCCCCGAGGACCACCGCCGCGATCGCGTCCAGCTCAAACCCCATCCCGGCGGTGGGCTGGGCGGAGTTGAGCCGGGCGGTGAGGATCACCCCGGCCAGAGCCGCGGTGAGGCCGGAGAGGACGTAGACCAGGGTCTCGTAGGGCACCGTGGGCACCCCGGCGGTCCGGACCGCCTCCCGGTTGCTGCCCAGGGCGTAGACGTACCGCCCCGGCCGGGTGTAGGTGAGGAAGACCCAGGCCGCTGCGAAGACCAGGGCCATGATCACCACCGGCACCGGCAGGCCCAGGAGATAGCCTCCCCCCAGGGCCCGGAAACTGTCGGTGAGGCCGGTGATGGGCCGGCCGCCGGTGTAGGTGAGGGTCAGCCCCCGGAGGGCGGTCATGGTGCCCAGGGTGGCGATGAAGGCCGGGACCCGCCCCCGGGTGACCAGGAGGCCGTTCACGAGCCCTGCGGCCAGCCCCACCCCCAGCCCGGAAGCGACCGCGACCAGGACCGGTTGGCCCGTGGCCACCGCCCGGGCGGTCACCGCCCCGGCCAGAGCCAGGATCGACCCCACCGAGAGGTCGATGCCGCCGGTCAGGATCACCAGGGTCATGCCCGCGGCGATGATGGCGTTGATGGAGACCTGCCGGGTGACGTTGAGCAGGTTGGTCAGGGTGAGGAACCGGTCGCTGAGGAGGCTGAGGGCCACCGCCAGGGCCAGGAGCCCGGCCAGGGGGCCCAGCCGCCGGGGAAACCGGCTAACAAGCCAGCCAAGAGGCCGCTTCTCCATCTGCCCATCGCTCCTATCCGGCGCCCGCGCCCACCGCGCAGCGCATGATCGCTTCCTGGCTGGCCTCGGACCGGCTGAACTCCCCCACCAGCCGCCCCGCCCGCATCACCAGGATCCGGTCGCACATGCCCAACAGTTCGGGCAGCTCCGAGGAGATCATCAGAATCGCCTTGCCTGCCTCGGCCAGCCGGTTGATCAATCGGTAGATCTCCGCCTTGGCGCCCACGTCCACCCCCCGGGTGGGCTCGTCCAGGATCAGCACCTGGGGGTCGGTGGCCAGCCAGCGGCCGAAGAGCACCTTCTGCTGGTTGCCACCGGAGAGGGTCGCCACCTGGATCTCCAGGCTGGGGGTGCGCACCCCCAGCTCCCGAACCCAACGGCCGGCGAGTTCCCGCTCGGCCCGGGGGGAGATCCACCCCAGCCGCCCCAGCCGGCCCAGGGAAGCCAGGGAGAGGTTCTCCCGGACGCTCCGGTTGAGAAAGAGCCCCTGGCGCTTGCGGTCCTCGGGCACGTAGACCAGCCCCGCGGCCAGGGCCGCCCGGGGATTCCCCGGCGGCACCGGCCGGCCGAGGCCCGTGACGCTGCCCCGGTCCACCGGGTCGAGGCCGAGGATGGCCCGGGCCAGCTCCGTCCGGCCGGCCCCCATCAGCCCCGCCACCCCCACCACCTCGCCCCGGCGGACGGTGAGGGAGATCCCCTGAAGCACCTGCCCACGGCTCAGGTCCCGGACCGTGAGGGCCTCCTCGCCGATGGCCGCCTGCCGGCGGGGGAACCGGTCCTGGAGCGGCCGGCCGACCATCGCCTGGACCAGGGTGGCCTCGGGGGTCTCGGGCATCGGATAGGTACCCACGTAGGTACCGTCCCGGATCACCGTCACCCGGTCACAAAGCCGGTAGAGCTCTTCCAACCGGTGGCTGATGTAGACGATGCCGACCCCCCGGGCCCGGAGCCCGTCGAGGACCGCAAAGAGCCGCTCCGCCTCCGCCTGGGTGAGGGCCGCTGTGGGCTCGTCCAGGATCAGCACCCGGGCGTCGACGGAGAGGGCCCGGGCGATCTCCACCATCTGCTGGGCCCCGACCCCCAGGTCCCCCACCCGGGCCCGGGGGTCGATGGCCACCCCCAGGCGGCCCAGGGCCTCCCGGGCCAGGGCCTCCATCTCCCGCCAGGCGATGAGCCCCGGCCCCCGGACCGGCTCCCGGCCCAGGGCGATGTTCTCCATCACCGTCAGGTCCGGCGCGAGGCTCAGTTCCTGGTGGATGGTGGCGATCCCCGCCCGGAGGGCGTCCCGGGGACCGGACCAGGAGACCGGCCGGTCCCCCAGCCAGATGGTGCCGCTGTCCGGCCGGTAGAGTCCGCTCAGGCACTTGATCAGGGTGGACTTGCCGGCGCCGTTCTCCCCCAGGAGGCCGTGGATCTCCCCGCTCCGGACCTCCAGGCTCACCCCCTGGAGGGCCCGGACCCCGGGGAAGGACTTGTGCAGGTCCACCGCCCGGAGCAGGACTTGACCCGGCTTATGTCCGGCTTTCATCTCAGAACGTGACCCCCGCCTTCAGCACCACGTTGGCGTACGGCGTGCACTCCCCGGTGCGGACCACGGCCACCGCTCGGGCAGAAAGTTCCTTCAATTCGGCATGGGTGATGGTCCGGATCGGCACCGAGCCCAGGGCCGTCCGGATCCCCTCCCCCACCTGGGGGCTGACCTCCCAGGTCTCCTGGGCCACCAGGGCCTCCTCCACCTGCAGCTCCGTCAGCACCGCCCGGAGCACCTCCAGCATCCGGGGCACCCCGGCGGTGACCGCCAGGTCGATCCGCGGGATCCCGGCCGGGATGGGCAGCCCGGCGTCGCCGATCACCAGGAGGTCGCCGTGGCCCATGCCGGCGATGACCGCGGAGAGGGGCTGGTTGAGAAGGGCGGTCTTTTTCATCGCGCCTGGCTCCTTTCTTGCAGAAAAGCGATCAGTTCATCCCGGGTCGCCATGGCCGCCTGGGCCCCCGGCCGGGTCACCGCCAGGGCCCCGGCAGCGCAGCCCCAGGCCAGGGCCTCGGCCAGGGGCAGCCCCTGTACCAGGGCCGCGGCCAACCCGCCGGCGAAGGCGTCCCCCGCGGCGGTGGTGTCCACGGCGGCGACCGGGAAGCCCGGGTGCCGGAATTCGCCCTCGGGCCCCAGGCAGTAGACCCCCCGGGCGCCGAGCTTCACCAGGGCCCGCCGGGCCCCCTGGCCGAGGAGCGCCTCCGCCACCGGCCGGGGATCCGCCGGGTCCACCGTCAGGCCCGTCAGAGCCGCGGCCTCGGTCTCGTTGGGGGTGACAAAGTCCGCCAGCTCCATCAGCTCCCGGGGCAGGGGCGCCGCGGGCGCCGGGGCGGGGTCGAGGATCACGGTGAGCCCGTGCCGCCGGCCCAGTTCCGCCGCGGCCTGGACCGCGGACAGGGGGATCTCCAGCTGCAGGAGCATCACCTTGGCCCCGGCGATGGCCGGCTCCGCTGCCGCCACCTGCTCCGGGGTGACCTCGCCGTTCGCCCCGGGGATAACCACGATGCTGTTCTCCGCCTGGTCGTCCACGGTGATGAGCGCCACCCCGGTGCCCACCCCCGGCCGGCGCTCCACCCACCGGGTGTCCACCCCGTCCCCGGCGAGGGCGGCGAGGAGGGTTTCGCCAAAGCCGTCCGCCCCCACCGCCCCGACCATGGCCACCCCGGCTCCCAGCCGGGCGGCGGCCACCGCCTGGTTGGCCCCCTTGCCGCCGGGGAACTGGTCGAGCCGGTAGCCCAGGAGGGTCTCGCCCCCCCGGGGCCGCCGGGGCACCCGGGCCACCAGGTCCAGGTTGAGGCTGCCCACCACTACGATCTCCGGTTGCATCCCCTCATCCTCCTCTTCCGCCGGCGGCAAGGGCCGCTCCGCAGGACTCCCGCACCACGAGCCTCGCCTCCAGCACCACCCGCCGGGGCTCCGGGCCCGCCCGGCCCTCCAGCCGCTCCATCAGCAGCCGGGCCGCCAGCTCCCCCATCTGGTAGGTGGGCTGGGCCACGGTGGTGAGGGGCGGGTGGATCAGCTCAGCCATCGGGATGTCGTCGTAGCCCACCACCGCCAGGTCCTGGGGGATCCGGAGCCCGGCCTCCAGGGCCGCCCGGCAGACCCCGACGGCCATCAGGTCGTTGGCTGCCACCACCGCGGTGGGCCGGTCCGGCAGGCTGAGAAGCCCTCGGGCCGCCTGGTATCCCCCCTGGAAGGTGAAGTCCCCGGGGGCGATGTAGTGGGAATCCGGGGCGATCCCCGCTTCCCCGAGGGCCGCCAGGTACCCGGCCAGCCGCTCCTCCGCGGTGCCGGACCCGACCCGCCCGGCCACAAAGCCGATCCGCCGGTGGCCCAGGGCCAGGAGGTGCCGGGTGGCCTCGAGCATCCCCCGGCGGTTGTCCACCACCACCACGTCAGCCCGGGCCCCAGGAGGCACCCGGTCGACAAAGACCACGGGCGGGGCGTCGCCCCTGGCTACCAGCTCCCCGGCCCGGGGGCTGGAAGCGATGAGCACCAGGCCGTCTACCTGCCGCTCCCGCAGGAACTGGATGTAGTCCTCCTCGTGGTCCGGGTCGCCGTCGGTGTTGCACAGGACCACGCTGTACCCGGCCCGGGCGGCGGCATCCTCCACCCCCCGGGCAATCGCCGGGAAGTACGGGTTGGTGATGTCCGGTACCAAAAGCCCCAGGGTGCGGGTGGCCTTCCGCACCAGGCTGCGGGCGATGTAGCTCGGGGTAAAGCCGAGCCGGGCTGCCGCGTCCAGCACCCGCTGCCGGGTCTCCGGGCTGACGTAGCCGCTGCCGTTCAGGGCCCGGGAGACCGTGGCCGGACTCACCCCCGCCGCCCGGGCCACATCCCGGATTGTGGGCAATCCCCGCCCTCCTTCCCCGGTATGAAACCGGTTCCACATGGCGCACAGAGGAACCGGTTCATGTGGAACCGGTTTCATCCGCCGACGATTCTTGTTTTCCACACCGGCGACCGAATTCCTGCTTGCCGGAGCATGAAAAATCTCACCGGCCCGCCCCTTCCCCATCCCCCGGCTCCCAGGCCTCCAGTTCCAGCAGACCCCAACCCAGGGGCCCGTTGAACCGGTGCCGGACGAGTCCCACGCCGGGGACATAGGTGCTCTCCGCCAGCTCCCCATCGTCGGGGCCGGTCACCCGGACCACCGTCGCCCCCTCGAACCGGCCTGCGGGTACCTCCACCGCCTCGGCCACCGCCGCGACCCGGTACCGTGCGGGACCCTCCGGCCCCATCCCGGGCCAGGTGCTCCCCGGGGCGATGGGATCCCGGAGGACGGGCTGGCCGTCGACCCGCACCTCCCCCGCCCCGCTGACCACCGGGACCACCTGGGGCGGTTCCCCCTCCACCTGCCGGCGCAGCCGGGCCAGGGTGCTGCTCCGGCCCTGGGCGACCAACAGCACCTCCTGGGTCAGCCGGGCCACCGTCCGGCCCCCGACGGACAGCCGGTAGCGCCAGCGCCTGCCGGGGACCAGTGGCATCAGTTCCGCTGCTGTGGGCAAGGGTGCGCCTCCTTCCACATTCAGGGCGTCCGGAAGTGATAGGCCGCAACCGCTGACAAGAAGACCGCACCGGCAAACCGAAAGGGGCGGGTTTTCCGCCCCTTGGAACGCCGCTGCGGTTCCTACCGGATGGTGGGCCCGCACCGCCGGCCCACCGGGGCCTACCCGGCCACCGGTCGCCGCTACCGGTTGCCGGCCGGCCCTTCCAGATAGGCCCGGACCAGTTCTTCCAGCAGCTCGTCCCGTTCCAGCCGCCGAATCAAGTTCCGGGCCCCGTTGTGGCTGGTGATATAGGTGGGATCCCCGGACAGCAGGTAGCCGACGATCTGGTCGATAGGGCTGTAGCCCTTCTCCTTGAGGGCTGCGTAGACCTTACGCAGCACCTCACCGGGGTTCAGATCCTCGGACCTGCCCCGCCACATGAGGGTCTTGTCGTTGGTCTCAGCCATGGTGAATCACCCGCTTTCGCCCGGAGGGTTCCTGTCGCTCCGCCCCCCGGAACCTCCGCCGGCCACAGCCACGGCGGGACACACCCCCCGGGCGTGGCATCCCGATCGCCTGTCTGGGTCATCGGTCCCGTACGGGTATTCGGCGCCGGGAATGGGAAACCCTCCCGCCGCCCGGTAGAATTCCCGGCGACCAGGGCCGTATGCGGCGGGGGCTCCCCTTCTACCCTGCCCCGGGGACCCGGTCCTCCCGGATCCCCTCCCAGGGCCAGGCCCGGAGTCCCCCGAACCCGTCGGGACCGATCTGCCAGAGGGACGGCTCCGGAGGGTCGCCTTCGATGCGGACGAAGGTACACGGGTAACGGTTGCCGTAACACCAGGAGCCGGCGTTCAGGTAGGTCCGGTCGCCCCACCGGACCCACCGGGGGACGTGGGTGTGGCCCATCACCACCGTGCGGCAGCCCCCATCCGGGCTGAAGAGCATCTCTGCCGCCGCCTGCTCCCAGGGGTCGGGAGCGGGCGAGTCCGGCACCGGCTCCGGCGGCTGCCGGCTCGGCGGCTGCCACCGGAGGAGGTTCTCCTCCAGCCAAAGAAACGTCGACCGGGCCTCCCAGGGCCCCAGCCGCTGCAGGAACTGCCACAGGACGCGAGCGCTTTGCCATCCCCGGGCGGCGGCCCGGCCGAAGGCGGCCAGCCGCTCGTCCACATTGGGATAACGCCGCTCGAGGTACTTCAGGTAATAGACCAGGCGGCGGGAGACCCGGTAGACCCCCTGCTGGCCGGGGAGGGGCACCAGCCGCTCCGGGTGGGGGTCCTGCAGGTGGCCGTGGACCGCCACCAGCCCCACTTCGGGGATCCGGAACTCCTCCGCCAGGGGGATCAGTCCCAGCAGCCGCCCGAAGGGCAGGAACAGGTTGAAGGGCTCATAGTCGTGGTTGCCGAGGACGTAGGTCACCCGCCCCTCCCGGGCCAGCGCGAACATGGGATCGAGCCACGGGGCGTAGCGCCCCAGGATCTCGTCCAGGGAAAACTGCCACTGCTCAAAGATATCCCCGAGGAGGACCAGGTGGTGTCCCGGGTCCGCCGCCACCTCGGCCAGGAGGGCCGAGAGGGCCGGGGCCGAACCCGACTGCCAGAAGTCATCGGCCCCACTCTGATCGCCCAGGTGGAGGTCGCTGATGATGGTGTACCGCCAGGCCATGGGCCTCGCCCCCCGCGCCGGGCCTTTTCCTGTTTCCTATGCCGGCGGGAAGGCCGGCATTTTTCTTTCCGACTGCCCGGGCTCCGGCCAGGTTCCCGTTGGCCAGGGAATCACCTGTGGGCGAAAGGACCGGCGCGGGAAGGCTTTTGCGGATACAGTGCGAGGAGACTGTGCGGATGAGCAGGGAGGACAGGCGGGACCGGCCCGACGGGCGCGGCGAGGCCGGCCGGTCGAGCCAGCCGGTGGCGCCGGCCGGAGGTCCATAGGGACCCGCCGGTGGGGCCGGCCCCGGGGCCCCGCTACCCGCCGAGTTGGGCCCGGAGCACCTCCGGCGC
>JAKKUO010000029.1 GCA_021890795.1 Bacillota bacterium | reverse complement strand
TTACGGTGCGTCCGGTCCGGTTTCCCTGCCCCGACGCCGGAGTTCCGATGCCGGTTCCGCCGCTTCACCGCCCCGGTGCCGGACCAGCCGCTTCAACATGGCGATCTGCCCGCGGTGGTTGGCCAGGTGGTCCAGGAGGTTGTAGAGGATCCACTCCGGGGAGATGGTCCGGCCGCCGCCGGGCCAGGGCCGGTCGGGCCGCTGCAGGGCGAGATCGTCCAGCCCCCGGAAGGCCCGGCACGTCTCCCCGTGGGCTTCGTCCAGGAGCGCGAGGAACTGCGGCAGACCCCACTCCCGGGGCGGCGGCAGGATGGTGCCGGGCCCCTGGCTCAGGCCGTACCGCTCCGCGGTCCCAGGGTCCAGGGGCGACTGGAGCAGTACCGTCCGAACCCACCAGAGTTCCACCCCGGCCACGTGCCGGAGGAGAGCGGCGATGCTGTGGGCTCCGGGCACCAGTGCCGTGTGGAGTTCGTCGTCGGTGAGGTCTGCAACGGTCTCCAACAGGTCCCGGCGGGACTCGCCGAGGGCTCCCAGCCACCGGGCGGCGAGGGGGGCATAGCCGGCAAGGGGCTGGACGGCCACTCTGCCAGCCCCCGCCGGCGGCGGGGCGCCCCGCTGCCGGGGCGCGGTCATCTCTGCCCTCTCCCTCGGGCAATGTCCGCTACCGCCTCGGCCAGTCCGTCGATCTCTTCCTCGGTGTTGTAGAAGCCGCAGGAGGCCCGGACCGCAGGGGGAAGGTCGATGGACCGGACCCAGAAGCCCCGCTCCTCCAGGGCCCGGACCGCCTCCTCCGGCCGCACCCCCGGGATCTGGAAGCTCACCAGGGCGGCGTGCCGCTCCGGGGTGATCACCCGGACTCCCGGGATGGCCTGGAGGTGGCGCCGGAGCCGGGCGGCCAGGGCGTGGCTCCGCTCCATCGCCCAGGGCAGGCCGACCTCGTCCCGGAGCCACCGGACGGCGGCCAGGAGCCCGGCGAGGGAGACCGGATGCCGGAGGCCGTACTCGAACCGCCGGGCGCCGGGGTGGGGGAGGAAGCCGGACCGGTGCCAGGCCTGGGCGCTCACGTAGCCGGCAAAGGTGTTCCGGACCTCCGGCAGCCGCTCTGCCCGGACGTAGAGGGCACCGGTGCCCTCGGGCCCCAGGAGCCACTTCTGCCCCGGCAGGGCGTAGAAGTCCGCGCCGCACTCCCGGAGCCGGAGGGGCACCACCCCCGCGGCCTGGGCGCCGTCTACCAGCAGGAGGACCCGGTGGGCCCGGCACATCGCCGCGATCTCCTCGACGGGGTAGAGCTCCCCGGTGCTCCAGGCCACGTGGGAGATGGCCACCAGCCGGGTCCGGGGGGTGATCAGCCGCTCCAGGGCGGCCACCACGTCCTGCCCCGGCTCCAGGAGGTCCGCGAGGCGCACCGTCACCCCCCGCCGGTCCCGGAGGGAGAAGAGGGGGAAGAGGACCCCCGGGTGCTCGGTGTTGGCGCTCACCACCTCGTCCCCGGGCTGCCAGTCCAGGGACCAGAGGGCGATGTTCACCCCCTCGGTGGTGCTGCCGGTGAGGGCAATGGCATCGGGGCCGGCGTCCAGCACCGCCGCCAGGAGCTGCCGGAGTTCCTGGGCCAGCCCGAAGGTCCGGCGGAAGTACGCCTCCCCGGTGCGGCCGCCGGTAAGCTCCTCCTGGAGGGCCGCGGCCATCGCCTCGGCCGCCGGGGCGGGCAGGGGGCCCGTGGTGCCGTTGTTGAGGTAGACGGCCCGGCTGAGGGCCGGCAGCGCCGCCCGCACCGCCTGCAGTTTCGCGTCCATCGGTTTCACACCTCCGATTCGGGGCCTCCGGCTTAAAACGCTGGATGGCAGGAAGCGGTTTCGCCGTGTCGGCGCCCGCACCCTGCCATCTCCTCTGCTTCCTTGTCGTATCTCCGGCAGGTGGTGCTGCCCACGTGCCCATCGCCCGGGCCGTCGGGTGCCCCCGCCCGGATTCGCCGGTTCCGGATTCGCCGATGGATGAAGACGGTGCACCTGGCCGGTCTGCCCCCCTGCGGGGCGCCCAGTGGTACCGCCGGCCGCCACTGCCGCCCGTTACCCGCCCTGCTTCGGCACCGCGCAGGTGTAGTCCTCTGGGGTGACCTCGTCGCTACCGGTGCCCTGCCGGCGGATGACAATGCGCCAGCTCGCCGGGCCGGTTTTCTCAAAGGATTCGATCAGGTGGCCGGCGCTTTGGGCCCATCGGGGCAGGGATTCGGTCGCCTGGTTGCAGTCAAAGTCGATGATGAGCCGGCCCCCCGGCGCCACCTCCTGAATCCGCTGCTTGGCGATCACCAGGGGGTAGGGGCAGACCTCCCCCAGGAGGTCCAGGTACAGCTCGGAACGCATCGCCATCGCTCCTTTCCAGGAAGAGTGTGAAGGGTGCCGCCGGGCCCGTTGGCCCCCGGGAGCCGCCAGCGTCAGCCGCCGCTGGCGGCGACGGCCTGTCCTGCGGCCCTGACCTGAGCCCGCATGGGCAAGACCAGGAACAGGTAGGCACCGACCCAGGTGCCCAGGATGATGGCCAGCGTCGCCACCCAGCCGTTGAGGGTAAAGAGGCTCACCGCAACCAGGCCGTTGCCGACGTTGCATCCCCGGGCCAGGGTAGCTCCCAGGCCCATGCCCAGGCCGCCTACCATGTGCTGTAGGAGCCGGCCGGCGTTGGGGGCCCGCAGCCGGAACTCACCGGCGCCCCGGGCGGCCAGGTAGCTGCCCAGCGGGATGCCGAGAACCAGGAATACACCCCAGTCTAGGAATTGGGGGTTGCTGTCTACGACGAGAAACCGCAGCAGGTTGGCGGTGGGGGTGGTGATGCCCAGGCCGTAATGGCGACCCGTACTCACCGAGGTGATCCAGGCCAGCACCGCGACCGCGCCCACGGCAAAGCCGGTCACCGGCCAACTCCAGCCCCGACCGAAGACCGCCCTCCAGAGGGCCGGACGGTGCGGATCCTCCGGAAACGGAATGGCAGGCTGCGGCTCCCGGCGGCTCCGGACCAGGAAGAAGAGCGAGACCGCCCAGAGGGCGCCGGCCAGCACCCAGGGGCTGACCCCCAGGGCGCCGTAGAGGGTTGTGGCACCGTTCAGCGTGGCGGTGGGCTCCTGGATGCGTCGGGTGAGCGGGGCGAGAGCCCCGGCTCGGGCCATGAGGGCGCCGATGCCGTAGAAGACTGCTGCCACCAGCGACCCCACCATGCCCTCGCCAATTCGGAAATAGGTCCCGGACGCGCAGCCGCCGGAGAGGATCACGCTGATGCCAAAGATCAGGCCGCCGGTAAGAGCGGCGAGCCACTGAAAGGGATCGGGCTGAACCTGAACCAGGCCCGCCTGCTGTAGGAGCAGGATGCCGGTGGACTGGACGGCGAGGGAGACCACGTACGCCTTGAAGAGCCGGCTGTCCCGGGTGAGGTACAGATCCCGGAAGGCGCTGGTCATGCAAAAGCGCCCCCGCTGCAGCACAAAGCCAAAGAGCAGGCCGGTCAGTCCGCCCGCAAGGGCCGTGTGGAGCATCCGAATCCCTCCCCCTAATACCGTATTTTGTATCGGAAAACTCGCTTTTGGGTTACCTCCGATTGTAGGCAGTGCCGGGGGCATTGTCAACGCCAAACAAAAAAGGGCCGAACCGGCCAGGGTGCCGATCCAGCCCAACGCGATGGGGTATTTCCGCCTGATGCCGCCTCGGTGGTTGGGGTTCAGCTCAAGACGTAAGCCAGGACCAGCCGGGCGGTGGCCTCCAGGGCTTCCACATGGGTGCGCTCGTAGCTGTGGGAGGCATCGACCCCGGGGCCGATGAGGGCGTGCCGGGCCTCCAGGCCGGCCTGGAGGGCGGCACCGGCGTCGGACCCGTAGTAGGGATAGATGTCCACCTGATGCGGGATCCCGTGGGCTCGGGCGAGCTGAATCAGCCGGCGGTTGAGGGCGTAGTCGTAGGGGCCGTCGCTGTCCATCACGCAGATGGTGCAGGAGAACTCATCGGAGGTCTGCCCCCGACCTACCGCGGCCATGTCCACCGCGACGATCTCCGCCACCTCCGGAGGGATCCCTGCGGCCGCGCCGTGGCCCACCTCCTCATAGTTGCTGATGAAGAGGTAGGTGGTCGCAGTGGGTTGCCGGCCGGTCTCCCGGAGAACCCGGGCTGCCGCCAGGAAGACCGCCGCCGCGGCCTTGTTGTCCAGGTGCCGGGATTTGATGAAGCCCGCGGGGGTGACGACGGTCCGGGGATCCCAGGAGACAAAATCCCCCACCCCGATGCCCAGGGCCCGCACCCCCTCCGGGTCGCTCACCCGCTCGTCCAGCCGAACCTCGACGTCGTCGTCCTCCCACTTGATCTCCTTCATCTCCGGGCCGTGAACGTGGACCGAAGCCCGGACCGGCACCACGGTGCCGGTGTACTGCCGGCCGTCCAGGGTGTGGACCGTGCAGTACTCCCCCACCACGGTGAACCAGGGGTAGCTGCCGATCCGGGTGAGCTTCAGCCGGCCGCTGGGCTTGATCTCCTTCACCATCGCCCCCAGGGTGTCCACGTGGGCCGCCAGGGCCCGGGCCGGCGCCGTCGGGTCCTGGCCCGGCAGAACGGCCAGAAGGGCCCCCTTCCGGGTGCGCCGGGTCTCGACCCCCAGGTCGGCGAAGGCTCGCTCCATATAGTCCACCGCAGCATCAGCCCGGCCGGTGGGGCTGGGGATTTGGAGCAGTTCCACCAGCCGCCGGACCAGGTCCTCCCGATCGATGGTCAGTTCCACCTTCTCATCCCGTCCCTCCGCGATCCGTTGGCCCCCGTCCCGCCGCGGTCAGTTGGCAGTGCTACCATTGTACCAGGGTCGGCGCCTGTGTAGAACGGCCAGCGGCCATCCTCCCGCCGCCCGTTTGCAGAGGCGAAC
Organism: Bacillota bacterium; assembly: GCA_021890795.1. Taxonomy (GTDB): domain Bacteria; phylum Bacillota; class Sulfobacillia; order Symbiobacteriales; family ZC4RG38; genus ZC4RG38. The sequence goes on along the minus strand of JAKKUO010000029.1, from coordinate 24,134 downwards.
TCCCGGGCCGGAGCAGGAATTCCTCCGGCCAGGCCCGTAGTGAGGAAAGGAGCAGCGGCAGGAGGTGCGACCGTCGATGGCCGTCTACCTGACAACGATCGCCTCGCCCCTGGGCCCGGTGCGGCTGGCGGCGACGGAGAAAGGGATCTGCGCCCTCGACCTGCCCGGGGAGGAGCCACGGTGGCTGGAGGGGTGGCTGGACCGGCATTTCCCGGGGGAGCCCCGGGTGGAGGCGCCGGACCACCCGCACCTGGCCCGGGCCCGGGAGCAACTCGAGGAGTACTTTGCCGGCCGGCGCCAGCACTTTGACGTCCCCCTGGACCTGCGGGGCACCCCGTACCAGCTTCGGGTCTGGCAGGCCCTGCTCCGGATCCCGTACGGAGCCGTGACCACCTACGGGGCCCTCGCACGGATGGCCGGCGGCTCGCCCCGGTCCGTGGGCGGGGCCCTTGGGGCCAACCCGGTGGCCATCCTGGTGCCCTGCCATCGGGTGGTGGCCGCCGGGGGCGGGCTCGGCGGGTACAGCGGCGGCCTCCGGATCAAGGAGCGGCTGCTGGCCCTGGAGGGGATCCGGCTGCCCGCGTAGGGGGCCCGACAGGAAGAGGCGTAGGTCCGCCCCCCGGACGTCCCGCCCAGACGGCGGCAGTCCGGACCTCCGCCAGGGCGAGATGGCATCCGGGACGATCCCGCCAGGCGACGGCAGCGGCTAAGTGGGAGCCCGGTCCCCGGACCGGGCTCTCTCCTGTGGCTCCGCACCGCACCGCTTCCCGGGCCTGGTGGCTGAAACCCCTGACGGCTGAACCCCCTGCTCCGGCCCTGCGTCAACTGGAGGTGGATGCCCTTGCGTACCCGGGAGGACCTGCGGCAGGCCCTCCGGCGCATCGACGGCCGGGGCTACCCGGCCTACCGGGATCTGGAAGGCAGTTACGACTTCGGCAACTGGGAACTCCGGCTCGATCGGGCTCAGCCCGATCCCTTCGCTTCCCCGAGCCGGTTCCGGGTTCGGGTGCCCGGACCGGCGGCGGGACTGCCCCCCGAGGCCCTCGCCACCCCGCTCCGGCGCTGGGCCACCGGGGACTTCCTCGCCCGGGCCTTTCACCGGGCCCTGCCCCGGGGGGGATCCCTGGGCAGCGGGAAGAGCGGCCTCATCTTCATCGACGCCGGGGAGCAGGAGATCCTGCCCCGGACCGCGGTCCGGGTGGAACCCGACGGCACCGTGGAGGTGCGGTTTGCTGCCGGGCTGCCCGCCGCGGGCCGGCGGATCCTCGGCCGGGCGGCAGAAGAGCTGCTCCTGGAGCGGATCCCCCGGGCAGTGGCGGGTTCCCTCCTCGCCGGGGCTCACGACCGCCGGGCGCTGAGCGCGCACCTCGCGGCGGCGGAGGACCACGCCTGGCTCCAGGAGCGGCTCCCCGCCATGGGGCTGGTGGCCTTTGTCGCCGACGGGTCGATCCTCCCCCGGGAGAGCGGGGTGAGCCAGAAGCCCCTTCCCGGCGCGGTGCCCTGGGTGTCGCCCCCGGAGCTTCGGGTGACGGTGGAGTTCCCCAACGCCGGGCCGGTGACGGGCACCGGCATCCCCGCGGGGGTGACCCTGATCGTCGGCGGGGGCTACCACGGCAAGAGCACCCTGCTCCGAGCCCTGGAGCGGGGGGTCTACCCTCACATCCCCGGGGACGGCCGGGAGCGGGTGGTGACCCGGGCCGACGCCTGGAAGCTCCGGGCCGAGGACGGCCGCCGGGTGGAGGGGGTGGACATCTCCCCCTTCATCGCCGGGCTGCCCGGCGGGACCGACACCCGGTGGTTCCGGACCGAGGCCGCCTCGGGCTCCACCTCCATGGCCGCCAACCTGGTGGAGGCCCTGGAGGCGGGGGCAGGGCTGCTGCTGGTGGACGAGGACACCGCTGCGACCAACTTCCTGATCCGGGACGCCCGGATGCAGCGGCTGGTGCCCAAGGAGGGCGAGCCCATCACCCCCTTCATCGACCGGGTCCGGAGCCTCTACACCGACCTGGGGGTCTCCACGGTGCTGGTGGTGGGCGGCGCCGGGGACTACCTGGACGTGGCGGACACGGTGATCCTGATGCAGAACTACCGGCCCGCGGACGTCACCGCCCGGGCCCGGCAGGTGGCGGCGGAGCTTCCCGCCCGGCGGCAGCCCGAGGCGCCGGTGCCCCTTTCCCCGCCCCGGCCCCGGTGGGTGGACCCGGACTCCCTCGACCCCCGGCGCCGGGGCCGGGAGAAGGTCCGGGCCCGGGACCTGGACGAGCTGGCCTTCGGCGCCGAGTCCATCGACCTCTCCTACGTGGAGCAGCTCGTCGACCCGTCCCAGACCCGGGCCATCGGCGGGGCGCTCCTCTACGCCCTGCGCCAGGGGCTCTTCCGGGACCGGCCGGCGGTGGCGGCCCTGGCGGAGGCCCTCCGGGTGGCCGACGAGCAGGGGCTCGAGGCCTGGGCCGGCGGCGGCGTGCCCCCCGGAGACTGGGCCCGACCCCGGCTGCTGGAGCTGGCCGCGGCCCTCAACCGGCTTCGGACCCTGCGGGTCCTGGATCGGGAAGAGGGAGGTCGCAGGCCAGGGGGTCGTCGGCGGTGAGGAAGGCCGCGACCAGCCGGGCGTAGGGCTCCGGGCGCCGGTGGATCCAGTGGTCGGCCCCGGGCACCGTGACGAGGCGCCCCCGGGGGAGAGCGCGGACCATCGCCTGGGCTACCTCCGGTAAGAGGTGGGTGCTCTCGCTCCCCCGGAGGACCAGGGTGGGGGCCTGCACCCGGGCCAGGCACCCCCAGGCGGCCTCCGGGTCTGCCTCGTAGAGATGCCGTGCCATGGCCAGCGTTCCGGGGATGTCGAAGGCCCAGCCCCAGCCCCCGTCGGGGAGGGGCACCAGGCTCGGCTCCCACCAGGGGAGGCTCCGGCCCTCCCGGCGGAGGTAGGCGAGCCCCTCTTCCCGGGAGGCAAACCGGGGCGGCCAGGCGGCGGCCCAGGCCTCCCACTCGGCCCAGCCCGCGGCGGGGGGCACCGGGGGCTGGTCCTCCAGCACCAGCCGCCGGACCCGGTCGGGCCAGGCCGCCGCCACCTCCCAGGCGACGGCCGCCCCAAAGGAGTGGCCCACCAGGTCCACCGGCCCCGGCGCCACCTCGGCGATGAGGGCAGCCACGTCCTGGGCGCAGTCCCGGGGGCTGGCGGCGGGGGTCCGGGGGGCGTCGCCGTGGTTCCGGAGGTCCGGGGCCAGCACCTGAAAGCCCCGGTCCGCAAGTACCCGGGCGACCCCGTCCCAGAGCGCGGCCCGGCCGGTGAGGCCGTGGATCAGGACCACGGTGGGGCCGGCGGCCTCCGGGGTTTCCGGGCGGCCCCAGCGCAGGAAGGCCACCGGCACCCCGAGGGGTGTCATCAGCCGCATCCTGCACCACCTCGGCGGAGGGATTCCCGCCGGGCCGTGGCAACTCCTGCCGGGGCCTGGCAACTCCTGCCGGCCTCGCCGGTAGCCCTGGCTCCTCTTTGCCACCCGGGAGCCAGGCCTGATAGGCTAAGGGTATGGATGCGAGAAGCCGGAGGTAGGAGGATGGATCTGGACCGCTACTTGAAAAACCTCCAGGCCGCGGCGGCCGCCCATGGCCTGGTACCGGACCCGGGCCCCCTCGCGGACCTGGACCTCCCCCTGGTCCTCTCGGGCCAGGTCCAGGGCCGGCAGGTGCGGCTGGTGCCTCTCCCTTCAGCCCCGGACCCCGAGGCCTGGCCGGCAACGGCCGCTGCGATAGCGGAGCGCCTCTCCCGGGCCGCCCCGGGCGCCGCGGGTGCTCCCGGTGCAGAGACGGCTTCCGGCGCCCACCGGGCCGAGACCGTCGTCGTCGCCTGCCTCTTCCCGGACGGCGCGGCCCCCGAGGACACCACCGCCGTCCGGCAGCTCTCCCGCTCCGGGTCGGGGTGGGAACTGGTGGTCTGGGCGGTGGACCTGGACCTGGAACTGGTGGACCGGCCGCCGGGCTCTCCGCCCCTGCCGGAGCCGGTGCTGCGGGCGCTCACTTCCCGGCCGGACCGGAAGGAGCCCCGGGGGCCGGACCCCATGTTCCGGGCGAGCCGCGGGCCCCTGGCGCTCTTCCGGCAGTGGGCCCGGGGGGACTTCGGGCCGGTGCCGGTCACCCGGCTGCTCCTGGCGACCAACGTGGCCTTCTACCTCTGGACCTTGCTCCGGGACCCGGCCGGCGGGCTCTGGGGGCTGCTGGGCGACCCCGGCACCTTCCTCCACGGGCTGTTGGACGGCCCCAGCGCCGCGGCCCTGGTCCAGTGGGGAGCGAACAGCACCCAGCGGGTCCTGGCGGCCGGAGAGCAGTGGCGCCTCCTCACCGCTGCCTTCCTGCACGCCGGCCTGTGGCATCTGGCGCTGAACATGTACGCCCTCTGGGGCCTGGGCCAGCACGCGGAACTCATCTATGGCAGCGGCCCCACGGCGTTCATCTATTTCATCGCCGCAGTGGGCGGGAGCCTGGCGTCGGTGGCCCTCCGGTCCCGGGTGATCTCCGTGGGGGCCTCCGGGGCGATCTTCGGCCTCCTCGGGGCGCTCTTCTATGCCCAGCGGGCCCTGGGCCGGCGGGTCGACTGGCGAGACCTGGCCGGTCCCATCGGCGCCAGCCTCCTCTGGGGGCTCCTGGTCAACGTCGACAACCTGGGCCACTTCGGAGGCCTGGCTGCCGGTGTCCTGGCCTCCTGGGCGGTGGGAACCCCCGGCCAGCGCCGGCCCTGGCGGCGGGCGGTCACCTGGGCCCTCGGGCTGCTGGCGGCCCTGCTGGTGGCGGGTGTTCTACCAGTGCCCTGGGTGCCGCTGTTCTGAGGCCGCCGGAGCGGACGGCACAGGGGGGCCGCCACCCCAGAGGGCGGTGCCCCCCTCTCTGCGGGCGCTGGAGCGCCGTGATTGGTCCGTCGTCTCGCTCCCCAACCCTTCGCGCCCTCCGGGCAAGTCCAGCCCGGGGGGCGCTGCGCGCACCAGTACCCTTGGGACTGTGCGCACCTGTACCCCTGGGACGCCCCGGTGCGCCGAGCGGGTTCCGCCGCCCGCTGTCCATGCAGTCCGACAGGGGGCAGGATTCGGAGCAGACCGACGAGTATGGAATTTAGAGAAGGGCACCCTGTCGCCGGGTGTCCGGGCACGGCAGGGAAGGCGCTCCTGGACAGGCTTCCGGGCCTAATGGGGGGTTCGCCGGCGGGGCGACCCCGGGCGGGCCTTCCGGGGGCGCTCCGGGCAGCTGTTCCCCGGCGGGGTGCCGGCGGTGGGCGGCCCCCGGGGCCTGCTCATCGGCCGAAAGGTGGGAGGGAGCGGCATGGGGGCGGAGACTGAGGTGGTGATCGCCGCGGGGGCCCGGTCGCCCATCGGCAGTTTCGGCGGCAGCCTGAGCCGGGTGCCCCTGGTGGAGTTCACCGCGGTGGTGATGACCGAGGCGATGCGCCGGGCCGGGGTCCGGGGCGACGAGGTGGACGAGGTGATCATGGGGCAGGTCTACCAGGCGGGGTTCCGGGCCAATCCCGCCCGGCAGGCAGCCCTCCGGGCCGGGGTGGGGGTGCGGGCCCCCGCCTGCATGGTGAACCAGCAGTGCTCCTCGGGCTCCCGGGCGGTGGAGATGGGGGCGGACCAGATCCGCCTCGGCCGGGCCCGGGTCGTCCTGGCCGGAGGGATGGAGGCCATGAGCCAGGTGCCCTTCCTCAGCCTCCGGCACCGGAGCGGCCAGCGGCTCGGCCATGACGAGCTGAAGGACGGCCTCCTCTGGGACGCCCTGGTGGACCCCTTCCTCGACCAGCACATGGGGGTGACCGCCGAGAACGTCGCCCGGGAGTACGGCATCGACCGGGCCGCGGCCGACGCCTACGCCCTCCGGTCCCAGCAGCGGGCCGCGGCGGCAGCCGTCGCGGGCCGGTTCCGGGAGGAGATCGTCCCGATCCCGGTGCCGGGGCCCCGGAGAGGGGAGACGGTGCTCTTCGCGGCCGACGAGCACCCCCGGCCGGAGACCAGCCTTGAGGCCCTCGCAGGGCTGAAGCCGGCCTTCCTGGACGGGGGGATCTGCACCGCCGGGAACTCCTCGGGGATCAACGACGGGGCCGTGGTGCTGGTGCTGATGAGCCGCGCGGAGGCCGAGGCCCGGGGGATCCGGCCCCTGGCCCGGCTGGTCCACTCGGTCAGCGTCGCGGTGGAACCCTGGGTGATGGGGATCGGCCCGGTGCCCGCGATCCGCCGGCTTCTGGAGGAGACCGGGCTCCGGCGGGAGGAGATCGACCTCTGGGAGATCAACGAGGCCTTCGCCGTCCAGGTGCTGGCCTGTATCCGGGAACTGGGCCTGGACGAGGAGCGGGTGAACGTCAGTGGCGGCGCCATCGCCCTGGGCCACCCGGTGGGGGCCACCGGCGCCCGGCTGATCCTCACCCTGGCTTACGAACTCCGGCGTCGGGGGCTGCGCCGGGGGATCGCCAGTCAGTGCGCCGGCGGCGGGCCGGCGATGGCCACCCTGATTGAGGTGGTGTGAGGTGGCGGGGGGCGGCCTTCCGGAAGGCCGCCCCCGTTGCCCCTACCCCCGGGGTGTACTATAATCGTCGGTGAAATGGCACAGCCGGGGGTGTATGACCCGTGCTCGACCTGCATCTGCAGATGTTCGACCCGGAGGCCATGGTGCAGGCCATCCGGGACGAGATGGTCCAGATGGGCTTCCGGGAGCTGCGGACCCCGGAAGAGGTGGAGGAGGCCTTCCGGAACGCCGCCGGCTCCTCCCTGGTCTTCGTCAACTCGGTCTGCGGCTGCGCCGGGGGGATCGCCCGGCCGGCGGTGCGGTACGCCCTGGAGAAGGGCCTCGTGAAGCCGGACCACCTCTTCACCGTCTTTGCCGGCCAGGACAAGGAGGCTACCGCCCGGGCCCGGGAGCTCTTCGGCGATTACCCGCCGTCTTCTCCGTCCATCGCGCTGCTCAAGGACGGCCAGTGCGTGGCGATGATCCACCGGTCCGACATCGAGGGGCGGGAGCCCCTGGCGGTGGTGGGCCGGCTCCAGGAGCTGTGGCACCAGCACTTCAGCGCTCCTGCGGACCGGGGATAGGATCTCCCGCCGGGGATAGCGGTCCTGCGACAAAGTGGCCCCATCCGCAACGGATGGGGCCATCGGCTTTTCGGGCACGGTTGTCCGCCGCGACGGCACGCCCCCTGCGGTGCCGGGATGCGACGTCCACCGCCATGCCGTCACTCCACGTCCACCACGTTGTAGTGGTGTTGCTCCAGCAGCTCCACCAGGGGCTGGGGGTTCTCGCACTCGACCCGGATGACAATCTGATATTGCTGGAATGTCTTCGAATAGAATGTCCCCAGGTGCGTGATGTTCACGCCGGCGTTCCGGATGATCTCGGCGATCCGGGCGAGCTGCCCCCGGCGGTCGCCCACCACCAGGGTGATCCGGGCCGTGCCCGTGTCCACCCCCAGCATCTCGGCGAAGGCGTGGAGGATGCCGCTCCGGGTGAGCACCCCCGCGAGCCGGCCCTGGTCCACCACCGGCAGCAGGGGGAGATCCAGCTCCTTCATCATCCGGGCAGCCTTCTCCAGGGGGTCGTCCGGGGTGACGGCGACCGCCCGCCCGGTCATCACCTCCCGGACCGGTAGTTGGGCCACGGCGCTGAAGCTGCCCCGTTCCCGGACGGCCCGGTAGACCTCTGCCACCCCGGCAACGCCCAGCACCCGGCCGGTGCCGGGATCCTGGACAGGCAGGGCCTCGAGGCCCTGCTGTTCCATGCGGGTGCAGGCCTCCGCGACCGGGGTCTCCGGCGTGACCCCGGTTACCCGTTCGGCCATGGCGTTCCGCACGAGCATGGGGGTGCCTCCCTTCGCTCTCAGCGACCCATGTTTATATGGGTATGCCGCGAGCCAGAACCGCGCGGGGCGCTCCCGGGCCCCCGGCAGGACGGGACGCTGTCCGGAGGGAGGCATCGGGTCTCAGGGCTCCTCGGTGGCGACCACGCCGAAGAGGACCCGGAGCCCGTCCCGCAGGGCCATGGCTCCCAGGGCCACACCGGTGCAGGCGATGAACGGGGCCGCCCGGGGAAAGGCGACGGCCACCAGGTACCCCAGGCCCGCCACCGCGAGGGTCATCAGCCACCCGCTGCCAGCCTGGGCGCAAACCGACGCCAGGGGGCGCAGCCCCCGGTCCCGGGCCAGGAGGGGCGCGGTGAGAATGAAGGCAGAGGCCAGGGAGCCTGCGACGGCGGTCAGCCCGCCGAGGACATTCAGGCTGGCCTCTCCGGTAAGGGACGACCACCGGGGCAGCAGCGCCGCCCCGGCTACACCCGCAGCCAGGGCAAGGGCGACCCGCACCCCGGGCCGGTCCAGCCGGTCCGGTATCCCGCTCACTTGCCGCTCACCTCTTACCCGGGGATGGTTCCGGCGCCCGAGGATGGTTCCGGCGGTAGCATGAACCTCGGGGGCGGGGGCCATGCGCAGGCGCCGGGGCCGTGCCCAGACGCCGATGCCAGACCCCGACGCTCATGACGGTTACCGGGTTCCGGCAGCGGCAACCCCGGCCGGTGTGCGGCTTCCCGCCGGCCGCCGGATGGGCCATCAGGGGCGGGCGCTCCGGGCGATCCGCTGCAGCCCCGGAAGCCGGAAGCCGGTCACCAGGGTGACCGAGAGGAGCACCAGGGCGAGCCCCACCAGCAGTCCGGGGCCGATGGGCTCCTGGAGAAAGAGACGGCCCCAGATGAGGCCGAAGATGGGCACCAGGTAGGTGACGCTCAGGGTGGAGGTGGGCCCCACCCGCTCCAGCAGCCGGAAGTAGAGCAGGTAGGCCACCGCCGTGCAAAGGAGGGCGAGGGCCAGGAGGGACAGCAGGGCCGGCCGGGGCGGCACCCCGGCAGGGGGGAAGGCCAGGGCCAGGGGCAGCAGCACCAGGCCGGCCCCGAGCTGCTGGCCGGCGGCCAGGGTGAGGGTGGGCAGGCCCCGGAGGTACCGGGCGGCGTAGGTGCTGCCAAGGCCGTAGTGGAAAGAGGCGAGGAGCATCGCCCCGGCCGCGGCCAGGGTAAGGGGCGTGACGGGCTGGGGGTTCCACCCAACCACCACGCCGACGCCGACAAAGCCCAGAGCCAGTCCCACGGCCCGGGCCGCCGTGATCCGCTCTCCGAGCCACACGCCGGCGATGAGGGCCCCAAAGAGCGGGGTGGCACTGTTGAGGATGGCCGCCATGGACGCGGTCAGGTGCAGTTCCGCCCAGTTGATGAGGGAGAAGGGGATGGCGCCGTTGATGGCCCCCAGGATGAGGAACCGGAGCATCCGGCCCCGGAAGCCCACCCTCCGGCCCGTGACTAGGCCGTAGAGGACCAGCACGAGGCCGGCGAGAAGTACCCGGATGTCCGCCAGGGCCAAAGGGCCCAGGGCGGGCACGGCGATGCGGATGAAGAGAAACGAGAAGCCCCAGAGGGCGGCCAGCAGGAGCAGGAGGGAGAAGTCGAAAACCGACATGAGTTCTGGCCCCTTCTCGATGGGAGTTCCGATTCGACCGGGGTCCGGTGTGAATCGGATGACGGAAGAGTTATTCTTCATGTGCAACCGGCCTCCTCTGGGGGATCGTTGCCACCGCCAGGAAGCAGCAGGGGTGGCTCCCCACCATCCCGGGGGGCCGAGGGGGGCACCGGCCATCGGCACCCCGGCCGCCCGGCGGCGAACCAGGTCTGCCAGGGCCCTGGTGAGCCGGTGCCCAGGCACGAGGGCCCCCGGGAATGGCTCACCCCGGGGGCCTTGGACATGCTCGGGGGCCCAGCCCGAAAGCCCATGGTTGGCGGCCTGAACCCCGGCTGGAACGGAATGTATGGTATACTGGAACATGGGACAAACCCGGGAAACCTCCGGTAGAGCGGCAGCGCAGAAGGGGAGAAGGGTGTTGCCGACAGAGCAGCCGAGGCGTGGGCAGAGACGCCGCAGGGTGCGGCATGCGGCCCGGTCGCCGGTTCGGGAGGACCTGCGGCTGGAGATCACGGGCTGGGTCCTCCTGGCGGTGGCCATCTGGCTTTTCATTAGCATGGCAGGTGGCGGCGGCCTCCTCGGTGCCCAGGTCAGAAGTGGTCTCGTCTACCTGGTCGGTACCGTCGCCGGCTGGGTGCTGCCCGCGGGGCTTCTGGCCCTGGGCGGGTCCGTCCTGCTCCTCCGCCGGGTGGCCACCCTGCCGCCCTGGCGGCTATGGGGGTGCCTCCTGCTCTTCCTCGTCCTGACGACCGCGGTCCAGATCCTCCGGTATCCGTACCTGCCGCCGGGGTCCCCGGCGGCCCAGGCAGCCGGTCAGGTGGCCCGCTTCACCCCAGAGCACCTGGCCCGGGGCGGCGGGATTCTGGGCTGGGGGCTGGAATGGGTGCTGACCCGGCTTGTGGGTCACGTGGGCCGGTGGGTGGTCCTGGCGTCCGGAGCCCTGGTCGGCCTCGTCCTCGCCCTGGAGATCTCCCTGGCCCAGTGGCTCCGGCGGGCTGGCGGCGAAGCGGCCCGGGCCGGGGGCGCCCTGGCCGCGGGTGCCGGGCGGCTGGTGACCGGCGCGGTGCGCCTGGCGCCGGTCCGGCTTGGGGCCAGCCGGCCGGAAGGGCTGCGCCCCGATGTGGTGCATGAGGTGGTGACCCGCCGGGCTGGCGGGGCCGCGGCCGGGAAGGCCGCGGCGGGCGGTCCGGAGCGGCCGGCGATGGCGGCCCGGGAACCGGCGGCGGAGGAGCCGGGGTTCACCATCCACATTGCCGGCCTCGACGACCGCAGCGCCAAAAGGGCCGGGAGCGCCGGCACCTCCGCCGGGCGGGGCGCCGCCGGGATGGCGGCGGGATCCGCAGGCAGTGCTGCCGCGGCGGGGGGTACGTTGGCGAGCCTCTTTCGGGGTCGCCGCCTGGCTCCGGGGGCCGAGCCGCCCGCGGGGGAGGCGGCGCCGGGGGCTGCCCCGACGGGCGCACAGACCGACGGCAGCCCTCTTGCCGGTGCCAGCCCGGCCGCGGAGGCCCGGCTGGCGGCCGAGGACCGGCCGCAGGCCGAGGAAACCGGCCCTGGGCCGGAGCCGGTCGCCGGGTCCGAGGACCGGGGGAACGGCGGCTCCGACGGCCAGGGAACCGGAGCCCGGGGCACGAACCTGCCGGCGGCTTACCAGGCGGCGCCGGCCGCGCAGGACTCTGGGGCACCGGCGACCTCCCCGGCGCCTTACCAGCTCCCGCCCCTTGACCTCCTCCAGTCCGGGGCCCAGAACGAGCCGGACCAGGATACCCACCAGGCGATCGTCGAGCGGGCCCGGCTCCTGGAGGAGGTGCTGGCCACCTACGGGGTGCCGGCCAAGGTGGTGGAGGTGCACCAGGGGCCGGCCATCACCCGGTTTGAGCTCACCCTCCAGCCGGGGGTGAAGGTGGCCAAGGTCGCGGGCCTCGCGGACGACCTCGCTTACCACCTGGCGGCCCGGGACGTGCGGATCGAGGCGCCGATTCCGGGGAAGCGGGCCATCGGCATCGAGGTGCCCAATCAGAAGGTAGTCTCGGTCTACCTCCGGGATGTGCTGGAGTCCGAGGAGTGGCAGCGGCACCCCTCCCGGCTGGCGGTGGGATTCGGCAAGGACATCGCTGGCAAGCCGGTCATCGGCGACCTGGAGCGGATGCCCCACCTCCTCATCGCCGGCGCTACCGGCTCGGGCAAGTCCGTTTGCATGAACGCGATCATCTGCAGCCTCCTGATGCGGGCCCGGCCCGACGAGGTCAAGATGCTGATGGTCGACCCCAAGCGGGTGGAGCTCTCGGTCTACGACGGGATTCCCCACCTGGTGGCGCCGGTGGTCACCGACCCCCGGAAGGCCGCGGGGTATCTCAAGTGGGCGGTCAAGGAGATGGAGGCCCGGTACGACCTGCTGGCGGCTTCAGGCACCCGGAATATCGGCAGCTACAACCGGTGGGTCGAGGAGCAGAACGCCGCGGCCCTGGCCGAATGGGAAGCCCGCAAGGCCCGGGGCGAGGATCCCGGTGAGCCGCCCGCCCTCCGGCAGCCCCTGCCCTATATCGTCATCTTCCTGGACGAGCTCTCCGACCTGATGATGGTGGCGCCGGTCGAGGTGGAGGACAGCATCATCCGGCTGGCCCAGATGGCCCGGGCCTGCGGCATCCACCTGGTGATCGCCACCCAGCGCCCGTCGGTCGACGTGATCACGGGCCTCATCAAGGCCAATATCCCCAGCCGCATCGCCTTTGCGGTCTCCTCTGCGGTGGAGAGCCGGATCATCCTGGACATGGCCGGGGCGGAGAAACTCCTGGGCAAGGGCGACATGCTTTACTACCCCCAGGGGGTTTCCAAGCCGATCCGAGCCCAGGGTGCCTTCGTCTCTGACCGGGAGGTGGAGGCCCTGGTGGCCTTCGTCAAGCGCCAGGGGCAGCCGGTCTACCAGGCCGAGGCTATGGCCGTCGAAGGCACCGGTGCCCGGAACGGGCGAAACGGGGAGGCCGGGGGTGGCCACGGCAAGGAGAGCGCCCTGGAGGCGGTCTTCCCCGAGGCGGTCCGGATCGTCATCGAGCACGGCCAGGCCTCGGTCTCCATCCTGCAGCGCCGGCTCCGGTGCAACTACACCAAGGCGACGCGCCTGATCGACATGATGGAAGAGCGGGGGTTCATCGGCCCCCACCGGGGGCCCAAGCCCCGGGAGGTGCTCATCACCATGGCCCAGTGGCGTGAGCTCTTCGGGCAGAACGAGGCGGCTGCCACCGCGGAGGCCAGGGAGGAGGTGGACCGGTGAACCGGTCCGGCTCCGACCCCTTTGCGGAACTGCGGCGGCAGTATCGGGCCGAAGCCGCCTCCCGGGCGGCCTTCTTTGCCGCGGCGGCCCGGGCGCTCCGGGAAGCCGGAGCCGGCGGTACCGATCTGGCCGCGCTCCGGCAGGCGGCCCACCGGCTCGCCGGGTCTGCGGGGATCTACGGCTTTCCGGAGGTGGGACGCAAGGCCCGGGCCCTGGAGGAAGCCCTGCTGCCGGTGTTGCAGGAGGGTGCCCCTCTGGATGCCCAGCGGGTGGCGGATCTGACGGCCGACCTCGCCCAGCTCCTCGCGGCCCTGGGGGCGGGGGAGCCCGGATGACCGCCGATCCCACCACCGTTTCGCCCTCGTCTCCCCCCTCTGGTGCCACCCCCCGGTCTACCAACCAAACCGGCGCTTGCGGGGTATATACACTGGAAACCCAAACAGGCAGGTGCCCCATGAATGAGGTGGAGCTGATCCGGCGAGCCCAGGCGGGGGACCGGCAGAGCTGTGCCGAGCTCTTCCGGCGCCACGCCGAGCAGGCGGTCCGAACCGCCTACGCAGTCACCCGGGACTGGGAGACGGCGGAGGACGCGGTGCAGGAGGCCTTTCTCCGGGCCTTTGCTGCCCTGCCTTCCTTCCGGACCGACCAGCCCTTTCGCCCCTGGCTCTACCGCATCGTGGTCCGGGAGGCCCTGCGGCTGGCCCGGCGCCGGCAGCGGCTCGTGCCGGTGGCCCAACTGCCCCGGGAGACCGAAATGCCGTCGGTGGAGAGCGAGGCCCTGGAGAACTTGCGCCGCCGGCAGATCCGGGCGGCGGTCTACGCCCTGGAAGAGCGGTTGCGGATTCCTATCATCCTGCGGTATTTTGTCGGCCTCACCGAGGCGGAGGTGGCCCAGGTGCTGGGGCTGCGCCTCTCCACCGTCAAGTCCCGCCTGCACGAAGCCCGGCGGGCGATTGAACGGCAGGTAGGTCCGGAAATGAGGGATGTGCCGTGGCAGACTGGGAGCGGGAACTGACCGAGGCCCTGCAGGAAGGGCCCCGGTGGCCGGGGGATCCGGACCGGCTCTGGCAGCGGATCGCGGCCCGGCTGCCGGCAGCGCCCGCCGCCGGAACCGCCGGACGGCTGGCGGAGGTGCAGGCCCGGGAGGGGCAGGTCCGGGGCGGGGGGACCGGGTCGCTGGGAGCCGCCTCCGGGCGGCTGCGGCCAGGGTGGCGCCGGGTGGCCGCGGGGGCGGTGGCGACGGCTGCTGCGGTGGCAGGCCTCGGGCTCTTGGGTACCGCCCTGCGCCCCGGCCCGGGTGGGCTGGCGCCGGCAACCGGTGAGTCAACGGCGTCCCTGGGCGTCCGGGGGGAGACCCGGGTGCTGGGGGAGCCCCGGCCGGGGAGCCCCCTGCGGTTTGCCGTCGCGGTCGCCGGCGAAGCCGGTTCCCGGCTCCAGGTCCAGTCCGGCGCCCTGGAGGTCCGCACCCCCCTTGGGGACCTGGTCTGGGAGGCGCCGATCCCGGAGTTTGCAAGCCTCGACCTGGGCGAGGCCGAGAGCCGCCGGGCAGAGGTGGTCTGGCCCGCGGCCGGCTCCCCCGGCCACTACCGGGCTGGGATACGGCTGGTGACCGTAGACCCCCGGGGCCGGGTGGAGGAGGTGGGCCTGGCCCCCGCGGAGATCTTCATCCCGTACCCGGCGGGGGCGGTGCGCCTCGGCCAGGTGCCGGTGGCCCGGCCCATCACCCGGGGACCGGTGACGGCCCGGGTGGAGCGGATCACCCTGGGGCCTGACCGGGCCCTGGTCCACTTCGCCCTCACCGGCAGCGGCCTCGCGGGCGGCTTCCAGTGGAGCCTTCTCACTCCTGCCGGGATCCCGCACCCCCACCTGGGCACCGACTACCGGCAGGAGGAGGGGCGGGTGGTCGGGGTCGCGGCCTTCGAGCCGGTGCCGGCCCCCATCCGCACCCTGGTGGTCCGCCTCGGACGGGTCGGGGTGGCCCAGGACGGGGGCGAGGTGACCGAGTTGCCCTACGTCTGGGAATGGGAGGTGCCCCTGGACCCGGGTCCGTAGCCTGACGCCCCCGGATCGGTTCCGCCTCCGGTACCTGCCTGGGCAGAAGTGAGGAGGGAACCCCGGTGGTCCGCGTCGGTCGGCTCTTTGCGAGCCTGGCACTTGCCGTGCTGCTCCTGCTCACCCTTCTGCCGGCGGCTCCGGCCGCGGCGGCCATCACCCTCTCCAGCAAGTACCCGGGGCTGACCGTCAAGCCCGGCCAGCGGCTGACCGTGCCCCTGCAGGTGACCAGCTCGGGCACGGGCGGGGTGGTGGACCTGGAGGTGGCGGAGGTCCCCCGGGGCTGGGAGCAGCCGGTGTTCAAGGGGGAGAATTTCAACGTCACCCAGGTCTATGTCCACGCCGGCGGTTCGGAGACCGTCAACCTGGAGGTCCGGGTGCCGGAGAACGTCAAGCCCGGCCGGTACCGGATGCTCGTCCGGGCGGAGGGTCCCCAGGGCGTCTCGACCCTGCCCATCACCCTGACGGTGGCCCAGCCCCGGCCGGCGGCGGCCCGGCTGACCACCCAGTACCCGGCGCTGCAGGGGGCGGCGGGCGCGACCTTTGAGTTCCGAGTGGACCTGCACAACGACGGCGACACCAAGGAGACCTTCAGCCTGACCGCCAAGGCCCCCGAGGGCTGGGAGGTCATCTTCCACCCGGGCTACGACACCAAGCGGATCGCGACGATCCCGGTGGAGGGTGGCAGCTCCGAGACCCTGAACGTGGAGGTCAAGACCCCGAACGACGTCCCCGCGGGGACCTACACCGTGGACATCGCCGCCCAGGCGGGGGAGATGGTCGCCACCCTGCAGCTCCAGGTGGGGATCCTCGGCCGGGCCGAGCTGGAGATCACCACCCCGTCGGGCCGGCTGAGCCTGGATGCCGTCGCGGGGAAGGAGACCACCTTCCAGGTGCAGGTGCAGAACAAGGGCACCGCGCCCCTGGCCAGCGTCAGCCTCTCGGCCACCGCACCGCCGAACTGGACCGTCACCTTCGCGGAGCAGGAGCTGAAGGACCTGGGCCCCGGGGAGGTCCGGGACGTCCAGGTGACCCTGAAGCCGGACGCCAAGGCTATCGCCGGCGACTACGTGGTCACCCTCCGGGCCAATAGCTCCGGGCTCTCAGACTCCGCGGAGCTGCGGGTGACGGTGAAGACCTCCACCGCGTGGGGCCTGGTGGGCGCGGCGGTGGTCATCGCGGCCCTGGGCGGGGTGGGTTGGCTCTTCCGGACCTACGGCCGGAGGTGAGGCCGGTGGCCGGGGAGATCATCCGCACCTATGACCTGACCAAGCGGTACGGCGACCTGACCGCGGTCGATTCCCTCAACCTGGAGATCCAGCCTGGCGAGGTCTTCGGCCTCCTCGGCCCCAACGGCGCCGGCAAGACCACCACCATCCTGATGCTCCTGGGCCTCACCGAGCCCACCGCGGGTCGCGCGGAGGTCTGCGGCCTCGACCCGACCCGGGAGCCCCTGGCGGTGAAGCGCCAGGTGGGGTACCTGCCGGACAACGTGGGATTCTACGATGAACTGACCGGCCGGCAGAACCTCCGGTACACCGCGGAGCTGAACGGCCTGCCCCGGGAGGAGGCGGAGCGGCGGATTGAGGCCGCCCTGGAGCAGGTCGGCCTCACCGCCGTGGCGGACCGGAAGGTGGCCACCTACTCCCGGGGCATGCGCCAGCGGCTGGGGCTGGCGGACGTTCTCCTGAAACAGCCCCGGGTGGCGATCCTGGACGAGCCCACCCTGGGCCTTGACCCTGAGGCGGCCCAGGAGTTCCTGGTGCTGATCCGGCGGCTCAGCCGGGAGGGCGGGATGACCGTCCTGCTCTCCTCCCACCTCCTGAACCAGGTCCAGGCGGTCTGCGACCGGGTGGGGATCTTTGTCGCCGGCCGGATGATCGCCTGCGGCCGGATCGACGAGCTGGCCGCCCAGGTCTTCGCCGGGGAGCCGCTGCAGGTGGAGGTGGAGGTGGAGCCGGCCTCCGAGGCCGTCCTCAGCGCCATCCGGCAGACCCCCGGGGTCCGGGAGGCCCAGCCCGCCGCGCCGGGGGAGGGGCCCGCCGGCAGGCTCCGGCTCCTCCTGGACCGGGACGTCCGGGGCGAAGTGGTCCGGCGGATCGTCGGGGCCGGGGGGACGGTCCTCCACCTCCAGCTCCGGAGCCACAACTTGGACGAGATCTACCGGCGGTACTTCCGGGGAGGGGATGGAGATGGCGCTGCAGCTGCGGCCGGCGTGGCTCGGCCGGCTGGCTGAGGCCCGGCGGGAGCTCAAGCGCCACGCCGCCGGCGAGCGGCTGGCCCGGTGGGTCCGGGAGGTCCAGGGGTGGCTCCCCGCCGGCCTCGGCCCCATCGCCCGGAAGGAGTTCGCAGACCTCATCACCTCCTGGCGGATGGGGATCCTGGTCGCCCTGCTGACGGTGACCGGGATCGCCTCCCTTTACGTCACCGGCATGGCCATCCGTTCCGCCGCGGGGGTGCTGGAGGACGAGGGCTACATCTTCCTCAAGATCTTCACTGCTTCCGACGGGCGGCTGCCGCCGTTTACCGCCTTCGTCGGGTTCCTGGCCCCGCTCCTGGGGCTGGCCCTGGGCTTTGACGCCATCTCCGGGGAGCAGAACCGGCGCACCCTCAGCCGGCTCCTGGCCCAGCCGATCCACCGGGATGCGGTGCTGGTGGGCAAGTTCGTCGCCGGGGTGGGTGCGGTGGGGGCGATGCTCCTCGCCCTGGGGATGGCCGTGGGCGGGCTGGGGCTGATCCTGGTCGGCGTCCCGCCCACCGGGGACGAGCTGCTCAGGCTGCTGGCCTTCATCCTGACCACCGTGCTCTATGTGGCTTTCTGGCTCGCCCTCGCTATCCTGCTCTCGGTGGTCTTCCGCCACAGCGCTACCTCGGCCCTGGCCGGCATCGGGATCTGGCTCTTCTTCGCCGCCTTCTGGGACCTGCTGGCTGACCTGGTGGTGGGGGCCATGATTCCGGACACGGGCAGCCTGCGCCACGCCCAGGTCCGGACCTGGTTGGGCCGGCTCTCCCCGGTCACCCTCTACACCGAGGCGGTGGTCACCCTCCTGACGCCGACGGTCCGAGTCCTGGGGCCGATCCTCCTGGAGCAGGCCATCGGGGCCCTGAAGGGCACCCTGCCCATCGGCCAGAGCCTCCTGCTCATCCTCCCGCACCTGACCGGGATGCTGGCCGGCACGGTGGTCTGCTTTGCCGCCAGCTACGTCCTCTTCATGCGCCGGGAGATCCGGGCCTGAGCCGCCGGTGGGGCTGCGCGCCCGCCGGTGCGCCGGAGCCCACAGGCCCGGGCGGGGCCGCCCAAGCCCCGCCCGGGCCTTCCCCTGGACTCCGGTCCGGGGCCGTGTTACCATAGGAACGTCAATCCAGATGGGAGGCGTCGCTGAGGTGTCGGATCGGATCGTCGAGGCAGTGATCGAAGTCCCCCGGGGCAGCCAGAACAAGTACGAGATGGACAAGACCACCGGGCGGATCGTCCTGGACCGGGTCCTCTACTCGCCGATGTTCTACCCCGGTGAGTACGGCTACCTGGAGGGCACCCTCTCGGAGGACGGCGATCCCCTGGACGTCCTCGTGCTCTCCACCTGCCCGACCTTCCCGGGGTGCCGGGTGCCGGTCCGGGTTGTCGGCCTCCTGCGCATGGCCGACGAGAAAGGGCTGGATGAGAAGATCCTCGGGGTGGTGGCTGTCGACCCGCGGTGGGACGGGGTGCAGACCCTGGAGGACGTGCCCGAGCACATCCGGAAGGAGATCGCGCACTTCTTCCAGCGGTACAAGGAGCTGGAGGGCAAGGAGGTCCAGGTCCACGGCTGGGACGGCCCCGAGGCGGCGATGAAGATGATCGCCGAGGCTCGGGAGCGGTACGCCCGGCAGCAGGCCGGCGGCAAGTAAGGCTGCGGCCGGCTGGCCGGCGGCAAGTGCGGCTGCGGCCTGAAGGCGCGGGGCCGTTGGCGCCTGCCGGCCTCCGGTGGGGGCAAAAATTGCACCAAGCACCCCAGGGCCCGCTGCGGGTCCTGGGGTGCTTTCGTGTGCGCGGACCTGCGGGATCAGCCCCCGCCGGAGACCGTGCCGCCGGCCGGCTGGCCGGGGCTCTCCCCCGGGCCGGCGGCTTGGTTTCCCGGTGGGGCCTGGGCGATGGGCAGGGTGAAGATGAAGGTGCTCCCTTCCCCGAGCCTGCTCTCGGCCCAGATCCGCCCCCCGTGCTCCTGGACGATGGCCCGGCAGATCGCCAGCCCCAGGCCGGTGCCGCCCTTCCGGGAGGTGGGGCCGCTCACCCGGTAGAACCGCTCAAAGATCCGTTCCAGGTCCTCCGGCGGGATCCCCGGGCCGGTGTCGGACACCTCGACCCGGACCATCCCCTCTTCGGTCCGGGCCCGCACGGTCACCCGGCCGCCGGGATCCGAGAACTTGAAGGCGTTGCCCAGGAGGTTGACCAGCACCTGGCCCAGCCGGTCCGGATCGGCGTAAACGGGGGGCAGGTCCGGGGGGATCTCCGTGGCCACCTCGATCTGCCGTTGGACCCGGTAGACCTCCAGTTCCTGGAGGGCGGAACGGACCGCCGCGGCCACCTGGACGGGCTGCCGGTGGAGCTCCATCCGTCCGGCCTCGATCCGAGAGAGGTCGAGGACGTCGTTGATCAGCCGGATCAGCCGGTCGGTGTTGTTGAGGGCGATGGTCAGCAGTTCCCGCTGGGCGGGGGTCACCTCACCGGCCGCGCCGGCCAGCAAGAGCCCCAGGGCCCCCTTGACCGAGGTCATGGGGGTGCGGAGCTCGTGGGAGACGGTGGCAATGAATTCGCTCTTCATCCGGTCGATCTCCGCCTCCCGGGTGACGTCCCGGAAGGTGAAGAGCCGGCCGAGGACGACCCCCTCTGCGGTGGCCACCGGCGCCCAGTACTCGGTGAAGTGCCGGGGCGGCTCCTCCCGGGTGGTGAGGCAGCGGCGGCCGGTCTCCGTGGGGGCGGTCAGCACCTCCGGCTCCCGGAAGAGATGCCGCATCCGCTCTGCCAGCCGGCTCCGGGGCTGGCCGATCAGCGCCTCCTGCCCCACACCGAGGATCTCGGTCATCCGGCCGTTGGCCACCACGCACCGGTCGTCGTTGTCGAACATCAGCACCCCGGAGACCATTGCATCCAGCAGGGCGTCCAGACGGGTGGACTGGGCCTGGAGCTGCTCCTCCAGCCGGCGCCGCTCGGTGATGTCCCGGGCGATGCCGACGTAGGCCCGGACCCGACCCTCGGCATCGTCGATCCGGGTGATGGAGAGGAAGGAGACCCAGAGGCTGCCGTCCTTGCGCCGGTTGATGAGTTCCCCGACCCAACGGCCGGTCTCGTGCAGGCTCCGCCACATCTGCTCAAAGACCCACCGGGGGGTGAGGCCGGACCGGACCACGTTGGTCTTCCGGCCGATCAGTTCCTCCCGGGTGTAGCCGCAGAGCCGGGCGTAAGCGGGGTTACAGTCCTGGATCACGGTGTCGGCGTCGGTGATGACAATGCCGTCGAGGGAGTGCTCGTAGACGGCCCGCAGGATGTCGAGAACGTCCACGGTGTTCAGCCTCCGAGGATGCGATCGATCTCTGCGGCCAGGGTCATGGGGTCAAAGGGCTTCACGAGGTAACCGGCGGCCCCCAGGGCCAGCCCCTGGTTGATCTCCTCGACCTGGGTCCGGGCGCTGAGGAAGATGACCGGGATCGCCCCGGTGGCCGGGTCCTCCTTCAGGGCCCGGCAGACCGCGTAGCCGTCGGTGTCGGGCAGCATGCAGTCCAGGAGAATGAGTTCCGGCCGGCGTTCCCGGGCCAGCCGGAGCCCGGTGGCCCCGTCCTCCGCGGTCTCCACCTCGGCCCCCGCGGTGAACTGGAGGGCCAGGGCGACCATCTTCTGGATATCCGGATCGTCCTCGATGAGCAGGATCCGGCGCGGTGGCATGGCCACATCCCCTCGCTCATTGGAGTCTGCCCGTTCCGGCCTGAGGGCCGAAGGGCGGCTTCCTTCCGCGCTGCCGTACGGGAGTGCGGCAGGGCCATTTCCTTATGCGGTTCTCGATGTGAGGCGCCGGACCCTGCCGGACCTGCTGGGGACGGCGCTTGGCCGGTGCGACCCCGAGGCGGTGCCCCGCTGCCGCTTAGCCCCCGGCCCGGTACCAGCGGTAACGGCCGGCCATGACCACCGGGCCGGAGGGCCGGGCGCCGGACCCTGCCCGGTCCTCCGCGGTCACCAGCAGGGTGTCAAATCGGCGCAGGGCGAGGCCCGTCCGGACCTGAAGCCGGTAGGTCTCCCCCCAGACCCGGGTGGCCATCCCCAGGGGCGCCACCGCCCGGCTGCCGCTGGTCTGGAGCCAGACCCGGTAGGTGTTGTAGGGCCGGCCGGTGTGGGCCGCCCGCCCCAGTTGCTCCGGCCGGGGCAGCCCCCGGAGGGTGAGGAGGAGGCTGCCCCGGACAAAGTCCAGGTGCGCCGTGCCGCCAGCGCCGGTGAGGCCCCCCAGGACCCCCCGGCCGGTGGGTTCCAGCTCCAGGCTGAATTGGGTCAGGGGGACGCAGCCCGGGGGCGGTACCGGTTCCGGGGCTCCAGGCTCGAGGGCAGGAGAGACCTCCGGCGCCGGGGGATCCGGGGTGGCACGCGGGGCCTGGGGCGGGGCCGGGTCTGCCGGCGAAGCGGGGGCGGCAGGCGGGGCCGCCCCGGCGGCGATGGCGGGTGGGGTGGCGCTGGCCGGGCGCGCCCCGGCGGTGTGAGGGGGCCGAGCAGCCCCGTCTGACGGGCCCCTGGGTGGGTCCGCCGGTTGGTCGGGCTGGAGCACCGCCGCCGGGGCGGAGCCCTCGGGGAGCTGGACCGGGTCTCCGCCTCCGGCCATGGCCGGGGCCAGGGCGGTGGCCTCCGGGTCGGTGGCTCCGGCGGGGCCTGCCCCGGGGCCCGCGTCTTGCCGGACCGCCTCCGGGGCCTCCGCTCCGGAGCTTGCCGGACCCGCGACCGGCTCCGGAGCAAGCTCCGGTGTAGCCCCCGGGGGCGGCCCTGACGTTGGTTCCGGGGCCGGCTGCCCGGTGGGTGCCGGGGCCGGCGCCGGCGCTGTTTCCGGGGGCTGCTCTCTTGTGGGCTCGGGGGCAAGTCCCACCGTTGGCTCCGGAGCGGGTTCTACTGTTGGCTCCGGGGGCAGGTCCGGCCCTGGCTCCGGGGCCTGGGCCCCCGTGGGTGCCGGCCCGGCCGGGGCAAAGGCGCTGGCTGCTCCGGGCCGGGCCGCCGGGTAGAGCCGGCCGGCCAGCACCACCGCGGCCGGCAGGTGGGTCTGGGCCCGCTGGGCGGTGACCAGGAGCGCGGCGAGGGGGGCAGCCTCGGGCAGGGGGACGGTGACCTGGATCAGGCCGCCGGCGCCGGTGCCCGCGGAGCCGAGGAAGTAGGTCGCCCCGCCGGGGGTGGCCCCCCAGACCGCGTAGGTCACCACTTCGCCGGCGGTATCAGGCTGGAGGGGCCGGAGGCCACTGGCCCAGAGCCAGACCTGATGGCCGCTCTGGATCGCCCAGCCTTCCAGGGGCCGGTCCGGATGCAGCCGGTAAGGCCGGGCGTCGGATGCCTCGGCCAGGATGGCCAGGGCGGCGCCAAGGGGCTCCTGCATGGCGGACATCCCTCCCAGAGACCTCTCCTGTACGGGTATGTCCACCGGGACCGGCGTATGCCGGCGGGAGGGGATGGTGGAGGGGCCGCTCCGGCGGCAGGAAGAGCGCCAGGACGGCCGGGCGGGGCGCCCTCGGGATGACCACCCGGGCGGTGCCTGAGCCGGCACGGCAGGAGAGTCGCCGGAGATGGCAGAATCTACTCTCCATACGCATGTGTAGGGCGATCGCAGGAATTCGCAATAGCCGCCTCGAATAGAACAGCCGCTGGTCCGGAGTCTACCAAACGGTTGGCTGGAGGATGGGGACGATGAACCTGGACCTGACGCCGGAGCAGGCGGCCATCCAGAAGATGGCCCGGGAGTTCGCCGAGGGGGTGGTGGCCCCGGGGGCGGCGGAGCGGGATCAGACCCACCGGTTCCCCCTGGAGATCTTTCGCCAGATGGGGGAGCTGGGCTTTTTCGGGATCCCCTTTTCCGAAGCGTACGGGGGCCTGGGCGGCGATTACGTTTCCTACGCCCTGGCGGTGGAGGAGATCAGCCGGGCCGACGGCGGGGTGGGGCTCTCCTACGCCGCCCACGTCTCCATCGGCATCGGGCCGGTCTACGCCTTCGGCACCGAGGAGCAGAAGCGGCGCTGGCTTCCCGGGGCCATCCGGGGGGAATACCTGGCCTCCTTCGGTCTGACGGAGCCGGGCGCGGGGTCCGATGCCGCCGCCACCCGGACCACGGCGGTCCGGGATGGGGACGGGTGGGTGCTCAACGGCCAGAAGGTCTTCATCACCAACGCCGGCTACGCCGGCTACATCGTCTGCACCGCGGTGACGGAGCCGGGTCAGGGGCACCGGGGCATCTCCAACTTCATCGTCCCCACCGATGCCCCGGGGTTCAGCACCGGTCAGCCCTACCGGAAGATGGGGCTGCGCTCTTCGGATACCCGGCCGGTCTACTTCGACAACTGCCGGATCCCTGGGGACTCCCTCCTGGGCCAGCCCGGGGAGGGGTTCCGGCAGTTCATGGTCACCCTGGACGCCGGCCGGATCTCCATCGCCGCCTTCGCCCTGGGGATCGCCCGGGCGGCCTACGAGGCGGCCCTCCGGTACGCCCAGGAGCGGGTCCAGTTCGGCCGGGCCATCTCCAAGTTCCAGGCGATCCAGTTCAAGCTCGCGGACATGGCCACGGAGATCGAGGTGGCCCGGGGGCAGATCCTGAAGGCGGCGTGGCTGAAGGACCAGGGGCGCCCCTACACCAAGGAGGCGGCGATGGCCAAGCTCTTCGCCTCGGAAGTGGCCACCCGGGTCTGCCACCAGGCAGTGCAGATCCACGGCGGGTACGGCTACATCCAGGACTACCCGGTGGAGCGGTACTACCGGGACGTGCGCCTGGGGGAGATCGGGGAGGGCACCTCGGAGGTGCAGCGGCTGGTGATCGCCCGGGAGATCGGCTGCTGACCCGGATGGTGGGGCCGTGGCCTGGCGGTGAGCAGGGCGCGGCTAGCAGGGTGTGGCCATCGGGGTGTGGTCAACAGGGCGCAGGAGGAGGCAGGGGCTCATGCAGGTCGTCACGTCGA
Organism: Bacillota bacterium; assembly: GCA_021890795.1. Taxonomy (GTDB): domain Bacteria; phylum Bacillota; class Sulfobacillia; order Symbiobacteriales; family ZC4RG38; genus ZC4RG38. The sequence goes on along the minus strand of JAKKUO010000029.1, from coordinate 186 downwards.
TGGCGGGGACGGTCTGGAAGGTGCTGGTCCGGCCCGGGGACCCGGTGAGCCCGGGCCAGGACGTGGTCATCCTCGAGTCGATGAAGATGGAGATCCCCATCGCCGCGGAGGCCGGGGGCACTGTCCGGGCGGTGCGGGTGAAGGAAGGGGACTTCGTCAACGCCGGCGACGTGCTGGTGGAGCTGG
>JAKKUO010000028.1 GCA_021890795.1 Bacillota bacterium | reverse complement strand
CTCGCCCGCAGCGGACTTTCACCGCCAAGTCAGCGCCCATGCCGGGCGCACAGAAGAGGCGCCCCACCTGGGCGGTGGGGCGCCTCTGCCGTTTTTCTCCTCGTCCTTGCCGAGGGTTTGTCCCAGCGGGGGAGGCTAGCCCTGGCCGGCCAGGTGGGCCGGCGCCGGGTGCTCCCCCCGGAAGACCTCGGCGCCGTTCAGCTCTGCCCGGTAGCGGAGCCAGGAGCCGAACTTGAGCAGGTTGGCGATGCTGCAGTACTTGGTCCAGGAGAGGTCGACGGCCTTCCGGTACTTCTCCACCACGTCGGGGTCAGGGCTCCAGAGCCGGTAGACCACCTCGATCCCGGTGAAGATCCGGGGGTGCTCCGCGGCCCGCTCCCCCTCGGTGGCCACCTCGAACCGGTCCACCTGGACCCGCATCTTCCGGAGGATGGAGATGACGTCCATCGCCGTGCAGCCGCCCAGGCTCGCCAGCAACAGCTCCGTCGGCCGGGGCCCCTGGTTGCCGCCCCCCACCTCCTGGGCCGCGTCCATCTTCACCTCGTGCCCGGACCCGGTGCGGGCGGCAAAGGCCATCTCCCCCTGCCAGACCGTCACCGCCTGGTAGTTTGCCATCGGCCACCGCCTCCTGATCGGGGAACTGCCAGGCATCTCCTCACCCGGCAGGGACGCCGGGATACGGAAGGGACGCCGGGATACACCCCCATTGTGACGGCCCGGGCGGCCAGGCGCAAGGCGCCCCGGCCGCCCGGGCACCGGCCACAGGAATGCCGGCTGCCGGCTCCTGTGGCGTTTTCCTGTGGTTACTTGCCAGTGAAGAACTTCCGGATGGCGTACAGGTTGACCTGCCGGTTCATCTCGGCGATGGAGGTGGTGAGGGGGATCCCCTTCGGGCAGGCCTTGACGCAGTTCTGGGCGTTGCCGCACTCTGCGATGCCCCCGGGGCCCATCAGGGCCTCGCACCGCTCGTCGGCGAAGTGCTTGCCCGAGGGGTGGGCGTTGAAGAGCCGGGCCTGGGAGATGGCGTGGGGGCCGATGAAGTTGGACTGGGGGCCGTAGTTGGGGCAGACCTCCATGCAGACCCCGCAGGTCATACACTTGGAGAGTTCGTACATCCACTCCTGGTCCTTGGGGGACTGCCGGGGCCCGGGCCCCAGGTCGTAGGTACCGTCGATGTCGATCCAGGCCCGGACCACCTTGAGGGCTTCGAAGGCCCGGCTGCGGTCGACGATCAGGTCCCGGACCACCGGGAAGCTCTTCATCGGCTCCAGGACGATGGGCTGCTCTAGCTGGTCCACCAGGGCGGAGCAGGCCTGCCGGGCCTTGCCGTTGATCAGCATCGAGCAGGCGCCGCAGACCTCCTCCAGGCAGTTGCTCTCCCAGACCACCGGTGCCACCTTTTCGCCCCGGATGTTGACCGGGTTCTTCTGGATCTCCATCAGGGCGGAGATGACGTTCATCCCGGGGCGATAGGGGACCTCGAACTCCTCCCAGTACGACTCCTTGCCGGGGCCGTCCTGGCGCCGGATCTTGAGCCGGATGGTCTTCTGCGCGGTCTTCAGCTCCGCCATCGGACTTACGCCCCCTTCTGGCCCGCGTTCATGGTGGCCGTCTTCGCGACGTCGTACCGCCGGGGCCGCGGCTTGATGAGGGAGACGTCAACGGGCTTGTAGGTGATCTTCGGCCCGTCCGGCGTCCAGTGGGCCATGGTGTGCTTCAGGAAGTTCTCGTCGTCCCGGTTGGGGAACTCCGGCTTGTAGTGCGCGCCCCGGCTCTCGTTCCGCAGGAGGGCGCCCAGGGTGATGGCCTCGGCCATGTCCAGCATGTTCCGGAGCCACCGGGTGAAGACCGCCGGCTGGTTGGCGTAGCCGCCGGTGTCCGGCACGCCGATCCGGTGCCAGCGCTCCTTCAGCTCCTTGATCTTGTCCAGGGTCTTTTGCAGCCGGTCGTTGTACCGGACCACGGTGACGTTGTCGGTCATCCACTTGCCCAGCTCTTCATGGAGCTTGTAGGGGTTCTCGGGGCCGTCCATCCGCAGGATGGCCTCGTACTCCTCCTGGTGCTTCTTGACCTCCGCCTCGAAGATCCGGCTGGGCAGCTCGTCCGCGGTCCGGTTGAGGCCCTTGATGTACTTGGCAGCGTTGGGACCGGCCACCATCCCGCCGTAGACGCAGGAGAGGAGGGAGTTGGCCCCGAGCCGGTTGGCACCATGGTAGGCGAAGTCGCACTCGCCCACGGCCATCAGGCCCGGGATGTTGGTCCAGTGGTCGTAGTCGACCCAGAGGCCGCCCATGGAGTAGTGGACGGCGGGGAAGATCTTCATCGGCACCTTGGTCGGGTCCTCGCCGATGAACTTCTCGTAGATCTCCAGCACGCCGCCGAGCTTCCGGCGGGCCACCTCCGGCGGAATGTGGGTGATGTCCAGGTAGACCATGTTCTTGCCGTCGATCCCCAGGCCCATCTCCACGCAGACCTTGAAGATGGCCCGGGTGGCGATGTCCCGGGGCACCAGGTTCCCGTACTCCGGGTACCACTCCTCGAGGAAGTACCAGGGCTTGCCGTCCTTGTAGGTCCAGACCCGGCCGCCCTCGCCCCGGATCGACTCGGACATCAGCCGCAGCTTGTCCTCACCGGGGATGGCGGTGGGGTGCACCTGGATGAACTCCGGGTTGGCGTAGATGGCCCCGGCCTTCCAGACCGAGCAGGCGGCAGAACCGGTGTTGATCACCGAGTTGGTGCTCTTGCCGAAGATCATGCCGATGCCGCCGGTGGCCATCACCACCACGTCCGCGGGGAAGGCCCGGAACTCCATGGTGGTCAGGTTCTGGGCCACGGCGCCGACGCACCGGCCCTCGTGGATCACCGGGCCGACGAAGTCCCAGCCCTCGTACTTGGTCACCCGGCCGGCGACCTCCCACCGCCGGACCTGCTCGTCCAGGGCATAGAGGAGCTGCTGCCCGGTGGTGGCGCCAGCGAAGGCGGTCCGGTGGTGCTTGGTGCCGCCAAACCGCCGGAAGTCGATCAGCCCCTCGGGGGTGCGGTTGAAGGGGACGCCCATCCGGTCAAACATGTAGATGATCCCCGGCGCGGCCTCGCACATGGCCTTGACCGGCGGCTGGTCCGCCAGGAAGTCGCCGCCGTAGATGGTGTCGTCGAAGTGCTCCCAGGGGGAGTCTCCCTCGCCCTTGGTGTTGACCGCCCCGTTGATGCCGCCCTGGGCGCAGACCGAGTGGGAGCGCTTGACCGGAACCAGGGAGAGGAGATCCACGTGGTACCCGGCCTCCGCCACCTTGATGGTGGTCATCAGGCCGGCAAGGCCTCCGCCAACCACCAGTACCTTCGGTGCCATGGTAATTGCATTCCCTCCTTGCAGCGGTCAAGACCGCCTCGTCGGGGCCCGTCCGTCGGTGGGCAGGGCCAGGCCGCGGCGCCCGCCCGGATCAGCGGAACGCCCGCAGGGCCGACAGGCCCAAGGCCGCGATCAGAACGAAGAGCACGTTGGTGGCCACGTTGGAGATCCGCTGGCTGCGGGGCCCCCGGGTGATGCCCCAGGTGATCAGGAAGGTGTACAGGCCGTTGGCCAGGTGGTAGGCAGCCGCCACGATGCCGATGGCGTACCAGATGCGCATGGCCGGGTTGGCGAGACCGTCCCGGACGATCTCAAAGGTGGGCAGGGGATTCTCCGGCCCCCAGGTGCCGAGGGCCTTCTGGACCCGGAAGTGGTAGATGTGCTGGGTGACAAAGGCCAGGGTGATGAGGCCCGACAGGCGCTGCAAGAAGAAAGCCCAGTTCCGCCAGTAGGGATAGCTCAGCACGTTGTGCTTGGCGTCCATGGCGATGTAGATGCCATACAAGCCGTGGAAATAGAGGGGCAGAAAGATCCCGAAGACCTCCAGAAACCATAGCGCGGGCAGCGAGTTGATGGCCCGCACGTGCTCGTTGTACACCTCAGGCCCCTGGTTGGCCGTCCAGTTCGCATATAAGTGAAAGATCAGGAAGAATCCGACCGGAATCACGCCTGTCAGGGAGTGCAGCCGCCGCCAGAAGAAGCTGTTGCGCCGGAAGAGCTCCGCCATGGCTCGCTAACGCTCCTTTCCCAATCTCCCGCCTGGACCTTCCCTCCGGTTGCCGCATTGCCTCAGCGCCCTTCCCCCGGCTCTGGCACCACCATCCCTAGAGCCCCCTGACGGCCGGCGCAGCATGGTCATTGTACGCCTGGCCCCCGGGGCGTCAACCAAATTGGAATTCACTGCCGGAATGACCCAATGGAACAATCGCTTACCGAGAATATTGTAGCACGTTACCGTACAACGGAACACCGTTCCACTGAAATTGGGGGGCAAAGATCCGACCGCAATTGGGGGGCAAAGATCCGACCGCGGCCGGCAGGGCATCCCCTGCCGGCCGCGGCCGTCACTCTGGATCTTGCCCTTGATGCGTTACCCCTGACCCGGCCCTGGCGGCGGCTCCGCCCCCGGCGGCATCCCAGCCCCGGGAGCGCTCGACCGGAGGCGCCGACTCCGGCGCCAGAAGGGCCAGGCCGCCAGCGCCACCAAGAGCGCCAGGGCGGCCAGGAAAGCCAGGCCGGGGATCAGCGCGACCAGCCAGACGATCAGGGCCTGGGCGAACTCCCACACCTCCCGGGAGGACTCCCGGAAGGCGTGGGTGATCCGGCCCCAGAGGCCCGCACGCTCCTCCCCCCGCTGGCCCGCCGGCGGCTGCCGGAAGGCGACGTTCAGGGTGGAGTACTCCACCTGGTTCTGGAGCCGGCGCAGCTTGCCGGTGAGGTTCTCAATCTCCACCCGGACCTCGTTGATCTGCTGGCTCAGCTTGAGCCATTCCTCGAAGCTCCCGGCCTTCTGGGCCAGCTCCCGGAGCTGCTGTTCGTACTCCGTAGCGATGCGGATCCGGGTCTCCAAGTCGTAGTACTGGTCGGTCACGTCCTGGGAGTATTGCCGCTCCTGCTCCACGGTCCCAAGCTCCCGGACCGCGGCGATGGCGGCGTGGTAGTTGGCCGCGGGGATCCGCATCACCACCTGGCCGGTCCAGCCGTCCTCGTCGGTCCCCTCCAGCCGGGCGTCGACGATATACCCCCGGTTGAAGTCCGCCAGGCTCTGCAGCCGGGCCATGGTATCCCGGGCATTCTCGACCCGCAGGGAGATGTCCGCGTTGAGGATGATCTTCCGGTCCGGGGCGGGATCCAGGGCCGCGGCGCCGGCGCCCCCGGCGGGCGGGGAGACGCCCTGGCCCACCGCGGCCTGTGTGACAAAAGGAAGGTCCGCGGCCAGCCCATCCCGGGCGTCGGCCGCGGACCCGGCCTGCTCCGCCGGCGCGACCTGCTGGGCCCCGCTGGCGGCCCCAGACCGGACCCGGGGCCTTCCCCCGCCGCAGCCCACCAGCAGGACCAACCCCAGGAGCAGAGCGAGCAGTGGGAACCACAGGGGGGAACGGCTCCGGGCGGTCATGGGAATTCCTCCTTAATGATGTTAATGCTGGGACGATGTTGGCACGTTGACGACGGCTTCGAACGAGGCGGGGTCATCCGTTGGACGGAGGGCCGCCGGCGGGCGTTTCACCCCTTGAGGGCCGCAGCCGCCGCGGCTGGGCCGAGCCCCGGGCTGACGGGGTAGCCCTGTTCCCGGAGGGCCATCTCCAGGGCGCTGAGGACGGTGAAGACATTCTTGGGCTGGGCGTTGTAGCCCATCAGCCCGATCCGCCAGATCTGCCCCTTGAGGGGACCAAAGCCCCCGGCGATCTCGATGTCCATCTCCAGCAGCCGGCGCTGGACCGCGGCCGCATCCACCCCCGGGGGCACCTTGACGGTGTTCAGGGGCGCCAACCGGTAGGGCTTCTCCACCAACATCTCCAGCCCCATGGCCTCGATGCCAGCGACAAAGGCCTCGTGGACCCGGCGGATCCGCTCCCACCGGTTCTCCAGCCCTTCCTCCAGGACAATCCGGAGGGCCTCCCGGAGCGCGTAGATCATGGCGATCGGCGCGGTATGGTGGTAGACCCGCTCGGTCACCGTCTCGCCGCTCCAGTACCCCATCAGGAGGTTCAGGTCCAGGTACCAGCTCTGCACCTTGGTCTTGCGGCTCCGGATCACCTCCAAGGCCCGCTCGCTGAAGGTGACCGGCGCCATGCCCGGAGGCGCCCCCAGCCCCTTCTGGGAGCAGGAGTAAGCCGCATCCAACCCCCACCGGTCCACCTCCACGGGCACCGACCCCAGGGAGGTGACGCAGTCCGCCACCACCAGGGCCCCGTACCGCCGGGCGATCTCGACGATGGGCTCCACCGGCTGGAGCACCCCGGTGGACGTCTCCCCGTGGACGAAGGCCACCACCTTGGCCGGTCGTTCCCGGAGAGCCTTTTCAAACTGCTCCGGGTCCAGGGGCCGGCCCCAGGGGGCCTCGACGGTGCGGACCCGAGCCCCCGCCCGCGCGGCGACGTCCGCCATACGCTGGCCGAAAAGCCCGCAGATCCCCACCACCACCTCGTCCCCGGGCTCCAGAAGGTTGACCATCACCGCCTCCATCCCGCCGCTGCCGGTAGCGGAGAGGGGTACCGTCAGCCGGTTCTGGGTCCGCCAGACCTGGCGCAGGTACTGGATGGTCTCATCCATCACCCGGATAAACGCCGGATCCAGGTGGCCGATGACCGGGGTTGCCATGGCCCGGAGCACCCGGGGATCAACGTTGGCCGGACCCGGGCCCAGGAGCAGCCGCTCCGGCACCTTCAGTTCCGTCAACATAGCCATCCCCCTTCCTCTCGCTCCGGTCCCCGCGGGCGGCCGCGGGTTCCGTCGGTTCCCTTTTGTGACCTTTCGCTCTTGAGCGCCGCAACCCTTCTCCGTCCCCGCGGGGGAGAGCGGTGCCGGCCGCCCTTCCGCCCGCTGGCCCCAGGGTGAGGGCCAGGAACACAAAAAGCGGCAGGTCCTTCCCTGGGAACCTGCCGCGGCCATGCCCGTTCGGATCCAGCCTGCGCTCGGACTTGCGACCTCCGCCCGGTCTTAGTGAATAAAGGGCTCGTCCTCGCCCCCGGTCTCCTCCGACGCCTCCCCCTGGCCGCCCACCTCGTCGGGGTTGACCCCGTGGAGGGCCATGACCATCGGGTCGCAGAAGACCGGCGCGCCGGAGCGAACGGCCAGAGCGACCGCGTCGCTCGGGCGGCTGTCCAGTTCGATCACCCGGCCGTCCCGGTCCTCCAGGTAGAGGGTGGCGAGGAAGGCCCCGTCCTGGAAATCCCGGATGACCACCTTCTGAACCGACGCCCCTAGCGCCCGGATGGTCTCCGCCAGGAGGTCGTGGGTCAGGGGGCGGGGAGCCTGCGCCCCTTCCATACCCATGGCGATGGCCCGGCCTTCAAAGGGCCCGATGGCCATCACCAGGAGCTGGCCGGTGTGAGGAGCCCGTAGGATCAGTACCACGTCGGTGGAGTCCTGGACGATGCCGACGCTGAGAACCTCCAACCGCACCATCTGCGTTCCCCCTCCCGGCCTGGATCCTTTGTTCCAGTATACTTCGGGGGCACTGGACAAGCAACGACGGGAAGCTTTGACGGGGCTTTCCCCCTGCCCTAGAATGGAATCTGAAACTGGAAAGGGGGATCCCCATGGTTACCGTGCGGCTTTTTGCTGCGGCGGCCGAGGCCGCAGGCACCCGCCAGATCGCCGGCGATTGGGCCGGGCGCTCGGTAGCCGAAGTGCTCGCGGAGCTGAGCGCGACCCATCCCGGCCTCGCGCGCCTGACCCCTTCCCTGGCGGTGGCGGTCAACCGGGATTACGTCGGCCCGGACTACATCCTCGCCGACGGCGACGAGGTGGCCCTGATCCCACCGGTCAGCGGCGGTGAGGAGTCCGCTCCGCCCCAGGGGTCGCCGGCGGCGACCGGGTCCCCCCTCTTCGAGATTGTGGCCGAACCCATCTCCCCGGAGGCGGTGGCCGCCAAGGTGGCGGACCCCACCATCGGCGCGGTGGTCACCTTCATCGGTACCGTGCGGGAGTGGACCCGGGGGCGACAGACGATCTACCTGGAATACGAGGCCTACCCGGAGATGGCGGTGGCGCAGATGGAGCGGATCGCCCGGGAGATCCAGGAGAAGTGGCCGGGCACCCGGGTCGCGATCACCCACCGGGTTGGGCGGCTCCAGATCGGCGAGGCGAGCGTGGTCATCGCGGTGGGCGCCCCGCACCGGGCCGAGGCCTTCGCCGCCTGCCGCCACGCCATCGAGCGGCTCAAGCAGATCGTTCCTATCTGGAAGAAGGAGGTCTGGGCCGACGGAGAGGAGTGGGTCGGGTCCCAGGCCGGCCCGGACTGGATGCACCCGGAACTCCAGTCCGGATCTGAGTAAACAGCCACCGGACAACCGAAACAGCCCCACCGAACCGCCCGCAGCCGGTGCCGGCCCTCAGGGGCCGGCACCTTTCTGTTGTAGTCTGCACCGAACCCGGTACCCTATGCTGGGCTCTCGCCCACCGTCCGGTTCCACTCCCAGATCAGCCGGATCCCGGCGAGGGTCAGGCCCGGGTCGTGGTGCTGGATGTACCGGGACTCCCCCACCACCAGGTGGGCAAGACCCCCGGTGGCTACCACCACCGGCTCCTCCCCGAGCTCTTCCCGGACCCGCTCCAGGAGCCCGTCCACCTGGCCGGCAAAGCCGTAGACGAACCCGGACCGGAGGGCGGCGGCGTTGTCCCGGCCCAGCACCCGGTCCGGCCGGCGGAGACCGAACTGGGGCAGCCGGGCCGCGGCCTGATGGAGGGCTTGGATGCTGATGCCGATCCCGGGCGCGATGGCCCCGCCCAGGTAGACGCCGTCGGCGCTCACCACCTCCAGCTTCGTGGCGGTGCCGAAGTCCACCGCCACCACCGGCACAGCGGCCGGGGCCGGGGGCCAGGTGGAAGGGGGCGCTTCCCGCCGGCCGTAAAGGGCCCAGGCCGCCACCGCGTTGGCCAGCCGGTCAGCCCCCAGGGCCTGGGGGTCTTCGTACCGGTTGCCAGGCAAGGTGCGGAGGTGGCTCCCCACCACCAGGGGCTCGGTCCCCAGGTAGCGCCGGCAGACTTCGGCCATCACCCCGGTGAGGGGCGGCACCACCGAGGCCATGGCCGCCCCCTCCAGGGGCTCCCCCGGCCCGGCGGTCCGCAGGAGCCGGAGGAGGGCGATGCCGTACTCGTCCGCGGTGGCTTGCCGCCGGGTGGCCATCCGGAAGGTCCGGACCAGGGCGGCCCCCCGGAAGAGGCCGACGGTGACGTTGGTGTTTCCCACATCCAGTACCAGCAGCATCCGCCGCCCTCCTAGCCCCGGTTCCGCTCGTAGATCAGCCTGAGCCCGTCCAGGGTAAGGCACGGGTCCACGTGGCCGACCCGCCGGCACTCCGGGGCGATCAGGTCCGCGTTCTCCCCGGTGGCCACCACCGTCGCCGGGCCGTTCTCCTCCTCCAACCGGGCGACGATCGCGTCCACCAGGCCGGCAAAGCCGAAGACGATGCCGGCCTGCATGCAGGCCACGGTATTCCGGCCCAGGACGGACCGGGGCCGGGCCAGCTCGATCCGGGGCAGCTTGGCGGCGTGCTGGAAGAGCGCGTCGGCCGCGGTGGAGACCCCTGGGGCGATGACGCCCCCCAGGTACTCCCCCGCCCGGGAGATGTAGTCGAAGATGGTGGCGGTGTAGCTGAAGTCCACCACGATGGTGGGGCCACCGTACCGGGTGTAGGCCGCCAGAGCCAGGACCACCCGGTCGGCCCCCACCTCCCGGGGGTTATCGTACCGGATGACCAGGCCGGTCTTCACCCCGGGCCCCACGGTGAGGGGCTCCAAGCCGAAGTACTCCTGGCACATCCGCTCCAGGGTGGGGGTGACCGGCGGCACCACCGAACAGATCGCCACCCCCCGGAGGCCCCGGGGGTCGAGCCCCGCGTGCTCCATCAGGCTGGTGATGAGCAGGCCGTACTCGTCCGCGGTCCGGGACGGCTCGGTGACGATGCGCCAGGAGTGGACCAGGGCCTCCCCCCGGAAGACCCCCAGGGTGGTATGGGTATTGCCCACGTCCACGGCCAACAGCATGCGGCCCTGCCTCCTTCTGGGCCCCACCCGCCCCCGCGGGGTTCCGCCGGCCCCCTCTCCTCAGGGCCGGGGGCGGGGCCCGGTCTCTTGAATCTGGCGCCAGAAGGCCCCGGCCGGCTGCCAGGGGGCGATCCCCTGGCCCGCCACCGCCTCACGGAAGGCCGCGAGGGGCTGGCCTCCGGGCAGGGTGAGGTCCGGGGCGATCTCCAGGAGCGGGATCACCACGAAGGCCCGCTCCGTCAGCCGGGGATGGGGGAGGGTGAGGTGGGGCTCCTGGAGGGTGAGATCTCCGTAGAGGAGCAGGTCGATGTCCAGGGTCCGGGGCCCCCACCGCACCGTCCGGACCCGGCCCAGGGCCTTCTCCACCTCTAGGCACCGCCGGAGCAGGGCTTCCGGGGGGAGGGCGGTGCGCACCGCACAGACCGCGTTGAGAAAGGCGGGCTGGTCTGTGAGCCCCCAGGGCGCGGTCTCGTAGACCGACGAGACCGCCACCAGGGCGATGTCGGCGGCACCGGAGAGGAGCCGCACCCCGGCCACCAGGTTGGCCAGCCGGTCCCCCAGGTTGCTCCCCAAGCCCAGGTAGGCGATCACAGGCGCTGCCACCGGCCTCACTCCCGGGTGCGGCGGACTTCCACCGCCACATCGGCGAAGGTACCGGGGAGCGGGGCCCGGGGCTTGTGGACCCGGACCACCACCTGCTCGATCCGGGGAAAGGCCTGGAGCAGCCGCCGGGCGATGGTCTCCGCCACCGCCTCGATCAGCCGGTAGGTCTGGCCCTCGACGATCTTCCGGACCTCCCGGTAGACCTTGCTGTAGTCGACGGTCCGGTCGAGCCGGTCGGTCTCCCCCGCCGGCCGCAGGTCCAGGTACATCTCCACGTCCACGGTGAAGACCTGGCCGTTCTTCTGCTCCAGGTCGTGGACCCCGTGGTGGCCGTAGAACTGCATCCCGGTGATAAGGATCCGATCCCCGCTGCTCACAGCCCCGGGGCCTCTGCCCCACACCCCCCTCGCGCCGGACTCCTCCCGCGGGCCTCGCCACACACGAACCGTCCCCTTGCCGGCAGCCTCCCGGAGACGCCCCCTCCCGGAGGGCTGCCCCAGGGGGACTGACTACTCCTCCCGCCAGCCCCGCCGGGGCTACTCCTCCCGCCAGCCGCCCCGGCCCGGCCGGACGATGGCATCGGTCATCCGGGCCACCCGGACCATCGCCCGGACGTCGTGGACCCGGACGATCTCCGCCCCGTTGGCGATGGCAATGGCCACCGTCGCCGCGGTCCCCTCCAGCCGCTCCTCCGGGGGCAGGCCGCCCAACACCTTGCCGATGGTGGACTTCCGGCTGGTCCCCACCAGGAGGGGCCGGCCCAGGGCGGTGAAGTGCCGGAGGTCCCGGAGGAGGTCCAGGTTCTGGGTCGCCGTCTTCCCGAAGCCGATGCCGGGGTCGAGGATCACCAGCTCCGGGGGCAGCCCCGCCTCCGCGGCAATGGCCAGGCTGCGGCGGAAGAAGGCGGTGATGTCGCCGAGAAGGTCCCGATAGGCCGTCCCCTCCTGGTTGTGCATCGCCACCACCGGCGCCTGGTAGCGGGCGGCCACCCGGGCCATCTCCGGGTCCCGCTGCAGCCCCCAGACATCGTTGATGATGTGGGCGCCGGCGTCCAGGCAAGCCTCGGCCACCCGGGCTTTCATGGTGTCCACGGAGATGGGCACCGGCAGCCCGCCCTGGACCAGCCGCCGGATCACGGGCAGCACCCGGCGCAGCTCCTCCTCCGCGGGAACCGGGCTGTGGCCGGGGCGGGTGGACTCGCCGCCGATGTCGATGATGTCTGCCCCTTCCTCCACCATCTCCCAGGCCCGGGCCTCCGCGGCGCCGGGGTCGAGCCACTTCCCGCCGTCGGAAAAGGAGTCCGGGGTGACGTTCAGGATGCCCATCACCAGGGTGCGCCGGCCCAGGATGAGGGCGCCGCCCCGGTACGGGATGGTCCAGATCCGCTCCTCCATCGGCGCCGCCTCCTCGGCCACAACACGAGGGCCCGGCCCCGCGGCCGGACCCGGCTCTGTTTCGACAATGTTGTTCGCCCTCACCCTTCCGCATCCCTGCCGCCGCCGGATCCTTCCCCCGCCCAGGGATGCAGGTGTTGCCCGCTGGAACGAAGGATCCGCCGCTGGAACGGAAGCTTCGGGACGCTGCCAGGGCCGGCAGAGCGGTGGCCAGGACCAGCAGTGCCGTCGCCAGGTCTCCCCTTGTCCCGGACTCCCGCCCGGCCCGGGGATCCTCCCTGGAGAAAAATCCCGCAGGAAAAGCGTCATACGCCAGCCAATTCTTCCATACCAGCGGGGATGCGAGGTGATCCTCCTATGGAGTCAGGCGCCTCCTCGGAGCCCCAGTTCCGATTGCGGCTGGTCCCGGGCTCCCGGCCCCCGGTCCCGGCCGCGGCCGGATCGCCTGTGCAGGCCCGGCGGCCCGCCACAGCCAGTCGCATCGAGGTGACGGTGCGGGGGCGGACCGCCGCCGTGCCCGACCCATGCGGGGACGGCCTGGTGCCGTCTGCCGTCGCGCTCCTGCGCACTCTCTTCGAAGACCACCATGCGGACCCGGACCGGGCCGAATGCCGGTTCTTCCACAATCACTTGATCGCGACCAGCAGTGGCCGACTGGACTTTAGCGTCACCCACCGGGGTGACGTTGTGTTTCTTTCCGAGTTCACCGCTCCGCCTCTCCGGAGGCTGCCGCCGGTCTCGGTCCCCCTCCTCACCTACAGCCGGCAGGTCGTCGCCCTGGCCCGGGCGGCCCGGAAACTCCCGCCCCCGGCCCACCTGCCCCCGTGGGCCCGGGCCCAGCACCAGGAGCAGCGCCGGGACCTCGCGACCCTCCTCGACCTGGCGGAGCGGTTGGTGGCGGACGGGGCCCGAAACCGGGAACGGTTCCGGGAGGCGTACGAGGCAGACCACGGCTGGCGGCGGCGATGCCTGGACCTGGAGGTCCTCCGGGTTGTAACCGAAGGGGACCCGCCACCCTATCCCGTGGGGGAGGATGCCCTGCCCCTGGCCGCCCCGGCGCCCCTGATCACGCCGGCCCCTTCGGCCGCCTCCGCGGTGGCGGCCCCGCCGGCCGCGGCTCCCCCCGGGCCGGCCCCGGACCCCCTGGCGGCAGAGGGCGGCCGCCCAGCGGTCCCGGCTACCGCCACCATCCCGTGGGTGGTGGAGTGCCGGCTGCGGTTCGGCCCCATCGCCGCAGGAGAGCTGGTGCCCCTCCGGGTCAACGGCGGAGACGTGGCCGTGGCCCGGGTGCTCCGGTTCAGCGGCCGGGGGCCGGTGCTGGCCCTGTGGGGGATCAGCGCCGGCGGCCTCCGCCCCGGCGACCGGCTGGTGGGCCTGCAGACCTTCTATCCCTGACCTGCGGCCTGCCCGACCTCCCCCACCCGCCGCTTCCGGAACCGGCAGGGGGTACCCCAGGGAGAATCCATCCGTAGGACTTGTCAGGGATGCCCCGACGTTGTATCCTGAAGGCGAGATACCCATTGGGGTATTCCAAAAAGGAGGGAGCACGGTGTTCCAGATCTCTCCGGCGGCCGCGCAGCGGATCGAGACCCTCCTCAAGGCGAAGAACAAGGCGGCCCTGCGGATCTACGCCCGGCCCGGCTGAGGGGGCATCTCCTACGGCATGGCCCTGGAAGGGTCCATCGATGCAGGCGATCGGGTGTTTGAAAGCGGCGGGGCCCGGGTGGTCATGGACGAGTGGACGGCCCAGTTCCTGGAGGGCGCCGTTCTCGAGTACGACGACGGGCCCTGGGGCGGCTTCCGCCTCGTCGGCGGGCCCCCGGCATCTTCCTGCTGACAGCGCCAAATCGCCAATCAGAACGCCCCGGCGGTCTGCCGGGGCGTTTTCGCTGTCCAGGGGGATGCGGCCCCGCACAGGGGCCCTGCTCCCGCTCTCCATCGGGGCCCACCGCTCCCCTTCCGTGGAGAGGGCCCCCTCGCCCTCAGTGCAGGGGCCCCACCGCCGCCTCCACCCGCCGGACCAGTTCGCCGCTCCGGACCAGCCGGGCCGCCTCCTCGAGGTCCGGGTAGAGCACCCGGTCCTCCACCAGGGGCGGGATCCGCTCCCGGATCACCTGATAGGCCACCCGGCTCCCGGCCCCCAGGGCCTGGGGATCGGTGAACTCCACCGCCTGGGCGGCGCAGAGGAGTTCGATGCCGATCACCTGCTCCACCGCCCGGAGCACCCGCCGGGCCTTCCGGCTGGCGATGGTGCCCATGCTGACGTGGTCCTCCTGGTTGGCGGAGGAGGGGATGGAGTCGACGCTGGCCGGATGGGCGAGAACCTTGTTCTCCGAGACCAGGGCCGCGGCGGTGTACTGGGCGATCATCAGGCCCGAGTGGAGGCCGCCCTGGGGGGTGAGGAAGGCCGGCAGCCCGGAGAGCTGGGGGTTCACAAGCCGCTCGATCCGCCGCTCGCTGATGTTCGCCAGCTCCGCCAGGGCGATGGCCAGGTAGTCCATGGCCAGGGCGACGGGCTGCCCGTGGAAGTTGCCCCCGGAGAGCACCTCGCCTTCCGCGGGGAAGAGCAGGGGGTTGTCGGTGACCGCGTTCAGCTCCCGGCGGATCACTTCGGCCACGTGGGCGATGGCGGTCCGGCTCGCCCCGTGGACCTGGGGGATGCACCGGAGGGCGTAGGCGTCCTGGACCCGGACCTCCCCCGGCGCGGTGGTGAGGCCGGAGCCCGCGACCAGCCGGCGGAGGTTCTCCGCGGTCTCGATCTGGCCGGGATGGAGCCGGAGGGCCTGGATCCGGTGATCCCAGGCCGCGGGGATCGCCCCCAGAGCCTCCGCGGTGAGGGCCGCGGCGATGTCCGCCGCCTTGAGGAGCTGGAGGGCGTCGGCCACCGCCAGGGCGCCGATGGCGGTCATCACCTGGGTGCCGTTGATGAGGGCGAGCCCCTCCTTGGCTCCCAGCCGGATCGGGCGGAGCCCCACCCGGGCGAGGGCCTCCGCCCCGGGCAGCCGCTCCCCCTGGACCACCGCCTCCCCCAGCCCGATGAGGGGCAGGGCCATGTGGGCCAGGGGGGCGAGGTCGCCGCTCGCCCCCAGGGAGCCCTGCTCCGGGATCACCGGGTGGACCCCCCGGTTCAGCATCTCCACCAGGAGCTCCAGGGTCTCGAGCCGCACCCCGCTGTGCCCCTGGGCCAGGGCGTGGGCCCGGAGCAGCATCGCGGCCCGGACCGCCTCCTCCTCCAGGGGCTCCCCCACCCCGGCCGCGTGGCTCATCAGGAGGTTGCGCTGCAGGGCGTCGGTCTGGGCAGGGGAGATGGCGACGTCGCTGAACTTGCCAAAGCCGGTGGTGACGCCGTAGACCGGCTGCTGCCGGGCCACCAGGGCCTCCACCAGCGCCCGGGCGGCCCGGACCTTCTCCCGGGCCGCAGGGTGGAGCTCCACCCGGGCCCCCCGCCGGGCCACGGCCACCACTTCCTCCAAACCGATGGTCTGGCCGATCTGAACAATCTCCACCCAAAGGGCCTCCCCGGCCGGGTTCCTTTCAGGTCTTTCCCTGCTCCCCGATTATAGAGGCTGGCCGGGTGGCCGGCAAACCGCCGCGTTAACAGGCGAAAGGCCAGGCTACGCAGCCCCCGGGTAAGGACAGGCTACGCGACCCAGGGCCGCAGGGCCGCCAGGGTCCGGTCCAGGTCCGCCAGGTCCGGCAGGGTGAGATCGGCCCCTGCCTCCCGGAGAGCGGCGACGGAGTACCGGGACTGGGCCACCGCGACGGTCACCGCCCCGTTGGCCTTGCCGCAATCCACGTCCAGGGGGGTGTCCCCCACCACGACCACCCGGTCGAAAGCGACGCCGTAGTACGCCCGGGCCCGGGCGATCCCCACCCGGATCAGCTCGGCCCGCTCCTCCGCGTCGCTGCCGAATCCGCCCACGGGGAAGTAATGGTTGAGGCCGTGGGGTGCGAGCTTCAACCGGGCCCCGGCCTCCAGGTTGCCGGTGCCCAGAGCGAGGTAGACCCCCGGCCAGGCGCTGAGGGCCGCCAACAACTCCGGGACCCCCGGATAGACCCGGCCGGGGTCTTTGGCCACCTCTTCCGCCAGGTGCCGGAGGTAGACCGGCGCCACCTCTTCCGGGGTCAGGTCCAGCCCCCGGGCGCGGATCGCCTCCCGAAAGAGCGCCATATCGGTCCGGCCGGCGAAATGGATACCCCGGTCCGCGTCGGGCACCCCCGCCAGCTCGGCAAAGGCCTTGACAAAGGCCCGCCGGCCCGCGGGCACCGCGGCCAGGGTGCCGTCGAGGTCAAAGAGGAACAGGGTCGCCAAGGGACCTCTCTCCTTTCCCGCAGGCCGGGCTCCGTTCCGGGACCCGCAGGCCCGATTCCGGCCCAGGACCTGCAGGCTCCGTCCCGGAAGCCTCAGCCCCGGCCCCGCAGGGCCTCCCGCAGGAGGAGTCGCACAGCCTGCCGGTCGGGCCGGGAGCGGCTCAGGCGGTCGTCCACCAGGTTCAGTTCCGGGTCCAGGATGACCTCCGCGGCAAAGGGGGTGAAGGAGCCGAACTCGTACCGGAGGTCGTACCACCGGACCCGGTAGCCATCCCCCAGGGGCTCCCAGGCCGCACAGGGGTGCCGGCTGAACCGCCGGATCAGCTGGGCCATGGGGGAGGCCAGGGAGGCAGCCACCACCCGGTCCTGGAGCCGGACCTGTTCCCGGGGCTCCCCCACCGCCAGGGGGCGCAGGGTGACCCATCCCACCAGGGCCCGGTCCGGCAGCTCCGCCACATAGCGCCACCGGTTCCACCCCACCAGGCCGGGGATAACGGAGACCGCCCCGGCCTCGGGGAACCGGCGCCGCACCGCGGCCAGCAGAACCCCATGGACCCAGGCCCGGAAGGCCAGGTAAAGCCCCATCCCGGCCAGGGCCAGGAGGGCCCAGAGCCAGCGCCGCTCCGGCACGAGCCAGGCCAGGGTCAGGTTCGCCAGGCCCAGGACCAGGATCGGCAGGTCGACCACCTGGGTCCAGTCCCAGGCGTACCGGCGCCGCCTCAGGGGCCAGAGGGCCTGGGTGCCGTAGGCGTTGGTCAGGTCCAGGAAGGCGTGGGAGAGGACCCCGGCGAGGGCCCACAGGAAGAGGGCCCCAAACCCCGCCCCGGGGGCGAGGGCCTTCAGGACCCCGGCGATGGCCCCGGCCTCCGCCACCCAGCCCACCGGCCCATGGGTCGGCCCCCGATGGTGATCCAGGTAGGCCGCCTCTCCGGCCACCAGCCGGACCACAAAGTCGATGTCGGGGATGACCGCGCCGGCCACCGCCGCCCACAGCAGGGTCTCCGGCGCCGCCCCGTCCCGGAGCCCGCCGATGGCCGCCCCCACCAGGGCGTGGCTGATGGGATCCATCCCGCACCCCTCCCCCGGCGCTACTTCCGACCGCCCCGGGGCCAGATGATGCTGGTCACCGCGTACCGGGGGTCGAAGTGCTCCCGGAGCCGCTCGTTGGCCTCCTCCAGGGTGAGGGACTCAAAGGTGGGGAGGATGTCGAAGAGGCCGATGTCCTTGAAAAAGCCGTCGGTCACCACGTAGGCGATGCTCTCCGTCGAGTTCATGAAGAAGAGGAACCGGCCGAGGGCCTTCTTCTTGGCCCGCTCGAAGTCCGCCGGGTCGATCCCCCGCTCCCGGGCCTCAGCGATGCCCTCGAGGAGCCGCTTCTCCAGCTCTACCGGGTCCCGGGTAGGCCCGGCGATGGTGGTGAGCCCCCAGGTCTCCTCCCCGGTATAGTCGGAGCCGAAGCGACTGTCGATGAGGCCATCCTCGTACAGCCGGTTGTAGAGGGGGGAGGCCCGGCCCAGGACCGCGTCCAGGACGATGCCGGTGAGCAGCTCCCGGACCAGGAGCGGCCGGCCCCGCTCCCCGACCTGGCGCTCCTTAAACCCCAGCCGGAAGATGGGCTGGCTGACCGCCAGCTCCTCCTCCCGCCGGCGCTCCCCCACCTCCGGGGGCTCCTCAGGGTAGATCCGCTGGATCGGCGGCTGGGGCTGGTAGCCCCGGCTCTCCACCTTCTCCGCCACCTGGGCCACCACCGCCTCCGGGTCCACGTCCCCGGCGACGAAGACCATCATGTTGGCCGGGTGGTAGAAGGTCCGGTAGCAGAGGTAGAGGTCGTCCTTGGTGATCCGGCGGATGCTCTCCTCGGTGCCGGCGATGTCGATCCGCACCGGGTGCCGCTGGAACATGGCCTCCAGCAGGTTCTGCCGGGAGCGCCACTCCGGGTGATCCAGGTACATCCGGATCTCCTGGCCGATGATCCCCTGCTCCTTGGCCACGGTCTCATCGGTGAAGTAGGGGGTCTGGACCATCTCCAGGAGCACGTCCAGGCACTCCCGGAAGTTGCGGGTGGTGGTGAAGTAGTAGACGGTCTGCTGCCACGAGGTGTAGGCGTTGGCGTCGGCCCCCAGGGCGGAGAACCGGTCGAAGGCGTTCCCTTCCTCGGATTCGAAGAGCTTGTGCTCCAGGAAGTGAGCGATCCCCGCCGGCACCTCCACCGGCTGAGAAGCCCCCGGCGGCACGAAGACGCTGTCGTTGGAGCCGTAGTTGACCGCCACCCGGGCCGTGGCCTCCCGCCAGCCCTTCCGGGGCAGCACCCCGACCTTGAGCCCCGAGGGCAGGGTCTCCCAGTAGATGGTTTCCCGGAGCCGCTCGTCGTGCTGGACCTCCACCCTACTCGCCCTCCTCCCGGGTCAGGAAGTAGATCGTGTCGATCTGGAACTTCCGGGCGGCCGCCGCCACCTGCTCCGGGGTGACCGCCTGGTAGCCGGCCACCCGCTCCTCCGTGGTGTAGACCCGGCCGCCAAGGATCCCGGCCACCTGCTCCTCCACCATCCGGGTGGGGCTGTCCGGGACCGCCAGGGCGTCGTTCACCAGGGCTTTCACCGTGGCGTCCATCTCCGCCTCGGTGATCTTCCCCTGCTGCAGGTCCTCCAGCTGCTGCAAGGCGATGGTCAGGGCCCGGTCGTAGTCGGCAAACTCGATGCCGGCGTAGATGAAGCCGACGCCCTTCAGGCTCTCCACTGCGGAGTAGGCGTAATAGGCCAGGCTGTGCTTCTCCCGGACGTTCATGAAGAGCTTGGAATGGGGAAAGGCCCCCAGCACCCCGTTGGCCACCAGCATGGGGAAGTAGTCCGGCTCCCCGGCCACGGTGCCGGTCCGGAAGCCCACCACCAGGATCCCTTGCTTCACGGGCTGGGCTTCCTGCACCGTCCGGCGCTCCCGGACCTCCCGGACCACCGTGGTCGCCGGAAGGGTGCGGTCCCGGCCGCCGGGGAAGTCGAAGTGCCGGGCAATCAGCCGGTGGACCGCTTCCGGGTCGACCTGGCCCACCACGAAGAGGTCCACCGCCGCCTCCGCCAGGACCCGGCGCCAGTGGTCCGCCAGTCCTTCGGGGTCGATGCCGTCCAGGTCCTCCACCTTGCCCAGGTGGTAGAGGGCATAGGACTCCCCGGCGCACATGATCTCCCGGCAGCGGCTGAGAGCGTACCGCCGCTTGTCGTTGATCAGTCCCTCAATCCGCTCCCGGAGGTTCTTCTTCTCCTGGCGGACGAAGTCCGCCTTGAGCCCGGCACCATCCCCCTCCATCGCCGGCCGGAAGAGCACCTCCGCCAGGGTGGCGATGCCCCGCTCCAGGAGGCCTTCAGCCCCGGTGAGGTAGGCCTCCGAGGGCAGGTCCAGCCGGAAGAGGAGGGACTGGACCTCCCCCCGGCGGGCCACGTCGTAGCTGAGGGAGGCTCCGTAGAGGTCGTCCAGGTGCCGGACCAGGTCCGGGGTGGTGGGATGGGACGCGGTGCCCCGGACCAGCACCATGGGCAGAAGGGCGTTCCAGGTCACCGTCTCCCGCCGCAGGGGCAGGTGCAGGTAGACGTAGATGGAGGTGGTCTTGAACTTCTCCGTCGGCAGGACGTGCAGGGTTACCCCTGGGCTCAGGGGGAACTGCTGAAAGGTCTCGGTCAAGCCGGCGTTCCCTCCTCCGCTATCCGCTACTCCCCCAGGAGGTCCCGGGGGTACTGGGTGAGCACCCGGGCCCCCTCGGGGGTGATCAGCACGTCGTCCTCGATCCGGACTCCGCCCAGGCCGGGGATGTAGATGCCGGGCTCAATGGTGACCACGTTGCCCGGCACCAGGGGGCGGCGGTTGGTCCCCACCAGGTATGGCTCCTCGTGGACCTCCAGGCCGATGCCGTGGCCGGTCCGGTGGGTGAAGTACTCCCCGTACCCCCGCCGGGCGATGACCTCCCTGGCCACCGCGTCCAACTCCGCCCCGGTGATGCCGGGCCGGGCCGCGTCCCGGGCCGCGGCCTGGGCCTCCAGGACCACCTGGTAGATCTCCCGGGCCCGGCCGGTGAGGTGGCCGACAGGGAAGGTCCGGGTGATGTCTCCCACGTAGCCGTCCACGGTGAGGACCAGATCGACCCAGCAGAGGTCCCCCTCCTGAAGCACCCGGTCGGAGGTGGCGGCGTGGGGGATCGCGGAGCGGGGACCGGAAGCCACCATGATTTCCAGGGGACCCCGGGCTCCTAGTCTCTCCAGGGCCCGGGCGATGTACGCCTCCACCTCCGCCTCGGTGACCCCGGGGCGGATCGCCTCCCGGGCGGCGGCCATCCCGGCATCGCAGAGTGCGGCGGCCCGCTGGTGCCGGGCGACCTCCTCATCGTCCTTCACGCTACGCAGCGCCGCCATGAGCGGCCCCGCGTCGGTGTACGACAGGCCCGGCGCGGCGGCCCGGATGAACTCTAGCTCCAGCACCCGCATCTGCCGGTACTCCACCGCCAGCCGGGCGCCGCCGAGGCCCGATTCCGCCAGGGCCCGACGGAAGGCCGGCAGGGGCCCTTCCTCCTCGCCCCAGGGGTAGAGCCGGGCTACCCCCGCCTGCCGGAGCCGCTCCGCCTCAAAGCCCGGGCAGACCCCGAAGGGCTCCCCCTCCCCGGGGATGAAGAGCAAGGCCGGCCGCTCACTGAGGTGCATCCGCACGCCGGTGAGGTAGAAGAGGTTGGGCCCCGGCATGAGGGCCACCGCGGCCACCCCTTCCTGGCGGGCGAGCTGCTGCACCCGCGCCACCCGTTCCCGGTGGATCACGCCGGCTTCCCTC
The DNA here is from genome assembly GCA_021890795.1 of Bacillota bacterium. Classification (GTDB taxonomy): domain Bacteria; phylum Bacillota; class Sulfobacillia; order Symbiobacteriales; family ZC4RG38; genus ZC4RG38. Next base: position 8,004 of record JAKKUO010000028.1, on the reverse strand, counting down.
CCCTGAGGCCTGCCCACTCCAGGCACTGCAAGACGCTGTCCGTCACCTGGTCCTCCTCCAGCCGGTCCGGGTCGACCCAAGCGGCTTCGGCGGCATCGTCCCCCGGCCGCAGGTCGCCCCCCGCCGGCCGGGCGAGGAAGTAGAGCACCACGTAGTGGAACCGGACCCGCTGGTCGTCCTCCCAGGTGATCGCGTCCTTGTAGCCCAGGAGCCGCTCCACCGTCACCTGCAGGCCGGTCTCTTCCGCCACCTCCCGGCAAAGGGCCGCCTCCACCGTCTCCCCCAGCTCCACCGCGCCCCCGGGGAGGCCCCAGTAGCCTTTGAAGGGCTCGGTCCCCCGCCGGACCAGGAGGATCTTCCCGTCCTCCCGGTGCACCAGGGCGTGGCAGGAAGGCAGGGGGTGCTCCGGATAGCTCCGTCCCATCCTCTCACGCTCCTCCGGTTCCCTGATCCAGTTCCCGCCCAGCGGAGCTTCTCCTGCTGCCCGGCAGCCCGGGCCCCGGCCGGCGAGCCGCGCCCGGCCTGCCGGAACGACCGGCGCAGACGAACCGGCCCCGGCTGCGTGCCGCAGCCGGGGCCAGGGCATCCTTCGGACTGGAGCAGGGCTGGGAAACCCGGGCCGGCGGCCTAGTTGGCCGGGCGGGGCTCCAGGCTGCCGAAGAGCGGCCGGGCAGCCCGGTTCTCCTCGGCCTGCCGCTCCCGCTCAGCGGCCTCCCGGACCTCGTTCAGGATCGCCTGGAGCTCCGGACCTTCGACGGTCTCCTTCTCCAGCAGGAGGTGGGCCAGCTTGTCGAGGCTCTTCCGGTGCTTGCGCAGGGTCTCCAGGGCCGTCTTGTGGGCCTGGGTGACGAGGTTGCGCACCTCCTCGTCGATGAGGGCCGCCACCTCCTCGCTGTAGTTCCGCTGCCGGACGATGTCCCGGCCCAGGAAGACCTCCTCCGACGGGTGGCCGAAGGTGAGGGGGCCAAGCTTCTCGCTCATCCCCCACTCGGTCACCATCTTCCGGGCCAGCCGGGTGACGTACTCGATGTCCGACTGGGCGCCGGAAGTGTAGTCGCCGAAGACCAGTTCCTCCGCCGCCCGGCCACCCAGCGCCATGGCCATCTTGTCCAACAGCTCGGGCTTGGAGGTCAGGTACCGGTCATCCTCGGGCAGGGAGTAGGTAATGCCCAGGGCCCGGCCCCGGGGGATGATGGTCACCTTGTAAATCGGGTCACAGTGCTTCAGCGCGGCGCCAACGATGGCGTGGCCCGCCTCGTGCCAGGCGGTCACCCGCTTCTCCTTCTCCGAGAGGATCCGGGAGCGCTTCTCCGGCCCGCCGCCGATGATCCGGTCGATGGCCTGGTTCAGGTCCTCCATGCTGATCTTGCGCTTCCGCTTCCGGGCTGCCAGGAGGGCGGCCTCGTTCATCAGGTTGGCGATATCCGCCCCGGTAAAGCCGGGAGTGCGCTTGGCCAGCACCTCCAGGTCCACATCGTCGTCCAGGGGCTTGCCCCGGGCGTGGACCTTGAAGATCTCGAGCCGACCCTTTACATCGGGCCGGTCAATGACGATGTGCCGGTCGAAGCGGCCGGGACGGAGCAGGGCCGGGTCAAGGACATCCGGCCGGTTGGTCGCAGCGATGACGACGATCCCTTCGTTCACCCCGAACCCGTCCATCTCCACCAGGAGCTGGTTCAGGGTCTGCTCCCGCTCGTCATGGCCGCCGCCGTAGCCCGCACCCCGCATCCGCCCGACGGCATCGATCTCGTCGATAAAAATGATGCAGGGCGCGTTCTTCTTAGCCTGTTCAAAGAGGTCCCGGACCCGGCTGGCGCCGACGCCGACAAACATCTCGACGAAGTCCGAGCCCGAGATGCTGAAAAACGGCACCCCGGCCTCGCCGGCCACCGCCCGGGCCAGGAGGGTCTTGCCGGTGCCGGGCGGCCCGTAGAGCAGGACGCCCTTGGGAATCCGGGCACCCAGCTCCAGGTACCGCTTCGGATGCTTCAGAAAGTCAACGATCTCGGCGAGCTCCTCCTTGACCTCGTCGATCCCGGCGACGTCGTCGAAGGTTACCTTCTTCTTTTCATCAGGGGTGTGCAGCCGAGCGCGGCTCTTGCCGAACTGCATCACCCGGTTGCCTGAGCCCTGGGTCTGCTGCATGATGAAGAAGAACATCAGCAGCACCAGGGCGATGGGCGCCAGGGTTCCCAGGAGCGACGCCCACAGCGGCGCGTTGGAGGGCGGCCGGACGTCGACCTTGATCCCCTTCTCGTCCAGGAGGCTCAAGAGGTCGTCGTACCGCTCCGGGATGTGGGTGAAGAACCGCTGCCCGTCCTTGAGGGTCCCCTCCACCTGCCGCTGGTTGTCGTTGATCACCACCTCGGCCACATTGCCCCGGTGGACCTCAGCCAGAAAGTCCGAATAGGCCAGCTTCGCCCTCGGCTGCCCGCTGCCGGACAGGTAGGTGGCCAGGGCAACCGTCACCAGTATAATGAACAGATAGAAGGTTAGATTACGAAAGGTTTTGTTCAATTTACCGGACCCTCCTTCCGAGGGAGCACCCCATGACCACCCGCTGCCACCAACCTATCGGAAGGGGTCGGAAGGGTGCGAAACGACCCAGAGAACGGCCAACTGCATCCTAAGGGTACCCGATAAGTTTATCACATGCAACCCGCAACGGCAACTAGGACCCGTTACGGGGTTGGGTTGGTACCCCTGTGCTGCACAGTAAGCCGCAGCCGGGGTCCCTCGGGCCCAGCGAGAAACCGCCGGTCGACCCGGAGGCCTACCACCCAGACCACCGCGTCCCCGGCCACCACCAGGGGAATCCGGGAGCGCCGGGCCCGGGGAACCTTGCTGTCCACGAACAGGTCCTGCAGCTTCTTGCTGCCGGACATCCCCACAGGATAGATGCGATCTCCCGGCCGCCAGGTTCGCACCGCGAGGGGGCCGGGAAGACGCTCCGGAGCCAGGTCGACGCTGTCGGGGGCCGCCGGCCCGCCCCCGGGGGCATCCACCCACTCGGCCCGGAAGGAGACCCCGAGCTCCGGCACCTCGGTCTCGCCAGGCACCGCCAGGGGAACAGGCTGGGGCAGGGGACCGCCCTTGGCGTCCGGCCCCGGGTCCGCCGGGGTGCCCCCCGGCGTCCGGCGGCGGAGGATGAGGGCCTCCGGGCCCACCGCCGCGGTCAGCCCCCCGGGCAGGTCCCAACAGCCCTTCCCCTCCCGGGCCCCCCGCAGGAGCGCCTCCACGTGCCGGAAGGGAAGGCAGACCCCAAACCCCGCCGCCGCCAGACGGATCAGCCGCCGGCCCAGGGCGATGGGCAGTTGCCGGAGGGCCGCCAGGGGCAGGCTGGCCTCCTCCTCTCCCAACCGGCACCCCCAGGCGGCCGCCGCCTCCGCGGTGGCCGCCGCCAGGTGGTCGTCTTCCTCCCGGGCTACCTCCGCCAGTTCGGCCAGCCTGTCCACGATGGCCGGATTGAACTGCCGGAGGAGTGGCAGCAATTCGTGGCGCACCCGGTTCCGAGTGAAATCCGGCGTCAGGTTGGTGGCATCCCACCGGGGCACGATCCCGGCCGCGGCGCAGAAGGCCTCGGTCTCCCGGCGGGAGACCTCCAGGAGGGGCCGGATGACCGTGGTACCGGGTGGCGCCGGCGGACCGAGGGGCCGGACGGGGCGGATCCCGGCGAGACCCCCGGGCCCGGTACCCCGCAGGAGCCGGAGCAAGACCGTCTCCGCCTGGTCGTCCCGGGTGTGGCCCGTGGCCACCCGGTTGGCCCCCACCTCCCCGGCCAGCCGGGCCAGCTCCTGGTAGCGGGCCTGGCGCCCAGCCGCCTCGAGGCCCTTGCCTTCCGCCTGGGCCAGGGCCCGGACGTCCACCCGGCGGATCGTGCACGGGAGGCCAAGGGAGGCGGCTAGGGCCTCCACCCACCGGGCATCCTCGTCCGCCGCCTCGCCCCGGAGCCCGTGGTGCAGGTGGAAGAGATGGAGGGAGAACCCCCACTCCGGCGCCAGCCGGGCCAGGGCCAGGGCGAGAGCCGTGGAGTCCGGACCGCCGGAGACCGCGACTAAGACGCGGTCCCCGGGCTGGACCATGCCGTACCGTCGGAGGGTCTGACGGACCTGCTCCAGCAACGCCGATCCCTTCCACGCGCAGGTTCTGGTTACGCTTTCCTGCTCCCTTTCGCCGCCTCCGCCTGTTACCCCTCCCCCGGGTCGGACCGGACCCGGGCACGCCCGGCGGCTCCTCTTGCCGCGGCCGGATCCTCCCCACCGCCGGCGGCATCAGCCAGCGGCGACATAGGCGGCGACGAGGCAGAAGAGGGCGAGGACCAGGCAGATGGGAACCACCCAGTCCTCCCCGGCGGCCGGCGCCCGGCCCCGCCCCAACCGGGGGCCAGGGCTTGCCCCGGCGCCTGCCCCCAACGCCGCCCGGTCCAACGGGCGGCTCTGGCCTCTACCCCTTCCCGGCTCCGGTCCCCGGTACCCTCCTCGGGCCGCCCATCCCGCCACCACCTGCTCCGCGGCTCCCCCGGTCAGGTGGGCGTGCTCCACCCGGACCACCCGACCGCCCTGGAGCACCACCAGGGTCAGGTGCGCCTGCAGCCTCTCCACGCGCCTCCCACCTTTCCGGGGTTCCCGGCAGAGGTCGACCCGCTTCCAGGCCCCCGTGTCGCCGACGGCAGCCGCGAAAGGTGCTCATGGGTTCCGGACCGCCCGGCGGACCGGCACCGGTTCACCGGGCCGCTGGGCCACCCCGCCCCCTTCCGGGTCGCCGGCCTCTTCATCCCCGGCCACGAGGTACGCAGCGAGAACCGTCATGTCGTCTTCCGGGCCGGCCGCCTGCTCCAGGGCCCGGGCCAGGAGGGTCTCGGCCAAGGCCTCTGGGCGGTCAGGGAGCGGCCCGGCCTGCAGCGCCCGGACGAGCCACTCCCCTTCCCGGCGGCCTTCCCCCTTCACCTCCCAGACCCCGTCGCTGAGGAGGAGAATGCAATCCCCCGGGTGGAGGACCCGCTCCTGCAACTCCAGAGGCAGGGGCTCCAGCACCCCCGCCGGCGGAGTCTCTGCCCGCAGAACCTGGACCCGGCTTCCCCGGCGGAGGAGCGACGGCGCCGCCCCCAGTTTGGCGAAGTGGGCCCGGGCGGAGTGGCAGTCGATCAGCACCACGTCCAGGGTCGGAAACCGGTCCCCGCCCTGCCGGAGCAGAAGGCAACTGTTGACGGCCTGGATCGCGCTCTCCAGGCGGTAGCCGGCCTTCAGCAGCGTCTCCAGGGCCCCCAGGGCCAGCCGGCTCTCCTCCGCAGCCTCCCGGCCCGCCCCCATGCCGTCGGAAAGCCCGAGAAGGTAGCGGCCCTTTCCGATAGGCACGGCCACGGTGCTATCCCCCGACAGCAGATTCCCCCGCTTGGCGACCCGGGCGGTGCCAGCGCAAACGGCCAGGACCGGGCGCCCGTGACTTCCGGGCCCCCGGCGGCCGTCCCCGCCGGCACGCACCTCCGCCGCCAACTGGTCCAGGAGCCGGGCCACGCCACCCAGATGCCCCCAGGCTTCCTGGCGGCTCTCCTGAAGCTGCCGCTCCCACTGCCGCCGGGCTGCGTGCAGGTCGTGGACCCCGTTCATCACCGCCGCCACCTCGGAGGCGTACCGGCAGAACCGGGCCAGGGCCGGCGGCGGCGTCCGGAGGGAAAGGGGCCCGTCGGCCTCGATCCCTCGCCAGAGCTGGCTGAAGGTCTGGTAGGTGCGGTGGAAATGCACCTCCCAGCATTGCCGTCTCGATGCGCACCCCTGGCAGATCCGCTCGTGTACCTCGCCGACAATAGGAGCCAGGGCATCGGGCGCGGCGGCGGTCGCCGCCGCTTCCCTGGCTCCTGTCGCGGCGGCTTCCCTCGCCCCCGTCGCCGGTGCCCTCCGACTGATGTCCCAAAGCACCTGGGCCAGAGCTTCCAGAGGCCCAAGGAGGGCGCCGAAATCGCCCTCCCCCGGGCTCCCCGCCGCCAGGGGGGTCGCCAGCGTCACTCCCGGGGCGGTCGGCCGCTTGCCGGCCCAGAGGACGAGGGGCCGCAGCTTCGGCCAGAAGGGTGCAGCGAGGGCCAGGCCCACCAGGGCAGCCCCAGGGCCGCCCAGCCCGGCCGCCAGCCCCGGGTCATGGAGGAAGAGGAGCACAAAGGTGAGCCCATACCCCAGCACCACTCCCAGCCGGCCGGCCAGCCGGCAGCCGCCCGCGGCCAGCCCCGCCGCGGCGTAGGCGATCCCCAGGTCCGCGACCTGCCGCAGGTTCCCCTGGGTCGGGTCCGGAGCCAGCACCCCGGCCAGGGCGACCAGCACGCCGGCCGCGGCCCCATGGGGGCCTCCCCACCCCCAGGCCACCGTCGCCACCGCCCCGCTGGCCAGAACGGCCTGCACCGGCAGGGATAGATTTCCCACCCGGAGTCCCGCCGGCACCGCGCTGAGGGCAGCGACGGCGAGGAGCACGGCAGCCAGTTGCCCCTCCGGTCCGGCCAGCCCTGCCACCTCCGCCTCCGCCCGCCCCCGGGCCAGGACCCCGGCCATCACCGCGGCCAGACCGCCGGCCAGGGCCAGGAAGATGAGCGACGGAGCCGACAGGTCCAGGGCCGATCCCCGGGCCAGCAGCGCTGCGACCACGCCGCCAGCCGCAGCCCTGGCCGGAGCCGTCCGCCCCGGCGCTCCCCCCGGGGGCACCAGCGCGGCCACCAGGGTCCCCGCCGCAGCCCCCGCAGCCGCTGGGCCCGCCGGAAAGAGGCTGAGGCTGCCGACCAGACAGCCTGCCACAGCCCACAGTTCGGCCCCGTGGCTCCGGCCGGCGCCCCGGACCGCCGCAGCCAGGGCAGCGCCATAGAGTCCCGGGAGACCCAGGAGGGTGGCCCGGCCCAGCAGGCATCCCAGGGCGAAGGCGGGCAGGACCCAGCGGCGGCTGCCCCCTGGTCTGCGCTGCCGGGGCGAACGGTCACCCTCCGGCCGCTTCCCGCCCATGGTGCCGCTTTCGCCAGCCACCGGTTCCCCCTCCCCCCGGTCCGCCTTATCCCAAGGCTTATTGTAAACCAGAGGGAAGGCAGAATATGTCAATTCGCCCCGGATCTACCAAGAAGTTTTCGACAACCACCCGCCGCTCGCCGGAGCTGTCGGTGGCAAGGCCGGAGTGCCGGCGTAAGCTAGGGTCAGAAGTTCTGTCAACGTCGACGATCCGATGTGGGAGGGACACGTCCATATGTTCTTTGGCGGATTCGCTCCGGGGTTGGGCGGCATCGGTTTCCCTATCCCGGGACTGACCTGCCCCGGTCCTCCGGGCTTCGTGGCGCCCCTGGGCATCCCCCTGGCCGTCCCCACGGGCATCCCGTCTCCGGTCCCCTTCCCGGTTGCCGCGGGCTTCCCGGCGCTGTCCGGCGCCGCCTTCCCCCGGCCGCTGCTGCTGCCGGTACCCTCCGCGCCAGCGGTCGCCTCGGTCCCCTTCCCATTCCCGGCGGTGGCCAGCGGTTTCCCCATCCCTTTCCCCGGGGCACCGGTGCTCAGTCCCTTCGGCCTTCCCTTCGGCGTTGGGGTGCCGGCTCCCGTCGGCATTCCGGTCTGCTTCCCGTAGCCTCCCCGCGCCCCGCTCGCACGAACACATCCGACAACAACAAAGCGGCCCAGTCCGTTACAGGACTGGGCTCTGCTTGGTGACCCCACCGGGATTCGAACCCGGGTTTCCGCCTTGAAAGGGCGGTGTCCTAGGCCTCTAGACGATGGGGCCATGGTGGACCGCGAAGGACTCGAACCTTCAACCGTCCGATTAAGAGTCGGATGCTCTACCAATTGAGCTAGCGGTCCACGGCGGCGAAAGATACCGCCGGTGTGGTGGCGGTGGAGGGACTTGAACCCCCGACATAGCGGGTATGAACCGCCTGCTCTACCAGCTGAGCTACACCGCCGGATGCAAGGCCTCCAGAGTCGCGCATCTGCCCCGGAAGCTGACTGGCACTCACCATTATAACACGGCCCGGGTTCCGGTCAAGGCCCAGCT
>JAKKUO010000077.1 GCA_021890795.1 Bacillota bacterium | reverse complement strand
CCGCGGTGGAGGCGGCGGAGCCAGGCCACCACCTGGCGGTGGAGGGAGCCGGACGGGGCGGCCAGCCTACCCGTCAACCGACCCGGGAGAAGGTGTCGTACCACCGGCGGAGCGCCTCCCTTACCAGGGCCTCATCCTCCGGCCACTTGGCGAGAAAACCGATGGTCAGCTCCACGGACTGGGGGGTGATCTGGCCGCCGGCGACATCGACCAGGGCCCGGCACCACTCGATGGCCTCGGCGATGGAGGGCTTCTTCGCCAGGTTGAGCTGCCGGACCTGGTGCACGACCCGGGCCACCCGGGCGGCGAAGTCCGGCGGCACCCCCACCGCGCTGGCGAGGATCTGGGCCAGGATCGGCTCGCTGGGAAACTCCAGGTCCAGCCAGACGGTGCGGCGCATGAAGGCCGGGTCCAGGCGCCTGTACTCGTTGGAGGTCAGGAAGATGTAGAGGGGCGCCCGGGCCCGGAGGGTGCGCTTGCCGCCGGAGAGGTTGTGGACCACCAGTTCCTTCTTATCGAGGTAGCGCAGGAAGAAGTTGGCGGTGTGCTCGTTCAGCTTGTCGACCTCGTCCACCCGCACCACCGTCGGCCGCTCGGAGAGCAGGCTCTCCAGCAGCGGGGTGGGGGTGAGGTACTCCAGGGTGTACAGGTCCGGCTTTGGCTCCCCGGCCCGATAGGTCTGGGCGTCGACGATCTGCTTGAAACCGTTCCAGGCGATGCCGATCTCATCGGCCTCCAGTTGGCTGTGGCACTCCAGATCGATGAAGTGATAGCCCATGGCCCGGGCGAAGGCCTCGGGCAGTTGCGACTTGCCGACCCCCGGCTCCCCCCGGAGTCCCACGGGCTTCCCTTGCCGGAGATAGGCCCATAGCCGGCCGGCCCGAAGGGGGTCCAGGTAGTACCCCTGGGACTGGAGGGCCGCCCGGAGCTCTTCCGCGGACAGGTGGAACATGCGGTCCGCCTCCTCCCGGATGCGGCGCTGGGCCTCGAGCAGAAGGCGCTGGTTCCCCAGTTCCCGCCGGTAGAGCCGCCGCCACTGTCGCCAGGGGCCGGCGAGGGCCGCCGCGCCGAGAGCCAGGGCGGCCAGGGCCGGGAGCGCCGCGGCGGCGGTGCGGGCGAGGGTGGCCCCCATCTGGCTCATCCCCGATCCCCTGCCTGTGGCACCGGTTCCTGTGCAATAGATTTACTTCTTCCACCCGTCAGAACTCTCCTGTTCCGGTCTAGGGCGCCCGCTGGAGCCATAGCCATTATGTGCACAGGAGCGGAGGGACCGAGGTGCACAGGTTCTGGCTCACCTGGACAGTGGCCGCCGCGATCCTCCTGGTGGCACTGCCGGCCTGGATCAGCAGGGGCTGGCGCAGCCCCGGAGCGGAGGCGCCCCCCCGGAGCTCCAGGGCCAACGACCTGCCTGTCACTGTCTACTTCCCGGAGACCGGCCGGGTCGCGACCATGCCCCTGTCGGAGTACCTGGTGGGGGTCGGGGCGGGGGAACTCCCGCCCTCCTTTGCCGACGAAGCGATCCGGGCGGTGCTGGTGGCCGCCCGGACCTACACGGTCCGCCGGATGCGCCAGTTTGGCGGGAAGGGCTGCGACCTGGAGCCCCGGGCGGACATCTGTGCCTCGGCGGAGTACGGCCAGGCCTACCTGGACTGGCCCGGCCTGCGGGAAAAGCTGGGAGAGGCGGCGGCCCGGCGGTTCTGGAGCCGGCTGCAGGCGGCAGAGGAGGCCACCCGGGGGCTGATCCTCACCTACCAGGGAGCGCCGATCGACGCCATCTACCACAGCACCTCCGGCCGGTGGACCGAGGATGCCCAGGTGGTCTGGGGCCGTCCGGTGCCCTACCTGCGGCCGGTGCCTGATCCCTGGGGGCAGGAGGCGCCCCAGTACACCGAGACCCGCACCTACGGGCTGCAGGAACTGGCCCAGGCCCTGGGGGTTCCCGCCATCGCTGTGCCGGCGGGGGGCGGGGCGCCGCCCATCCGGATCACCGGCCGTACTCCCAGCGGCCGGGTAGCGGGGGTGCAGGTGGGCAGCGTCACCTTCACCGGCGTCGAGTTCCGCTCCCGGCTGGGGCTCCGCTCCACCGACTTCACCCTGGCCTGGCGGGACGGGCAGGTGGTGATCACCACCTCCGGCTACGGCCACGGGGTGGGCCTCAGCCAGTGGGGCGCCAACGGGATGGCCCGCCGGGGCGCGGGTTTCCGGGAGATTCTGGCCCACTACTACCCGGGGACGGCGGTGGAGCCCCTCTTCGCGGATTAGGGGGACATGAGAGAGGCGGGCGGGTTTGCATAACGGTTGCCATTTCCGGGCAGGCTACCCGGCAGAGGTGATCCATTGTGCGGGATTCGATGGATCGACCGCCGGGAAAGCCGCCGGAGGGGCCGGATCCGGCAGAGGACCGGGGCCAACGGGGCATCGGGCCGGGGCTCCGGGGTCTGGCCCGCCGGGTGACGGCGGCCTGGGGCCGGCGGGGCCGGGTATGGGCAGCCTGGGGCCGGCTGCCGGAGCGCCCCCGCTCCGCTCTGGCCACGGTGCTCCTGTTGGCTCTGCTGCTGGCCACCTCCCGGCTGGTGCAGTCCCTCCCGGGCGGTGAGCAGGCCGGAGCCGGCCGCCAGCCCGCCCCGGCCGCGACGACCTCGCCGTCCTGGGCCGGCTCCGGAGCGGTCTCCGGCCCGGTCGAGCCGGGCGGATCCGCCCCGCCGGGGGCACCGGAGGGACCGCGAGGGGCACCGGCTGCGCCGGAGCCGCCGGAGGGATCGGCTGCACCGGGGACCCTGGAGGGATCGGCTACATCAGGGTCACCGGACTCGCCCGCCGCACCGGGGGAATCGGAACGGCGGGAATCGGAGGGGCCGGCCGGGCCCGGGGCAGGGGAGCCGCCATCGCCGCCTCCGGCTCTCCGGCGCCCCCTGGCTGGCGCCGGGGAGGTGGCCCCGGACCGGGGCTTTGGCTGGGCCTATTTCCCGGCCACCGGGGACTGGCGGCTGCACACCGGACTCGACCTCCCCGGGCATCCGGGGGACCCGGTCCTGGCCGCGGCCGCCGGGACTGTGGCGGCGGTGGCCGAGGATCCCCTCTGGGGTTTCTCTGTCACCCTGGACCATGGCGCCGGGTGGCAGACCCGGTACCGGGGAATGGCTGCGGCGGCGGTGACGCCGGGGCAGGCGGTCCGGCCGGGGGACCGGCTCGGGAACCTGGCCCCGGCGGTGAAGGCGATGGAGGCCGGAGACGGCCCTCACCTGCACTTTGAGCTTCTCCGGGGCGGCCGCCCGGTGGACCCGGCGGCGGCCCTCGGGGAACCCGCCCCCTGACCCGGGGCACCCGGCATACCCCCTCCGCCCTCGGAATACTGATGTACCGCTGGCGAGGGCGGAAGGGGGGCCGGGTGGTGAAGGACTACATTTGGAAACGGGTTCTCGATGTCAGCAATCATATCTTCCGCACCAAGGACACCGTCCGGGAGACTGCCCAGATCTTCGGCGTCTCCAAGAGCACCGTCCACAAGGACGTGACAGAACGGTTGCCCCGGATTAACCCAGAGCTGGCAGCCAAAGTGAAGCGCGTCCTGGACTTCAACAAGGCGGAGCGGCACATCCGGGGCGGCCAGGCCACCAGGCAGAAGTACCTGGAACGGTGATGGGCACGGAAGAAGGCAGTGGGGGAAAAGAGGAATCCTGCCACCCCCGGGCGAAAATACCAGCAGTCACGGCGTTCACAGCAACTGACGCAACCAGAGCCTTAGGGGTGGGGGATGTGTTCGGTTGGGGACGGGACATCGGCATCGACCTGGGGACGGCCACGATCCTCATCTACATCCGGCGTAAGGGGATCGTCCTCCGGGAACCCTCGGTGGTCGCCATGGAACGGGACACGAAGAAGATCCTAGCGGTGGGCTCAGAAGCCAGGCGGATGCTGGGGCGGACACCGGGGAACATCATCGCCACCCGTCCCCTCCGGGATGGGGTCATCGCGGATTACGAGATCACGCTGGCGATGCTGCGGTACTTCCTCGACAAGGTTTCGGGGCCGCGATTTTTGGCCCGGCCGCGGGTGATGATCTGCATCCCCGCGGGGGTGACCACGGTGGAGAAGCGCGCGGTGCTGGAGGCGGCCCATGAGGCCGGGGCCCGTCAGGCTGCCCTGATCGAGGAACCTCTGGCCGCGGCCCTGGGGGCCGGGCTGGACATCACCAAGCCCAACGGCCACATGGTGGTGGACGTCGGCGGCGGCACCTGCGACGTGGCGGTGCTCTCCCTGGGCGGGGTGGTCCGCAGCCAGTCGATCCGGGTGGCCGGGGACAAGTTTGACGAGGCCATCGCCCGGTACATCAAGCGGGAGTACAACCTCCTGATCGGCGAGCGGACGGCGGAAGAGATCAAGATCACCGTGGCCACCGCCTCCGGAACTCGGAAGGAGAGCATGGAGGTCCGGGGCCGGGACCTGACCACCGGCCTGCCGAAGACCATTACCTTCACCTCCGAGGAGGCCCAGACCGCCCTCCGGGAGCCAGTAGAAGCCATCGTGCAGGCGGTGAAGAGCGTGCTGGAGCAGACCCCGCCGGAGTTGCTCGCGGACATCCACGAACGGGGGATTTGCCTCACGGGGGGCGGTGCGCTTCTGCACGGGCTGGATGAGCTGATCGCCCGGGAGACCGGGGTGCCGGTCTACGTGGCCGAGGACCCGGCCTCCTGCGTCGCCAAGGGAACGGGGATCGCCCTGGAGCGGTTCGAGACCATGGAAGACCACCTGCAGGTGCTCCGGCGGGTGATGTAAGTGCCCGGAACAGCCGGGCGGCGGCCGGGGGTTCAGCGCCCCCGGCGGCTTTCGGTCCTGGGGTGACCCCCGGGACCTTGTGCTGCTTGGGGGCGTTCGGCGCAGGTTGGCACGTTCTGCACAGGGGCGCGCGGCCCGGGGGTGTGCTGCCCGGGGCTGGGGTGCAGGCCCGGTGGCGGGGTTGGGGGCCGGAACCGGGGCTTAAACGGGAACCGGGGCTTAAATCGGAAGCCGGCCGGCCCGATATCCATTGAGAGAAACACCTGAAGACCCACAGTGGCAGCCCACAGCGACAGGGAGGAGCCGGCGTGCTGCGGGGTATCTACGCATCCGCCACCGGTATGGTGGTCCAGGCCCGACGCCTGGACGTGCTGGCGAACAACCTGGCCAACGCCGCGACGGTGGGGTACAAGCGGGACGTGACCATCGCGGCCACCTTCCAGGACCTGCTCCAGGAGCGGCTGGACGACCGGGTGGCGCCGGCGCCCGGCACCACCCGGACGGTGGGGCCGGTGCCGGCGGGCACCGCGGTGGCCACCGCCACCCGGCTGGCCGACGGCCCCCTCAAGGCCACCGGCCGGCCCCTGGACGTGGCCCTGCAGGGGGATGGGTTCTTCACCATCCTCACGCCGGAAGGGATCCGGTACACCCGGGCCGGCAACTTCGACCAGGACGGACAGGGGCGGCTGGTGACCGCAGCGGGGCACCCGGTCCTGGTGAGCGGCAGGCCGGTGGCCGGCCGGTCCATCGTCATCCGGGAGAACGGGGAGGTCTGGGTGGACGGCCAGCCCGCAGGGACCCTGGACATCGTCACCACCGCCCAGGTGGGGCCGCTCCGGAAGGTGGGGGACAACCTCTGGGCCCCGGGCGGGCCAGGAGCCCCGCTGGTGGGGGGCGCTTCCACCGCCGCCGGCCAGACCCCGGCCCGGCCCTGGCGGCTCCTGGTGGGCTTTCTGGAGATGTCCAACGTGGAGCCGATTCGGGAGATGGTGGAGCTGATCCACGCCACCCGGACCTTCGAAGCGAACCAGAAGGCGCTCCAGGCCCAGGACCAGGCCCTGGGGCGGGCGGTGAACGACCTCGTCGGCCGGTAACAGGGCCGTAGCGGTAGTAGGCGTACCGGTAATAGGGCCGTAGCGGGAAATGGGCCCGTAGGAGGGACCGGAGCCGATGATCCGAGCGCTCTACGCCGCGGCCAGCGGCATGGCCGCCCAGCAACTGCAGACCGACGTCATCGCCAATAACCTTGCCAACGTCAACACCCCCGGCTACAAGGCCAGCCGGGCTGCCTTCGAGGACCTCCTCTACCAGGAGCTGCAGGCGGGGCCGGACACCCCCGGCCCGCTGCAGCTCGGCAACGGGGTACGGCTGGCTGCCACCCAGCGCAGCTTTCAGCAGGGGAGCCTCACCCGGACCGGCGAACCCCTGCACGTGGCCATCCAGGGGCCGGGGTTCTTGCGGGTGCGCCGGGAGGACGGCACCGAGGCCTACACCCGGGACGGGAGCCTCGGCCTGAGCGGCGCGGGGCAACTGGTTACGGCCCAGGGGCTTTTGGTGCTGAGTGAGTTCGGCACCCCCATCGTGGTCCCGTCGGGGGCCACGGACGTTCAGATCGGTTCGGACGGGCTGGTCACCTACTGGGACAGCCAGGCCCAGCAGCGGGTGCCGGTGGGCCGGATCGGCCTGGCATCCTTTGTCAACCCCGGGGGCCTTCTGGCCCTGGGCGGCAACCTCTACCAGGCCACCCCGAATGCCGGCGCCATCCAGTACGGCGCGCCGGGGCAGAACGGCCTGGGCACCCTGCTCCCGGGCCACCTGGAGAACAGCAACGTGGAAGTGGTCACGGAGATGGTCAACCTCATCGTGGCTCAGCGGGTCTACGAGCTCAACTCCCGGGCTTTGCAGAGCGCGGACGAGATGTTGGGCATGGTCAACCAGTTGCGACGGTAAGGTCTCTGCGCTGAGCCTGCTGGGGTAAGGGGCACCGGAGGGGAGGAGGACCGGAATGGTAGACAGGACGCCAGGCTGGCCGGGTCCCCTGGGGGCGGGGCCGGGCCTCCTGGGGGCGCCCCTGGGGCCGGTGGGCCGTGAGGCCGGTCACCGGCTGCAGGGCCCGGTCCGGCAGGACCGGGAGGCGGAGCTGCGGCAGGTGACCCGGGAGTTTGAGGCGCTCTTTCTGGAAATCTTACTGAAGCAGGCGCGCCGGGCGACTGAGGGCCTGGGCGGAGGCCAGGGGAGCCTGGCCCGGCAGATTTACAGGGACTGGTTTGACCAGCAGGTCGCCCAGCAGGTAGCGGCTGGCGGCGGCACGGGGCTCGGGGAGGTCCTCTACCGGCACCTGGCTGCCCGGTACCTGACCGGCGCCGGGGAGGACCAGCAGCCGGAGAGCCTGCCGCCGGAGCATTCGGAGGACGGGAGGGAGCCCGGGTGAGGATGGATCGAGAGCAGATTAAGGCAATCATCCCGCACCGGGAGCCCTTCCTGCTGGTGGATGAACTCCTGGAGGTGGAGCCGGGCCGCCGGGCAGTGGGGCTGAAGCACGTCACCCAGGAGGAGTTCTGGGTGCCGGGCCACTACCCCGGGAACCCGATCATGCCCGGGGTGCTCCAGATCGAGGCCCTGGCCCAGACCGGTGCGGTGGCGCTGATGCTGATGCCGGAGTACCGGGGCAAGGTTCCCCTCTTCGCCGGGCTCGAAGGGGTGCGGTTCAAGCGGCCGGTCCGGCCGGGGGAGACCCTGCGGCTAGAGGTGGAGATCCTCCGGCTCAGGGGGCCCGTGGGCCGGGGCGCCGGCCGGGCCTACGTGGGCGACGAGCTGGCCTGCGAGTGCGAGCTAGTCTTCGCCTTCGCCGACCCGGACAAGGTGCGGTGACCGGCGGCAGCGGCCGGCCACGGGGGAATCGGCGGACCGGGTGCCGGTGGTGGAGGAGCGCCGGCCTTTACATCTTGGGGGCGCTTTACATCTTGGGGGCGCTGTGATAGAATCAACCGGGTACAAATAAGGATAGGGGCCTCTTATCAAGAGAGACGGAGGGACTGGCCCGATGAAGTCTCGGCAACCGGCCCGCCGGGCTCACGGCGGGTGCGGTGCCAATGCCAGCGAGCGGGTCCAAAACCTGCCCGGGCGATAAGAGGAGCGAAGAGTGCGCTCAGGGACCTCTTCGGCTCCGAAGAGGTCTTTTCTACGCGGCTCGGGCTCCCCACACCAGTCGGCAGCAAACGGAGGCGAAGGCGGAGATGACCGAAAAGAAGGGCCGGTATTTCTTCACCTCGGAGTCGGTCACCGAGGGCCATCCGGACAAGATGGCCGACCAGATTTCCGATGCGGTTCTGGACGCCATCTTGGCCCAGGACCCCAAGGCCCGGGTCGCATGCGAGACGATGCTGACCACAGGGCTGGTGGTGGTGGCCGGGGAGATCACCACCGAGGCCTATGTGGACATCGCCAAGGTGGCCCGGGAGACTATCCTGGACATCGGTTACACCCGGGCCAAGTTTGGCTTTGACGGCTCCACCTGCGGCGTGATCACCGCCATCGACGAGCAGTCGCCCGACATCGCCATCGGCGTCAACAAGTCCCTGGAGGCCAAGACCGGCGAGGAAGCCGATGCGGAGATCGAGTCCATCGGCGCCGGCGACCAGGGCATGATGTTCGGCTTTGCCTGCGACGAGACGCCGGAACTGATGCCCCTGCCCATCTCCCTGGCCCACCGGCTGGCCCGGCGGCTGGCGACGGTCCGGAAGAACGGGGCGCTGCCGTACCTGCGGCCGGACGGCAAGACCCAGGTGACCATCGAGTACGAGGACGGCCGGCCGGTGCGGGTGGACACCATCGTCATCTCCACCCAGCACGACCCGGACGCCACCCAGGAGCAGATCCGCAAGGACGTGATCGAGCACGTCATCCTGCCGGTGGTGCCCCGGGACCTCCTGGACGACCGGACCCGGTACTTCATCAACCCCACGGGCCGGTTTGTCCTGGGCGGCCCCCACGCGGACACGGGCCTCACGGGCCGGAAGATCATGGTCGACACCTACGGGGGCTACGCCCGGCACGGCGGCGGCGCCTTCTCCGGGAAGGACCCGACCAAGGTGGACCGGTCCGCGGCCTACGCGGCCCGGTGGGTGGCGAAGAACATCGTCGCGGCGGGGCTTGCCCGGAAGTGCGAGATCGAGGTGGCCTACGCCATCGGCGTCGCCCGGCCGGTCTCCATCCTGGTGGAGACCTTCGGCACCGGCGTGATCCCCGACCGGCAGATCGAGGAACTGGTGAAGAAGAACTTCGACCTGCGGCCGGCGGCGATCATCCGGGACCTGGACCTGCGCCGGCCGATCTACCGGCAGGTGGCGGCCTACGGCCACTTCGGCCGGACCGACCTGGACCTGCCCTGGGAGCGGACCGACCGGGCGGCGGAGCTGCGCCGGCAGGCGGGTCTGTACGGGGCGTAAGGCTGGCGGCTCCAGCGCGCTT
>JAKKUO010000076.1 GCA_021890795.1 Bacillota bacterium | reverse complement strand
CCTCGCCCGCAGCGGACTTTCACCGCCAAGTCAGCGCCCATGCCGGGCGCACAGAGAAGGGCCACTGATACCCCTGGGTATCAGTGGCCCTTGCTCTCTGGCCGGTGGTCAGTGACCCCCGTCGAGATGCCTCGTATCCCTGGCGGGGCGAAGGACCACCCGGGCGTCGAGGACCGCCAAGCCCCGCTCGAGCACCCGTACCGGGTTCAGGTCCATCTCTGCGATGGGCGGGTTGCGGAGGCCAATCTCGCCCACGGCCACCAACAGGTCCGCCAGGGCCTCCACATCCAGGGGCGGACTGCCCCGGAACCCCCGAAGAAGGGCGGAGACCCGGGTCTCCCCGATCATCCGCAACGCTTCTTCCCGGCTGAAGGGCGCCACCCGGAACCGCACGTCCCGGAAGACCTCGGCGTAGATGCCGCCCAGTCCGAACATCACTACGGGGCCGAACTGGGGGTCCCGCACCAACCCGACGATGGTCTCGGTGCCGCCGGTGACAAAGGGGGTGACCAGCACCCCGGCGATCTCCGCCGCCGGGGCGGCGGACCGGACCCGGGCCATCAGGTCGTGGTAGGCCCGGGCGACCGCGTCCCGATCCCGGAGGTTGAGCTTCACCCCACCCACATCGCTTTTGTGGAGGATCTGGGGCGAAACTACCTTCAGTACCACCGGGTAGCCCAGTTCGTCCGCGGCGGCGAGGGCTTCCTCCGGGGTGCGGACCCACCGGGCCGGCAGGGTGGGCACGCCGTAGTCCGCCAGTAGGCCGATGGCCTCGGGCTCCAGCAGGTGCCGCCCGGCAGTTGCGGCCGCCGCAATCGCCGGGTGCACCGGAGCCGGCTCCTCCGCTTCCGGCCCTGGCGGCGCCGGGGCGGGCCCGGGCCTGTCGCCCGCGGGCGCTGCCACCGCCACCCGCTGTTCGCCGGCCGCCGCGACCTCTTCCGCCGGCTCCGGTGCGGTCTGCAGCCGGGCCGCCGCCTTGATCAGGTTGATCAGTGCCCGCGCTGCCCGGTCTGGGGTCTCGAAGGTGGGGATCCCCCGTTCCTCCAGGTACCGCCGGGCCGGCGCCATGCACTCCCCGGTCATGAAGCAGGCCACCACCGGCTTCCGGTGCCCAGCGGCTGCCGCGGCCACGGCCTCCGCCACCTGTTCCGCCGGCAGGAAGGTAGGGGGTAGGCTGATGAGGATCGCCGCATCCACGTTCGGGTCCGCGAGGGCGAGGCGCAGGGCCTCGCCGTGCTCCCGGGCCATGGCTGCGGCGGTCAGGTCCACGTAGCCGTTGGGCTTGCAAACGGAGGCCATGGGCGGCAGGATGCGGGTCAGGGCCTCCTGCGTCTCGGGGGTCATGGGCGCCAGGGTGACCGCCGGGTCGCTCCCGACCTCATCCATCGCAATGATGCCGGGACCACCGGCCTCGGTCAGGATCGCGATGCGGTTGCCCCGGGGTAGGGGGCACAGGGTCAGCGCCTTGGCGGCATCCACCAGCTCCTCCATGGTGTTGACGCGGAGAATGCCGCACTGGGCGAAGGCCGCATCGTAGACATCGTCAGACCCGGCGAGGGCACCGGTGTGAGAGAGGGTCGCCTGAGCCCCGACGGCCGTCCGCCCCACCTTCAAGAGCAGGATGGGCTTCTTGCGGGTGATCCGGTCGGCCAGGGCCATGAGCCGCCGGCCGTCCCGGACCCCCTCCATGTAGCCGACGATCACCTTCACCGTGGGGTCAGTCTCGTAGTACTCCAAGACCTCCAGGTTGGTAACGTCGCTCATGTTGCCTACGTGGGCAAACTTGCTGAAGCCCAAGGGCACGGGCTGCTCCCCGGCCAAGAGGAGCAGCGAGCCGCCCGCCGCACCGCTTTGGGTGAAGAAGCCGATGCTGCCAGGGGCCAGCTTCACTCCGGGGGAGAAGGACGTGGTCAGCCGGTTCCGGGTGTTCATCACCCCAATGCAGTTCGGACCGATGACCCGGATGCCGGCCTGTCGCGCAATGGCCACCACCTCCTGCTGGAGGGCTATCCCCTCCGGCCGCCCCGTCTCAGCAAAGCCGGCGGAGATAATGACCGCTCCCCGCACATCGCCGCGCTGGGCCGCTTCGCGCATCACCCCCGGCACGTGGACCGCGGGCACCCCCACTACGATTAGGTCAACCGGTTCAGGGATCTCCAGGACGGAGGAGTAGCACCGCTGGCCCAGGATCTCGGTCTCCCGGGGGTTTACGGGGAAGACCTTCCCCGTAAACCCCTCCTCCAGCAAGCTCTTGAGGATCTGGTGGGCCGCCTTGTTTGGGTCCCGGGACGCTCCCACTACCGCAACGCTGCGGGCATCGAAGATCGCCCCGAGGGAATGGGTTGTCATCTACGCTTCCGCCCTTTCCAGGAGCCTCTGGTACTCCGCCTCTACCGTGCGCTGCACCTGGTCGATTTCTTCGGGGGTCATGCTCCGGAACCGGGACTGGGTCTGCAGGTACTCGGCCACGGGCCGGGGCTTGTTCACCTTGACGGTGATCCGGGTCTTCCCCTCTACCACCTCATAAAGCGGCCAGCAGAGGGTCTGCACCGCCAGCTCCGCCACCCGAATGGTCTGAGAGGGGTCGTAGCCCCAGCCCGTCGGGCACGGCGAGTGGAGGTGAATGTAGGCCGTGCCCCCGGCGTCCCGGGCCCTGGCAATCTTCCGGCGGAAGTCTTCCAAGTAGGCGATGGAAGCGCTAGCCACATAGGGAATGCGATGGGCAACGGCGATTTCCAACACGTTCTTGCGGAAGGTAGGCTTGCCCGCCGGGGTGGTAGTGGTGCGGGCCCCATAGGGGGTGGAGCCGCTGCCCTGGATGCCCGTGTTCATGTACGCCTCGTTGTCGTAGCAGATGTACAGTATCCGGTCCCCCCGCTCCATCGCCCCTGAGAGGCTCTGCAGGCCGATGTCGACGGTGCCCCCGTCGCCGGCCAGGGCCAGGACCGTGATGTCGTCCTTGCCCTGCACCTCCAGCCCAGCCCGGATCCCTGCTGCGATGGCCGCGGAGTTCTCCAGGTTCCCCTGGACGCCGGGGATCCGGAGAGCTGTCTCGTTACCGAACCCGGAGAAGAGGGCGGCACAGCCGGGGGGAATGACGATGATCGTCCGCTCTCCCAGCACATCCAGGATGACCCGCACGGCGAGCTCCAGGGCGCAGCCCTGGCAGGTGCTCACCCCGTGGGACACGAGGCCTCTGGCTTGATGCTTAATGGCGTACACCGGCCGGCACCTCCCGCAGCTGCAGAGCATCCGCCCGGACGTCGATCCACTGGCTCGTCCTCGGCGCCGGTGCCCCGGCCCGGATCTCCAGGAGCCGGGAGAAGGCCGCGGCGAGGGTCTTCGGGGCCAGGTCCCGGCCACCCAGGCCGCCTACAAAGCCCACCACCGGCACCTGGCGCCCCTCGGCAGACAGGGCCGCCCGCACCTCCGTGCAGACCGGGCCGACCTCTGCACCGAGCCCGGCGGAGCGGTCCATGACGCCAACCACCGGCACCCTGGAGAGGGCCGCCCGGACCCGGTCGGCGGGGAAGGGGCGGAAGCTGACCACCCGGAGGAGGCCCACCTTCTGCCCCTGGGCGCGGAGCTGGTCTACGACGTACTTGCCGGTGCCCGACATGGAGCCCAGGGTCACAAGGACCGCCTCCGCGTCTTCGCACCGGTAGGTCTCCACCAGGTCATACCGGCGGCCGAAGTGCCGGGCGAACTCGTCCATCACCTCGGGCAACACCTCGAGAGCCGCCTCAAACCCCACCTTTTGCTGGTATCGCATCTCGGTGAAGTCCGCCGGCGGGGTGAGGTCGTTGACAAACATGGGGTCGTCCACGTCCAGGTAGAGGTTCTGCGGCCGGTAGGGCGGCAGGAACCGATCCACCGCCTCCTGGTCCGGCACCTCTACCGGCTGGGAGGTATGGGAAACGAAGAACCCGTCCATGCAGACCATGATGGGAGTCAGCACCCGGGGATCCTCCGCTACCCGGTAAGCCAGAAGGGTCAGGTCCAGGACCTCCTGGGCATCGGCGGCGTAAAGCTGGATCCAGCCGGAGTCCCGCTCCGCCATGGTGTCTTGGTGGTCGCACCAGAGGCTCCAGGGGCTGACCAGGGAGCGGTTGACCACGGGCATGACGATGGGCAGCCGCAGCCCTGAGGCCACCCCCAGCACCTCGTGCATCAGCGCCAGCCCCACCGAGGAGGTAGCGGTCCCTGTCCGCACCCCGGTGAGCTGAGCCCCGATGAGGCAGGACATGGCCGAGTGCTCGGATTCGACCCGCAGGTACTTGGCCTTGAGGGTTCCGTCCGCCACAAACTGCGACAGCTTTTCGGCAATGGGGCTCTGCGGGGTAATGGGGTAGGCCGCGATGACTTGCACCCGGGCCAACCGCATCGCCTCGGCCGCCGCACCGTTACCGTCCAGCAGCTTCCGCACCACCTAGCCCTCGCCCCCTTCCGGAACCATTGCGATGCAGCCCAGGGGACAGACCGCCGCACAGATACCGCAGCCCTTGCAGTAGGTGAGGTCCACCGTTACATCCCGGCTCCGGTCCTTCCGATCCATGGTGATGATGTCCAGGGGGCAGAACCGGGCGCACTTGCCGCACCGGTTGCAGGCCGCCTGGTTAATCACCGGCCGATGGATCCGCCAGGTCCCGGTCTGGGTGGCAGCAAAGACCGTGGCCACCGGGCCATACAGGTACCGGACCGGCTTAGAGCTTCCGGACTGCTGCATGACCCTGTCTTGCAGCCTCGACATTGATCTCACCTGCCTTCCCGAAGATGTCCCCCAGCGCCCTGGCAACGGACTCGATGCCCACTACACCCGTGGCGGCAAAGGCGCCGACCATGGCCGAATTGGGGATGTTCCGTCCAATGGTCGCCAGGGAGATCCCGGTGGCGTCCACGTAGTACACCGGGCCATATCCCCGGCTGAAGGGATAGTCCACCGGCGGCTGGGCGCTGTTGACCAGAAAGACTGTGTGGCTGCGGCAGCCCTGGGTGACGTCGACGCCCTTGTCCAGAACGGCTAGATCGAAAATCAGCACATAGTCCGGCTCGTAAACAAAACTCTTGACCAGGATCGGTTGGTCATCGACGAAGAGATCGGAGTAGACAGGGGCTCCCCGACGCTCATGGCCGTAAGCCGGCACCGATTGGGCGTAGCGGCCCTCGTGCACGGCGACGGCTTCAGCCAGGACCTTGGCCGCCGTCACAACCCCCTGTCCCCCCAGGCCGTAGAGTTTGAGTTGCAGCATACTCCTTGCCCCCCTTGACCTCCAGGAAGTGCCGCCAGGGACCGGTGCCACCTGGCCGGGTCAGGAACCGGCACCGTACAGGCCGGAAGGTCCCCAACTGTTCCCCGGACACCAGCCCAGGTTCTGGGAGATTTCAGCCGCGGCCGCCTGAACCAGTTCCCTCATCTTGGGCAGTTGCCGCGCAAGCCGGACCGCCGGTCCGGAGACGCTGACGGCCGCAACTACGTTGCCCTGGGGTCCCCGGATCGGGGCCGCCACGCACATCAGTCCCTCCTCCGACTCCTGCTGATCCACCGCGTACCCCTGCTCTCGGACCTGGCGGAGGTGCTCCCGGAGCCGGTCCGGGTCGGTGATGGTATGGAGGGTGAGCCGCCGGAGGGGTGTCTCGGCCAGGTACCGCTCCAGCTCCCCCTCCGGTAGGTGAGCCAGCAGGACTTTGCCGGTGGCTGTGCAATAGGCCGGCATCCGGGCACCGATATGGGAGCCCATGGTCACGGTGCGGCTGCTCTCCACCTTGTTGACGAAGACCGCCTCGCCCCGCTCATATACCACCAGGTGCGCGGTCTCACCGGATTCGCGCACGAGCCGTTCCAGGGCCAACTGGGAGCCGGTGATCAAGTTGATCCGGTGGATAACCAGGCCCCCGATATACAGGGCTTTCAGCCCCAGCCGGAACCTGCCGGTCTCCGGGTTGCGCTCCACAAACCCCCGGGCTTCGAGGGTGGAGAGGAGGCGGAAAACCGTGCTCTTGCCCAGCCCCAGGCGCCGGCTCAGTTCGGCCAGGGTAAGCTCCGGTTCCGCCCGAGAGAAGGTCTCAAGCAGCCGCAAAGCACTGTCCACCGACTGAAGAATCGCCCGCCTGTTCGACAACCCGATACCTCCTGTTGCACGCCGGGGGCACCCCGGCCGGGTTGCCCCCGGCGCAAGGCCTGCGCTAGATGATGCCTACCGCCTGGGCGAGGTACATAGCGATGACCAGAAGCACAATCCAGACCAGCGAGACCCAGAAGCCGGGCTTGATCATGTCCGGGAAGGTCCAATACCGGTACTGGTAAGTGGTAAGGGGAATCGGGTCCAGGGGCATGAGGAAGACGCAGGAGGCGGTGAAGCCCAGGGGAATGACGAAGATGGCCGGGTTGACACCCATCTGAGTGGCCAGGACGCTGACCACCGGGATGGTCACCGCCAGAGCCGCGGAGGCGACGGGCAGGATTAGGTGGGAAAAGATCCCGAAGGAGACGACCACCAAGAGTGCGGTGATGAGGCCCATGGTCGCCAGCCCGCCCAGGAGGGTGGTCGCCAACCAGGTAGCGGCCTGGGTGTTCCACAGGGCCATGGCCAGGCTGTTAGAGGCGCCGATGAGCATCAGCGCATCCCAGCCGATCCGCCCCTTGACGTCATCCCAGCTGAGCAGGTCGATGCCCGGCAGGAAGAAGAGGGTCGCGGCGCAGATGGCGACCACCGCGAGGTCGATCTTGGTCCAGGGCTGGGTGAACCAGAGCACCAGGGCCAGGCCGAAGATGACCAGGAACTTCTTCTCCTGCGTGGTCATGGGCCCCAGCTCCCGCCGGGCCCTGGCGATGTCCTCCAGTCCGGCGATGGTTTCCATCTCCGGTGGGTAGAACTTGACCAGGATCCACCAGGCCACGAGGGTGAGCACCACGGCCACCGGCAGGCCGATGGCGGTCCACTGCAGGAAGTTGATCTCCACCTGGGCCGTGCTCTTGAGGAGGGACATGGAGAGGACGTTCAGGCCACTGCCGGCCGGGGTGCCGATCCCGCCGATGGCGGCGGCCATCGGGATCCCGACCATCATCGCCTTGCCGAAGTTGGAGCGGCCGGGTTCGCAGCCGTTCTTCACCAGCAGGGGGTAAGCGATGCCCGCGAAGATGATCGCCGTGGGGATGTCTGCCAGCACCGCGGAGATGATGGTCGTCGGCAGCATAAAGCTGAGCAGCACCCGGTCGGCCCGGTTGCCGAACATGGCGCTGACCACCAGGGAGACCCGGTTGCCGAGGCCGGTCTTGATAAAGCACGTCGCGATGATGAACGCAGAGAAGACGAACAGTACGGTGGGAATCATGAAGTTGGCCATGGCGTCCTTGGTAGGGACGATCTGCAAGAGCCCGGTGAGAAGCACCAGCAGCCCGGAGGAGACGGCTACAGGCACCACCTCAAAGACCCAGAGGATGACCGCTGCGATCATGAAAGCGATGGCCCGCAGCCCCTCGGGGGTAAGACCCGCGGGCAATGGCAGGTTGCTCAGGACGAGGTAGACCGCCACCGCGGCCAAACCGATCCAGAGCTTCCTGTAGTCGGACGTCGGAGTGACATGGTGGGCCTGTGGTTGCCCCTGCGGCTGTGCAACCGGAACTCCCATCGCGCTACCTCCTTTTCGGGTACATTGGCGGTGGCCGTTGCCAAGCCGACTCACCTTGCACGAGCCCGGATCCAGAGCCCGGCTTCCACGGAGCCATGTCCCGACTTCCTGGGTACCGTCCCCCGGCAGGCCGGTTCATCATCCCTCCCTTCTGCCAGGGTGCCGGGGTCGTCATCCCCCTTTCCGCCTCAGCTCTGAAAAGACGAGCGTAGCAATCATTGTTTATGTTAATCGTTCCTCTATGCGGAATGTCGTTGCATTATGTGCATCTCGATACTTCCCTGGATAATCTGAAAACCCTGTGGTGCTTCGGGCTCATTTTGGGTGTCGGATGCTGGCCCGATAACCCTTTCCCTGTGCCCCGGGTGATCACACCAGGAACCCCCGGCAACCACCCGGCACATCGCGGAGTCACGCGCCAGTACGGACTGACCCGGAGTTCCGGCATAGTAGCCGGGGGCGACCCACAAGGTGTCAGTGCTTCTGCGGGCGATCCGAAGCCTGGGCCGGGGCGCTCCAGGCACACAAAAGAAGGGGGCTGCAGCGGCTTTCGGTCACCGCTGCAGCCCCGCCATTCGTCTGATGGCGGCGGTACTGCCACCCCAGAGCCAATTACCCGATCAGTCCTCGACCCAAACCGGCAGCGGCCGGCCCTCCAGCTCCTCCCGGAGGGCCTGCTCCAGCAAGGTCAGTGCCCGGAGGACGTTCTCCCGCTCCGCCGGCGGGATGCGCTGCATCACCCGCTCGGACTGGCGGTCGAGGAACTCGTTCAGGTCGCAGCAGAGGGACGCGCCCGACTCGGTCATGGAGACGATCACCGCCCGCCGGTCGGTGGGGCTGGGATCCTTCCTGAGCAACCCCTGCTGGACCATGGACTCCACGGCCCGGCTCACCCAGCCCTTGTCGAGGTTGAGCCGGCGCACCAGGTCGGCCAGGGTGACCGGCCCGGTGCGGCCCAGTTCGGTCAGGATCAGGCACTGGGTCCCCGTGGCGCCGCCACAGCAGGCGTCAACCCCCTCCCGCTGCATCCGGGCGTGCAGGATCGCCACCTGCCGGAGGAGAGCACCGGCTTTCCGGGTGTCCATCTGCCTCACCTCAGCCGCATCCGTTGCGCAACACAACGACCTGACCCCATGATACACCGGCGGCAGGCGCTGCAGCAACGTGGGCGGGAGGTGTGAGGCCAGATGTGGGAGCCGGCACCGTGCCGCGGCGGACAGCCCGGGTCATGGGGTGCCGTGTGGGCCGCCATGACCGGACCGCCCGGGCCTCCGGCTATCCCGTGGCGTGGCGCGGCCGGACCGCCTGGATGGTGGCGGAGAAGACCACGTCTTCCAGCCGGGTATCCGCCCCCCAGGTCGCCAGCAGCTGCCGGCTGTCCTTCGGCTTGATCTCGATCTGCTCAAACCCGGCTGCCGCCAGCATCCGCTCCAGTTCCGCCACGGTGGCCACCCCGGCGATGCAGCCGCAGTAGAGAGCCACATCCTGCTGCACCTCAGGAGGCAGCGGCACGCTGCTCACCATGTCGGAGATGGCCAGCCGGCCGCCGGGCCTCAGGACCCGGAACGCCTCCCGGAAGACCTGCTCCTTCTCCGGCGAGAGGTTGATGACGCAGTTGGAGATGATCACGTCCACGCTCTCGTCGGCCACCGGCAGGTGTTCGATCTCCCCCAGCCGGAACTCCACGTTGGT
>JAKKUO010000075.1 GCA_021890795.1 Bacillota bacterium | reverse complement strand
ATGTCCGGTGGTGTGAGAGGACGGGGGTTAGCCACCCCCTCCTACTCGATTCGGACCTGTTGTCTTACCCGGAGGTGCCGGCGGTCAGGAGCCGCAGGGCCGCCCGCATCAGGATCTCCACCCCCAGGGGTAGGGCGTCCTCGTCGATGGTGAACCGGGGGTGGTGGTGGGGCCAGCAGGCCCCTTTGGCTTCGTTGCGGCAGCCCAGGAAGAGGAAGGCCCCCGGCCGCTCCCGGAGGTAGTAGGCGAAATCCTCGCCCCCCATGAAGGGGCGGCTCGGGTGGTTCCAATCGGGCCCCAGGGCCTCCCGGCAGGCAGCCCGGAAGACCTCAGCCTCGTGGGGGTGGTTGACCAGGGGCGGGTAGCCCCCCTCGATCTCCACCTCCGCCCGGGCCCCGTAGGCCCCGGCGGTGGCCTCCAGGACCCGGCGGACCTCGGCGTGCAGAAGCCGCCGGGTCTCCTCGTCCAGGGCCCGGATGGTCCCCTCCAGCACGGCGACCGGGGCGATGACGTTGGCCGCGGTGCCCGCGTGGAACCGGCCGACGGTCACCACCGCGGGGAGGAGGGGATCGACCCGGCGGCTGACCACCGTCTGCAGGTTCATCACCGCGGCCGCCGCGGCGACGATGCTGTCCACGGCCTCGTGGGGCGAGGCGCCGTGGCCGCCCTGGCCGACGATCCGGGCGGTGAAGTTGTCGGCGCTGGCCATCTGGGGGCCGGTGAGGATGGCTGCCTTGCCGGTGGGGATGTGGCTCATCAGGTGGAGGCCGAGGACGTGGTCCACATCCGCCAGCACCCCGGCCGCGACCAGGGCCTGGGCGCCGCCGGGAGGCGTCTCCTCCCCATGCTGGAAGATCAGCTTCACCCGGCCCGGGAAGTCGGGATTCTCCGCCAGCAGCCGGGCGACTCCCAGGAGGATGGCCGTGTGGCCGTCGTGGCCGCAGGCGTGCATCACCCCCGGCCGGGTGGAGCGGAACGGGAAGGTGTTCTCCTCCTCGATGGGCAGGGCGTCGATGTCCGCCCGGATCGCGACGGTCCGGCCGGGTCGCCGCCCCTCGACCACCCCCACCACCGCGGTGCCCGCAGGCAGTGTAAAGGGGATGCCGAACCGGCGCAGGTGCTCCTGGATGTACCGGGAGGTCTCGTTCTCCTGGAAGCTGAGTTCCGGATGGGCGTGAAGGTGCCGCCGCCAGGCCACCAGGTCCGGTGCCAGGGCCTGTGCTCGCTCCTTCAGATCCACCGCTCTGCCCCCTCTCCTTGCCTCTGCGGACATCTTTCCGCCCGATTGACGCCGCGGCGCGGGAGTGCCGTTCGCCCCGGCCTGGCTTTTCCACGGCCTGCCACCATTTACGGGGCCCTAGGGTTCAGGTAAAATAGGCATAGCACCAAAGTCTTGTGCATCTCGGGCCGCATCCGGCCGGCATGGGGCATGCCCGGGGAGGTCAACACTAGGGATCGCCTAGCAGCCCGGGCGCTCTGGCTGCTGTCCGGTCGGCTACGCACCACTTTTCAGACCTTCCTGAAGCAGGTGATCGGGTGAACCCCCAAGCTATCCGAGCCCAGGCCAGGCCTCTGGAGCTGTTTGCTGCTATTGAACCGGAGCTGCGTCAGGTGGAGGCGGCCCTTGAGGAGGCACTGGCCACCCGCGACCGCTTGGTGGGGGAGGTCTCCACCCATCTGCTGCGCGCCGGCGGAAAGCGAATCCGTCCGGCGCTGGTTCTGCTGTCTGCTAAGTTCCCCGGCAGCAACCCGGAGAAGGTCATCCCCGTGGCGGTAGCGGTCGAGCTGATCCACATGGCCACCCTGGTCCACGACGATGTGGTGGACAACGCCCACCTGCGCCGGGGGCAGCCCACCGTCAACGCGGTCTGGAACAACCAGGTCTCGGTGCTCACCGGAGACTACCTGTTTGCCAAGTCTTTCGCCCTCCTGGCCGAGACCGGCGATCCCCGGGTGGTCCGGCTGATGGCCAACGTGGTCTACGAGATGAGCAAGGGCGAACTGGTCCAGATGGCCTCGTACTTTGACGTGGACCAGACCGAAGAGGATTACCTGCGCCGGATCGCCCAGAAGACCGGGTATCTCATCGCGGAGTCCTGCCGCTTGGGGGCCCTGGTGGCCGGTGCGAAGCCCGACCAGGTGGAGGCTCTTTATCAGTACGGCCTGGGGATCGGTCTCAGCTTTCAGATCGCCGACGACCTCCTGGACTTCATGGGCCAGGCGGAGACGATGGGGAAGCCGGTCTGCGGGGATCTCAAGGAAGGGATCCTCACCCTTCCGGTTCTGCACGCCCTCCGGCACCCCCGCTACGGGGAGGAGTTGCGCCGTCTCATCCAGTCTCGGTCCATTGGCGACCCGGAGGTCCAGCGGGTGCGGGAGATCCTGGAGGCGGCCGGGTCCTTTGCGTATGCCCGGCGGCTGGCCCGGCAGTACCTGGACGCAGCTCTGGCGCATCTGGACCGGGTGCCGGAGCTGGCGAGCCGGGAGGTCCTGCGCACCCTGGCTGATTTTGTCATCAACCGCCAGTTCTGATCCGGATAGTGGGTAGCGGTCAGCCGGGAGGGTCACCTCCCGGTTCGCCATGCATACCCCGAACCGGCACTGTGAGCGGTGGCAAGGAGGCAGAGCGGCTGTGCGGAAACCAAAGATTCCCGATGCCGCCATCAAACGGCTCCCGGTCTACCTGCGGGTGCTGGAGGAGTTCCGGGCGGCGGAGGTTCCCATTGTCTCTTCAGCGGAGCTGGCAGAGCGGACCGGCTTCTCTCCGGAGCAGATTCGCAAGGACCTCGCCTACTTCGGTGCCTTCGGCACCCGGGGCGTCGGGTACGACACGGCGCTGCTGAGCCGCCGCATCAGCCGAATCCTCGGGCTGGACCAGGGGGTCAAGGCCGCCCTGGTGGGCGCCGGTAACCTGGGGCATGCCCTGGCCCGGTATAGCCTCTCCAAACATAAGGATGTGCGAATCGTCGCGATTTTTGATGCCGACCCGGCCAAGATCGGGACAGAGATTATGGGGGTGACCATCCGGCCCCCGTCGGAACTGGTGGAGGTCTGCCGCCGGGAAGGGGTCCGGATCGGGATCATCGCCGTGCCGGCCAGCGAGGCCCAGGCTTGCGCGGACCTGCTGATTGCTGGCGGCGTGGAGGCCATCCTCAACTTCGCCCCGGCCAAGCTGAAGGTGCCCGAGGGCGTCTTTGTCCAGAACATCGACCTGACCATCGAACTGCAGAGCCTGGCCTACTACACCTCGGCCAGCCAGTCCGAGGACGAGGTGTCCCGGGCGGAGTAGGCCTGAGCCAGCTGCCCGGGCCGGAGCCTCCGCCGGGTAGCCCCGGGCGGGGGCGGTCCCCCCGGGGACCGGCCACGGCAGCGCCATGAGGTGAGACCCTTGCCCGCACTTCCCGATGTCTCCGAACTCTCCTTGCCAGGGCTGATCCTGGCGGCCATCGACATCGGCCTGGTGGCATACCTCTTCTACCGCCTCTTCCTCCTCATCCGGGGAACCCGGGCTGTACAACTGATCAACGGGATCTTTGTCCTGGTCCTCGCCCATGGCGCGAGCAAGGTGCTGCACCTCCACACCCTGAACTGGCTGTTGGACAAGGCGATTCTCGGCGCCACCTTCGCGATTCCGGTGGTCTTTCAGCCCGAACTGCGCCGGGCCCTGGAGCAGCTGGGGCGGGGGCGGCTGATCCCCGCCAAGGGCTTTGCGGAGCTCGGCGACGACGAGCTGAGCCGGGTGGTCGATCAGGTGGTCCGGGCTGCCATGATCCTCGCCCGGCAGCGGACCGGCGCCCTGATCGTCCTGGAGCGGGAGACCCAGCTGGGCGAGATCATCGAACGGGGCATCGCCATGGAGGCCCTCCTCAGCTGGGAGCTGCTGGTCAACACCTTCGTCAAGAACACCCCGCTCCATGACGGGGCGGTGATCATCCGGGGCAACCGGATCATGGCGGCTGCCTGCCTCCTGCCCCTGGCGGAGAGCGCGAACCTGGGTCGGGAGCTGGGCACCCGGCACCGGGCCGGGGTGGGGGTGACGGAGCACAGCGACGCGGTGGCGGTGATCGTCTCGGAGGAGACCGGCGCCATCTCCGTCGCCCAGGGCGGGAAGCTGACCCGGTACCTGGACGAGAAATCCCTGCGGGAGGTGCTGACGGCTCTCATGGTCCCCCGTCAGCCGCTGCCCCGGACCTTCCGGCTGTGGGGAGTCGGGGGAGGGAGAGGGGGACGGTGATGGAACGGCTGCTGGACCGGGACTGGGTGGTGCGGCTCCTCTCGGTGCTCCTGGCCTTCATCCTGTGGCTGAACGTCACCAGCGACCGGGTGACCACCGCCACCCGCATCTACCAGTTGCCGGTGACGGTGGAAAACCTCGGGGAGGACCTCCAGGTCCTGCCGCCGGAGCGGCCCATGGTGGAGGTCTCCCTCACCGGGCCCAAGCCGGAGCTGGACCGGATCCGGGAGGAGGACCTGCAGCCCTACGTGGACGCCACCGGCCTCGAGCCCGGCTACTACCCGCTGCCGGTCAAGCTCCGGGCCCGGCTTCCTGCCGGGGTGACGGCCCGGCTGAGTCCGGACGTGGTCTACCTCCGGATCGAGCGGTACGTGGCCAAGGAGGTGCCGGTGGTCCTGCCCCAGCCGGAGATCTACCAAGATGAGGTGAAGTATGTCCTCGAACTCCAGGTGAAGACCGCCACCCTCTCCGGGCAGCAGTCCCTGGTGGACCGGGTGGCGCGGGTGGAGGCCCGGGCGGATGTGACCGGGGCCCAGAGCGGTGAGGTGCGCCAGGCGCACCTGGTGGCCCTGGACAGCACCGGGAACGAGGTGACCGGCATCGGGATCACCCCGGCGACGGTGCCGGTGAAGGTTACGGTGGTGCAGCTGCCTCCGGCCAAGGCGGTTCCGGTCCGGCCCCGGTTTACCGGCGCCCTGCCGGAGGGGTACACCTACAGCGTCACCGTTAGCCCCGCCACGGTGTTGGTCCGGGGCCCCCGGGACCGGCACCCCAAGTGGACCGAGGTGGTGACCGAGCCCATCGACCTGACGGGGCAGACCCGCTCTTTCATCTACCAGGTGGGGCTTGTGAAGCCCGAGGGCGCGGAGAGCATGGACGCCCAGGTGGCCACCGTCACCGTCCACATCACTGAGGAGGTCACGGAGCGGACCTTCCGGGACCTGCCCGTGGGTATCTGGCACCTGGGGCCGGGCCTCCAGGCTGAGCTGGCGGTGGACCGGGCGACGGTCCGGGTCCGGGGGCCCCGGCGGGTCCTGGACCAGTTTGACCCCGCCAGCTTCGCTCTGCGGGTGGAGGCCCGGGACCTGGGACCGGGCCGGCACCTGCTGCCGGTGCGGTACAACCGGCCGGAGGAGGTGCAGGTCCTGGCGGTGGAGCCTGCCGCGGTGGAGGTGACCGTCAGCCAGGTGCCGGAGAGTCCGCCCGGAAACCCTGACGGCGCCGGGTAGTCCGGAAGGTGTCAGGAAACCGCTGATTCAGCGAAACGGTGATTCGGCGAAAGGAGACAGGGGCAGACCCACGATGTCAAGGCTGTTCGGAACCGACGGGGTCCGGGGCGTGGCCAACGCCCCGGAGCTGACCCCGGAGTTGGCTTTTGCTCTTGGCCGGGCGGCGGCCCGCTTGGCCGCGGAGGGGCGGCTGCAGGGGGCTGACGGCCGGGCTGCGGCAGCCCGGCGCCCCCTGGCAGTCGTCGGCCGGGATACCCGCCGGTCGGGAACGATGCTAGCAGCAGCGGTCTCCGCCGGGATCCAGTCCGCGGGGGGCGACGTGATCCCCCTGGGGGTGATCACCACCCCCGGGGTGGCGTACCTCACCCGGGAGCTCGGCGCGGACTTCGGCGTGGTCATCTCCGCCTCCCACAACCCGGCGGAGTACAACGGCATCAAGTTCTTCTCCCGGGACGGGTTCAAGCTCCCGGACCCGGTGGAGGACGAGCTGGAGGCCCTGGTCCGGGCCGCGTCCGACGACGGCCCCCGGCCCACCGGCCCGGAGGTGGGCACCGAGCGGCCGGTGGCCGGTGCGGTGGAGCGGTACGTGGAGTACCTGGCCGGCACTGCGGACGTCTCCCTCCGGGGGTTGAAGGTAGTAGTGGACTGCGGCCACGGCGCAGCCTACCGGCTGGCCCCCGCGGTGCTGGAGCGGCTGGGGGCCGAGGTGATCGCCATCGGCGTCGAGCCCGACGGCATGAACATCAACGCCGGCTGCGGCTCCACCTGCCCGGAGGCCCTCCAAGCGGCGGTGCTGGCCCACGGGGCCCAGGTGGGCATCGCCCACGACGGTGACGCGGACCGGTGCCTCGCGGTGGACGAGCGGGGCCGGCTGGTGGACGGCGACGCCATCCTGGGCATCTGCGCCCTGGACCTGCTCCGGCGGGGGGAGCTTCCGGGCCGGCAGGTGGTGGCCACGGTCATGTCCAACATGGGGCTGGAGATGTGGCTCCGGGAGCACGGGATCCAGCTCCTGCGGACCAAGGTGGGGGACCGGTACGTGCTGGAGCAGATGCT
This sequence comes from Bacillota bacterium, assembly GCA_021890795.1. Lineage (GTDB taxonomy): Bacteria > Bacillota > Sulfobacillia > Symbiobacteriales > ZC4RG38 > ZC4RG38. Next base: position 2,852 of record JAKKUO010000075.1, on the reverse strand, counting down.
CGCCACCGGGGCGGCCCTGGGGGGTGAGCAGTCCGGCCACATCATCTTCCGCCGTTATAGCACCACCGGGGACGGGATCCTGACCGCGGTCCAGCTCCTGGCGGTGATGGTCCGTTCCGGGCGCCCCCTCTCGGAACTGGCGGAGCAGATCCCCCGGTTCCCCCAGGTCCTGGAGAACGTCCGGGTCCGGCAGAAGGAAGGCTGGGCGGAGAACCCCCGGATCCAGGCCGCCATCCGCCGGGCCGAGGAGCGGCTGGCCGGTCGGGGGCGGGTGCTGGTCCGGCCCTCCGGAACCGAGCCCTTGATCCGGGTGATGATCGAGGGGCCCGACCCGTCGCTTCTGGCGGAGATGGCAGCGGAACTCCGGGAGGTCATCGCCGCTGAGCTGGGTTGAGCCCGGAACCTGGCGGCCCCCGCCGGCGTCAATGAAGACCGGCGGGGGCCGCAGCGCGCCCAGGGGCCGGTGGCACCCCGGGCCGGGACGGCTGCCGGATGGAAGGGGCTTCCCTTGACGGGCAGGGGAGCCCTGGCATATGCTAGGGGCATGTGAGCCCGGAAGGAGGCGATGGGGCCGCTGGCGTGGGCTGCGGCACCCGGGAAGACGGGCACCGTACAAGGAGATAGGGAAGCGCCAGAACTGGCTTCTCACGAGGCCAGTTGACGAGGTGGGGGATCTCGAGGTATTCGGCGGGTGACCCCCGGCTGCTCACGGCCGTAAACCGCCCAGCAAAGCCCGATCGGCGACGGCGGGACAAAGGGGGCGAGGTGAGGCGCAGGGGAGAGTCTGCCTGCGCGGCGGGCAGGGCCCGGGTGGGCCCTGGTTCCGCATGCCCGCGGGGCGTGCCGGGCGGCCGGCCCTACGGCCGGCTGTTGGCCGGGCGTTGCCCTCCACGGGTCCTCCTTGGCGTGTGCCCGTGTCCGACGGTGACACGGGATTTTTCTTCGCGGGGAGGACACGGCTGAGATGTGCGGAATCGTCGGCTACATCGGGGAACAGCAGGCGCTGCCGATCCTGCTCGAAGGCCTGAAGCGGCTGGAATACCGGGGGTATGATTCCGCCGGGGTGGCGGTGCTGAGCGGCGCCGTCCCCAAGGTGGTGAAGACCCGGGGCCGGCTGCAGCACCTGGAGGAGAAGCTGGCCGGGGAGGACTGCCCGGGCACCGTGGGCATCGGCCACACCCGGTGGGCCACCCACGGCCATCCCTCCGACGCCAATGCCCATCCCCACACCGACTGCACCGGTCGGTTTGTGGTCATCCACAATGGGATCATCGAGAACTTCCTGTCTCTTAAGGAGCAGCTCATCGCCAGCGGCCACACCTTCCGCTCCGAGACCGACACCGAGGTGATCCCGCATCTGCTGGAGACGTACTACCAGGGCGACCTGGTGGAGGCGGTTCGGAAGGTGGCGGGCCAGCTCCAGGGGGCCTACGCCCTGGCGGTCATCTGTCAGGACGAGCCGGACAAGATCGTGGCGGTGCGGAAGGCCTCGCCCCTGATCATCGGCCTGGGGGAGGGGGAGAACTTCCTGGCCAGCGACATCCCCGCCCTCCTCAAGTACACCCGGCGGGTGCTGGTGGTGGAGGACGGCGAGCTGGCGGTCCTCACCCGCCAGGGGGTGACCCTCCAGACCCTGGACGGCCGGCCGGTAGCGCGGCAGGTGCTGGAGGTCACCTGGGACGCCGGCCAGGCGGAGAAGGGCGGCTACGCCCACTTCATGCTGAAGGAGATCCACGAGCAGCCCCGGGCCATCGCCGACACCCTCCGGGGCCGGATCCACCCCGACGGCCGGCAGGTGGTGTTGCCGGAGCTGGGCCTCACCCCGGAGGAGGCCCGGCGGCTGAGCAAGATCGCCATCGTCGCCTGCGGCACCGCGGCCTATGCCGGGCTGGTGGGGAAGTACCTGATTGAGAACCTGGCCGGGATCCCGGTGGAGTGGGACATCGCCTCGGAGTACCGGTACCGGGACCCCTTCGTGGACGACCGGACCCTCTTTGTGGCGGTGAGCCAGTCCGGGGAGACCATCGACACCCTGGCCGCCCTCCGGGAGGCCCGGAGCCGGGGCGCCCGGGTGCTGACCATCACCAACGTGGTGGGTTCCACCCTGGCCCGGGAGTCCGACTGGGCGCTCTACACCTGGGCCGGTCCGGAGATCGCGGTGGCCTCCACCAAGGCCTACACCACCCAGATCGTGGTCCTGGCCCTTCTGGCGGTCTGGCTCGGGCAGGTTACCGGCCGCCTGCAGCCGGAGGCGGCCGCGGAGATCCTGGCGGCCCTCAGGGCCCTGCCGGAACAGGTGGAGACGGTGCTCCACCAGGAGCCGGCGGTGGCCGAGGCGGCGACCCGCCTTGCCCGGCACGACGACGTCTTCTTCATCGGCCGGCACCTGGACTACGCGGTGGCCCTGGAGGGGCAGCTGAAGCTGAAGGAGATCTCCTACATCCACGCGGAGGCCTACCCCGCCGGGGAGCTGAAGCACGGCACCCTGGCCCTGATCACCGACGGGGTGCCGGTGGTGGCCGTCAACACCCAGGAGGCCCTCAAGGAGAAGACCATCTCCAACATCCAGGAGGTCCGGGCCCGGGGCGCCCACGTCATCGGCCTGGCTCTGGCCGGGGACGAGGAGACCGCCCGGCACTGCCACGAGGTCTTCTACGTCCCCCGGACGGTGCGGTGGCTGGCGCCGGTGCTGGCGGTGGTGCCGCTCCAGCTCCTGGCCTACTACGCCGCGGTGGCCCGGGGCCACGACGTCGACAAGCCCCGGAACCTGGCCAAGAGCGTGACGGTGGAGTAGTCCGGCCGGCTCTAGGTCAATGAGTGTGGAATGGCGGTCAACCAAGCCAAGGGCACAA
>JAKKUO010000102.1 GCA_021890795.1 Bacillota bacterium | reverse complement strand
GCGATGGCGGCGGCGACAAACATCGCCCCGTAGATGCCGTTGGCGGTGTGGGAGAGGGCGGCGTCCCGGAAGGCCATGGCCGCGGCGGCCTCCGGCTGCCCCGGGTTCACGTAGCCGTAGATGTCCGCCCGAATCTGGGCGCCGATCCACTCCCGGTAGGGGTTCCGGTGGGTCGCGGTGGCAGGGGGCCTCAGGCCCAGGACCAGGTTCCGGTAGGCGACCCGCTCCGCGGTGTAGACCTGCCCGTAAGGGAGCCGCTCCAGCCAGACCTCTCCCACCTGGGCGGTGGTGAACTCCCGGCCGAACCGCTCGAGGATGTGGAGCCCCAGGATGGTGTAGTCGATGTCGTCATCCCGCTGCACCCGGGTGATGTGGCCCATGCAGGAGGGAAGGAAGGGCTCCATCGGGAAGGGGCCATGGGGCGCCCGGTCCGGCGGCACGTACGGGATGTAGTCCTCCAGGGGCCAGGCCCCGGCGGCCCGAAGGTACCGCTCGATGTGCTCCCGGCTCCACCCCTCCACCGGCTTGCCGAGGACGCAGCCGGCGGCCCGGCCGAGCCACGCGGCGCGGATCCGGTCCGCCAGTTCGGCGTCACTCAGGGGGAGGTCCAGAGAGCGGGGCCCCTCCGGCCGGGCGGCCCGGATGCCCTCCAGGTCCGAGGGCTCGTGGTACGGACGGTCCGGCGGCAGCGGCAGGGCCAGGATCTCCTGGTAAAAGGCCTCCAGCTCCTCCTCAGTAGGCCGGGGCTCGCGGCGCTTCAGCTCCTGCCAGCGGTCCGGGAGGTTCCCGACGTCCCTCCCCTCCTCCCGGGCCTGGGTGAGTTCCGCCTCGATCAGCCACTCCAGGGAGTTGTAAGGCACGGGCTTCCGCCTCCTTTCTGTACCGCTCCGTCACACCCCATCCAGGGGCAGCCCCAGGGCGGCGGCCAGCCGCCTGGCAAAGCCGGCCCGGGTCTCCCCGGGCTCCGGGGTGAGGTCGACTCCCGCCCGCTTGGCCCACTCCCCGGCCACCACCCCGGTCACCGGCTCGTCCGGCCGGAAGAGAAGGTCCGTCGCCTCCCCCTGGATGACGCCGGTGACGGCCAGGTACTGAACCGCTACAAAGGCGGGGTGCCCCTGGGGAACGTCGGTGAACCAGTAGAGGGGTATCCCGTGGCGCAGCAGGGTGAGCTGAAAGCGCCGGAGCAGGTCCCGGTTGTGGTAGACCGCGTCCGGCGCCACCCCCTGGTCGAGGGCAAAGGCCGCCAGGGCGCCGGCGGACTCGCCGACGTTCCACTCCACTGGATGGAGGCGAAAGGCGCCGTTGGTGATGTGGGTGACGCCGAGGTTCTTGGCCCCGGCGATGAGGTTGGCGACCGCCGGCGAGAGGAGGGCCCCCAGGGGAATCTGGAAGGGCCGGACCTTCTGGCCGGCGCCGGGGGTGAGGTCGGTGCCCACCGACCGATGGATGTCGATGTAAAGGTAGAGGCCCAGGCCGACGGAATCGGGCCACAGCCGGGCCCGGCTCCCGGGGTTGTAGGCCGCGACGATGTCCTGCTCCCGTACGGTCTCGTAAGCCTGGATCCGCCGGGACTCCCGGATGTAGGGGTACATGGAGAGGCCGTCCTCGGTGCCCATCACGTCCGGCCGGAGCTTCAACTCCGGGTAGCCCCGGCCCCCGTCGTCCCGGGGCGCCTCGGTCTGGAGCCAGTAGAGGAAGCTCAGGGAGAGGCGCTTCGCCTCGTCCAGGATCCGGGCCCGCTCGGCCCTGGGCTTGTCGATGATGCTGGCGAAGGCGTAGTCGTTGGCGGGCCAGTTGATCATGGCGATGTCGTGGGGGAAGTCGTCCCCCTCGAACTGGCTGGCATCGATGAGGCGCCGGTAGGTCCAGAAGGGAAGCCCGATGGGCCCGCCGGGGGCGAACATTTTGTAGCCGTGGAGGCTGAAGGGCTGCCGGTCCCGGAAGGCTTCGTACCCCTCGGGCTTGGGAATCACGTGGCGCTCGCCGGGGCGGTACTCCACCGCGAAGGGAAAGGTGAAGGCCTGGACCGCCTCGGGGTTCCCCTCCGGCGGAGCGCTGGGTTCGTGGGTCTCGGCGTAGGACTCCATCCCCGTCCGGTAGGGCACCCCGGCCAGGGGGAGCAGGTCGCCGAGTTCGGTGGCGTCAATCACCACCGCCGCCTCAATGCGGGTCTTCTCCCCGGTCCGGAGGTGCTCCACGGTCACCGACCGGATGCGGTCCCCCTCCCGCTCCACGGCCACCGGGGCCACCTCGTAGAGCACCGTCAGCAGGCCCGCCTCCCGGGCCGGCCGGAGCATCTCCTCCAGGACGGCGACCCCGACCCGGGGCTCAAAGCAGAGCCGGCTCACCCACCCGTTGCCGGGGTTGAGGTCCGGGCGGTCGCGCCTCAGGCGGTACCGCCGGCGGTAGTAGTCCCGGACCCGGCGCCGGAACTCGTTGTACAATGCGGTCCCGCCGAAGGACTCGATGTACTCGTGTTCGTCCAGCGCCGAGACCCCCTGGGAGGTCATCTGGCCGCCCAGCCAACGGGTCTCCTCGGTGATGACCACCCGCCTCCCCATGCTGCTGGCCCGGAGGGCGGCGGCGGTGCCTCCGGTGCCACCGCCGACGACAAGGATGTCGCAGGTGAGGACCTTCATGTTGCGGCCTCCCCCGGTCCTGTGGATCGGATCGGTGGCAATGTTATTGATGGTCATTTCAGTTTCCTGCCAACGGCGGAGGATTTCTTCATGAAAGCAGGTACGTACTGAAGCGATTGTTCTTCCTTGGCACTACGGGACGCGGACTTCGGCGTTACGCGGATCGCGGGCCCCCGGTGTGCCCGGAGC
>JAKKUO010000074.1 GCA_021890795.1 Bacillota bacterium | reverse complement strand
AAATCCTGTGGAAGCCGGGGGCTGTGGAGCCTTGAGGCGCAAGGGCGCGGTGGGGACGAGGGCCGCTTTGCGGCCCGGGGTCGCGAGAGCAAGGCCAGGGGCGTGCGCGGTGCGGAGCAGACAGGGCGCGGCCAGGCCGCTGGTCGAGCCATCCCCGTCACCCCCTTGCTGTCCGGGGCTGGGGGAGCATGACTGGGGCATCACCTCGCCGGGTGCCTCATGCCGAGGGGGCCCACCTAGCAAAATAGGGGCAATTGATCGCATGATCCGGCAAAGGGAAAGCATTTTACGAACGCAAAATTCACTTTCAAACCCGAAGCAAGAGGGGATTGGGCATGAGCAGGGTTTGGAAGCAGATGGCCGGCGCACTCCTGGTCCTGGCCCTCGGCGTCGCAGGGTGCGGCTCCTCCGGTGGAACCAGCGACGGCGGTGCGGCTGGGCCCCACGGGGGAACCTCCGGCGGCAACAGTGGGGCTGAGCCCATCAAGATCGGGTTCTTCGCCCCCATCACCGGAGCCGCAGCTGCCGACGGAACTTCTGCGCAGCGGGCCGCGGAACTGGCGGTGGAGGAGATCAACGCCGCCGGCGGCATTGACGGTCGGGAGGTGCGGCTGATCGCCCACGACGACCGGTTGGACCCCAAAGAGGCGGTCAACATTGCCAACAAGCTTATCGGCGAGAAGGTGCTGGCGGTAGTCTCGGGCTCGTACTCCGGCCCAACCCGAGCGGTCGCGCCGGTGCTGCAGCAGGCCCGGATCCCCATGATCACCGCGTACGCCATCCACCCGGAAATCACTTCCCACGGCAAGTACATGTTCCGGCAGTCCTTCATCGGCTCCGTCCAGGGACGGGCCGGTGCCGAAGCCGCGGTCGGGGTGCTGGGCAAGAAACAGATCGCCATCCTCTACATCGACAACGACTTTGGCCAGACCCTGCATCAGTCGTTCAAGGAGCGGGCGACGGAACTCGGCGCCACCATCGTGGCAGAAGAGAAGTTCCCGGCGGGTGAGAAAGACTTTGGCCCTCTTCTCACCCGGATTAGGGAGAAGAATCCGGACCTGATCTACGTCGTGGCCTACGCCGCCGAGGGCTCCGTCCTGGTTCGGCAGGCCAAGGCCCTGGGCATCACCGCCCAGCTCCTGGGCACCGAGGGGCTCGACTCCACCGAACAGTTCCTGAAGGTGGCGGGCGAGGCGGCGGAAGGGGTCATCATCACCACCAACCTGAACCGGGACGACACCCGGGATGTGGCCCGGAACTTCATCGCCAACTTCAAGCAGAAGTACGGCGTGGAGCCGGACATGGTGGGGGCCTCCACCTACGACGCCGTCAAGGTCCTGGCCGACGCTATCAAGCGGGCCGGCAGCACCGACCCCGACAAGTTGGCGGACGCCATCCGCTCCACCAAGGACTTTGAAGCTGTAACCGGCACCATCAAGGGCTATACCGACAAGGGCGAGGTCATGAAAACCGTCCAGCTTCAGATCGTCAAGGACGGAGCCTTCCGTTACTTCGGGGTCGTGGATAACCCGGAGGTCTATCAGGTACCGTAGTCCCGATGTTGCTGCACCCACGGGGATGAGCAAGGTCGGGGCCGGCGACCGGTCAGCCGGCCCCACCCTCCCACCCCGGGAGCACAGGGAAGGGGGTCAGCGGGTGCTGTTACAACAACTCGTCAACGGCGTAGTGGCCGGCGGACTCTACGCCCTGGTGGCCCTCGGTCTCACCATGGTCTACGGTGTTCTCCGCATCCTGCATGTCGCCCACGCTGGGATCTACACCCTGGGCGCCTACCTCGGACTCGTCTTCTACAGCGCCAGCCACAACTTTCCTCTCGCTCTCCTCGGTGCGATGGCCCTCGGCGCCCTGGCGGGCTATCTCATCCAGCGCCTCCTGTACCAGCCCCTCCTGGGGGCACCGCCCCTGGTCCCCCTCATCGCCAGCATCGGCCTCTTCATCCTCCTGGGGGACACCTACCGGCTGGTCTTCGGTGCCCAGACGCTGGCCTTCCGGGCCGGGGTGGCGGAGCCGGAACCGTACCGGTTGGCCGGTGTCGCCATTACCGGCACCCAGGTGCTGATCCTGGCGGTGGCCGCGGCCCTCCTCGCCGTCACCTGGCTGGTGGTCAACCGGACCCGAATCGGCCTCGCCTGGCGGGCGGTGGCTACCGATCTGGAGATCGCCAGGGCCATGGGGGTGGATGCAGCCCGGGCCGTGGGGCTGAACGTCGCCCTGGGTTCAGCCCTGGCGGCCGCAGCCGGGGTGCTGGTTGCCTACCACTACAACGAGGTCTTCCCTGCCATGGGGGACGTGCCGGCGTACAAGATGCTGGCTATCGTCGTCCTGGGCGGGCTGGGCAACCCCGTGGGCACCGTGGCAGCCAGCCTTTTCCTGGGCCTGGCGGAGACCCTCGTGGTGGCCTACGCCGGCTACCTCCTTCCCCGGGACGCCATAGCCTTCGTCGCCCTGATCGGCGCTTTGATGCTCCGTCCCCAGGGGCTCTTCGCACGGAGGGGGACCTAGCCCGTGTACTACTACGTGGTTGTCGGCATCGCCCTGGCCCTCTACGTCACCCTCACCCTGAGCCTTAACATCATCACCGGCTACGGGGGGCAGCCGACCCTGGGCCACGCCGCCTTCCTCGGGGTGGGGGCCTACACCGCCGCGATGCTCATGACCAGAGCCGGGGTCAGCTGGTGGCTCACCTTCCCCGCCGCCTTCCTCACCGCGGCGCTGCTGGGCCTGGTGGTGGGCGGAGCCAGCCTTCGGGTCCGGGAGGACTTTCTCGCCATCACCACCATGGGGGTGGGGTTTGTGGTGGTGGCGGTCTTCCAATACACCCCCTGGTTCGGCGGAGTGATGGGCATCGGCGGCCTCGTGCCCCCGCCCGGGGTGGACAAGGTCGCCCTCCTCCTCATCGCCACGGGCCTGGCGGCCTTCACGGCCCTCGTCTCCTGGTGGCTGGAGCGATCATGGGCCGGGATCGCCCTGCGGGCCCTCCGGGACGACGAGGCGGCCGCGGAGGCCATGGGGGCGGACACCCGGAGGTTCAAGCTTTTGGCCTTCGTCATCGGCACCGGTCTGGCGGGCCTGGCCGGGCCCATCTACGCGGTGCACCTGGGCTTTGTCAGCGGCCCGGACTTCGGCTTCCACTTCTCCATCACCCTTCTCACCATGGCGGTCTTTGGCGGCCTTGGTACCATCCGCGGGGCGGTGGCCGGTGCGGTAATCCTGGGGCTGGCCCCGGAGGTCTTCCGGTTCATCTCCGACTACCGGAACCTGGTCTACGGCGGGCTGCTGATCCTGATGATGCTCATCCGCCCCACCGGCCTCCTGGGGGTCACGAGCCTGCGGCTGCCGGGCCTGCCGGGCCGGAAGGGAGGGATCTCCCGTGCCGCTCCTTGAGTGCCGGAGCCTCAGCCGCCACTTCGCCGGCCTCCGGGCCTTGGATGGGGTGGACCTGGAGGTCTACCCAGGGGAGATCCTCGGGATCATCGGTCCGAACGGAGCCGGCAAGACCACCCTTTTCAACGTCATCTGCGGCGTCCTGCGACCGACCGCCGGGGAAGTCCTGCTGGAGGGCCGGCCGATCCACGGCCTCCGTCCCTCCCAGATTGCCCAGCTCGGCATCGGCCGGACCTTTCAGATCAGCCGGGTCTTCAAGGCGATGACGGCCCGGGAGAACGTGCTGATGGCCCTGGGGCGGGGCGCCTACCGCTCCGCCTGGGCAGCCCTCACCCGCCGCCCCGGACCGGCAGAGCGGCGCCGGGCCGAGGAGTTGTTGGAGAAGGTCGGGCTCCTCCCCTACGCCGACCAGCCCGCGGGGGAGCTTTCCCTCGGGCTACAGCGCCGGCTGGAACTGGCCCGGGCCCTGGCCCCCTCGCCCCGGATCCTGATGCTCGACGAGCCGGTGGCGGGCCTCACCCGGGGAGAAGCGGAGACCTTCATCGCCCTTATCCGGCACCTGCACCGGGAGGGGCTGACGGTGCTCCTGATCGAGCACAATCTCCACGTCACGATGCAACTCAGCCAGCGGCTGGTGGTCCTCAGCCACGGCCGGAAGATCGCTGAGGGAACCCCGGCGGAGGTCCGGGCGAACCCGGCGGTCATCGCCGCCTACCTCGGCGACGACGAGGAGGTGGCGGGATGACGACGAGGCACCTTCTGGAGGTCGAAGGGCTCACGGTCCACTACGGCAAGGCCATCGCAGTAGAGAACGTCAGCCTCGCGGTCCATGAGGGGGAGTGGGTGAGCCTCATCGGTGCCAACGGGGCCGGGAAGACCACCACCCTCCGGGCGATCCTGGGGTTGGTGCGGCCCACCGCCGGCCGGATCCGGTACCGGGGGCAGGAGATCACCAGGCTGCCGGCCCATGCCCGGGTGGAACTGGGCATCGGCTACGTGCCCGAAGGGCGCCGGGTCTTCGGAGATCTGACGGTGGAAGAGAACCTCCTCATGGGAGCCTACCGGATTCGGGACCGGGCCCGGATCCGTCGCAACCTGGACCGGGTCTACCACCTCTTCCCCCGGCTGGCGGAGCGCAGGCAACAGCTCAGCCGGACCCTCTCCGGCGGCGAGCAGCAGATGCTGGCCATCGGCCGGGCGCTGATGAGTGAACCGGAACTGCTGCTCATCGACGAGGTCTCCATGGGGCTCATGCCCATCGCGGTCAGTCACGCCTTCGGGGTGATCGAGGACCTGCACCGGCAGGGGATGACGATCCTCCTGGTGGAGCAGAACGCCCGGAAGGCCCTGGTCCGAGCGAGCCGGGGGTACGTGCTGGAGACCGGCCGGATCGTTCTCTCCGGCCCAGCGTCCCGGCTCCAACAGGACCCTCAGGTGCAGCAGGCTTACCTCGGCATGTAATAGCGGGGAGGTTTACCCCATGTCGGAACAGGTGAAGCGGGTGATTCGGGCCCCTCGGGGCAGCCAGCTCTCCTGCAAGGGCTGGCAACAGGAGGCGGCCCTGCGGATGCTGATGAACAACCTGGACCCGGAGGTGGCGGAGCGGCCCGACGACCTGGTGGTCTACGGCGGCGCCGGCAAGGCTGCCAGGAACTGGGAGGCCTTCGACGCCATCGTCACCGCCCTCCGGGAACTGGAGAACGATGAGACCCTCCTGGTCCAGTCCGGCAAGCCCGTGGCCATCTTCAAGACCCACCCCCTGAGCCCCCGGGTGCTCATCGCCAACTCCAACCTGGTGGGCCGCTGGGCCACCTGGGAGCACTTCTGGGAACTCGAGCGCAAGGGCCTCATCATGTTCGGCCAGATGACCGCCGGCTCCTGGATTTACATCGGGTCCCAGGGGATCGTCCAGGGGACCTACGAGACCCTGGCCGCGGTCGCCCGGCGCCATTTCGGGGGCAGCCTCCGGGGCACCGTTACCCTGACCGGGGGCCTCGGCGGCATGGGCGGCGCCCAGCCCCTGGCGGTCACCATGAACGAGGGGGTCGCCCTCTGCGTCGAGGTGGACCCCAGCCGGATCCAGAAGCGGATCCAGACCCGGTACCTGGACCGGATGACCTGGAGCCTCGACGAGGCCCTGGCCTGGGCGGAGGAGGCCCGGGCCAAGGGGCAGCCCCTCTCCATCGGCCTGGTGGGCAACTGCGCTGAGGTCTACCCCGAGCTTCTCCGCCGGGGCTGGCAGCCGGACGTGGTGACCGACCAGACCAGCGCCCACGACCCCCTGAACGGCTACATCCCCGCCGGACTTACCCTGGAGGAGGCCGCGGCCCTGCGCCGGAGCCGCCCCGAGGAGTACGTCCGCCGGGCCAAGGAGTCGATGGCGGTCCACGTCCAGGCGATGCTCGAGTTCCAGAAGCGGGGCGCGGTGGCCTTTGACTACGGGAACAACATCCGGGCCTTCGCCAAGGAGATGGGGGTAGAAAACGCCTTCGACATCCCCGGCTTCGTGCCGGAGTACATCCGGCCCCTCTTCTGCGAGGGGAAGGGCCCCTTCCGGTGGGTGGCCCTCTCCGGCGACCCCGAGGACATCTACAAGACCGACGAGGTGATCCTCCGGGAGTTCCGGGAGAACGAGAGCCTCACCCGGTGGATCCGGATGGCCCGGGAGAAGATCCAGTTCCAGGGGCTGCCGGCCCGGATCTGCTGGCTGGGCTACGGGGAGCGGGACCGGGTCGGCCTCATCTTCAACGAGATGGTGCGCAAGGGCGAACTGAAGGCCCCCATCGTCATCGGCCGGGACCACCTGGACGCGGGGTCGGTGGCCTCCCCCAACCGGGAGACCGAGGGGATGAAGGACGGCAGCGACACCATCGCCGACTGGCCGATCCTGAACGCCCTCGTCAACACCGCTGCCGGCGCCTCTTGGGTCAGCTTCCACCACGGGGGCGGCGTGGGTATCGGCTACTCCCTCCACGCGGGCATGGTGGTGGTGGCCGACGGCACCGACGAAGCCGCCCAGCGGCTGAGCCGGGTGCTCCGGACGGACCCTGGCCTGGGCATCGTCCGCCACGCGGACGCCGGGTACGAGGAGGCCGTGGCTGCAGCCCGCCGGTGGGGGCTGCGGATCCCGATGCTGGGCAGGTAGGCGCCGGCAGGCGAGGTGCACATGGCCATGCACTGGCGCGCCCCCAGGGGTCCGAAGCTTTCCTGCAAGGGGTGGCAGCAGGAGGGGATCCTGCGGCTCCTACTGAACACCCTGGACAGCGAGGTGGCCTACCGGCCGGAGGAGTTCCTGGTCTACGGCTCTGGCAAGGCGGTCCGGGATCGGCGCTCCCTGGAGGAGATCGTCCGGGCGCTCCTGGACCTGGAGGACCATGAGACCCTGGTGATCCAGTCCGGGCGAGGGGTGGCGGTCTTCCCCACCCACCCCCTCGCCCCACGGGTGATCATGTCCACGGGGATGCTGGTGCCCCGCTGGGCCACCTGGGAGGAGTTCCGGACTCTGGAGCGGAAGGGGCTCACCATCTACGGCCAGAACACCGCGGCGGCCTGGGCCTACGTAGGCACCCAGGGGCCGCTGCAGGGGACCTATGAGACCTTCGCCGCGGTGGCGCGGCAGCACTTTGGCGGCAGCCTCGCCGGCCGGTGGGTGCTGACCGCGGGCCTGGGGGCCCTGGGGGCGGCCCAGCCCCTGGCGGTGACCATGAACGGCGGGGTGCTCCTGGGGGTCGAGGTGGACGGTCGGACCCTCCAGCACCTGCTGCGGAAGAACATCCTGGACATGGTGGCCCCGGACCTGGACACCGCCCTGGCCGCGGTCCGGCAGGCGGTGGCAGAGCGGCGCCCCCTGGCGGTGGGGCTGGAGGGAAACGCCGGGGACGTCTACCCGGAGTTGGTCCGCCGGGGAGCCATCCCCGACGTGGTCACGGACCTTACCGCCGCCCACGACCCCCTGGACGGCTACGTCCCTGCCGGCCTCACCCTGGACCAGGCCGCCCGGCTCCGGGAGCGGGACCCGGAGGACTACGTCAAGCGTTCCCTGCGCACCATCGCCGTCCAGGTCCAGGCTATGCTGGACATGGCCCGCCACGGCGCGGTGGCCTTCGACTACGGCAACAACCTCCGGGAGCAGGCGGCCCGGGAAGGGGTCCGGGACGCCCTCCGGATCCCGGGGTTCGTTCAGGCGTACCTCCGCCCCCTCCTGGCCCAAGGCCGGGGCCCCTTCCGCTGGGTGGCCCTCTCCGGGGACCCGGAGGACATCTACAAGATTGACCAGTGGCTCCTGGAGGGCTCCGCGGCCCAGGACCCCATCGCCAGCCGGTGGCTCCGGTTTGCCCGGGACCACCTCTGGTTCCAGGGGCTCCCGGCCCGGGTCTGCTGGCTGGATTACGAATCCCGGGTCCAGTTCGGCCGGCTGGTGAACGAGGCGGTGGCCGCGGGGAGGCTGCAGGCCCCCATCGCCATCACCCGGGACCTCCTGGACGTGGGGGCCATGGCGTCCCCCCGCCGGGAGACCGAGGGGATGCCCGACGGCTCTGACCCCATCGCCGACTGGCCGGTGCTGAACGCCCTGCTCAACGCCTCGGGCGGGGCGACCCTGGTTTGCCTTGGTCACGGGGGCAGCGTGGGCATCGGCTACAGCATCCACGCCGGCATGACGGTGATCGCCGACGGCACCCCGGCGATGGGGGAGCGGCTGGAGCGGATTCTGGCCGCGGACGCCGGGCTGGGGCTCTTGCGCCTCGACCGGGCCGGCTACCCCGGCGCGGCAGCACCGGTGCGGCGGTACGGCATCCGCCCCGTAGGAGAGGATGGGCCATGAATTTCCCACCGGAGAAGATCCGGGAGTGGGTGGAGAACGAGGTTGTGACTGGCCTCCTGGAGGGGGTGCTGAGCCCCCGGGAAGCCTGGCAGTACGCGCAGTTCCTGGGGTGGGACGGCCTGCCGGACAGGGCCCTGGTGGTGGGGATCGACCACTTTGCCCGGATGGTGGAGCACAAGAGCGAGCGGTTCAAGCAGGAGCTGCGCCGGAAGGTGCTGGCCGCCGTCCGGGGGGCCCTGGCAGAGCTGGCCGGCGGGGGATGCCCAGGTCAGGTCGGGACCAGGGGGTTCGCAACCGAAGAAGGTCCTGCTGCTCGCAGTGGCCTTTCCGCCGGCGCCTGTCTTGCAGCCGGCGACACCGTAGCGGTGGTCCTCCGCAGCCAGGCGGACCCGCCCCTGCCGGGCAGCCCGAAGTCCGCCCCCGAACCCGAGGAGCGGGCGACCGCTGCAGCGGAGGCCATCCGGCACCGGGTCCAGACCGAGGTGGGGTGCACCGTCACCGTCGGGGTGAGCCGGCTCCACCCGGACCCCCGGGAACTGCCCGTGGCCTTCGCTGAAGCCCTGGAGGCCCACAATGCCAAGTTCTTCCTGGGCCGAGACCGGGTGATTCGGGCCGCGGAGTTGCCGCCCGTGCAGGCTCAGGCCCCTTTCACCCTGCCGGCATCCCTTGTCAACGCCATCCGGAGCGGCCACCCGGAGGCGGTGCGGGAAGCGGTTGGGGAGGTTTTTGCCGGGGTGACCTCCCCGGCGGAATCCCGGTATCGGGCCCTGGCCGCGGGATTTGCCGCCTTCCAGGCCGCCCTGGCCGCGGGGATGGACGAGGTATCCCTCGCCCGGGTCGGCGCCGGCTTCCTGGCCCAGGTAAGCCGGTTCGAACTCCTCGGCGACCTCCAGGAGCTGGTTGTGGAGACCATCTTGAGCCTCGCCGCCCGGGACGCCGCCAATCCCGTGGCCGCGGCCATGGCCTACGTCCGGCACCACTACCACTCCCCCTGCCGCCTGGAGGAGGTGGCCCGGGCAGTCCATCTGAGCCCCTTCCACTTCAGCCGGCTCTTCAAGAAGCGGACCGGCATGACCTTCGGCCAGTACCTGACCGCAGAGCGGGTGGAGCGGGCACGCCAGCTCCTCCTCCACTCCAACCTCCCCATCGACGAGGTAGCCCGGCGGGTGGGCTACCAGAAGACCGGGCACTTCAGCCGGAAGTTCCGGGAACAGATCGGCCTGACCCCCAGCGAGTACCGGCGCCGGGCCCGGGAGAAGGAGGCGTG
>JAKKUO010000027.1 GCA_021890795.1 Bacillota bacterium | reverse complement strand
AAGAAGAGGGGCGGACGGCGGCCGTCCGCCCCGGAGGAGCTCAGCCGTGCGCTCCGAGAGGGCTCAGCCGTGCGCCCCAAGAGGGCTCAGCCATCCGCCCCGAAAGGGCGCAGCCGTCCCCCGCGGAGGGGCTCAGAGGGTCGTGGCCTTGCGGGCCGCCTCGTCCATCGCCTTCTCCGCGACCTCCCGGCGGAGGAGGTCCAGGAAGGCGGCGAAGGGCATGCTCCCCTCGTCCTTCATCCCCCGACGCCGGACCGAGACGGTGCCGGACTCGGCCTCCTTGTCCCCCACCACCAGCATGAAGGGGATCTTCTGGACCTCCGCCTCCCGGATCTTGTACCCGATCTTCTCGTTGCGCAGGTCCGCCTCGGCCCGGAAGCCGGCGGCCTTCAGGTCAGAGAGGATCTTCTGGGCGTAGTCGTGGTGCCGGTCGGCGATGGGCAGCACCCGCACCTGCACCGGCGCCAGCCAGACCGGGAAGGTGCCGGCGAAGTGTTCGGTGAGGATGCCGATGAACCGCTCGATGCTGCCCATGATCGCCCGGTGGATCATCACCGGCCGCTTGTGCTGACCGTCGGCATCGACGTAGGTGAGGTCGAACCGCTGGGGCAGCTGGAAGTCCAACTGGATGGTGGCGCACTGCCAGGTCCGGCCGAGGGCGTCGGTGATGTGGTACTCGAGCTTCGGCCCGTAGAAGGCCCCCTCCCCGGGGTTGAGCTCATACTTGATGCCGGCCTTCTCCATGGCCGCAGCCAGAGCCGCCTCCGCCCGCTCCCAGAGGGCGGGGTCGCCCATGTAGTTCTCCGGCCGGGTGGCCAGCTTCACCGTGTACGGCATCCCCAGGGCGCCGTAGATCTCGTCGATAATCCCCTGGACCTCCAGGATCTGCTCCTCGATCTGGTCCTCCCGGACAAAGATGTGGGCGTCGTCCTGGTGCATCCCCCGGACCCGCAGAAGGCCGTGGAGGGTGCCCGAGGGCTCGTACCGGACCAGGGGGCCGTACTCGGCGATCTTGAGGGGCAGGTCCCGGTACGACCGGACCTCGTTCTTGAAGAGCAGGCAGTGGCCCGGGCAGTTCATCGGCTTGACCGCGTAGGCCTGGGACTCGGACTCAAAGGTGAACATGTTCTCCCGGAAGTGGAACCAGTGGCCGGAGGTCTCGTAGATTTTCGAGGAATAGAGCCAGGGGGTCCGGACCTCCTGGTAGCCCCGGGGCTCCTGGAGCGACCGGGACCAGTTCTCGAGGATCCGGTAGAGAGTGTAGCCCTTGGGCAGCCAGAAGGCGAAGCCCGGCGCCTCCTCCTTGAAGGTGAAGAGCCCCAGCTCCGGTCCCAGCTTCCGGTGGTCCCGTTTCTTCGCCTCTTCCAGTTGCTTCAGGTACCGGTCCAGGTCCGACTGCTTCTCAAAGGAGGTGCCGTAGAGCCGCTGGAGCTGTTTGTTCCGCTGGTCCCCCTCCCAGTACGCCCCGGCGACGCTCATCAGCTTGATCACCTTGATCCGGCCGGTGCTGGGGAGGTGCGGGCCGGTGCACAGATCGACAAACTCCCCCTGCCGGTAGATGGTGATGGGCTCCCCCTCGGGGATCTTGTCGATCAGGAGCACCTTGTAGTCCTCGCCCCGCTCGGCGAAGAACCGCTTGGCCCACTCCCGGTCCACCTCTTCCCGGATGATGGGCAGGTCCTCCTCGATGATCTTCCGCATCTCCGCCTCAATGGCCGGGAAGTCGTCGGGGGTGATGGGCCGGGGGGTGTCGATGTCGTAGTAGAAGCCGTTCTCCAGGGGCGGTCCCACCGTCAGCTTGGTCTCAGGCCAGAGACGCTTCACCGCCTGGGCCATGACGTGGGTAGAGGTGTGCCGGTAGACCTCCCGCCCCTCCGGGTGCTCCCAGGTCAGGATCTCCAGGTCGCAATCCTTTTCCAAAGGAGTGGTCAGGTCCCGCACCACCCCGTCGATCCGGGCTGCCAGGGCGGCTTTGGCCAGCCGGGGGCCGATGGCCTCCGCCACCGCAAGGGCTGTGGTCCCCCGGGGGAACTCCCGCACGGATCCGTCCGGAAGCCGCACCCGAATCGTGCTCATTCGACAGGTCCTCCTCCCCGCGTCGTTCCCAAAAGGCAAAAGACCCCGTCCCGCAAAGGGACGGGGTTTGGGCCCGTGGTTCCACCCTTTTGCCTGCGGCCCGATCCGGTGCCCGGTGTCGCCGGCAGGGCGAAGGGCGAACCGGCGCCCATGCCAAGCGAAAACCGAGGCGGCATCCGCCTCCGGCCGGGGCTGCAGGCACTCTCGTGCGCTGTAACGGGCGCACCCGTCCGGTCTTACTGGGCCCGGCGGCGAGGGCGCAAAACGCCCTCCCCACCGCGGCCGTTCGCCGGCGGCTCCGGGGTGGTTTTCCCCGGCCCTGACCCGAAAGCGCTCGCAGCCGATGGCGCTTTCTCTCTGGAGGGCGGTATCCGGGGCGTTGTCCCCATCACAGCCGTTTACCTGATGGTGTCCACTATTCTACGCTGCCGCCCCGGGGGTTGTCAACCAACCCGGCCCCCCGGGCCTCCCCCGGGGCGAGGGCCGGGGGAGCGCAGAGGCTGCAGGCCAGGCACTGGGCCACCCGCTCCTCAAAGACCCCCTTGACGATCCCCACCCCTTCCTCCCAGGCCGGCGGGACGGGCCCGTGGAGCACCAGGCGGGTGGGGGCCAGGGTGATGAGGGCCGAGATCAACAGGTCCTCGTGGCTGATCTCGCTTTCGGCGACCTCCGCCACGAAGTCCTCCAGAAGGTCGCTCCGCAGGGAGTTCCCCTCGGCGTCTACCAGCCGGAAGGAGCCGCCGGGGGCGATGAGGACGTGGACCTCCGCCACCCTGGGCTCCTGGGCGTCGACAAAGTACCGGAGGAGCCGGATAAACTCCTTGTGCTCCCGCTCCATGAGGAAGTCATCCACCGCCCGGTCGACGGCGTCCTCCAGCTCCTCCAGGTAATCGCGCAGCCGGAAATGGACAAAACCCTCCACCACCAGTTCCCGGTTCTGATCCAGATAGTCCCGGAGGCGGTGGAGGATCCTCGCTTTGCGGCTGAGCTTGTGTTGCAGGCTGCGGTCCTGACCGTGGTCGTCGGTGGTGAGGTTGCGGCCGGCGTAAGCCAGAATCCGCTCCTGCTCATCCCGGGAGAAATAGTAATACTGCCCCCGGATGATGCGGCGGATCAGGTGCTCCTCCCACCGGTCGACGATCACGTCGGAGATGGCGCTGGCGAGGTAGTGGCGGAACCGGGCCTCGGCTTCGGGACTGGCGCTCCGGACGCTGCAGTCGAAGAAGGTGTAGTTCCCCCGGCACTGGCGGCTCATCTCCACATCGATGCCCTCGCCGTGGAGGAACTGGAACTCCTCGTCCAGGCGGCTGATGATCTCCTGCGGCAGGTGCTCCGTCCCGATGCTGATCGCGTGCACGGCCGTTTCACCCCTCGGGTCGAGTGGTGATCCTGCCGTACTAGTATATGTGCCGGGGGAGGCCGGTATACGGCGGCGGGCCCTGGGCCGGCCCCGGAACCGCCGGAGCCTGCGGCTTCTGAAGTTGCCGGTAATAGGCCTGAAGGGCCAGGGCGAGGCGCAGGGCCACCTGCTCCCGGTAGTGGGGATCGCCCAGGCGCTCCCGGTCCCCCGGGTTGGTGAGAAAGCCCAGTTCGATCAGCACCGCCGGCACCCCTGCCCGGGAGAGTACGTAGAGGTTCTCCCGGGGCACCGGCTCCTCCCGCCGGCGGTGAAGAGAGGCCAGGGCCCCGGCCAGGCTCCGGGCCAGCCGCTCCCCCTCCGCCGAGCCCCGGAGGTAGAAGAACATCATCCCCGCCTCCTCCGGGTCCCGGGTGCTGTTGACGTGGAGGCTGACCACCAGGGCCGCGCCGGCCTCCCGGGTGCGCCGGACCCGCTCCGCCAGGTCCCGGCCGTGCCGGCCGGACCCCGGCGGCCCCCCCAGGTCCACGTCCTCCTCCCGGGTGAGCCGCACCGGGACGCCAAAGGCCTCGAGGTGCCGCCGGGTCCGGAGGGCGACGTCCAGGGTAATCGCCTTCTCCAGCATGCCCTCCCGGGACGCGCCGCCGTCGATGCCCCCGTGGCCGGGGTCGAGCATCACCGGTGGCGGCTCCCCGGCTCGCCCTGTGGCTACCCACCAGGCCGCGGGCAGGGAGGTCAGGGCAGTAGCCAGCATCACCAGGAGGATCCGGCCGGGGAAAGGCTGGAGGCGCACGGGCTTCCCTCCCACTGGGCGCTGCCGCTGAACGATGGGCTCGCCGCCTCTGGACAGTGGGCTTCCCGGCGCCATCTATATGGGCAGCCGGGGGGCGGCAGACCTGCCCAGGTGCCGCCCCCCGGCTCGCCTACTGCCTCCGGGGTCCGCCTACTGCCCCCGTCTTAGGGCCCGACCGGCCTGCACCCCCGTGGGCTTCCCGGCGTCCACCGCGATCTGACCGTTGACCAGCACGTAGTGAATGCCGACGGGATAAGCCTGGGGCTCCCACCAGGTGGCCCCCTCCGCCACCGTCTGGGGGTCAAAGACCACCAGGTCCGCGTAGGCCCCTTCCCGGATGTAGCCCCGGTCCGGGATCCGGTAGAAGTCCGCCGCCGCGCCGGTCATCCTCCGGATCAGGGCCTCCAGGGGCAGCCAGCCGCTCTCCCGGTTGAGCCGCAACAGCCGGGGGTAGTTGCCGTAGGACCGGGGATGGACCCCCACCCCCCGCTGGAAGACCTGGTCGGGCGGCAGCCAGGCCCGGGCTTCCCCGTCCGAACTGGTGAGGGTGTACGGACGGCGCAGGATCTCCCCCAGGTGCTCCAGGCGGATCCACTCCACGGTGGCGATGGCCCCGTCCGCGGCCAACTCCGCCACCAGGTCTGCCGGCGCCACTCCCCGGAGAGCCGCGGCCTCGGCCAGGGTCTTGCCCTGGAGGTCGGCCGGCACTTGCCGCTCCAGGACGATGATCGCCGGGTCCCCGGCTTCGGACCAGGCCTCCGCGAGGGGCAGGTGCATTCCGTAGTCCGGGGTGAGGTACGAGTAGACGTCTACCGTAAACGGCTGGCCGGCGGCATGGGCCTGGTCCAGGGCCGCCATCACCGCTTCGAACTGGGCCCACTGCCGGGGGCCGACGAACTTGAAGTGCTGGATGGCCACCGGCACCCCGGCCTCCCGGCCGATCCGCAGGGCCTCCTCCACCCCGGCCCGGAGGTCGCTCCGCTCATGCCGGACGTGGGTGGCGTAGACCCCCCGGTCCGGGGCCATCGCCCGGGCAACCGCAATGATCTCCTCCGTCGGGGCCTGCCGGCCGCCGATGTCGTACTCCAGCCCGGTGGAAAGCCCGAAGGCCCCTTCGGCCAGGGCCTGGCGGAGAAGCTCCTGCATCGCCTCGATCTCCGCCGGGGTCGCGGGCCGGCCCTGGGCCCCCACTTGCCGCCTCAGGGTCTCCAGCCCGGCGAAGAGGCCCTGGTTCACCCCGGTCCCCCGCTCCTCAATCCACTCCAGGGCCGCGGCGATGGACTCGGGGCGGGCCTGACCCAGGTAGCCGTGGTGGCGGCCGTCCACCCCGCCGAGCTGGGTCGTGACCCCCTGCATCAGGGCCGCGACCCCGTCGGCGTCGTCGTACTCGTAGGTGTGGGCGTGGACATCGATGAACCCCGGCGCCAGGGCCAGCCCCTCCGCGTCGATCCGGCGGGCAGCCTGGGCACCGGACAGGTCTCCCACCGCTGCGATCCGGTCCCCCTTCACCCCCACGTCCGCCCGGGGGGGCGGAGCACCGGTGCCGTCGTAGACCAACGCACCGGTGATCAGGATGTCAAAGGGCCCTGGCTGGGGCCTGGGTTGAGAAGGGACCTCGCCCCCGGACGGGTTGCCGCCGGAGGGCGAACCGGGGGGCGCCGTCTGCCCCGGGAAGCACCCGCCCAACCCGAGCACGGCGGCCAGGAGCACCGTAAGAAGCCGGGGAAACCGGTACCGGACCAGGGTGCGCAGCATCGACTGGGACACGAAAACCATCCCTTTCCACCTGCGGTGCGCTCGCGGTGCCGCGCCCTTTGCGGCCCGCTTTGAAACGAACGGGCACCGCGCTATTATAACGTACCGCGCCGGCGGAGGTCACAGGCTCCGAAGGCACGGGGCTCGCCCCGACGCCCCGGCGCACCGGCCGGGCCAGAAGCGAGAGGACGGGAGGGTGTTGCAATGGCCAGGCCGGCCCGGGTACAATGAAAGCCGGTCAGGTGCATCCGGTGGGATGGCGAAGTGGTAACGCAGCGGTCTGCAAAACCGTTATGCGCGGGTTCGAATCCCGCTCCCACCTCCAACCCTGTGCGAGGCGGCGGTGCCTTCAGCACCGCCGCCTCGCTCGTTTTGCGGGCACCCTTCGGTCCGGGTTTGTCTTGTAGGCGGATGAAATTCTCGATATAATCGTCACGGAATTATCCGTGTCCGGCCGCCCGGGCTGCCGACTGGGCTCGCCACAGGAGGAGGCTGAATTCGTGAGTCCCTGGTTGAGGCTTGGCATGTTTATCGTCGGCAATCTGATCATGGTGCCGGCGATCCTGGCCCTGGGCAAGGTCCTCTTCCCGTCCCCTGGCCAGACCCGCCGGCCAAACCCCATCCTGGCCACGGCCCTCTTGCTCATCGGTCTCACGATCCTGATCCACTTCGGCGATCCCAAGCTCTTCAGCGACCTGCGGAGCGAGCTCGGGTTCTGAGGCCCCGGGTGGGGGCTGCCGGCAGGGCGGCCCCGAGCCGGGGAAAGGGATCCCAAGACGGAAACGCATGGCAGCCGGAGGTACCGGGTTCCGGCTGCCTACCTGCATTTCGGCCATCCCGCTGCGAGAACGCACCGACCGAAGACAGGGGAGAACAAGGGCCAGGGGCTTTCCCCCGGCCCCTAGGCCCCCCCGGCCTGTCCGGTAGCTTACACTGAGGGGAGATCGCTGCCCGGAGGCACTGCCTTGGCCAAGTACCGTACCAACAAGATCAAGCACGAGCACAGCATGATTCCGGGCCTGCGGGACCATCTGGAGCGGGTCGCCGCCTGCCCCGACATCCACGGGATCCTTCCCGGCCCCATCCGCCCCCTGCGGTCCGCCGCGGCCCGGGACCTGATCCTGGTGATCCAGTACGAGATCGACACCGGTCTCCGCTGCCTGGCGAAGACCGCCCAGGCGGTGCAGGAGGTGCGGATCGTCACCGGTCGCCCGGCGGAGGTCCGGCGCTGGCTGGTCGAGCAAGGCCTGGCCGAAGATCGGCTGCCGCCGGCCCCACCGCCCCGGCCGCCCCGGAAGGGGCCCGGGATCCCCGGCAAGCAGGTGGTACTCCAGTTCGACCAGCGGTGTGCCGCCTGCGGCCGCACCGTCGCCGCCGGCAGCCGGGCGATCCGCATCGGCACCCCGCCTGCCTGCGAGTACCTCCACGTCCGCTGCTTCCGTGGCCAGTAACGCCTAGGGCCCACACCCCCGGCGGGCCCGCGGCCCGTAAGACCGCTGGGCCCGCGACCGCAGCGGGCCTCCAATCCCGGCGGGCCCGTCACCCCGGCGGCGACAACCCCATGGGAGCGTGATGACGGTGGAGCTGCGCCTCACTCCGGCCGCCGCCGCCTTCCTCCGGAGCCGGGGCGGTGTCCTGACGGTGGAGTCTGTGGTGGTCTCCAGTTGCTGCGGCGCCCCCCTGCCTCCGGAAGTCCGCCCGGGCCCGCCCCGGGATGCCGCGGGGTTCCAGATCTACCAACAGGACGGCTTCACCCTCTACTACGACACCCTCCTGGAGCCCCGGCCTTTATTGGAGATCGACCTGCGGGACTACGGCCGGCTGCAGGAACTGGTGGTGACCAACTGGGCCCCAGTCCCCTGAGGGGGAGGCGGCCCGTGGGCCGGCCCGCCTGGTGCCGGCCCGCATGTTTTCCGTCCGGTCCAGCAACACTAAGGGCGGCACCCGGCGATCGAACCAGCGGACAGGAGGGTGAGCAGGGTGGAGGCCATGTCGTCCTTCGAGGAATGGAAGGAATTCCTGTCGAAGAATGTTAAGGTGGCGATGGGCGCGGGCGCGGATCCGGGGTCCATCGTGGAAGCGGCCACCCGGATCGGCGAGTACCTCGCCCAGCACGTCGACCCCGCCAACCGGGAGCAGCGGCTGCTGGCCGAACTCTGGCGGGTTGCCGATGAGCAGGAGAAGCGGGCCATCGCCAGCACCATCACCAAGATGGTCTCCGACGGCAAGCGCCACTAAGTCAAACCACGGGCCACCGGGCAAGGGGATCCCGGGGCGTTGCGGGGGCGCCGGGGGCGGCGCCCTTTGCCGCGCCCCGGCAGCCTCTGCCCACCCCGGTCTCCTCGGGCCGCCCGGGGCCGCCCCCGGCCAGCCCGATGCCGCCCCTGGCAACCCCAGTACCGCCCCCGGCACGGGGCTCAAGAGAACGGCAGCAGCGGCCGGAGCCGCGCGGCTGCGGCCCGGGCCTCAGCCAGGATCCGGTCGAAGAGCTCGGCCACCGTGGGCACGTCCCGGATCAGCCCCACCCCCTGGCCGGCGTAGACGAACCCGTCCTCGAGCTCGCCCTCCAGGGCGGCCCGGGCGTTGACCTGGCCGGAGATGAGGGGGAGCAGCTCCTCCAGGGTCGCCCCGCGGCTCTCCGCCTCGAGGATCCGCCGGGCGCCGCCGCTCTGGAGCACCCGGGCCGGCCGGCCGATGCTCCGCTCCACGATCACCGTGTCCGCCGCCTCGGCCCGGACCAGGGCTTCCTTGTAGGCCGGGTGCGCCGGGCACTCCGCCACCGCCACGAATCGGGTGCCCATCTCGATCCCCTCCGCCCCAAGGGCCAGGGCCGCCACCAGCCCCCGGCCGTCGGCGATACCGCCGCTGGCCACCACCGGGATCTTGACCGCGTCCACCACCCGGGGGATGAGAGCCATGGTGCCAATGTCCTCCCGGCCCAGGTGGCCGCCACCGTCAAACCCCACCGCGATGACCGCGTCGGCTCCGAGGGCCTCGGCCTTTTGAGCGGTCCGGACCGAGGCGACCAGGACCAGCTTCTTCACCCCCGGCACCCGCTGGTCGATGTACCGCATGTAGGGCTCCGGGTTGCCGCCGGTGATGGTGACGATCCGGACCCCGGCCTCCAGGGCCGCATCGATGTATGGCTCCAGGGGCCGGTGACCCATCGCGAAGTTGACGGCAAAGGGCCGGTCCGTGAGCTGCCGAACCCGCTCGATCTCCGCCTTGAGGGCCTCGGGGCTCGGGAGGGTCGCGGCGGTGATCTGGCCCAGCCCCCCTGCCCGGCTGACCGCCGCGCAGAGTTCGGCCCTGGCCAGGTAGGCAAGGCCCCCCTGGATGATCGGCACTTCGATCCCCAGAAGTTCGGTGATCCGGGTCTTGAACATCGGCTATCGGCCACCCCTTCCCTCGTTCTGACTTTTTCCATTGTAGCGCACCGGCCCGCCAGTCCGGAGCCCTGGCTGCCCCTCGCTCCGCCTGGCAGACCCGGCCAGCCCCGGCGCGACCGCGCCGGACCGCCCCGCGCCCACAGCGTGAGACATAGGCTGTTACGTCCCAGGAGACACCGGAGGGATCGCCCCATGTCCTTTACACTGCGCCGCATTGTTCCCTGGATCCTGGCCCTTGCCGTCCTGGTCGCCGGCTGCGGCGCCCCCGCCGCCGGTCCGACGCCACCTGCTCAGGAGACGCCGGCCGCCCCGGCCACGGAGGCTCCGGCCGGGGAAGCCGGTGAGGCCCCGTCCGGCGCCGCCCAGGAGGTCCCCCCGGGCGTGCCGCAGGGGGCCCGCCTGGCGGTGGTGGAGCGGGTCGTAGATGGCGACACTTTGGAGGTACAGTTGGACGGCCAGACCGAGCGCGTCCGAATGATCGGCGTCGACACCCCGGAGGTCCACGGCCAGGTAGAGCCCTATGGCCCCGAGGCCTCGGCGTTCACCAAGAAGGTGCTGGCCCCGGGCACCCGGGTCTGGCTGGAGTTGGACGTGGAGACCCGGGACCGCTATGGCCGGCTGCTGGCTTACGTCTGGCTGGCGGACGGCCGGCTCTTTAACGAGGTGCTCCTCCGTGAGGGCTACGCCCAGCTTCTCACCATCCCGCCCAACGTCAAGTACGTGGAACGGCTGACCGCGGCCGAGCGAGAGGCTCGGGAGGCCGGCCGGGGGCTCTGGGCCCTGGCCCAGCAGGAACAGGAGGCAACCGCCGCCGGCACCCAGGGGAGCCGCATCAGCCCGGCAACCGGTAGCCAGGGAGCCAGCAGCGGCAAGGGTGGTACCGCCGCCACGGCAAACTCGGCCCCGGCCACCGGTAGCGGCAGCAAGAGCACCGGCAGCGACAGCAAGAACACCGGTAGCAGCAGCCAGAAGGCTAGCCGGACCACGGGTTCGCCGCCCCTCCGGTACGATCCCAACGGTCCGGACCGGGACTGCGACGACTTTGCCACCCAGGCCGAGGCCCAGGCGTTCTATGAGGCCGCAGGTGGCCCCGCCCGGGACCCCCATGGCCTGGATCGGGACCGGGACGGGATAGCGTGCGAGTCCCTGCCGTAACAAAACAGCTCCAGCCAGGGCGGCGCCGCCACAGGTGCGGCCCACCGGCACGTGCCGGCCGCTTGCCAAAAGACCCTGGCGGCGAGGCAACCTGCCAAGACAGAGCCGGGCGGTCCCACGGGGGGACCGCCCGGCTGTCTTTACCCTTCAGGGCTGTCTTTACCCTTCAGGGCCCACCGCCTGCACCGGAGGCCCGCGGCGCAACCGCCTGGCGCCCAAGGGTCTCAGCGTGCATCGCATACTTAACAGGCCGCCTTGGCCAGACAGGCTGCTCGAAAGGGCGTTCGTCGTTGGGCGATGAGACTACACCACGATAATGGAAAGAGCTACCAAAGGAACTTGCGCTAATGTCATGGTGAACCAAAGTGGCCCTGGGGGCAGCAGAAGGGCACCAACAATGCTCGCCGCAGCCAGAGCGATCACTGCAAGTCGAACGATCAGGTGGGTTCTCTTGGCTTCCATTCGACGGCGGAATAGGATGCCGAAGCACACACCAACCAGCGCTAGGCCCAATGTAAATACCCAGAGCATGCGATTCACACCGCCCTTAGCAGAAGCCGATCTCGAAGGCATACCCAGACAGGACGGCTATCCGGCAAGGGACCTGAAACGCAAGAGTGCGGGTCCCACACTCCAATCACGGGATACCCGCCAGTCAAAGACTAGCCGCTAGAGCAATCTTAAGAGGCCTGATGACCGGATATTCTCCCCTTGCCCCCGGCCCCTACCCTTCAAGGCCGATCGCCTGCACCGGAGGCCGGCGCAGCCGCCTGGCGCCCAGCACCCCCAGGAGGAGCAGGACCGCGGTGAGAACCACCGTACCGCCGGGGGCCAGGTCGAGGTAGTAGGCGCTCACCAGGCCGACGAGCACCGACACCTCGCCGAAGAGCACCGCCAGGGCCAGGGCCCCCCGGAAGCTCCGGGCCACCTGCAGGCTGGCTGCTGCTGGCAGCACCAGGAGGGAGGAGACCAGCAGCACCCCCACCACCCGCATGGCCACGGCCACGGTGACCGCGGTCAGGAGGGTGTACAGGACGTTCAAGCCCCGGACCGGCAGGCCGCTGGCCTGAGCCAGCTCCTCGTCGAAGGTGATGAAAAAGAGCTCCTTGAAGAGGAGCGCCGCGAGCAGCAGAACCCCCAGCCCCACCCCGCCGATGAGCCAGAGGTCATAGACCGTGACTCCCATGATGCTCCCGAAGAGGTACGCGAAGAGGTCCACGTTCATCGCGTTGCCCAGACTGAGCAGGATCACCGAAAGGGCAGCGGCCGACGAGAGGGTGATGGCCACCGCCAGCTCGCCGTAGCGCCGGTACTGCTCCCGCAGCTTCTCGATGCCCAAACCTGCCGCCAGGGCGAAGAGCAGCCCTGTCACCACCGGATAGACCTTGAGCACGAGGCCGGTGGCCACCCCCGCCAGGGAGACATGGGCCAGGGTATCCCCGATGAGAGAGAGCCGGCGCAGGACCAGGAAAAGGCCCACCACTGGGCAGATGAGGCCGACCATCGCCCCGGCCAGCAGCGCCCGGTTCATGAAGCCGAACTGAAAGATCTCCATCGCCACATCCCTCCGCCGGGTCCCTGAGGCTCAGTGCCCGTGGGCCACCGGATGGACCGGGTGGCCGTAGAACTCCGACAGGCTGTCAGCCGGGAACTGCTCCGGGGGCCCGTGGAAGAAGAGGCGCCGGTTGAGGCAGGCCAGGTGGGAGACTTCGGTGGTCACCGCGCCGATGTCGTGGGAGACCAGCAAGATCGTGATCCCCAGCTCCTCCCGCAGCCGCCGGAGGAGGGCATAGAACTGCTGCTGAGCGGCGGCGTCGACCCCCACCGTCGGCTCGTCCAGGACGAGAAGCTCCGGCTGGCCGGCCAGGGCTCGGGCGATGAAGACCCGCTGCTGCTGACCGCCCGACAGCCGGCCGACAGGGCGGTCGGCATACGCCTCGAGCCCCACCAGGGCAAGGGCCCGGTCCGCCAACTCCCGGTCCTTCCGTCCCAGCGGCCGGAAGAGCCCCCGGGGGGCGATCCGGCCTGTCAGCACCACCTCCTGGACCGTAGCCGGGAAGTCGCTGTTGAAGGAGGTGGCTTTCTGGGGCACGTACCCGATCCGTTCCCATCTTCGAAAGGAACGGAGGTCCTGGCCGAAGAGCCGGATCCGCCCCTGCTGGGGCCGTTGCAGCCCCAGGATCAGCCGGAGCAGGGTGGTCTTTCCCGAACCGTTGGGGCCCACGATGCCGACAAAGTCGCCGCGGCCCACGGTCAGGGAGATATCCTGGAGGACCGGCTCACGGCCATAAGAAAACCAGACGTGCTCTAACTCCACCACTGGCTCACGCAAAGCTGAAACACCCCTACAGGCCCGCGGCCGAGAATCTGCGAGGCTTCCCGCAGCCGCCTGCCCCCTTGCTCCAGGGCCGGTGGCATTCGCTGCTAGGCATCCGGTTCTTCTAGTAGATAGTAAGATTCCTATTTCGTATTCTCCCGACGTTCACCCCCGGTGTCAACACGAACTTTGCGGGACTGGGTCCCGACGGCTCCCGTGGCTCCCGCCGGATCTGCCGGTGCCTGTAACGTTCCAGCCCTGCCAGACATAGGCTGTTCAGGGGGGTGATGGGGTTGCAGACACACCTGATTGGCCGCGGGCAGGGCCAGCTTGACCCCGCCATGCTTATCCTGCTGCTGCTGCTCTTTCTCCTGTTTGCACGCGGCGGGCTCGGCCTCTAATCCGCAGGCACTGCCACCGCAGGGCCGGTCTTCAGCCCCCGGGGCTCCCCCCGGGGGGTACGAGAACCCATCCCCGCCTGCTCACAGCCGCGAGGGATCCCACGGCGTCTCACAGGGGGGTCTCTGTCCGTCCTGCAAATGGACAAGGGCCGGAAGGGCTGACCTTCCGGCCCTTGCTCACTACTGCTCGTGCAGGGTGCGGCCGCGGTTCCTCCCACATTCCTCACGGGAGCGGCCCCCGCCGCACCCTCCGATCCCGCAAACCCGCTTGCAGACTGGTGGGCGGTAGTGGACTCGAACCACTGGCCCCCTGCTTGTAAGGCAGGTGCTCTCCCGCTGAGCTAACCGCCCGTATGCATGGCCTTTTCCGCGGATGCCCGCATCTCCCGCACAACCGGTAGGCACCGGGGGCGGGACAATTGTAGCACCCCCGTGGCCCCACCGTCAACTTGTGGAGGAGGCCGGGCCGTCGCAAGCTTCGGTTCGGTAGGCAGTCTCGCACCAGGAGGCCCATGGCGAGGCCCCCGTCCCCGAGGATGCCTTCCCGGGCGCGGGGGCCTCACGTCTACGCCACCTCCGCTTAACGCCACCCCGTCTGAAGCTACGGCCCGAGGTGCTGCAGGTGCTCCGGGCTCCGCTCCCCCGGGTGGGCCGCCGCCACCGTCCGGACCAGGGTCCGCTCGAAGGGCGACCCGTCCGCCAGGGTCCCGGTCACCACCACCTGCACCAGGTAGATTCCCGGCGCCGGCAGGACAGGCCGGGCGGCCAGCCCCTCAGCGTCCACCTGGAAGGAGAGGGGCACCTCCTCCGCGGTGCCCTGGGGCAGGACCCGCCGGAGGGTGGCCGAGACCTGCAGCTTCCCTTTTCGGGCGGTAGGGCTGAGGTCCAGCCGCAAGTCGGCAGCCTTGCCGGGGGTATACACGCCGTCCGCCGCCAGGCGGACCGTCGCACCGGCGCCCTTCAGGACCGTCTCCGCCAGGTAGGCCACCGGAGCGCCGGCCCGGATATGGAGGGTCCAGGTGCCTGCAGCCGGCGCGGCCACCTGGGCCGAGTAGACCCTGGCCCCGGCCATGACCTCCAGGTGACTGGCCGTCCCGCGGTAGAGGAGGTCATGGCGCTCTCCGGTCGGGCTGACCACCCAGGCGGTCAGGTTGGCGTGGTCGGTCAGCAGTTGGAAGTGGACCTCCCCTACCCCGCTCTCGATGGGAATCGACTCGGCGATGTCCGTGCCGTAACCGCCCCGGAGGATCACCGGTTCACCTTCGATCCCCGGAGCCCTGGGTTCGGGTGAAGCCGAGCCCATGCCCTTCTGGAAAGCTCCCGGGGGAGCCAGGGCGCCGGCGTCCGGTTGGGAGGCGGATCCGATGGTACGTAGGTTTGGCTCAAAGAGGTGCCAGGTGTAGCGGCCGACCCGGATCTGGTCGTGGTCCAGATCCCGGACAAAGACCTCCGTGGCCCCCGGCTTCCGGCTGCTCCAGAGGGGCACCAGCCCGTCGTTCTGACCCGAGGCGGAGAGGAACAACCCCCCCAGCCAGAGGGCACTCGGGAAAGGACCCCACCGGGTGCCGGCGCCGGTCAGGTACAGGACGCTCCGGTCCTCCGCCCGTTGGTCGGTGACGCTGCGGAAGTACTCCATGTAGCCCGTCTGCAGGACATAGACCCCGTCGTTGCGACTCCCCAGCAGCTCTGCCAGCCACCCGGCCCAGTTGGAGTAGGCGAGGTCCGCCAGGGGCGATCCCCAGTGGGGACTGCCGAGGGTTACCACCCGGTCCACCAGGGGCGCCGCCCCGTAGTGGACAATGGCGGCGTTGGCATCGATGCCGCCCTTGGAGTGGGCTACGATGGACACCTTCTCCACGCCGAAGTAATCTGCGATGGTCCGGAGTTGGGAAGCCAGGAGCGCACCGTTGGCCCACATGGAGCCAGGGTTCCCATCGGAATCGTACAGGTCCACAAAGGCGGTCTGGTACCCGCTCCAGTAGGCGTGGTCGTACATGTCGTTGTGACCGTAATAGACGCTGTCGGTCCACCAGTTCTCCGCCCGGCCGTTCAGTCCCTGGACGAAGACGACCACCGGGTCGGTGGCCGGATCCCATCCGGGGGGTGTCGCCCCCACCCAGATGCTCCCGGCGGCCCCGGCCGTGGCCGCCTCCCCCGGGCGGCCCACCTGCAGCCGGCGGGGAGGAGCGGGCTGCACCGCGCCGGCACGGGCCGGGGCTGCCGCCAGGAGCAGGACCAGGCCGAAGAGGAGCGAAAGCCATCGCCGCATCGGCAAGACCCCCTTGCGCGGAGTCACGCCGCTCCCGGGACCGTCCCCGGCCAGTGGGCGGAAAGCCGGGGAACAGCGTGCCACTTGTTGCAATTCTATGCTATCTTTTCTGACTTTGCCTCCGCCCTTTCCTTTTCTCGCTGGGAGCGAAGGGGCCCGCGCCCGGAGGCTCACCACCACCGCGGGCTCGAGGCGGGAGCGCCTGGACGGCACCGCCACCCAGACCATCACCGGCACCCCCAGGGGGGTGCCGGTGATGCTAGCTGGCGTCAGCCCGGCCCCGGGCCCTCCCCCGGGGAGGGCCCGGACGGCGGCCCCTTACCCGAACTGCGCAAACGGCTGGTCCGTCGGAAGCGGCAGGCACTTGACGCAGATCTGGTGGTCTTCGGCCACCGCGGCGGTCACCTGAATCACCGTCCGCTGCATCAGCCGGGCGAAGGTCATCCGGTCGTCGTCCTCCAGGTAGGGGTCCGCCATTCGGAGGCCCGGGTCGCTCTCCACCGGGTCCAGCAGGTGCCAGGAGATGTGCTCCACCTCCGCCTTCAGCTGGCAGGACATCATCGGCCGGGCGCCGGGGACCTCGATAAAGGTCGTGAAGGGCACGTCCTCGGCCTGGTGGTGGACGATATCGTCGGCCCCAACGAAGAAGATCTGTTTGTGGACCACGCCCTGGACGATCACCTTGTTGTCGATGACCTCGCAGTTCAGGTCGGTGACCCGGGCCTGAATCTCGTGGACCTTCTGGGCCGGCAGGGAGAGGTCGGCCACGCTTTCCTGCAGGACCTGCTTGGTTCCGGCGGCCACCACCCGCTTGCAAAGGACCAGCGGGCCGGTGGTATCCTCTGCGACGTTCAGTTCGCAGGTCTCGGTCACCTTGACAAAGACGGCGACGACCACCCGCTGCCGCACCTGGTTGCCGTTGGTGAGGAACTTATCGACCCGGAGGATCTGGGGCCGCAGGGTGACGTTCTGGCCGGGCCTGGCTCCCGGGATCACCGCCACCCCGGTGAAGGGGACCCGCTCCTCCTGGAAGAACTCTTCGTTATTGGTGGCGATGAAGAAGATGCTCTTGACCAGGGTGCCCTGGAAGATCACCTGGTCATCGGCCACCTCTGCGGCTACGTCCTCCAGCATCACCCGGACGTCCCGGACCTTGATGGCCGGCCGCTCCAGGTCGACCACGTTCTCCACCGGGCAGATCTGGGTGGTCTCGCCGACGACGCACTCGGCCTTGCAGAGCGGTCCATTCGGATCGAGCACCACGTTGAGCTGGCAGTCCTCCACCACCTTGACGAAGAACTGCAGAATGGCCCGCTGGGAAAGCTCCTGCATATCGATCAGGTTGTGGGTCAGCTTGGCGATCCGGCCCTGAACCAGGGCCCCCATCCCGGGGGCCGCTCCGGGCACGTCGATAAACACCGCGAAGGGCACATCCTCTGCCTGGTGATGTACGCGGTCGTCCTCGCCGACGTAGAAGATCTGTTTGTGGAGGCAACCCTGCACCATTACCTGGCAGTCGACCACATCGGCGCTCAGGTCCAGGAGCCGGGCGTGGATATCGGCGATCTTCTTGGCCCTTTCGGCGAGCAGAATTCGGGATTCGACCGACGCCTCGCCGGTGTTCTCGCCGACGACGCATTCCAGCTTCAGCAATCGAGTAGTCAGCACGGCAGCCTCGTTCCCCCTTCCTCCCCTGGATTCGACCACCGGCGGGAACCGGCGGCCGGGCCGTGGGGGCTTCACCCGTAGGCGGGGACCGTATGTGACGGGGGAAGGCCCCGGACCCGGGGGCGCGGACCTGCAGGGGCCCGGCCTTCCTAGGAGCATGATATGAGGGGAGCCCGACCGCGGTGACGCGACAGGTGGCGGCAGGGCTTCTCCGCCCCACCGCCACCTGCCCGCCCGTCGGACGAGGCGCCGGCTTGTCCACCCGGACCGGCCAGGGAGCCGCCTACCGGCGGGTGCCCTGGGCGACGTTGACCGTGATGGGCCGCCCACCCAGCTCCGTGCCGTTCAGGGCTTCAATGCACCGCTCGGCGTCCGCGTCCTCCACCTCGACAAAGCCAAATCCCCGGGACCGGCCTGTCTCCCGGTCCGTGATGATCCGAGCCGAATGCACCGTCCCGTACTGGGAGAACGTCCGCATCAGTTCCTGCTCCGTGGTGGACCACGGCAGATTGCCCACGTACAGCGTTGTCACCAGGTTCCCTCACCCCTCCCTTGGCGCTATTGTGACGCCAACGGAGGGCAAACATACAGGGAGTCCGGGTGAAGGCTGGAGTCAGCGGGGTGCCAGGGGCGCCGGAGACTGGCTCATCTGGAAATAGCCTGCACTATGCAACTTTGCAATGGAGGTCCCCATTGGGGGTCAGGTGAGGCTAAAATAATCGGGGTGAACCATCTCCTGCCCCCCGGGACCGAGCGCCGGGCTTCTCACCGGCACCCCGCGGCTGCTACCGGGAACAGACCAACCGGTCGGCCAGCGGCTGCCACCTCCGCCCCGGCCGCTGGGCAACGGGCAGGTGTAAGATGTTACGTCTTAAACTTTCGTCCGATTTCCTATTAACACAACCGAGGGAGTAATACTTTACCACCCAATCGCCGGCACCGTGGCACTTGGCGGGATGCCATGCGCCGGACGCAGGAAGGAGGGCCCAAGGTGACCAGGATCCGGACAGTCGGAGTAGTGGGAGCAGGTACCATGGGTCGGGGGATTGCAGAGCTGGCCGCGACCCATGGCTTTGAGGTCCTGGTCCACGACAATTCCCGGGAGGCCCTGGAACAGGCCCCCAGGCTGATCGAAGTCTCGCTGCAGCAGAAGCTGGAGAAGTGGGCCATCACCGAGGCAGAGAAGCGGGCGATCCAGAACCGCATCCGGTACACCTTGAACATTGCCGACCTGCAGGACGCCGACCTGGTGATGGAGTGCATCACCGAGGACCTGGCCGCCAAGCGGGAGCTGTTCCGCACCCTGGACCAGGTATGCCACAAGCAGACGATCCTGGCCAGCAACACCTCCACCCTCTCCATCACCGAGATCGCGGCGGCCACCTTCCGACCGGACCGGTGCATCGGCCTGCACTTCATGCAGCCTGTGACCCGGACCAAGATGGTCGAGATGGTTCGGGGGCTGAAGACTAGCGACGAGACGGTCCGCATCTGCACCGAGTGGCTCCGGGACCTGGACCGGGTGGGCGTCGAGGTCTATGAGTCCCCGGGGTACATCACCACCCGGCTGCAGGCGGCGATGATCAACGATGCGGCCAACCTGGTGATGGAGGGGGTCGCCACCCCCGAGGCGGTGGACACCGCCATGCGGCTGGGCATGCACATGGAGATGGGCCCCCTGGAGATGGCGGACCGCATCGGCCTCGACACCCTCCTGGTGATCCTGGACCGGCTCTGGCACGAGTACGGCGATCCCCGCTTCCGCCCCTCGCCGCTCCTGCGCAAGCTGGTGCGGGCCGGGCACACTGGTGTGGAGGCGGGCCAGGGGTTCTACCGCTACGACGCTGAGGGGAACCGGATCAAGGAGGATCGGCCGTGAAAGTACTGGTTCTGAACAGCGGCAGTTCTTCGGTGAAGTACCAGTTCCTCGAGATGGACGGGGAGCAGGTACTGGCCTCGGGCATCGTCGAGCGCATCGGCAACGACGACGCCGCCCACACCCACCGGATCGCCCCCGGAGCCGCCCCGGGCCGGCCCGAAGGGGCCAAGATCCAGGAGATCGTCCCGGTCCTCGACCACATCGCGGCGATCCGCCGGGTCCTGGCCGCCCTCACCCATCCGGAGTACGGGGTGATCCAGGATCTTCGCGAGGTGGCAGCGGTCGGCCACCGGGTGGTCCACGGTGGGGAGCAGTTTACCGACTCGGTGCTGGTGACCGAAGAGGTGAAGGAAGCCCTCCGCTCCCTCTTCGACCTGGCACCTCTCCATAACCCGCCCAACCTCCAAGGCATCCTGGCCGCGGAGAGCCTTCTGCCCGGGGTACCCCAGGTGGCGGTCTTCGACACCGCCTTCCACTCCACCATGCCCCGGGTGGCCTACCTCTACGCCCTGCCCTATGCCATGTACAAGCGGCACCGGGTGCGGCGGTACGGCTTCCACGGTACCTCCCACCGCTATGTCTCCCAGCGGCTCGGGGAGCTCATCGGCAACCCGGGGCTCCAGGGGATGAAGGTGATCACCTGCCACCTCGGCAACGGCGCCTCGGTCTGCGCAATCCGGGACGGCAAGTCGGTGGACACCAGCATGGGCTTCACCCCGCTGGAAGGGCTGATCATGGGCACCCGCAGCGGGGACGTGGACCCGGGCGCGCTGCCCTACATCATGGCCCGGGAAGAGCTGACCATCTCCGAGCTCATGTCGATGCTGAACAAGCACAGCGGCCTCCGGGGCATCTCCGGCATCTCCGGGGACATGCGGCAGATCGAGGAAGAGATGCTCAAGGGCGACAGTCGGGCCCGGGAAGCCTTTGAGATGTTCGAGTACCGGCTGCGGAAGTACATCGGCGCCTACGCCGCCGTCCTGGAGGGGCTCGACGCGCTGGTCTTCACCGGCGGCATCGGGGAGAACTCGGTGCTGGTCCGGGAGCGGGTCTGCCGGCACCTGACCTTCCTCGGGGTGGAACTGGACGAGGAGGCGAACCGCCAGGGCAAGGGCGAGCGCCGGATCTCCACCGACCGCAGCCGGGTCCAGGTCTGGGTGATCCCCACCAACGAGGAGCTGGTCATCGCCCGGGACACGGTGGCCATCGTCCGGTCCCTGATGAGCCAGCCGGTCGCGAGCCGGTGACAGACACAGAAACCGCCCGGGAATCTCCCGGGCGGTTTTCACACCCTCAGAGCCACCGGGCCAGCAGCCCGGCCACGAAGAGGCGGATGGTATCCCAGAGTCGCTTGAAGAAGCCCCCCGGGGGCACCTCCTCTCGGGCCACCAGATTGACCCGGCCCACCTCCTCGTCCCCCAGGACCGCCACCGCCTCGCCGAGGACCTGCCCCTGGCGCACCGGAGCGACCACCGGCTCCTGATCCCGGAGGGAGACGGTCTCCACCAGTTGGGCCTCGCTCCCCTTGGGGATCGCCACCCAGAGGGGACGCTCGGGCACTACGTCCACCTGGTCCTTGGCGCCCTTCCAGACCCGCACCTGGCCCATGACCCGGTCCGCGGGGAAGAGCTGAAGGCTTGTCCAGTTGTCGAAGCCCCAGTTAAGCAGCGCCGTGGCCTGGGCCTCCCGGGCCGCCTCGCTTTCGGTGCCCAGGAGGACGGCGATCAGCCGCATATCGCCCCGCTTGGCGGTGGCGATGAGGTTGTAGCCGGCCTCCTCGATGAAACCGGTCTTCAGGCCGTCCGCCCCGGGGTAGGACCAGAGCAGCCAGTTCCGGTTCTCCTGCCGGATGGGCTGCTCCCCCCGGGCGATCTGATCGGGGGAGAGGTTGTGGGGCTGGGGGTAGCTGAACTCCTTGACGGAGTGGAGTTCGGTCAGGGCCTGGGGGAAGTCGCTGATGTACCGGATGGCCAGGCGAGCCGCGTCCCGGGCGGTCATCCGGTTCTCCGGGGAGAGGCCGTGGGGGTCGACGAACCGGGTGTTCTCGAGCCCTAGCTCCTTCGCCTTGGCGTTCATCTGGGAGACGAAGGCCTCCACGGTCCCGGCGAGCTTCTCCGCCAGGGCGATGGCGGCGTCGTTGCCCGACGGCACCGCCACCCCCAGCATCAGCTCGCCCACGGTCACCTTCTGCCCCGGCTCAAGCCACATCAAGGACGACCCCCGAAGCTCCGGGTTCTGGGCCCAGGCCCGCTGGGAGATGGGCACCAGGTCGTCCCGGCGAATCCGGCCCTGGGCCAGGGCCTCGTACGTCAAATAGAGGGTCATCAGCTTGGTCAGGCTAGCCGGGGGGATCGGTTCGTCGGCATTGTGTTCGTAAAGGACCCGGCCGGAGTTGAAATCGACGAGATAGGCGGCCCTGGCGGCCACTGCCGGCGCGGCCGGCTGCGCCAGCAGGAGTCTGGGCGGCCAGGCCGCGGCCAGGACGCAGAGCAGCAGGGCCACGGCACCCAGACGGACGACGCGGGACAACGGTCAGACCTCCTTGGCGCGGTGCGGAACAGGGGCCCCTCAGCCCCCCCGGAGGCGGCGGATCACGTCCTGGACAAAGGGCCCCGCGTCGCCGGCGGAGAGCGACCGGAGCACGCCGGGCGCGGTGGTCCGGATCGCGATCCGGATCAGGTCCGGCTCAAGGCCCAGTTCCTCCAGGCGCCGGCGCAGGTTCTGCTCGGCCCGCACCATCTCCTCCGCCACCGCGGTGTTGGCCAGCATCACCTTCGCCTCGCGGTCCCGGATCACCGGGCCCAGACCCCCCAGAAGGTGCGCCAGGACCTCCTCCTCTTTGGGGGTGACCCGATCCAGCACCACGATCCCGGGCGACCCGTGGACCATCTCCCGGGCATGGCCGATCACCTTCGCCGCCACCAGGCGCAGGGTCGGAAACTGGGCGGCGAGCTGACCGGTGTCCACCTCCGTCGCCATGTTCACCACCAGGGCCTCCGGCTCCAGGTGAGGCGCCAGGTCCGGCAAGAGGTTGGGCAGCACCGGCCCGGGTACCGCCAGGAACACCACCGCACACCCCCGCACCGCACTGAGGGTGTCGGCGGCAATCCCGCCCACCTCGTCGGCCAGTTCCACGGCAGAGGCGCGCCGGCGGCTGATGATCACCTTGCGGACGTTCCCGGGGAGGCGGTTGGCCAGGAGCGAGCCCATCCGGCCCGCACCGATGATTGCGACCTTCATCCCCTCCACTCCCTTCCCTGTACGGACGCCGGCGCCCTTTGGCAGGGCACCCCCAACAGGGTACCCATCGATTCCCTGGACCAAACATACGCCAGGCCCGCAGCCAGGGGGACTGGGGAGAAGGCCTCGACTGTGATTATAGCAGGAGTGCGCAGGATGCGGGGGTTGATCTCGTGTAGCGCCGGCCGGATTGCCCCACACTATCCCCCAGGGCCACCATTCCCCCACCAGGGTCCGTGGGAAACGGGCCCCGCACCGGGGCCGGAAGCGGGTGGCAGCCTCCGGCACCGGAAAGGCCAGGCGCCCCCAACCGCACAGCGCCACCAAGGCGCACATGAAGCACCAAGGCGCACATGAAGAAGGGAGAGACAGAAGCATGCAGCAGCCCGGATCGCCAACCCCCCAGGCCCCCAACCCGGACCTGGGCGCCGCGGCATCCAGCCTGCGGAACTTCGCCGGGGAGTTCAACCTGGACAAGTCCGGCTTTGACCCCACCATGCCGGGGCACAACACGGAACACAACATGATCACCCGGCAGGCGCCCCGTACCGTCAAGGAGGTCGGCGCCGGCATCGGCCTGCCCTACGAGGTGCGCCAGGAGATGGCGCTGCACCTGGACGATCACCAGTGCGCCCTGACGGTGGCCCTGCACCAGTACCATAAGCACCACTGGATGAGCGAAGGGGCCGAGGGGTTCCTCAGCCTGCACGACCTGCTGGACGAGCACATCCGGGTAACCCAGCGGAACATCGACCAGGTCGGGGAACGGGTGGCCCGGCTGGGAGGGGTGCCCACGGCCCATCCGGTCACCCAGCATGAACTCTCTTACATCAAGCACGAGGTGGAGGGCCGGTACAGCATCCGGGACTTCCTCCGGAACGACCTGGAGCACGAGCTGAAGATCCAGGAGATGCTGCGCCGGACCATCACCCGGGCCCACGAGCTGCAAGACTGGGGGACCGCCGAGGTGCTGCAGGAGGTGCTCAGGGACCGGGAGGACCTGGCCTACCACCTCTACAGCGTCCTGGAGGACGACACCCTGGTCCGGGGCATGGGCCACCTCCTGGACGGCCGGCAAGACCGGGCCGGCGACCGGCCGATGGACCCCCGGAGCAAGCTGCAGTAGCAGAAGAGCCGACCCCGGTGCAGGCCCTTTCCGGACCTGCACCGGGGTCGGACCGCATCAGGGGGAGGGCCCGGCCACGGCTCCGGGCCCCGGGGCGCCCCCGGCAGGGCGCCGGGCGAGTGGCCGCCGCCCCGGCTAGTTGCCGCCGCTGCCCACCTTCTGGATCCGTCCTTCGATCCGGGCCGTCACCGGACCGCTCATCTGCTCCAGGTACTCCACCAGGGCGTCGAGGTCCACCGGCCCCACCACCCGGTCGGTCCCCTCGGTGAGGACGGTGAAGTTATCGCCGCCCGCGGCCAGGAAGCTGTTCACCGTGACCGTGTACCGGGCCTCCCGGTCGATGGGCCGGCCGTCGGGCAGCCGGACCTCCAGGATCCGGTCGCCCCACGGGCGGCTCTCGTCGTAGGTGTAGGTAAGGCCGGAGATCTGGAGGAACCGGGTGCGGCCCTCCTGCCACTGCTGGTTCAGGAGCCGGTAGATCTGCTCCCCGGTGAGGGTCATCTTCACCAGGTCGTTGCCGAAGGGCTGGACGGCGTAGAGCTCACCCCAGGTGATGGGCCCCGCGTCCAGGTCCGCCCGGATCCCGCCGGGGTTCATGAAGGCAAAGTCCGTGCCCATCTTCCACCGCTGGGCGTCGGCGATGAGGTTCCCCAGGGCGGACTCCCCGGCCGGGGACGGATCCCGGGTGATGGCGGTCTCGGCCACCGCGACCGGCCGCTCCACCAGGGGGGCGACCTTCTCCTGGTAGCTGTCCACCAGGGCCTGCACCCCGGGATCCGGGGTCACCTCGTCCGCCCAGGTGGTCACCACTTCGGCCGTAGCGACCAGCACGTCGCCGGTGCTGGGATCCACCGTCAGGTCGACGTCCGCAAAGGCGGTGCCGTAGGAGTAGGCCTGGACGATGAGCTTGCCGTCCACCCAGCCGTCGATGTAGCTGTGGGTGTGGCCGGAGATGATGATATCCACCTCGTCGTCCACCCGGCGGGCCAGGTCTGCCACCGGGCCGACGATCTCATCCGGAACCGCGGGGTCGTTCCCCAGGTGGGCAAGGACGACGACGGCCCTCACCCCCTGGCGCTTCAGCTCCGGCACCCAGCGGTTCACCGCCTCCGCCGGATCGAGGAACGCCAGCCCCGCCACGCCGGTGGGGGTGACGATGGTCGGCGTCTCCGGGGTCACCACGCCGATGAACCCCAGGCGCACCCCGTTCACCGCCTTCACCACGTACGGGGGCAAGATCGGGTCGCCGGTTTCGGCATCGACCACGTTGGCGACGGTGTACGGGAAGGCCGCGCCGGGGAAGTAGCCGGTCTTCGGATGCCGGCCGCCCCGGATCAGCCGGAGCAGTTCCGCGACGCCCTCGTCGAACTCGTGGTTGCCCACGGTGCCCACGTCAAAGCCCATGTAGTTGAGGAACTCGATGGTGGGCTCGTCCTGGAGCAAGGCGGAGATCGGCGGGCTCGCCCCCACCGCATCGCCGGCGTGGACCAGGAGCGTCCCCTGGGGCAACTGCGCCTCCCGGGCCTTGAGGTAAGCCGCCAGCACCGGGGCGCTGCCCACCGGCCGGCCGTCCACCGTGCGGCCGGGGCCCAACTGCCCGTGGAAGTCGTTGATGGCCAGGATCTGCACCGGCACCGGCCGGACCGCGGGGGACCCGACGGCACCGCCGGAGGTGGCCACCGCCGGGGTTACCACCCCAAGAACCAGAAGCCCCAGGGCCACCAGCGCCCCCCAGGCCCGCCACCGCTTCGACATGGCCATCCCTCCCTTTCCGGAAGTGAATGCGACAGGCTTTTGGGTGAACGGTTCGAATTGGCGCCGGAGTCACGGGTCGCGACGGCTCAGCGGTTCGCCCCCCGGCTCGCCATTGCCTGATATACGCACCTTGTCCTGCGATTCCCTCTTGAAAGCCGATATATTCACTGTAAACGCCAAGTGGGCGGCAGCGGCAGGGCGGGCCAGCCCGGGTGGCACCTGCCAGAGGCGCGGCGAGCGGCCCCGGCGATCCCGGGGCCGCTCCGATGCGCGATCGGCGCCTTATCCCAGGTAGACCAGCAGGTGGGAGGTCGCGCCGGCCTCCGCCGGCAGGGGCAGGGCCCTCACCAGCCGCTCCGGCAGGTCGGGGCCGTACTTGGCCAGGTAGTAGATGACCGTATGGACCCGTTCCTGGAGCTCCCCGCCGGGGAGCAGGCACTGGGCCGTCCGGTCGAGCTGCCGGATCATCACCTGGTGCCGCTGCCGGTGGGCCTGCCAGGCCTTCTCCCGGAGGATCTGGATCTGCCGCAGGATCTGCCGGCGGTTCTCCTGCCCCACCTGGACCAGGTCGGGGTCCAGGTGCTGAATGGTCTCCAGGAGCCGCCGGTGCCGCTCCTCCACCTCGGCCTGGAAGCGGTCAAAGAGCTCATCCAGGCCGATGGTGTCCACCTCCTCCAGGAGCCGGTGCCGGCGCTCGGCGAGATCCCCCTGAAAGACCTCCGCCGGGGAGAGGGAGAGCTTCTCCATGTACCGGGCGATGGGGGGCTCGATCAGGGTGGCGCTGGTCCGGGGGTAGATCACCGGCGGCTCCATGCCGAAGACCCGGAAGACCTCGGGCAGCTGCCCCCAGTACTGGATCTCCCCGGGCCCGGCCACCAGGGCCAGGTCGGGCAGGAGCCAGCCCTGGGCCACCGCCCGGGTGACCACGTTGGTGCTGAACTGCTCCGGGGCCGCGGCGGCCAGGTCGATCCGGTCCTGGAGGGGCCAGCGCAACTCCGGATGGTCCCGGACCCAGACCGCTTCCCCATCCCCGGCCAGGGGCATGCGCTGACCATCCACGTAGTGGAACAGGTTGACATCCCCGGCCTTGTAGTCCAGGGTCGGGGCGTAACCCGCAGCCTGCCAGGCTTCGATGCCCGCGGCCAGGGCAGCGTCCACCTCCCGGCTCCGCCGGAGAACCTCCTGGAAGAAGGGGGCCTCCAGCCGGCGGATGCCGGGCCACATGGGGTTGATGAGCACCAGGCCGCTCTCCCGGAAGAGCCGGGCCATCAGCCGGGCGAACCAATCGGCCAGGTTGCCGGCCCGGTGGGCATCTTCCCGGAGCGCTTCCATCAGGGGAGCCCGGAATTCCGTCGGGGGCAGGGCCTCCTCGAGGGCCGCGAGAAACTCCGCCACCGCCTCGCCCACGGGCAGGTGGCCGACGGAGACCCGGCCGGCGGGAGCGCCGCCCAGGGTGAGCCGCACCGGGCCCTCCCGACCGGGGAACTCCACCCGGGCGATCTCGGCAAAGTCGTGGTCTTCCCCGGCTACCCAGAAGACCGGGATCACCGGCACCCCCAGGGCCTCCGACTGCTGCCGGGCGAGCTGGATGGCGGTGATGGCCTTGTAGAGGGTGAAGAGCGGGCCGCCTGCCACCCCGGCCTGCTGGCCGGTCACCACCGCCAGGGCCTCCGGCGCGGCGAGGCGTTCGGCGTTCCGGAGGGCCTCCGGCCCGGCGCCGATGTGCCGGTTGTACTCGATGAGGGCCGCACTGAGGGCCCGGCGATCGCCCCGGTAGTGCTCCTGCAGGTACCGTTGCCGGGCCCGGAAACTGGAGGGATCGAAGGGATTGTAGGTCAACCGCTGGCGGATGGGCCCTGTCCGGCGCAGGAAGTCAAGCACCGCAGGGGAGGTGCTGAGCGCCACTCCTTCTAGCTTCTCAACCCGCATCATCAGACTCCTCTTCCTTACAGGCTTGTGCCAGGGCACCGGCCACCAGGGGGAACTCCTCCGGCCACAGGGTCCGGAGGTCGAGGAGAATCCGGTCCTGCTGCACCCGGACGATCACGGGGGGATCGGCCTCCCGCAGCCGGGCCTCCACCCGGTGGACCGGCAGCCGCGGGGTGACGGCCACCAGCACCGTCGGGATCTCCACCCCCGGCAGGGCGCCGCCCCCGGCCTGGGAGGTGCCTTCCACCACCTGGACCTCGGCCCGGTCCCCCACCGCCGCGGCCACCCGTTCAGCCAGTTCCTGGGCGGCGGGCCGGAGGGCCTCCCGGGTCCGGCCCAGCATCGCCAGGGTCGGGATCTCGGCCAGGGCTCGCTCCGGGTCCAGGTAGAGCCGCAGGGTCGCCTCGATGCCCGCCAGGGTCAGCTTGTCGATTCGGACCGCCCGGGCCAGGGGGTGGGACCGGCAGGCCGCGACGAGTTCCCGCCGGCCGACGATGAAACCGCCCTGGGGGCCGCCCAGGAGCTTGTCGCCGGAGAAGGTGATGAGGTCAGCCCCCGCTGCGATCAGTTCGGGCATGGTCATCTCCCGCTCGATTCCCAGCCGGGCGAGGTCGATCATCACCCCGGAGCCCCAGTCCACCAGTAGGGGCAGGCCGTGGCGGTGAGCCAGGTCTGCCAGTTCGGCGACGGTCGGGGCTGCGGTAAAGCCGATGATCTTGAAATTGGAGGAGTGGACCTTGAGAATGGCGCCGGTGTTCGGTCCGATGGCCCGTTCGTAGTCCCGGAGATGGGTCTTGTTGGTCGTCCCCACCTCCACCAGCCGGGCGCCGCCCTGGACCATCACCTCCGGCACCCGGAAGGAGCCGCCGATCTCCACCAGTTCGCCCCGGGAGATCACCACCTCCCGGTCCCGGCAGAGGGCGCTGAGCATCAGCAGCACCGCGGCGGCGTTGTTGTTCACCACCATCGCCGCCTCGGCCCCGGTGAGCTGGCAGATCAGGTCCTCCACATGGGCCTGCCGGCTGCCCCGCTCGCCGGTGGCGAGGTCGAGCTCCAGGTTGTTGTACCGGCTGGCAACCTCGGCAATCGCCGCCACCGCGGCCGGGGCCAGGGGCGCCCGGCCCATGTTGGTGTGGAGCACCACGCCGGTGGCGTTGATCACCCGCCGGAGCCGGGGGGCGAGCCGCCGCCGGAGCCAGGCCGCCGCCCGCTCCCCCAGGTCCCGGGCCGCCAGGGAGAGGCCGGCGAGGTCCTCCTCCCGGGCCGACCCCCGGATCGCCTCCCGCACCTCCGCGAGGACCGCCTGCACCGCCGCCAGGACGAGCTGCCGGCTGTGCCGGGCCAGCATCTCCCGAACCGGCGGGGTCTCCAGCACGGCGTTGACGGGCGGGATCGCCCGCACCCAGCGCCGCTGCCACTCCTGCACCGCCGCTGCCTCCTGATCCGAATGGTGCTGTCCGAAGCTCTCCGACAGCCCCACGCCGGGCTGACGGCCGTCGAGGCCAAGCCGATCGCTATTGTACAACACCGGGGCCGCCGCCGGCCAACCGGCGCGCGGGCGCGGGGAACCGGCCAGGAGCCTCCAGTAAGGGTAGGGTAAGGAAAGTAGCGGCGGACCCACCGGCAGGCCGCCTCCCTTCCCTTCGCCATACCCCCCTCCGGTTCCCTGCCGGTCCCCACCTTGCGGAGAGGTGGCGGCCATGTTATGATTTTCTACGCTCCCCGCACCCGCGACAACACAGCGAGTA
Source organism: Bacillota bacterium (assembly GCA_021890795.1). Lineage (GTDB taxonomy): Bacteria > Bacillota > Sulfobacillia > Symbiobacteriales > ZC4RG38 > ZC4RG38. The sequence goes on along the minus strand of JAKKUO010000027.1, from coordinate 1,472 downwards.
GCCGACGTGGCTCGCGTCGGGCCGCGACGGCACAGCGAGGAGCGACACAGCCGGCGCCGGGCATTGAGAACAGTGCCAGTGGCGAGATAGCCGGCGCCGGGGGGCGATTGGGACGCCACGGGCCATGGGAGCCGCTACCACGGGAGTAGCTCGGGACCTGGTGGCCCGCGCGGTCTTCAAAACCGTCTGGGGCGCAGTGACCCTGCGTCCGGTGGGTTCGATTCCCACATACTCCCGCCAGGAAAGCCGCGGCGGACTGCAGCTGTCCGGGACTGCAGTCCGCCGCTTTTTGTGCACACTGCCTACCCCGCCGCCGCCCGGCTGGCTCCCTTGCGGGAGTACATGGCCCGGTCCGCTTCCGCCAGCAGGTGGGTAAGGGACGTGGTCTCGGGGGTAGCGGTGCTCGCGCCCCAGCTGACCGAGATTCCGGGCAGCAAGTTCTGCCAGTACGCGGTGAAGTTGGCCAGGGTCTCCACCAGCTTCTGCTCCGTCGCCTCGTTCCAGGCGCCCATGGGGAACCAGAGGACGAACTCGTCGCCGCCCACCCGGTAGACCTCCCGGGCCACCTGGCCGAGCCGCGCGCCCAGGTCGGCCAGCACCCGGTCGCCGGTCATGTGCCCGAAGGTGTCGTTGAGTTGCTTGAGGCCGTCCATATCCAGGAAGACCACGGTGCCCAGGGCCAGCCCCCGGAACATGGCCATCTGGGCCTTCTTGGCCTCCCAGGCCTCCCGGTTCTGGGCGCCGGTGAGGGAGTCCCGGTAGTATTGGGGCAAGAGGCTCTCCAGTTCCACATCCAGGGAGACCAGGGTGCTCAGGTCGTCCATTGGAAGGAAACTCCGGGCCCGAATCTCCTCCAGTTCCGAGAGGGGAATCTGAAGGAAGGCCTCCACCGCCCGGGGGCAGAACTGCCGGCCCCTCTCGCCGGCGAGCACCTCCCGGGCCCGGGCCATGCTCATGGGCACCGGCCGGTACGGACGGGGCGAGGTCATAGCGTCATAGGCGTCGGCGACGGCAAAGATCCGGGCCAGCAGGGGAATCTCCTCCCCCTTCAGCCGGTCGGGGTACCCGGTGCCATCGTACCGCTCGTGGTGGTGCCGGATGATGGCCGCCGCCCGGGAAAGGAAGGGCACGCTCTGCACCAACTGGGAGCCGATGACCACATGCTGCCTCATGGCGGCTTCTTCTTCCGGAGTGAGGGGGCCGGGCTTCAGCAGGATCTCGTCCCGGATACCGATCTTCCCCAGGTCGTGGAGGAGAGCCCCCCAGGCCAGGGTCTGCAGGTCACTCTTGTCCAGCCCCAGGCGGGTCCCGATGGCCAGGCTGTACCCCATCACCCGGCGGCTGTGGCCGTAGGTCTCGTCGTCCCGGAGGTCCAGAACCGACGTCAGGGCATAGAGGGTACCCCGGTAGGCCTCCTCCAGGGCGCAGCGGAACTTCCGCTCCACTTCCGCCTGTTTGCGGAGCTCCTGCAT